>NZ_CAWPHW010000023.1:213829-496222 GCF_963888145.1 Cronobacter sp. EKM101R | reverse complement strand
GGGTGGGTAAGCGTTAGCGCACCCACCACAGGAAGCGTATAACCGCGACGCGTGAAACGGCGGGTGCGCTTCGCTTACCCGCCCTACTACAACGGTACAAGAGGTATGTAGGGTGGGTAAGCGTTAGCGCACCCACCACAGGGAGCGTATAACCGCGACGCGTGGAACGGCGGGTGCGCTTCGCTTACCCGCCCTACTATAACGGTACGAGAGGTATGTAGGGTGGGTAAGCGTTAGCGCACCCACCACAGGGCGCGTATAGCCGCGACGCGTGGAACGGCGGGTGCGCTGCGCTTACCCGTCCTACTATAACGGTACGAGAAGTATGCAGGGTGGGTAAGCGTTAGCGCACCCACCACAGGAAGCGTATAACCGCGACGCGTGAAACGGCGGGTGCGCTTCGCTTATCCGCCCTACTAGAACGGTACAAGAGGTATGTAGGGTGGGTAAGCGTCAGCGCACCCACCTTTTCTTCCGGCCTCTCAGACAGCGACTTAACCGCGACGCGCTTTGACCGCTTCGGCGAGCTGACGCAGGATAGCGTCGGTATCTTCCCAGCCGATGCAGGCGTCGGTGACGCTCTTGCCATACACCAGCGGCTCACCGCTCTCCAGGCTCTGGTTGCCTTCCACCAGATGGCTTTCAATCATCACGCCCATAATGGCGCTTTCGCCGCCGGCGATTTGCGCGCAGACATCCGCGCCGACATCCATCTGCTTTTTAAACTGCTTGCTGGAGTTGGCATGGCTGAAATCGATCATCACCTGCGGTTTCAGGCCCGCTTTCTCAAGACCGGTTTTCACTTCGGCAACGTGCGCCGCGCTGTAGTTCGGCGCTTTACCGCCGCGCAGAATAATATGGCAGTCGCTGTTGCCGCTGGTGTTGACGATAGCCGAGTGGCCCCATTTGGTCACCGACAGGAAACAGTGCGGCGCGCTGGCGGCGTTGATGGCGTCAATCGCCACTTTAATGGTGCCGTCGGTGCCGTTTTTAAAACCGACCGGACAGGACAGCCCGGACGCCAGTTCGCGATGCACCTGCGATTCCGTGGTACGCGCGCCGATAGCGCCCCAACTCATTAAATCCGCCAGATATTGCGGCGTAATCATATCCAGGAACTCACCCGCCGCTGGCAGGCCGGTGTCGTTGATATCCAGCAGCAATTTACGCGCAATCCGCAGGCCATCGTTAATCTGGAAACTGTTATCCATATGCGGATCGTTGATGAGCCCTTTCCAGCCCACCGTGGTGCGCGGCTTTTCAAAATAGACGCGCATAACGATTTCCAGCTCGTTCTTTAACGCTTTACGCAGCGGCAGCAGACGCGAGGCATACTCTTTTGCCGCCATCGGATCGTGAATAGAACACGGGCCGATGACCACCAACAGGCGATCGTCATCGCCATGCAGGATCTGATGAATCGCCTGGCGCGCCGCAGATACGGTTTCAGCGGCTTTTTCGGTAGCGGGAAATTTTTCCAGGAGTGCGACAGGCGGGAGTAACTCGTTGATGCCGTTAATGCGGAGATCGTCGTTCTGATAAGTCATGATGGTTCCAGGAGGCCCTGCAGTTTTGTGGGAAAGCAATGCTTTCAATCTATCTTGTCGCGCCAGTAGTGTAAACACGCATTTACACTTCGCACGGAAAATTCCTGGAAGTTAACTTAAAAACGCCAGAAAGTAGCGTAAAGGGAGATCCAGTCTACACTTTTTAATTGTTAGCACTCTGTTTTATACATTTTACCGAATCACCTACTGCCTTTCGGCGATGGTGTGGTTTTTTCGACCGCAATACACACGCTGATCAACTTTTTCGCAGTGCACTGTTGGAAGAAGTTATCCAGCAATAACGACCAGAACAGGAGCATGATTATGAAACTGAATAAACTGACTTCACTCTTTCTGACCGCCACTCTGACTCTGGCCAGCGGCGCGGCGCTTGCCGCCGATTCCGGTTCTGCAACCGGGGGTAGCGATACGGGCTCTGCAAACGCAGCCGCCAACGCAGGCCAGGTAGCGCCTGACGCTAAACAGAATGTCGCTCCGAACGGCGTTGATAACAGCAACATCAATACCTCCGGCACTAATTCCGCCAACAGCGGCGTGAACACCGGCACCGGCACGTCAACTGGTACGTCTTCCGGCACCGCGCACAGCACCAGCGGCGACATGGGCGCCACCGGTAGCAGCACTTCCGGCTCTACCGGTAGCGTACAGTGTACTGGCGACGCCTGCCCGAGCACCTCTGGCAGCACTTCCCAGTAAGCGCATTAACGCCTGAATACAAAAGGAGAGCTTCGGCTCTCCTTTATTTTTGCTATTGTGGTAACGCGCGATTGCCGCGCAACTGACTGATATTGATAACCACAACAAAAATGTTGAGCGACACACGCTATGGCCCATTCCCATTCTCATACACACGATCCTCACGAGCATTCTCATAACTCTAACAGTAAACGCCTGCTGATCGCCTTTCTGATCACCGCCATTTTTATGGTGCTGGAGATTGCCGGCGGTCTGCTTTCCGGCTCACTGGCGCTGCTGGCCGACGCGGGCCATATGTTTACCGACGCCGCCGCGCTGCTGGTGGCGCTGATGGCCGTGCGCTTCGCGCGCCGCAGCCCGAACGCGAGGCATACCTTTGGGCTACTGCGTTTAACCACGCTTGCCGCTTTCGTCAATGCGCTGGCGCTGCTGGTGATTACGGTCATTATCGTCTGGGAGGCTATCGCGCGTTTTATTACGCCCGAACCCGTCGCGGGTGGGCCGATGCTGGGTATCGCCATTGCGGGTCTGGTGGCGAACCTGCTGTCATTCTGGATTTTGCACCGCGGCAGTGATGAGAAAAACATGAACGTGCGCGCCGCAGCGCTGCATGTGCTTGGCGATCTGCTGGGCTCTGTTGGCGCGATTGTCGCCGCGGTGATTATTCTCTGGACCGGCTGGACGCCCATCGACCCGATTCTCTCGATTCTGGTCTCATGTCTTGTGCTGCGCAGCGCCTGGCGGCTGCTTCAGGAGAGCATGAATGAACTGCTGGAAGGCGCGCCCCGCGCGGTAGATGTGGAGCAGCTGCGCCGCAGGCTGGTGCGCGAAATCCCGGAAGCGCGCGACGTGCATCATGTGCATCTGTGGCTGGTCGGCGAAAAACCGGTGATGACGCTGCATGTGCAAGTGATCCCGCCGCACGATCATGACGCCCTGATGGCGAGCATTCACGATTATCTGCGGCATCACTACCAGATAGCCCACGCGACGGTACAGCTTGAGTACCAGTCATGCAGCGTTAAAGACTGTGATTTGAATGCCGGGGACGCCACACCGCACGCCCACGGCCATTCACATTAGTGAGACAGCGCGCGCGAGCCCCGCTCGTGCGCCGCTTTGATCCACATCCGGCTGCCGTTGAGCGCGATAAACGTCAGGATCAGGTACTCCAGCGACATCGCATAAACGCCCTGGCGGGCGAAAATCACCACGCTGATGACGTTAATAATGACCCACAGCAGCCAGTTTTCGACATATTTACGGGTCATCAGGATCATCGCCACCACGGACAAGACCGTCATGCAGGAATCCCAGAACGGGAAGGCGTCAGGCTGAAGCTGGGGCGCCGCCACGTTAAGCCCGACCGCCTGCATAACCTGCACCGCAATGCGGGTCAGGAAGGCAAACACGGGATCGATCCACAGCGTCATTAACCCAATCGCCACCACGCAGACCGCCAGCCAACCGAAGGCTTTCGGGCGCGGCAGCCAGCGGATGTGCAGCGCCGCCTGGTTATCGCTGCTCTGGCGCGACCACGCGTACCAGCCGTAAATATTCGCCACAAAGAAAAACACTTGCAGCAGCAGGCTCGCATAGAGCTGGATCTGGAAGAAAATAATCGCAAACAGCGTGACGTTGATTAAGCCGAACACGTAGTTAACGATTTTCTCAAGGCTCGCCAGCCAGATGCATAACAGCCCCGCAAGCGTGCCGACCGCTTCAATCCATGATAATGAGTACCCACCCTCGCCAAGCGGAATATGCACCAGAATGTTTTGTACGCTAAAAAAATCCATATTATCCCCGAAGCGTAATGTCCTTACGCGTTTCCTTTAACCGAAAGACGAAGTGTAGCCGCAAAATCCAGCATGCGGTTAAGCGGCGTTAACGCGGCTTCTCGCAGGCTGGCGTCAACGTGAACCTCATGGGCCGCTCCGCCATGCTCCAGCGCCTCTGCGATGGCCTGAAGGCCATTCATCGCCATCCACGGACAGTGCGCGCAGCTGCGGCAGGTTGCGCCCTCGCCTGCGGTCGGCGCCTCAAGCAGCGTTTTTTCCGGGCAGGCCTGCTGCATTTTGTAGAAGATGCCGCGATCGGTCGCCACGATGAGCGTCTGGTGCGGCAGCGTTTTCGCGGCGTTAATGAGCTGGCTGGTGGAGCCGACGGCGTCGGCCATATCGACAATCGCCTGCGGCGACTCCGGGTGCACCAGCACGGCGGCATCCGGGGACAGGGCTTTCATACGCGCCAGCGCCTGCGTTTTAAACTCATCATGCACGATGCATGCGCCCTGCCAGCAGAGCACATCGGCACCGGTCTGCTTTTGCACATAGCGGCCCAGGTGGCGGTCCGGCGCCCAGATGATTTTCTCGCCGAGGCTATCGAGATGTTCAATCAGCTCAACGGCGATGCTGGATGTCACCACCCAGTCAGCGCGCGCTTTCACCGCCGCCGAGGTATTGGCATAGACCACCACGGTGCGATCCGGATGGCTGTCGCAAAACGCGGCGAATTCTTCTTCCGGGCAGCCGAGGTCAAGCGAGCACTCCGCCTGAAGCGTTGGCATCAGAATGGTTTTTTCAGGGCTTAGGATTTTGGCGGTTTCGCCCATAAAACGCACGCCTGCGACCAGCAGCGTCGTCGCAGGGTGGTTCGCGCCGAAACGCGCCATCTCAAGCGAATCAGAAATACAGCCGCCCGTCTCTTCGGCCAGCGCCTGGATCTCCGGGTCGGTATAGTAGTGAGCGACCATGACCGCGTTGCGTTCTTTAAGGAGACGCTTTATTTTGTCGCGGTAAACGGCCTTCTCGTCTGCGTTCAGCGGCGCAGGCTTTGGCGGGAAAGGATAAATTGCGGCTTCGGGATCGAACATTACACTCATTTGCGCCATCTCGTTTTTTGCACTTAACTAAAGCCGCGTTACCGAGCCGTTGAGAGCCACCTGGCAGCTTCATTTGTTTTATATGCTAAACAAGATAGCGGATTGAAGGGGAAAAGTCACAGGAAAAGGTGGGGAGGCAGGCTGTGAGGAATGATGGGAATCAGTAGCAAAGACAAAGCGCGTATTGGCAGATAATGGCGGGAAATACGGATAAGCAAAAAGACGCTGCGCGCGGCTCCGTTGTCTCGCCATAAATGGCTCGACCCGAACCTGTACGTATAGCAAAAAGGCGCCTTTAGGGCGCCTTTTTACATTGGTGGGTCGTGCAGGATGACTCGCTTCGCTCGTCATTCGGGCCGTTGCTTCGCAACGTTATCCTTCACATATCGCCTCTGTTTTTACATCAGGCGATGGTGGGTCGTGCAGGATTCGAACCTGCGACCAATTGATTAAAAGTCAACTGCTCTACCAACTGAGCTAACGACCCGCTCGGGAACTGCTTTCTTTCAGAGGGAGGTTGTGGAAGATAAATGCTGTCTTGCAACGTTATCCTTCACACCTTCTGTTAACACCCACGCGTTCAGTGGTGGGTCGTGCAGGATTCGAACCTGCGACCAATTGATTAAAAGTCAACTGCTCTACCAACTGAGCTAACGACCCGTTCGGGTGTTATCTGAAAGATTTACTGCTTATACCAACAAAAGCGTTGGTGGGTCGTGCAGGATGACTCGGCTTCGCTCGCCCTTCGGGCCGTTGCTTTGCAACGTTATCCTTCACGATATCGCTCATGTTTTCACAGAAACGATGGTGGGTCGTGCAGGATTCGAACCTGCGACCAATTGATTAAAAGTCAACTGCTCTACCAACTGAGCTAACGACCCGAGTGGTGGGTGATGACGGGATCGAACCGCCGACCCCCTCCTTGTAAGGGAGGTGCTCTCCCAGCTGAGCTAATCACCCGATACTACGCTGGTTTACTGCGTGTGGTCAGTCGTGGAGGGAATTTATCTTAACGATGCGCGCAACGTTGCCTTCACGATATCGCTCATTTAAACCACCTGAGCGAGTGGTGGGTCGTGCAGGATTCGAACCTGCGACCAATTGATTAAAAGTCAACTGCTCTACCAACTGAGCTAACGACCCACATTTTCGCCACCGCGGGTTTGTTTCGTATCCCGTGGCAACGGCGGCATATATTACTGATTTAAGATTCTGACGCAACAAAAATTTCGAGACAGATCACTTAACTGCTTACGTTTCATGCGGCAAGACCAGAAATAATACGGGATCTGGTCAAGCCGCATGCATTACATCGCATTCAGACGTTTTTGCGCCTGCTTTGCGCCTTCGGTGCCAGGGTATTTGGAGATAACCTGCTGATAAACGGCCTTCGCTTTCGCGGTGTCGCCTTTATCCTGCATGATTACGCCAACCTTAAACATCGCATCCGCCGCTTTCGGTGATTTGGGGTAGTTCTTCACCACCGAAGCAAAGTAATACGCCGCGTCATCCTTCTTACCTTTGTTGTAATTCAGCTGGCCGAGCCAGTAATGGGCATTCGGCTGGTAAGTGGAATCCGGGTATTGCTTAATGAAATTGGAAAACGCGGTGATGGCTTCATCCTGACGGGATTTATCCTGCACCAGCGCGATCGCTGCGTTGTAATCGGTATTGGCATCCCCGCTTTGCGTCGGTGCGCTGGCTGCGGGCGCTGATGCGCCAGCGTCCGGTGAGGCTTGCGCCGCGCCGTTTTGCGCCTGATCGCCGCCCTGCGCCGCGGCCGCTCCGCCATTGCCATTACTCAGACTGTCCATCTGCAGCAAAATCTGCTTTTGACGTTCCACAATCTGGTTAAGCTGATACTGATTTTCCTGAATCTGACCGCGCAGGGAATCAATATCGGACTGGTTATCGGAGAGCTGCTGCTGAAGCTGAGTTAAAAGCTGACTGTGAGCGTTGGAAATACGCTCGAGTTGAACGACACGGTCTTCGACCGAGCCTGAGCCGACATCACTGATTGGCGCCTGGGCATTAGCGGCCCAGGGGGCCGCTACGCCAACCAGTAACGACAGACCCAACAGGTGATGTCTGAAGTTACTGATCATGCAATTCTCTTAGTAAACCAGTACGGCGCGACGGTTTTTGGCATATGCCGCTTCGTCGTGACCCAGTACTGCAGGTTTTTCTTTACCGTAAGAAACGATGGAGATCTGGTCAGCAGAAACGCCTTTACCCTGCAGGTACATCTTAACAGCGTTAGCACGACGCTCGCCCAGGGAGATGTTGTACTCCGGGGTGCCGCGCTCATCCGCATGACCTTCAACGGTCACTTTGTAAGACGGGTTGCTACGCAGGAAGTTAGCGTGCGCATCCAGCATTGCAGCGAAGTCAGAACGGATGTCGTACTTGTCCAGATCGAAGTAAACGATGTTGTTCTGCTGCAGCTGCTGCATCTGCAGACGCGCCTGCTCTTCAGAAGACATGTTGCCGCCGTTGCCGTTCATACCAGTGCCGGCACCCAGCATGCCTTCGCCGCTCTGGTCATTGCTGGCGTTCTTGTTAGAAGAACACGCCGCGATTGCCATAACAGGCAGAGCGATCATCAGCCCTTTCAGCACTTTGTTCAGTTGCATTTCTTTGATTCCTTTAGTAATCAATTAATTATTATTACAGATACGGCGACCAGGCAGGAAATTTAACCTGTCCATCAGTTGCCGGAAGACGCGCTTTGAAACGCCCATCTGTAGAAACCAGGTTCAGCACGGATCCCATCCCCTGAGAAGAGCTGTAGATAACCATAGTGCCGTTAGGTGCCAGACTTGGCGTTTCATCCAGGAACGTTGACGACAGAGTCTGCACGCCACCCGTTACCAGATCCAGTTTAGCGATGTTCTGAGCGCCGCCATTGGAGCTCACCATCACCATAAATTTACCGTCAGAGCTTACGTCAGCATCCTGGTTCTGAGAGCCTTCCCAGGTCACGCGCTGCGGCGCGCCGCCGTTGATGTTGACTTTATAAACCTGCGGACGACCGGCCTGGTCAGAGGTATAGGCCAGCGTCTGGCTGTCCGGATACCAGGTCGGCTCGGTGTTATTGCTGCGACCGTCTGTTACCTGACGAATCTGGCCGGAGCCGATATCCATCACGTACAGGTTCAGGCTGCCGGTTTTAGAGAGCGCGAACGCCAGTTTGCTGCCGTCTGGCGAGAATGCCGGCGCGCCGTTGTGACGCGGGAACGAAGCCACCTGACGCACAGCGCCGTTAGACAGCGTCTGGATAACCAGCGCAGAACGACCGCTTTCAAAGGTCACGTAAGCGACCTTGCTGCCATCCGGCGACCAGGCCGGAGACATCAGCGGCTGCGGTGAGCGGTGAACCACAAACTGGTTGTAGCCGTCGTAGTCAGAAACACGCAGCTCATACGGGAACTGGCCGCCGTTGGTCTGAACTACATAAGCGATACGGGTGCGGAAAGCGCCTTTAATACCGGTCAGCTTCTCAAACACTTCGTCGCTGGCGGTATGGCCTGCATAACGCAGCCACTGTTTGTTCACTTTGTAAGAGTTCTGCGCGAGTACAGTGCCCGGCGCGCCGCCAGTATCAACCAGCTGATACGCCACGGTATAGCTGCCGTCGCCATTCGGCGTCACCTGCCCTACCACGACCGCGTCAATACCGAGCGCAGACCATGCCGCCGGCTGTACTTCCTGTGCGGAAGACGGCTGCTGCGGCAGGCGGGAGCGATCGAGCGGGTTGAATTTACCGCTGTTGCGCAGATCCGCCGCCACGATGCCGCCGATATCTTCAGGCGCGGCGCCCGGGCCTGCCCACTTGAACGGCACCACACCAATCGGACGCGCCGAGTCAACCCCCTGGGTTATCTCGATACGTACTTCTGCGTGCAGCACGGCTGCCCACAGCATCAGAAAACTAAATGCTACACGTAATGCCTGCTTCATCATATCTCCCTTATCTGGACGTCAAAGCCCACGATAATTTAGCAGAATGTTAACAAACTCAAAGATAGACAACCACATCGCACGCCGGCTTAAACCGGACAGTGAAGCCCGGTTTTACCGGAAATCACTGTGGTTTGAAAAGCAACGGCGCGTTTTTAAAGACTTCATAAACAGCCTGGCTTGGCGGTTTAGGAATCTTAGCCTGTCGGGCGGCGGAAATGGCTGCCTGACAAAGCGCAGGATCGCCGCCTTCCGACTGGATATCCAGCAGTAAGCCGTCCGGTGCAAGCTTAATGCGCAGCGTACAGGTTTTTCCTGAATACGACGACGCATCATAGAACTTGCTTTCAATGGCGGACTTTATCTGCGAAGCGTAGCCATTGATTTCAGCGCCGCTGGCACCGTTGTTCTTACTATTACCGCTCCCCGCTGGCGCTGCATTACTGCCTTTCGCTCCGCCGCCGGTTTTCGGCGCATTCTTACCTGAGCTGAGATCGCCAAGAAGATCGTCCACGCCTTCCGCATTCGCTGCTTTTTCTGCAGCCGCCTTCGCAGCGGCGGCTTTCTTCGCAGCGGCTTTTTCTGCCGCCGCTTTTTTATCGGCAGCGGCTTTCTCGGCTGCCGCTGCTTTTTCCGCGGCCGCTTTTTCCGCTGCGGCGGCTTTCTTCTCGGCTGCCGCTTTTTCTGCGGCCGCTTTCTCTGCCGCAGCGGCTTTTTCGGCGGCGGCTTTCTCTGCCGCGGCTTTCTTCGCAGCCTCAGCCGCCGCTTTCTTCTCGGCGTCCTGCTGCGCTTTTTTCGCCGCATCGGCGGCTGCTTTTTTCTCTGCCTCTTCCTGCGCTTTCTTCGCAGCAGCAGCGGCTTTAGCGGCCTCTTCCTGCGCTTTTTTCTGCGCGTCGGCAGCGGCTTTCTTCGCGGCTTCTTCAGCGGCTTTCGCCTGAGCGTCAGCTTTTGCTTTCGCCTCTGCTGCAGCTTTGGCTGCCGCCTCTTCCGCCTGTTTCTGCTGCTCCTGCGCGCGCTTCGCGGCTTCTTCAGCCTGTTTCTGCTGTTCCGCCTGCTGCTGCGCTTTCTCCTGCGCCTCAAGGCGTTCCTGCTCAAGCTTTTTCAGGCGTTCCTGTTCGGCGGCCTGTTTCTCGCGCAGTTCTTCCGCCTGCTGCTGCGCCTGTTTCTCGCGCTGCTCGGCGGCTTGTTTAGCGCTTGCCTGCTGTTGCTGCTGGCGGTTGTACTGCTGCACCACCGCGCCTGGGTCGACCATCACGGCGTCAATAGCCGATCCGCCGCCGCCGCCCGCTGCGTCTTCACTGATATGCTCATCGAACGAGCTCCAGATCAGTAGTCCAATCAGCAACACGTGCAGCACTACGGAAATGATGATCGCGCGTTTCAGCTTATCGTTTTGTTCGGTTGCCTTTGCCACTCTCGGTTTCCAAAACTTGTAGCCCTGTCAGGCGGTGGATCAGATAGGCTGCGTCATTAAGCCGACAGATTTCACGCCCGCCTGATGCAACAGGTTCAGCGCTTTAATAATCTCGTCGTAAGGAACCTCTTTGGCGCCACCGATTAAAAAGACCGTCTTCGGATTCTCCTGCAGACGACGCTGCGCCTCGGCAACAATCTGCTCAGCAGGCAGCTGATCCATACGGTCTTTTTCCACCACCACGCTGTACTGGCCCACGCCGGAGACTTCAATAATCACCGGCGGGTTGTCATTGCTGCTGACGGTCTGGGAATCCGTGGCGTCCGGCAAGTCCACTTCCACGCTCTGGGTGATGATGGGCGCCGTCGCCATAAAAATCAGCAGCAGCACCAGCAGCACGTCCAGCAGCGGGACGATATTGATTTCAGACTTCAGCTCACGACGACCACGTCCACGTGTTCTGGCCATGACTTACCCCTTGTTGCTTTCGCTGGTGCTAGTAAAAGCCTGGCGATGCAGGATAGCCGTGAACTCTTCCATAAAGTTGTCGTAATTCAGCTCCAGCTTGTTCACGCGCTGGTTCAGGCGGTTGTAAGCCATAACCGCAGGGATTGCCGCGAACAGACCGATCGCCGTCGCGATAAGCGCTTCCGCGATACCCGGCGCGACCATCTGCAGCGTCGCCTGCTTCACAGCTCCCAGCGCGATAAAGGCGTGCATAATCCCCCACACGGTGCCGAACAGGCCGATATACGGACTGATAGAGCCTACGGTGCCGAGGAAAGGAATATGCGTTTCGAGGGTTTCAAGCTCGCGATTCATTGAAATACGCATCGCGCGCGACGCCCCTTCGACAATCGCTTCCGGCGCATGGCTGTTGGCGCGATGCAGACGGGCGAATTCTTTAAATCCGGCGTAGAAGATCTGCTCGGAGCCGGAGAGATTTTCACGGCGTCCCTGGCTCTCCTGATACAGGCGGGAAAGCTCAATGCCTGACCAGAATTTATCTTCAAAGGCTTCCGCTTCGCGCGACGCAGCGTTGAGAATGCGCGTTCGCTGAATGATGATGGCCCAGGATGCGATTGAAAAACCAATCAAAATCAACATGATAAGTTTAACCAGAAGACTTGCCTTCAGGAACAAATCAAGGATATTCATGTCAGTCACTGCTTGAACTCCGCGACAATAGACTTGGGAAGCGCACGAGGCTTCATTAAGAGTGGATCAACGCAGACAATCAGCACCTCGGCTTCATTGAGAAGCTGGTTTTCCGCGTTAACAATCCGTTGCCTGAACACCATGGAGGTGCCACGCAGCGTTGTAATTTCGGTCTGGACTTCGAGCATATCGTCGAGTCGGGCAGGCGCAAGATACTCAAGCGACATCCTGCGAACCACAAAGGCTACTCGCTCCGCCAGTAAATCTTGCTGACTAAAGTGGTGGTGGCGCAGCATCTCTGTGCGTGCTCTTTCATAAAAGGCGACGTAACTGGCGTGGTAAACCACACCACCGGCGTCGGTGTCTTCGTAATAGACACGAACCGGCCATCGAAACAGCGTTGTGCTCACTCTACATCCCGGTAATGCAAATAAACGCTGCTACTATACGCAAGTGAATGTGGGTTGGGAATGGGGAGAAGTAAACGGAGAGTAAATATTTATGGGCTCCGGAAAGCCCACAGAATCACAGGTGTCGCCGCGTTCAGGCAAAGAAAAAAAGCAGCCCGGCCAACATCACCAGAAAGGCAATCAACGGGCAGAAAATTCCCTGCCAGTGTACGGCGCGAAGACGAAAACCCACGCCGTGAATCACACCCGCGCAGACGGCCCACATCAGGAACAAGCCCTGCCAGATTTCAAGGCCGCTGGTCTTCGCCGCGAAGCGCGACGGGTCCCAGAACATGCAACCCGCCAGCACCAGCGCCATAATTAAGGAAAGAGCCCTTAACGGGCTCTTATCCATCAGCGCGTAAAGCGCGGTGATGAGGCGTTTCATCACGACTCGACTTTACCGGCTTTGGTCGCTTCAACGTGCTCCAGCGCCAGCGCGGTAATGATCCCGAAAGCACAGGCAAGAAGCGTTCCGAGAATCCAGGCGAAATACCACATAGTCAGCTCCTTATTAGTACAGAGAATGCGTGTTGCTTTCGATATGTTCTTTGGTGATGCGACCAAACATTTTCCAGTAACACCAGGTGGTGTAGAGCAAAATAGTCGGTACAAACACCGCAGCGACATAGGTCATTACGGTCAGCGTCAGCTGGCTGGAGGTCGCGTCCCACATCGTCAGGCTGGCGTTCAGCATGGTGCTGGACGGCATAATGAACGGGAACATCGCGATACCGGCAGTCAGAATAACGCAGGCCAGCGTCAGTGAAGAGAATACAAACGCCCAGGCGCCTCTCTCCAGACGCGACGCCAGCACGGTCAGCAGCGGCAGCACCACGCCCAGCGCAGGGATCGCCCACAGCGCCGGCATCTTATCAAAGTTAGCAAACCAGGCGCCCGCCTGACGAACCACTTCTTTGTTCATCGGGTTGGAGGCCGCACGCGGATCGATGGCGGAGGTCACCACATAACCGTCAATGCCGTACATCACCCAGACGCCCGCCAGAACGAAGCAGACCATCATCACCAGCGCGGAAATCTGCGCGGTGGCGCGGGAGCGCAGATGCAACTCGCCAGTGGTACGCATTTGCAGATAGGTTGCGCCCTGCGTCAGGATCATCGCCACGCTCACCACGCCTGCCAGCAGGCCAAACGGGTTCAGCAGCTGGAAGAAGTTACCGGTGTAGAACATGCCCTGATATTTATCGAAGTGGAACGGCACGCCCTGCAGCAGGTTGCCGAACGCCACGCCAATCACCAGCGGCGGCACGAAGCTACCCGCGAACACGCCCCAGTCCCACATGTTACGCCAGCGCATATCTTCAATCTTCGAGCGGTAGTCAAAACCAACCGGACGGAAGAACAGCGACGCGAGCACCAGGATCATCGCCACATAAAAGCCGGAGAACGCAGCGGCATACACCAGCGGCCAGGCAGCGAACAGCGCGCCGCCTGCGGTGATAAGCCATACCTGGTTGCCGTCCCAGTGCGGCGCGATGGAGTTAATCATCACGCGGCGCTCGGTATCGGTGCGTCCCAGAATGCGGGTCAGCATACCGACCCCCATATCAAAGCCATCGGTAACCGCAAAACCAATCAGCAGAATGCCGACCAGCAGCCACCAGATCAAACGCAGTACTTCATAATCGATCATTTTACGTCTCCTCGCTTAGCGTGCCGGCTGAGAAGCCACAGTGGACTGCTCGAAGTGGTAGCGACCCGTTTTCAGGCTGCTCGGCCCCAGGCGGGCGAATTTGAACATCAGGAACAGTTCCGCCACCAGGAAGAGCGTGTACAGGCCGCAGATCAGCACCATAGAGAAGAGGATGTCGCCTGCAGACAGGTTAGAGTGCGCGACCGCGGTCGGCAGCACTTCACCGATAGCCCACGGCTGACGGCCATATTCCGCCACAAACCAGCCCGATTCCACCGCGATCCACGGCAGCGGAATGCCGTAAAACGCCGCGCGCAGGAGCCATTTTTTATCGCCGATACGGTTACGAATCACCGACCAGAACGACGCGCCGATAATCAGCAGCATCAGGATGCCGCACAGCACCATGATACGGAAGGAGAAGTACAGCGGCGCCACGCTCGGAATAGAATCCTGCGTCGCTTTCTGGATCTGCGCTTCGGTCGCATCCGCAACGTTGTCGGTATAACGCTTCAGCAGCAGGCCATAGCCGAGGTCTTTCTTCACGCTGTTGAACTCATCGCGTAACGCCTGATCGTTCGAGCCGGAACGCAGTTGCTCCAGCAGCGCGTACGCTTTCATCCCGTTACGGATGCGCGCTTCGTGCTGGACCAGCAGATCTTTAAGACCAATCACCGGCGTATCCACAGAGCGGGTGGCGATAATGCCAAGCGCGTAAGGGATCTGAATGGCGAAGCGGTTTTCCTGAGTTTTTTGATCCGGAATGCCAAACAGCGTAAACGCGGCCGGTGCCGGCTGGGTTTCCCACTCGGCTTCGATAGCGGCCAGTTTGGTTTTCTGTACGTCGCCCATTTCATAACCGGACTCATCGCCCAGCACGATAACGGAAAGCACCGCCGCCATGCCGAAGCTCGCCGCGATAGCAAAAGAACGTTTAGCGAAAGCGAAGTCGCGGCCTTTGAGCATGTACCACGCGCTGATGCCCAGAATGAACATCGCGCCGGTGCAGTAGCCAGCAGCCACGGTGTGAACGAATTTCACCTGCGCGACCGGGTTCAGCACCAGCTCGGAGAAGCTCACCATCTCCATACGCATGGTTTCGAAGTTGAAATCAGACGCGATCGGGTTCTGCATCCAGCCGTTCGCCACCAGGATCCACAATGCGGAGAGGTTGGAGCCCAGCGCCACCAGCCAGGTGACGGCCATGTGCTGCACTTTGCTCAGACGATCCCAGCCGAAGAAGAACAGGCCGACGAAGGTCGATTCAAGGAAGAACGCCATCAGGCCTTCGATAGCCAGCGGGGCACCGAAGATATCGCCTACATAGTGTGAATAGTAAGACCAGTTAGTCCCGAACTGGAACTCCATGGTCAAGCCGGTCGCCACGCCCAGTGCGAAGTTGATACCAAACAACTTGCCCCAGAACTTGGTCATGTCTTTATAGATTTGTTTACCAGAGAGGACGTAGACCGTTTCCATAATGGCCAGCAGGAACGCCATACCGAGCGTCAGCGGCACAAAAAGGAAGTGGTACATCGCGGTCAAGGCAAACTGTAAGCGCGACAGTTCGACTATATCTAACATCTTGACTCCTTGCTCCTCGCATGAAGACTTCGAGCGTGGCTCTTTTTAAAGCGCCACAACGCATGCCCCAATACCAATGACATTTGCTCCCGTCAGCCTTGCTTCAATCACTGCGTGTATTTGTGAAAAAGTAATGGCGAAAGGTTACAAATAAGTTAAAAGAATTCCAAATTGATTCGACGAATATTTTACGCTGCAATCCAGGGATAATAAATAGATTTACATATCCCTTTATTTACGTTTTACGACGGCGATCAATTTATACCCAAATCGCCGCTTAAACACCAGATTGATCGACCGCAATTTAGCGCTTTCTCTCGCTTTTTTTCAAGCTAAAAACTTTGATTAAAATCAGTTTTGATACCCATTGTTAATTATGTTTCACCCCTAACGAGTTAAGTGAAAATAATGTTAACAATAAGTGTTTTTTTAACGCGACGATGGTTATGAAAGGGATACGAATAATTAACCTACGTTATTTTAGTTCATTCTCATTCGAGATATTTATCACACTTTCTTGTTAATATCGGCAAAGGAAAAGAATTCATTAGATCAGGAATGACAATTTTATTTCACAAATAATTTACCAACGGGTCGCAAAGTGAAAAAAATTGGCACTGTTTTCTGTAAATAAAAAAGCCGTCGCCCGGCGTTGCGCTGGCGACGGCAGACAGAAAAGCCTTAAACGCGGCGGCAGAGCGTGGCGCTGAAGGTCCGGGACTGGCAGGGTTTTAGCTCGCCGGTATGCCCGTCAGGGAAAATACTCTCCGTTTGCGGCGTTTCATCCATTCCCGTTTGTTGCCACGCCTTAAGCGGCTCGCCGAATGCGATCTGCGCCCCGCACGCCGCTTCGCATGACGGATTATAAACGCGCACGATCAGCGCCTCGCGATCTTCGGCTTTTTTCAGCGCGCTCAGTTGAGCGCCATCTGAAGTCATCTGAAGCAGGCTGTAGCAGGGTGGCGTGGTTATCCCTGAAGGATTGAGTTTCATCGCATCCCAGGGGATTTTGTTATAGCACTGCACGGGCGTAAGCCTGCGTCAGCCGCGTGACGGTGCGCCAGGCCTTAAAACAACTCACCGGCGAGCAGATCGTGGAGAGCGTTCAGGGCAGCGGCACCTATGTAAGAGAAGAGCGCATGCGCTACGACATCTATCAGCTCACCGGCTTTCAGGAAAAGCTCGCGGACAGACAGGTGGAAACCCGCAGCGAAGTGCTGCTGTTTGAGGTTATCAGGCCCGACGAAGCGCTGGCCGCGCGGCTGCAGCTCACCACGGCCGATAAAGTGTGGCATGTCAAACGGGTGCGCTTTATTAAGCAAAAGCCGGTGATTCTGGAGGAGACATGGATGCCGGTGCGGCTTTTTGCCGACCTCACCTGGGAGGTGATGGAGCAGTCGAAATATCACTATATCGAGCAGGTGAAAAAGCTCGTCATCGACCGCAGCGAACAGGAGATCCTGCCGGTCATGCCCGATGCTGAAGTGGTACAGGCGCTCGGTCTCGACCCGGCGCAACCGACGCTTGAGAAGCGCTCATTAGGTTATCTGCGCGACGGCCAGGTGTTTGAATACAGCCGCAACGTCTTTAAAAGCGACGACTATCAGTTCACGCTGGTGGCGCGCCGCAGGCAATAAAAAAGGCTACCCTCGCGGGTAGCCAACCATGTCGAATCTTATTATCGGGTGGTTTTACCTCACACCCACGAGGCGAGACATTTACTTCAGAATGGTTTTCAGCGCGTCGCCGATATCCGCCAGGCTGCGCACGGTTTTCACGCCTGCCGCTTCCAGCGCGGCGAATTTCTCATCCGCCGTGCCTTTGCCGCCTGCGATAATCGCGCCCGCGTGGCCCATACGCTTGCCTTTCGGCGCGGTTACGCCTGCAATGTAGCCCACGACAGGTTTGGTGACGTGATCTTTAATATACGCCGCCGCTTCTTCTTCCGCGCTGCCGCCGATCTCGCCGATCATCACGATCGCTTCGGTCTGCGGATCTTCCTGGAACAGTTTCAGGATATCGATGAAGTTAGAACCCGGGATCGGGTCGCCGCCGATACCCACGCAGGTCGACTGACCGAAACCGTAATCGGTGGTCTGTTTAACCGCTTCGTAGGTCAGGGTGCCGGAGCGGGAAACGATGCCCACGCGGCCAGGCTGGTGGATGTGGCCCGGCATGATGCCGATTTTGCACTCGCCTGGGGTGATAACGCCCGGGCAGTTCGGACCAATCATGCGCACGCCCGCTTCATCCAGCTTCACTTTCACCGTCAGCATATCCAGCGTCGGGATGCCTTCAGTAATGGTGATGATGAGCTTAATGCCTGCGTCAATCGCTTCCAGAATGGAGTCTTTGCAGAACGGCGCCGGAACGTAGATAACCGACGCGGTCGCGCCAGTCGCGTCTACCGCTTCGCGCACGGTGTTAAACACCGGCAGGCCCAGGTGCGTGGTGCCGCCTTTGCCTGGCGTTACGCCGCCAACCATCTGGGTGCCGTAGGCGATAGCCTGTTCGGAGTGGAATGTCCCCTGGCTGCCGGTAAAGCCCTGGCAGATAACTTTGGTGTTTTTATCGATCAGAATGGACATTATTTCCCCTCCACAGCAGCAACAACCTGCTGAGCTGCATCCGTCAGACTTTTCGCTGCAATAATATTCAGGCCGCTGTCGGCCAGTTTCTTCGCGCCCAGCTCGGCGTTGTTGCCTTCCAGACGTACGACAACCGGGACGTTCACGCCGACTTCCGCCACCGCGCCGATAATGCCGTCGGCAATCAGGTCGCAGCGCACGATGCCGCCGAAGATGTTAACCAGTACGGCTTTCACTTTGTCGTCAGACAGAATAATTTTGAACGCTTCGGTCACGCGCTCTTTGGTCGCGCCGCCGCCCACGTCCAGGAAGTTCGCCGGTTCGCCGCCGTGCAGCTTCACGATATCCATCGTGCCCATCGCGAGGCCCGCGCCGTTCACCATGCAACCGATGTTGCCGTCCAGCGCCACGTAGTTCAGTTCCCACTGCGCCGCTTGCGCTTCGCGCGGGTCTTCCTGAGACTGGTCGCGCATTTCACGCAGATCCGGCTGGCGGAACAGCGCGTTGCCGTCAGCGCCCAGTTTACCGTCGAGGCAGATCAGGTCGCCCTGAGAGGTGATCACCAGCGGGTTGATTTCGATAAGCGCCAGGTCGCGCTCCAGGAAAATAGTCGCCAGGCCCATAAAGACTTTGGTGAACTGCTGAACCAGTTTCCCTTCGAGGCCCAGTTTAAAGGCTAGCTCGCGTCCCTGATACGGCATTGGGCCGGTCAGCGGATCGATGGCGACTTTGTGGATCAGGTGCGGGGTTTCTTCCGCCACTTTTTCGATTTCCACGCCGCCTTCGGTGGAGGCCATAAACACCACGCGACGGGAGCCGCGGTCAACCACCGCGCCGAGGTAGAGTTCTTTGGCAATATCGGTCGCGGCTTCTACCAGAATCTGGTTAACCGGCTGGCCGTTCGCGTCCGTTTGATAGGTCACCAGGCGTTTGCCCAGCCAGTGCTCGGCAAAGGCGCGAATCTCTTCTTTGCTCTTAACGACTTTTACACCGCCCGCTTTACCGCGGCCGCCTGCGTGCACCTGGCATTTCACCACCCACGGGCCGGAGCCGATTTTAGAAGCGGCTTCTTCTGCTTCACGCGGAGTCGAGCAGGCATAACCTACCGGCGTCGGCAGGCCTGATCTGGCAAACAGCTGTTTCGCCTGATATTCGTGTAAGTTCATCTCTTCAGTCCATCAAGAAAAAGCGCATTCACGCTCGGAGTTCGAAATTGCCGCGCCTCGCGGCGCGACCATAAACACTACCTGAGGGCGGTCGGGCCGCCCTTGTGAAACTACACGTCCAGCAGCAGACGAGTCGGATCTTCCAGCAACTCTTTAATGGTCACCAGGAAACCTACCGATTCACGGCCATCGATCAGACGGTGATCGTAAGAGAGCGCCAGGTACATCATTGGCAGGATCTCAACCTTGCCGTCCACCGCCATCGGGCGATCTTTAATGGCGTGCATGCCAAGGATCGCGCTCTGCGGCGGGTTGATGATAGGTGTAGACATCAGCGAGCCGAAAACGCCGCCGTTGGTAATGGTGAAGTTACCGCCGGTCAGGTCTTCAACGGTCAGTTTGCCGTCACGGCCTTTCACCGCCAGCTCTTTGATTTTCTTCTCGATGTCCGCCATGCCCAGTACGTCGACATCGCGCAGAACCGGGGTCACCAGGCCGCGCGGCGTGGAGACCGCCATGCTGACGTCGAAATAGTTGTGATACACCACATCGTCGCCATCAATGGACGCGTTCACTTCCGGGAAGCGTTTGAGCGCTTCAACGACCGCTTTCACGTAGAAGGACATAAAGCCCAGACGGATGCCGTGACGTTTTTCGAAGGCGTCGCCGTACTGCTTACGCAGATCCATGATCGGCTTCATGTTCACTTCGTTGAACGTGGTCAGCATCGCGGTGGAGTTTTTCGCTTCCAGCAAACGCTCGGCCACGCGTTTGCGCAGGCGGGTCATCGGCACGCGTTTTTCGCTGCGGGCGCCGAGTTGCGGCTGCGGCGCGGCGGCTTGTTCCGGGGCTTTGGCAGATTCGCTGCCGTTCGCTTTCGCCAGATGTTTTTCGACATCTTCACGGGTCAGACGACCGCCGACGCCGGTGCCTTTGATGGCGGCCGCGTCCAGGTTGTGTTCGGCGAGCAGACGGCGAATAGCCGGGCTCAGCGCGTCGTTATTTTGTTCTTCCAGAGACGCCTGCTGGCGCTGCGCCGGGGTCGATTCTTTCGCTTCCGGTTTGGCGCTGCTCTCTTTGCCCGCGCTGTTGCCTTCGCGCAGACGGCCCAGGATCTGGCGAGACGTCACGGTGCTGCCTTCGTCTTCCAGTACCGCATCCAGCACGCCGTCAGCCGACGCCGGTACTTCCAGTACCACTTTGTCAGTTTCGATTTCTACCAGCACTTCATCACGTTTCACCGCGTCGCCCGGCTTTTTGTGCCAGGTGGCGACGGTTGCGTCAGCAACGGATTCAGGCAGGTCGGGAACAAGAATATCTACGCTACTCATTATTTATCCTTTAATTAATTGACGTTCAGCGCGTCATTAACCAGATCTTGTTGCTGTTTCTGGTGAACGGACATATACCCTACCGCCGGCGAGGCGGAGGCCGGGCGGCCTGCATAACGTAATGCAGAACCAAACGGAATCACTTCACGAAGGTGGTGCTGGCTGCAATACCAGGCGCCCTGGTTGAGCGGCTCTTCCTGGCACCAGACGAAATCATGCACGTGCGCGAACGGCTTCAACGCTTCCTGCACCGCGTGATGCGGGAACGGGTAGAGCTGTTCGATACGGACAATCGCCACATCCTTCTGATCATTCTTGCGACGCTGTTCCAGCAGGTCGTAATACACCTTGCCAGCACAGAGCACGACGCGTTTCACGCCCTGCGGATCGAGTTCATCGACTTCGCCGATAGCAGGCTGGAAGGCGCCGTTAGCCAGTTCTTCAAGCGTAGACACCGCCAGCGGATGACGCAGCAGCGATTTCGGCGACATGACCACCAGCGGACGACGCATACCGCGCAGCGCCTGGCGACGCAGCATATGGTAAACCTGCGCAGGCGTTGACGGCACGCAGACCTGCATATTCTGCTCAGCGCAGAGTTGCAGATAACGCTCCAGACGCGCGGAGGAGTGCTCCGGGCCCTGGCCTTCGTAGCCGTGCGGCAGCAGCATCACCAGACCGCACATACGGCCCCACTTCTGTTCGCCGGAGCTGATGAACTGGTCGATAACGACCTGCGCGCCGTTGGCGAAGTCGCCAAACTGCGCTTCCCAGATGGTCAGCGTGCGCGGCTCTGCGGTCGCATAGCCATATTCGAACGCCAGCACCGCTTCTTCAGAAAGCACGGAGTCCCAGACTTTGAACGGGCCCTGACCGTTATGGATGTGTTGCAGCGGCACCCAGGTAGAACCGTTAGCCTGGTTATGCACCACGGCGTGACGGTGGAAGAAGGTGCCACGGCCGGAGTCTTCGCCGGACAGGCGCACCGGAATGCCTTCATCGACAAGCGTTGCGTAGGCCAGCGTTTCCGCGCCGCCCCAGTCGAACGGTTTCTCGCCATTCGCCATCAGCTGACGGTCGCCGTAGATTTTCGCCACGCGCGACTGCATCTCGATGCCATCCGGCACATTGCTGATGCGCTTCGCCAGCTCCTGCAGACGCTTCATCTCCACTTTGTTGGGGTAGCTTTCGTCCCATTCGTGGTTGAGATACGGCGACCAGGTAAAGGAGTGCATATTCATCGGACGCCACTCTTTCACCACGCACTCGCCGGCATCCAGCGCGTCGCGGTAGAGATTGACCATTTCGGTCGCGTCTTCAAGCTTCGCCACGCCTTCCTGCTCCAGCTTGTCAGCGTAGAGTTTGCGCGGGGTCGGATGCTTTTTGATTTTCTGGTACATCAGCGGCTGGGTCGCGCTCGGCTCGTCGGCTTCGTTATGGCCGTGACGGCGGTAGCACACCAGGTCGATGAACACGTCGCGTTTAAACGTATTACGGAAATCAAGCGCCAGGCGGGTCACGAACGCGACCGCTTCCGGGTCGTCCGCATTGACGTGGAAAATCGGCGCCATCACCATTTTGCCGATGTCGGTGCAGTACGGGGTAGAACGGGCATCAAGCGGGTTGGAGGTGGTGAAGCCCACCTGGTTGTTGATAACGATACGGACCGTACCGCCCACTTCGTAACCGCGCGCTTTGGACATGTTCAGGGTTTCCTGAACCACGCCCTGCCCTGCGACGGCCGCGTCGCCGTGAATGGTGATCGGCAGCACTTTGTTGCTGCTCGGCTCGTCCAGACGGTCGAGGCGCGCGCGCACCGAGCCCATCACCACCGGGCTGACAATCTCCAGGTGCGACGGGTTAAACGCCAGCGCCAGGTGGACCAGGCCGCCTTCGGTTTCGATATCCGAAGAGAAGCCCATGTGATATTTCACGTCGCCGGTGCCGAGGTGTTCTTTATGTTTGCCGGCGAATTCGTCAAACAGATCCTGCGGCTTTTTACCCAGCACGTTGATGAGAACGTTCAGACGACCGCGGTGCGCCATACCCAGCACCACTTCACGCGTGCCGCTCTTACCGGCATGGCGGATCATCTCTTTGAGCATCGGGATTAACGCGTCGCCTCCTTCCAGCGAGAAGCGTTTCGCGCCCGGGAATTTCGCGCCCAGATAACGCTCCAGGCCTTCAGCGGCGGTCAGCTCGCTTAAGAAGCGTTTTTTCTCGTCCACGCTAAAGCCCGCGTGGCCCGCGACCGATTCGATACGCTGCTGGATCCAGCGTTTCTCTTCCGTCGAGGTGATATGCATGTATTCCGCACCGATGGAGCCGCAGTAAGTCTGCTTGAGCGCCTCGATGAGATCGCCGAGCTTCATGGTCTCTTTGCCAAGCGCAAAAGAGCCTACGTTAAAGGTTTCCTGGAAGTCGGCTTCGGTCAGATCGTGGAACGCAGGATCCAGATCCGCGACGTGCTCCTGTTGCCACAGGCCCAGCGGATCGAGATTCGCATGCTGGTGGCCACGGAAGCGATAGGCGTTAATAAGCTGCAGGACTTTAACCTGCTTCGCATTCGTGTCAGGGTCGGAAATCGAGGAAGAGTAACGTGAGGCATCCTTCGCCAGACGACGGAAATAATCACGCGTTGTTGAATGGAATTGATCCGGTTTCGCGCCGGTGCCAGGCAGTTGCTGGAACATAGAGCGCCAGTGGGCGTCCACTGAATCAGGATCGGTTAAGAAGTCTTCATAGAGCTGTTCTATCCAGCTCTGGTTAGAGCCAGAGAGGTAAGAAGAGTCCAGCCAGGCTTTCATTGCGCCGTTCTGCATCGTGATCCCTTAAGCATGTCTGCTTATTTCGCCGTAGAAACTACCACGTACAGTGTTGTACGTGCCGGGGTTCACCTGCGAGCTCTTGTCTAGTGCGGGCCCGCGAAGGAACCTTTAAAAACAGCCTGTCACTCTCGCTTTTCTGGCTGTGACGGCGTTGCGTCTTTCTCTCACCCCAGTCACATAGTTCACTATGCTCCTGGGGACTCGTTCAGCCGCGCCTTGTCTCGCTCAGAAAATCTCGGTTACCTACTTTCTCTGTGGCAGATTTCGTAGGGCGGGTAAGCGCAAGCGCACCCGCCACCACGTTATCGCACAGAAAATAGTAGTGACCTTCTCTGTATGGCGGTTTTTAAAGGTTTCCTGCTTTTCCCTCTCCCCTCAGGGAGAGGGACATGTCTTTGTAGGGCGGGTAAGCCCGCCACTACCACAACGCTTACTTACGCGCTGCGCTGCAACAACATCGACTTAATATGGCCGATGGCGCGCGTCGGGTTTAACCCTTTCGGACAAACGCTCACGCAGTTCATGATGCTATGGCAACGGAACACGCTGAACGCGTCGCTCAGGCCATCCAGGCGCTCGTTGGTTTCGGTATCGCGGCTGTCGATAAGGAAACGGTACGCCGCCAGCAGGCCTGCCGGGCCGATGAACTTGTCCGGGTTCCACCAGAACGACGGGCACGACGTGGAGCAGCAGGCGCACAGAATGCACTCATACAGCCCGTCGAGCTTCTCGCGCTGCTCCGGCATCTGCAAATGTTCGCGTGCCGGCGGATTGTGCCCATTATTCAATAAGTAAGGTTTAATCTTCTCATATTGGGCGTAGAACTGCCCCATGTCCACTACGAGGTCGCGGATAACCGGCAGACCAGGCAACGGACGGATAACGATTTTCTGCTTACCGGCGCCTAAGTTAGAGACCGGCGTAATACATGCCAGGCCGTTCTTACCGTTCATGTTCAGGCCATCGGAGCCACACACGCCTTCGCGGCAGGAGCGGCGAAAAGAGAGGCTCGGGTCCTTCTCTTTCAGCAGCATCAGGGCGTCGAGCAGCATCATGTCGCGCCCTTCTTCCTGCTCCAGAGTGTAATCCTGCATGCGCGGCGCGTCGTCGACATCCGGGTTATAGCGATAAATGGAAAACTCGAGTTTCATCACATTGCTCCGCTCTTAATAAGTACGCACTTTCGGCGGGAAAGCCGGGCGCAGCTTAGGCTGCATATTCACTTCGCGACGCGTCATGCTCTCGGTTTGCGGCAAATAGAGGCTGTGGCACAGCCAGTTTTCGTCGTCGCGGTCCGGGTAGTCGAAGCGGCTGTGCGCGCCACGGCTCTCGGTACGGAAGTTCGCCGATACGGCGGTGGCGTAAGCGGTTTCCATCAGGTTATCCAGCTCCAGACACTCGACGCGCTGGGTGTTGAACTCGCTGGAAGTGTCGTCCAGACGGGCGTTTTTCAGGCGCTCACGGATGGCTTTTAGCTGCTCAAGCCCTTTGGCCATCGCGTCGCCTTCGCGGAATACCGAGAAGTTATGCTGCATACATTCCTGCAGCGCTTTGCGGATTTCGACCGGATCTTCGCCGTCGCGGTTGTTGTTCCAGCGGTTGAGGCGCTCCAGCGAGAGCTCCACGTCGGAGTCGCTGGCGTCGCGAAGCTGACCCTGCTCGGCGATGGATTCCTGCAAATGCAGACCCGCCGCGCGGCCAAATACCACCAGGTCAAGCAGCGAGTTGCCGCCCAGACGGTTGGCGCCGTGTACGGATACGCAGGCGATTTCGCCCACCGCAAACAGGCCTGGGATGACGACATCTTCGCCCTGCGCGTTCACGGTCAGCGCCTGGCCGGTCACTTTGGTCGGAATACCGCCCATCATATAGTGGCAGGTCGGGATAACCGGAATCGGCTCTTTTACCGGGTCGACGTGAGCAAAGGTGCGGGAGAGTTCCAGAATGCCCGGCAGACGGGATTCCAAGACGTCTTTGCCCAGATGGTCGAGCTTCAGCTTGGCGTGCGGGCCCCACGGACCGTCGCAGCCGCGGCCTTCGCGGATTTCGATCATGATTGAGCGCGCAACGACGTCGCGGCCCGCCAGATCTTTAGCATTCGGCGCGTAACGCTCCATAAAGCGCTCGCCGTGTTTGTTCAGCAGGTAACCGCCTTCGCCGCGGCACCCTTCGGTGACCAGTACGCCCGCGCCAGCGATGCCGGTCGGGTGGAACTGCCACATTTCCATGTCCTGTACCGGCACGCCAGCGCGCAGCGCCATGCCGACACCGTCGCCGGTGTTAATGTGGGCGTTGGTGGTGGACTGATAAATACGGCCTGCGCCGCCGGTCGCCAGCACGGTCGCGCGGGCTTTGAAGTAAACCACTTCGCCGGTTTCGATGCACAGCGCGGTGCAACCCACGACCGCGCCATCCTGGTTTTTCACCAGATCCAGCGCATACCACTCAGAAAAAATGGTGGTGTGGTTTTTCAGGTTCTGCTGATACAGCGTATGCAGCAGCGCGTGACCGGTACGGTCCGCCGCCGCCGCGGTGCGCGCCGCCTGCTCGCCGCCGAAGTTTTTCGACTGGCCGCCGAACGGGCGCTGATAAATACGGCCGTCATCAAGACGGGAGAACGGCAGACCCATGTGCTCAAGCTCCAGAATCGCTTCCGGGCCGGTTTTACACATATATTCAATCGCGTCCTGGTCGCCGATATAGTCGGAACCTTTTACCGTGTCATACATGTGCCATTCCCAGTTATCTTCATGGGAATTGCCAAGCGCAACGGTGATACCGCCCTGGGCGGAGACGGTGTGAGAACGGGTCGGGAACACCTTGGAGAGCAGCGCGCAGGTCTGGCCGCTCTGGGAAATCTGCAGCGCCGCGCGCATACCTGCGCCGCCCGCGCCAATAACGACGGCATCAAATTCTCTGACTGGCAAATTCATTTACACACCCCACACCACAACAAAGCCATAAATCACGTAAACCACCAGAGCGACGACAATCGCCAGCTGCAAAAAGAGGCGCAGCGCCAGATGTTTTACATAGTCGGTCAGCACCTGCCACATCCCAATCCAGGTATGGACGAGAATCGAAACCAGGGTCAGCAGGGTGAATACTTTGGTGAAGGTGGATGAGAAGAAACCAGTCCAGACTTCATATGTCAGGTCGCCATTCATCGCGAAGAAGCCAATCATATAGATGATATACAGCGTCATTACGATAGAGGTGGCGCGAACCAGGATGAAGTCATGTACGCCGTTGCGTCCTAATGCGGAGGCGTTGCTTACCATACGAGGACTCCTGCGAGAATTGAAAGCACGACAGTAATAATAAAAGCGAACTTAGCGGAGCGTTGGCCTGCTGCGAAGGTTTCTTCAAGATAGCCAAAATCCATCAACATGTGGCGAACGCCGCCAACAACGTGGTAGGCCAGCGCCGTCAGAATGCCCCACATGATGAATTTAACGAAGAAGCTGTCCATGATGTCGGACGCAGTCAGAAAGCCTTCTTGAGACGAGAGGGACAGCCCTAACAACCACAGCAGAATGCCGACGGCGACAAAGGTAATCACGCCGGAAACGCGGTGGAGGATAGAAGCAATCGCGGTGACAGGAAACCGGATCGTTGTCAGATCCAGGTTGACAGGTCGTTGTTTATTCACCTTTTTTATCATGAATGCGCCCACATGCTGTTCTTATTGTGTCCTTCCTCCGGTCTGCAGGCGGGTCAAGCAGCGTCATCTTTCTATAACTCCGCGTCATGCAAAATCACCGCTTCCAAAGGCTGCATAACGCGTTACTACGCTGGGTGGCTCGCGGTTGCAAGGTGTTCCGGAGACCTGGCGGCAGTATAGGATGTTCACAATATCATTACAATTAACCTACAAATTCTTTGGCCGCTTTTGGTCGGAACAGTGACCAGGATCACGATAACAACATTATTTTAATTTTTAATCATCTGATTTGACAAATGTTAAACAAATTAGTTACAAACATCACCCGGAAACGCATATAATTCGCAAAAGTTATGGGGTCATGCTTTCACCTGAGAATAAGTTATGTAACAGTGTGCCAGTATTGACCGCAGTAATTTAGCCAGGTATTAGTGATAAACAGGTTTGACAAATACTGACGGCTAACACCCTGATTTACTGTTGTTTCACCCAGGTTTGAATGGTTGCCTGCAAGCCGCCCATCGCTCTGTACCCTGGTTTCCCCTCTGAAACAGAGCTGCGCGCCACACAACAAACTGGCAACTGTCCCCTGCTGGCTGGAGGTAAATCGGCGGTTAACCGTCGCAAGCAACAGGCGCTAAGGAGACCGTAAATGGCTGATATAAAAGCAAACCTAACCTACAACGGTGATGGTGCTATCGAACTGGATGTGCTAAAAGGCACGCTCGGTCAGGATGTAATCGATATCCGTAGTCTTGGTTCTAAAGGTGTTTTCACGTTTGACCCCGGCTTTACTTCTACCGCATCCTGCGAGTCCAAAATCACCTTTATTGATGGTGACGAAGGTATCCTGCTGCACCGCGGTTTCCCTATTGATCAGTTAGCCACTGAGTCCAACTATCTCGAAGTATGTTACATCCTGCTCTACGGCGAAAAACCGACCCAGGAGCAGTATGACGAATTCAGAACCACCGTCACCCGCCACACCATGATCCATGAGCAGATCACGCGTCTGTTCCATGGTTTTCGTCGCGACTCACACCCGATGGCGGTGCTGTGCGGCGTGACCGGCGCGCTGGCGGCGTTCTACCACGATTCGCTGGACGTCAATAACCCGCGCCACCGTGAGATTGCGGCCTTCCGCCTGCTCTCCAAAATGCCGACTGTGGCGGCGATGTGTTACAAATATTCGATCGGCCAGCCGTTTGTGTATCCGCGTAACGACCTCTCCTACTCCGGTAACTTCCTGAATATGATGTTCTCGACGCCGTGCGAGCCTTACGAGGTGAACCCGGTGCTTGAGCGCGCGATGGATCGCATTCTGATCCTGCACGCGGATCATGAGCAGAACGCCTCGACCTCTACCGTGCGTACCGCTGGCTCCTCCGGCGCGAACCCGTTCGCGTGTATCGCCGCGGGCATCGCCTCCCTGTGGGGACCGGCGCACGGCGGCGCCAACGAAGCGGCGCTCAAGATGCTGGAAGAGATCAGCTCCGTTGAGCACATTCCGGAATTCGTGCGTCGCGCGAAAGACAAAAACGACTCTTTCCGCCTGATGGGCTTCGGTCATCGTGTTTATAAAAACTATGACCCGCGCGCCACCGTGATGCGTGAAACCTGCCACGAAGTGCTGAAAGAGCTGGGCACCAAAGATGATCTGCTGGAAGTGGCGATGGAGCTGGAAAACATCGCGCTGAACGACCCGTACTTCATCGAGAAGAAACTCTACCCGAACGTGGATTTCTACTCGGGCATTATCCTGAAAGCGATGGGCATTCCGTCGTCCATGTTTACCGTTATCTTCGCGATGGCGCGTACCGTGGGCTGGATTGCGCACTGGAACGAGATGCACAGCGAAGGTATGAAGATCGCGCGTCCGCGTCAGCTGTATACCGGCTACGAGCAGCGTGATTTCCAGTCGGACCTGACGAAGCGTTAATTCCACGCTGCGGTTAATCTGAAAAACGCGCCTCCGGGCGCGTTTTTTTATGGGCGTTTTGCGCCGCGGCGGGTGCGCAGCGCACCCGCCGGGTTTTGTAGCGTGGGTAAGCGAAGCGCACCCACCGGGTTTTGTAGGGTGGGTAAGCGCAGCGCATTCACCGGGTTTTGTAGCGTGGGCAAGCGCAGCGCACCCACCGGGTTTTGTAGCGTGGGCAAGCGAAGCGTACCCATCAAATTTTGTAGGGTGGGCAAGCGAAGCGCACCCACCGGGTTTTGTAGGGTGGGTAAGCGCAGCGCACCCACCGAGTTTTGTAGGGTGGGTAAGCGCAGCGCACCCACCGGGTTTTGTAGGGTGGATAAGCGACGCGCACCCACCGGGTTTTGTAGGGTGGGTAAGCGCAGCGCACCCACCGGGTCTTCCCAAAAAAGGTAATCAACGCGCACCCGCCATGCACCCTAAAACTACTCCTGGCACCCCGGACACCAGTAAAACGGCCGCGACGACAGCGTCGTTTTCTCGATAATCCCCCCGCAACGGCGACATTTTTTCCCGGCGCGGTGAAACACCTCGAAGCGAAACAGCGCGCCGTGGTGCTTATTCTCATCCACCGTGCCGCGCGTCTGGTACGAAAGCCGCGGGATCTCAAGACACGCGCGGGCCAGCGCATCAAGCTGCGTGTTATTCAGCTCTATCGCTTTATGGCGCGGCGCAAGCTGCGCCTGCCAGAGGATCTCCACACGCAGATAGTTGCCAAGCCCCGCGAGAAACGCCTGATCCAGCAGCAGCCCGCTGAACTGACGGCGGTGAAAACGCGGGCTTAGCAACCGCTCCTTCACCTGCTCCACCGTCAGCGACATATCAAGCACATCCGGCCCGACGCGCTGCAAAAACGCGTGCGCCGCCACGCCGTCGGCGTCCAGCATCTCAATTTCCGAGGCGCTGTACAGCAGCACCGCGGCGTCTTCGGTTTCAAGCCGCACGCGCAGGCTTCGCGTGGTCTGCGGCGTTTCGCCCGCCTTTACCACGCGCCAGACGCCATACAGCTGGTTATGGCTGTAGAGCGTCAGCCCACACGAAAAATGCGTCAGCAGCGCTTTGCCGCGGGTTTCGAATCGCTCCACCCGTGCGCCGGTCAGCGGCGCCTCAAACGCTTTTAATTCAGGAAAGGCAAACCAGACATGGGTCAGCGGTTTACCCGCCACCGCCGCTTCAAGCTTGTCCGCCGCGCGGCGGATCTCCGGTCCTTCCGGCATCGTTTATCCTTTTAAGGTGACTTACGCGTTAAAACGTAAGGATAAACTGTAGCAGCGCGCGCCGGGAGAAAAAGGCAACCGCCGCAAAAAAGCGGCGGTTAACGGGTTACTCCAGCGCCAGCAGCGCGAAGCTTGCCAGCCAGTGCCCGCCGCTATAGTGGCTGCCGACCACATGCTCGACGCTTGCCGCCAGATGGCGTTGCACCGCCTCGTGCAGCGCCGTCTGCGCGCGGTGATTTTCAGGGAGCGCCGCGGCGATATGCTTCATACACCAGGCGCGGCTTAAGTTAAGCCCGTCGAGATGGGCGATTTTCGGGTCGGCGCGATCGCTTACCACAGCCGGGTGCATCAGCGCCGCCACGTTGCCGATATCCGGCAGATACGCGTCAAACCACGCCGGGAAATGCTCCGCCGTTTTACTCATCAGCAGCGCTTCGGTCAGCGCGCCGGAGAGATATTCATCGCCGCCCGGCTCGTAGTGCGCCGGGTAGTCGGTGTCGGCCTGATAAAAGCGCGTCGTCGCGTCAGTGATGGCGCGCTCAAGCGCGCCGTCGTCCAGCGCGCGGGCGTAATCCAGGCCAAGGGCGAGCGCAAACGCCGTGTTGTAATGGGTGCCGACACGAATCGGGTAGGTCAGCTTGCTGAGGTAATCGATAAGACGCGCGCGAATATCCTGAGTCAGCGGTGCCAGCGTCTCGTGCCAGCGCGCGGCCTGCGGCAGGTCTGACGCTTTCAGCTCCTGGGCGAGCGCCAGCAGCCAGCCGTAACCATACGGGCGCTCGAACGAGGCGCGAAACGGCGCGGTAAAGTACTCCACTTCACGCGCCACCTTCTCCTGCGTAATGTGCTCTTCGAACAGGGCGATAATCTCTTCGCGGCACGACAGCGTCGGGTAGAGGCGCAGACAGCGCAGCAGCAGCCAGTAACCGTGTACCGCCGAATGCCAGTCAAAGCAGCCGTAGAAGATCGGGTGCAGCTCGCGGGGCGGCAGCGCGTCGGCGTCATCATTCATCAAATGCATAATGTGGTTCGGGTACTCCTGGCGCAGATAGGTCAGGGGCATCCGGGCAAAGGCGTCGGCCTGGGGTTGTGTCAATGTCATAACAGCTCCTTAAAGGGCCTTAGCGAAATACGATGAAATACATCAGGAAAACGTTCACCACCAGCAGCGTCAGCGCCGTCGGGATCTGAATTTTTATCACCTGATATTTGTCTTTCAGCTCCAGCAGCGCGGCGGGAACGATATTGAAATTCGCCGCCATCGGCGTCATCAGCGTGCCGCAGTAGCCCGCGTACATGCCGATAGCTAAAAGCGGCGCCGGGTCGCCGTGGTGATGATTAATCAGCAGCGGCAGCGCGATGCCCGCGCTCAGCACCGGGAACGCCGCAAACGCGTTGCCCATAATCATCGTAAAGAGCGCCATGCCGATGCAGTAAATCACCACCAGCATGAAACGGTTTTCCGGGTCGACGAACAGACTCACCACGCGCTGCACGGCGGTGCCGGTATCGGCGGCGACAAACACCCCGCCAAGCATCGCCAGCATCTGCGGCAAAATCACCGCCCAGCCGATGGTATCCACCAGGCGGCGCGACTGACGGATAGCATGCAGCGGCGTGCCGCGCGTCAGCCACCAGCCGACCAGCAGCGCCGCGATACACGCCACGCACAGCGCCGCGAGCGTCAGCTGTTTTTGATCCAGCAGGAACACGCCGCCCACCGAGACGCCTTTCATAAACAGCGTGCCTGTCACCGTCACTACCGGGATCAGCAGCGCAGGCAGAAACAGCCAGTTGCGCAGACGCTGAGAGGACGCCTCGCGCTCCTCCTCGGTAGACATTTTATAGTGCCCCTTCCCCACCAGCCCAAAGCCCGCCAGCAGCGCGATAACAATCACCGCGCCGCCGATAATGCGGTAGGCCAGCGAGCGGCCCAGCTCCTGCACCAGCAGATCGCCGAAGAGAAAAATCCCGCCGAACAGGAACCAGAACAGCGCGGTCGTAAAGCGCTTAGGATTACCGCGATCGCGAAGCGTCATTACCACCAGCAGCATGACGATAAAGCCAATCAGGTAGTAGACACGGTTGATAGTCAGCAATGTGCTCATTGCGCGGCCTCCTGGTTGCCCTGCTCTGCGCGCCAGGCCAGAACCTCGCGGCGAATGCTGGCGTCAAGACGCAGCAGAGGCGCCATATGGATAATCAGCGCCGCAATCGCGGTTGGAATGGCCCACAGGCCGATATGCAGCGGCTCAATGCCGGGAATGCCGTTCTCTTTCAGGAACGCGTCAATCAGCAGCACCGCGCCGAAAGCGATAAAAATATCTTCGCCAAAAAACACCGCGATATTGTCGCAGGCGGCGGCGTGGGCTTTGATTTTGTCGCGGATGTGCGCAGGCAACTCGCCATATTCATTGAGCGCCGCGCCTTCAGCCATCGGCGCCAGCAGCGGGCGCACGGTCTGGGCGTGGCCGCCAAGCGACATCAGCCCCAGCGCCGCGGTGCCTTCGCGCACCACGAAATAGAGCATCAGAATACGCGCCGAGGTGGCGCTGGCGATTTTCGCCACCCACGCCTGGGCGCGCTCTTTCAGGCCGTAATACTCCAGCAGGCCGATGACCGGCAGGATCAGAATGAAGGTCGCGAGCGAGCGGCTGTTAACGAACTTTTCGCCGAAGGTTTCCAGCAGCATGCCGAAATCCATGCCGACCGTGAGCCCGGTCGTCAGCCCGGCAACCACCACCACCAGCAGCGGGTTAAAGCGCAGCGCGAAACCGATAACCACCACCGGAATACCGATGAGCGGCAACAGAGAGGAACCGTCCATACATTGTTACCCTTTCCAAAGTGAGCGTTGCACGCCGAAGGCTATTCTGCTCCTTCGCCGGGGTGGCGAAGCGTGGGCATTGCGGCGAACGTTGTTGTGCGAGAGGTGCTGTAAACGTGCAGAACCTGACCAAAAATCTATATCTGAACGGTTATAGTATGTAAACAATTTATCAATAAAATGTTTTTATTTTGTCGGTGTCGTTTTATAGTTTTTACCAATACCCACAGGAGAGAAAGGGACGCCATGAGCCGTAAAAAACCGGTTGTATCAAGTGATAACGACGATATTACTGACGGGCGCATTGTCTCGTCCCGCCACCTGGTGTCGGCGCGCTGCGCGGAGTTATCGGAGCTGGAATACGCGCTGATCATGACCGGCAACGCGTTTAACAAATGGATGGTGCGCTGCATGACGGCGGCGGGCGAGCCGGATATGGGCGCGTTTGACGTCTCGCTGTTGCATCACGTTAACCACCGCAACCGCAAGAAAAAGCTCGCGGATATCTGCTTTGTGCTCAACGTGGAAGACACGCACGTGGTGACCTACGCGCTGAAAAAGCTGGTGAAAGCGGGCTATGTGACCAGTGAAAAGGTGGGTAAAGAGCTCTATTTCTCGACGACGGATGAAGGCAAAGCGCTGTGTATGAAATACCGCGACGTGCGCGAAACGTGTCTTATCGCGATTCAGGTCGAGAGCGGGATACCGGGCGCGGCGATTGGCGAAACGGCGCAACTGCTGCGCACCATCGCCTCGCTTTACGACACCGCCGCGCGGGCGGCGGCATCGCTGTGAATCACGCGCTGACCTGAATCTGTCGCGCGTCGAACGCCTTGCGTAACCGGCGCGCGAACGCCAGCGCGTGCGCGCCGTCGCCATGCAGGCAGACCGTCTGGGCATTCACCGTCGCCCATGCGCCGTCACGGCTGCGCACCCGCCCTTCCTGCACCATCATCAGCGTGCGCGACACCGCCTCGTCGTCATCCTCAATCAGCGCGCCCGGCTCGCTGCGCGGCACCAGCGCGCCGTTGGCCAGATAACCGCGATCGGCGAAGACTTCTTCGCGCGTGGCGAGCTGACAACGCGCACCTGCGCGAATCAGCTCGCTGCCCGCCAGCCCCACCAGAATCAGCGTCGCATCAACATCCTTCACCGCCTGCGCAATGGCGTCGGCAAGCGCTGCGTCTTTCGCCGCCTGGTTATAGAGCATCCCGTGCGGTTTCACGTGCGACAGCCTGCCGCCCTCGGCGCGGGCGATGGCGGCGAGCGCGCCGACCTGATAGAGCGTCTCGGCGTAAATCGTCTCCGGCGGCAGCTGCATCGCCGTGCGGCCGAAGTTTTCACGATCCGCAAACCCCGGATGCGCGCCAATCGCCACGCCGTGCGCCAGCGCCAGCCGCACGCTCTCGCGCATCGTCTGCGCATCGCCCGCGTGGAAGCCGCAGGCGATGTTGGCGGAGCTAATCAACGGCATCAGCAGCGCGTCGTTGCCGCAGCCTTCGCCGAGATCGGCGTTAAGATCAATCTTCATCGTTAAGCCGCCATGCCAGTTGTTCAAGGTAACGCGCCCGGTCGCTGCGCGCCTGTAGCGCCTCTTCGATGGAGCACTGCACGAAGTGAATCGGCTCGCCCAGGCGCAGTTGCGCCAGGTTATAGCGATCGGCGTCGATCACGCACGCGATGCGCGGATAACCGCCGGTGGTCTGGGCGTCGTTCATCAGCACGATGGGCTGCCCGCCGTGCGGCACCTGCACCACGCCCGGCAACAGGCCGTGAGACACCAGGTCGCGTTCGGTGGTGCGCTCCAGCACATGGCCGTGCAGCCGGTAACCCATGCGGTTACTCTGCGGGCTTAACTGCCACGGCGTGCGCCAGAAGGCTTCTTTCGCCTCGTGGCTGAATTCGTGATACTCCGGCCCCGGCAGCGCGCGAATGCGATTGCCCCATAGCAGTTGCTTCACGCCGCGCGCCTCGCGGAAATGACGCGTCGGCGGGTTGACGGGCAGTTCATCACCGTCGCGCAGGAGCCGCCCTTCAAAACCGCCGACGCCTGCTTTCACATCGGTACTGCGCGAACCCATGACTTCCGGCACGTCGAAACCGCCCGCCAGGGCCAGATAGCTGCGCATACCGCGGCGCGGCAGCTTCAGGCTCAGGCGCTGGCCCGCGCGGGCCAGAAGCCGCCAGCCGGTCCAGACGGCGCGTTCGTCAAGCGTCGCGTCGCAGCCCGCGCCGGTAAGCGCAAACCAGGTATCTTCGGTGAACTCCACCACGCACTGACCGAGTGTTATCTCCAGCGCCGCCGCGTGCGGATCGTTGCCCACCAGCAGATTGGCGATTTGCAGCGACGGGCCATCCAGCGCGCCGCACTGGCTTACGCCATACTGGCGCAGCCCGAAACGGCCGCTGTCCTGGAGCGTGGCGTGGATGCCCGCGCGAATAATCTTCAGCATACGCCCTCCTTTTGCGGCACGAAGCGCACGGTGTCGCCCGGCGCGAGCAGGCCCGGCGGGTTATTGTGCGGGTTAAACAGCGCAAGCGGCGTATGGCCGATAATCTGCCAGCCGCCAGGCGTGGGGAGCGGATAGATGCCGGTCTGGCTGCCGCCGATGCCGACCGAGCCTGCGGGCACCTGAAGCCGCGGCTCGGCGCGACGCGGCGTGGCAAGCGCTGGCGCCAGCCCGCCGAGATACGGGAAGCCCGGTTGAAAGCCGATGAAATAGACCACGTAATCGACCTGCGCGTGCATCTCGACCACCTGCTTTTCACTGAGCCCGGCGTGGTTCGCCACAACCGCCAGATCCGGCCCGGCGTCTTTGCCGTACACCACCGGAATCTCGATGCGCCGCGCGTCGGGGATGATCGCTTCGCTCTCCTCCCACCAGCGTTGCAGCCGCTCGATAGCGTCCAGCGCCATCGTTTCCGGCTCGCGCAGCATCACGGTAATGTTATTCATGCCGGGAATGACTTCCACCACGGCGGGTACCTCTGTGAGGCGCTGCACCAGCCCCCAGATGCGCTGCTGGCTGGCAAGTGTTACGGGCGGCTCCAGCTCCAGTACCACGGCGCTTTCGCCTAACAGATAACAACGGGCTCGCTGCACGTTTTCCTCTCTTGTATTGATTAAGCCGGATTCGGGATGTCGATAAAGGTCACGTCCAGATCGGTGGTTTCGTTCAGCCATTCGCTGAGCGCGCGAATGCCGCCGCGCTCGGTGGCGTGGTGGCCTGCCGCATAGAAATGCAGCGACTGCTCGCGCGCCGAATGGATGGTCTGTTCGGAGACTTCGCCGGTGATAAAGGCGTCGACGCCGAAACGCGCCGCGCTGTCGATAAAGCTCTGTCCGCCGCCGGTACACCAGGCGACGCGCTTAATCAGATCCGGCCCGGTATCGCCGCACCACAGCGGACGACGGCCGAGACGCGCTTCAAGCCAGGAGGCGAACTCCGGGCCTGACACCGCCATCGCCAGCTCGCCCCACGGCACCAGCGGCTCGATCTCGCCCTTCACTTCAATGCCGAGCAGCTGCGCCAGCTGGACGTTATTGCCAAGCTGCGGGTGCGCGTCGAGCGGCAGATGCCAGCCGTAGAGGTTAATGTCGTTAGTCAGCAGCGTCTTCAGGCGGTTGCGCTTCATGCCGCGCACGACCGGCGATTCCCCCTTCCAGAAATAACCGTGATGCACAATCACCGCGTCCGCTTCCAGGCGCACCGCTTCATCCAGCAGCGCCTGGCTTGCGGTCACGCCGGTGACGATTCTGCGCACCTCGTCGCGGCCCTCAACCTGTAAGCCGTTCGGGGCGTAGTCGCTGAACGTGGCGCTGTTGAGTTTGTCGTTAATCAGTTGTTCCAGTTCGCTGTTTTTCATGGTTTCTCTCTTATTCTTTGCGGGCCGCTTCATACGCCGCGAGCGTCGCAACGCGCGCCTGTTTATGGTCGACGATGGGCTGCGGGTAACGCAGCGCCTTGCCGTTTTTCTTCGCCCAGACATGCGGCTCATGCACGGCCTTGCCGGGAATATGGCTAAGCTCCGGCACCCAGCGGCGAATAAACTCGCCCTCGGCGTCAAACCGCTGCCCCTGTGTCGTGGGGTTGAAGATGCGGAAATAGGGCGCGGCGTCGGTGCCGGTAGACGCGGCCCACTGCCAGCCGCCGTTATTGGCGGCAAAGTCGCCGTCAATCAACTGCGACATAAAATAGCGTTCGCCGCGCCGCCAGTCGATCAGTAAGTCTTTGACCAGAAAGCTCGCGGTGATCATCCGCAGCCGGTTGTGCATCCAGCCGGTGGCGTTCATCTGGCGCATCGCGGCATCAACAATCGGATACCCCGTGTTGCCTTCGCACCACGCCTGAAAATGCGCGTCGTTAGACTGCCACGCCACCCGCGCCGTCCAGTCGATAAACGGCTGATGGCGGCACAGGTGCGGCCAGGCGACGATCAAATGCCGGTAGAATTCGCGCCAGATAAGTTCATTCAGCCATACCGCCCCGCTGCCGCCTTCCAGCGCGCGCGGGTGTTCGGTTAACAGACGATGCAGGCACTGGCGCGGGGAAAGGACGCCGATGGCGAGATACGGCGACAGCAAACTGGTGCCGCGAATAGCCGGGAAATCGCGCTTTTCCGGGTAGTCGCCTGCGTCATGCCGGCAAAAGTCGCGCAGGCGTTTGAGCGCAGCCTCTTCGCCCGCCGGGAAGCGCATACCGTCCGGCGTATCACACGGGTAATCGAACGGCGCAAGCGCAGGCGCATCGGTTAGCGCCCCGCCCGCGCGTGGCTTCGGCGCGCTGACGCACGGCGGCAACCCCTCGCCGAGACGGCGTATAAACGCCCGGCTGTAAGGGGTGAACACTTTATACATCTCGCCGTTGCCGGTCACGACGCTTCCGGGCGGCAGCATCACGCTGTCGTCAAAGCCCTGACAGGCGACGCGGCCCTCCAGCCTGCGCTCCACGGCGGCGTCGCGTCGCGCTTCGTTCAGCTCATACTGATAGTTGTAAAAGAGCGCCGAAACCTGCTGCTCATCGCAAAATGCGGCCAGCGCGTCAACGGCGGCGGCGAAATCGGGCGCCTCGCGCGTAAACAGCGCAATCCCCCGCGCTGCCAGCGCCTGTTGCAGCGCGTCCAGGTTTTGGCGCATAAACGCCGCCTGACGCGGCGCGAGAGTGTGATCTCGCCACTGCTGCGGGGTGGCGATAAACAGGCCGATGACCCGCGCGTCGGGGTCCCGGCAGGCGGCGGCGAGCGCCAGGTTGTCGTTAACGCGCAGATCCGCGCGAAACCAGACCAGATGCGTGGTCATAACACTCCTTGTTTAACGGCCGTAGCGCAGGCGCAGCGCTTCCGGGTAGGGCTCGAAGTAGCGTTGTTGATCAAGGTAAGGGTCAGGGTATTCCGCCATGTAGTGCTTGAGCAGCGTCACCGGCGCCAGCAGCGGTTGCGTGCCCTGACGGTAGCGGTCGATAAGCGTGGAAAGCTCCTGACGCTGACGCCCGTTGAGCTGGTTGCGGAAATAGCCCTGCACGTGCATCAATACGTTGGTGTGGTTACGGCGGGTCGCCTGAATGGAAAGCAGCGCCATCAGGCGCAGGCGATACTCTTCAAAATACGCCTCCAGCGAGTCCCACTGGTCGATAGCCGCCACAAAGCGCCCCAGCTCACGGTAGAGCGGCTGCGAGTGCGCCAGCAGCAGAAGCTTATAGCGGCTGTGAAAGGCGATCAGATTGCCGCGCGTCAGCCCTTCGGCGCGCAGCGCGTGGAGTTCATGCAGGGTATAGATGCGCTCGACGAAGTTTTCGCGAATGCCCGGATCATACAAACGTCCGTCCTCTTCCACCGGCAGCCACGGCAGCGCGTTCATCAGGATCTCGGTATAGATGCCGCGACCGGCTTTACGGTTGTTTTTGCCGTCCGCATCGTAGACGCGCACGCGCTCCATGCCGCAGCTGGGCGATTTAGCGCAGACGATATAACCGCACAGGTGATCCAGACGGCTGACGCGCTCGCGTGAAAAGGTTTCCATCTCGCCGGTTAAATCGCCCTCGCGCTTATCGCTAAAACGCAGCGCCAGGCCTTCATCGGTTTTCACCAGACGCAGCGCCGGGCGCGGCACCGGCAGGCCGACGGCCATCTCCGGGCAGACGGGCTCATACTTCACCCAGGGCGCCAGCTCCTCCACCGCAAAGGCGAGCCGTTTATGGCCGCCGTCGAAACGCACGTTTTCCCCTAAAAGACAGGCGCTAATGCCAACAGGGATTTTTATACTCATTCGGCCATCCTCATTTTTATACACTCTCAGTGTAGCCAGAGGCGGCCTGTTAACACCAGCCTGATGACAGCGAAAAACGCAGCGGCGCGGCGCATTCGCAGGCATAAAAAAACCGCTCGGCGTGAGCGGTTTTTCAGGGTGTCGTATGAATCAGTAAAAATAGCAGGCGGTTTGTTCAGCCTGCGCCATCCAGACCGGCTGATCGCTGGTTTTCGACCACACACGGTGCAGATAGCTGTAGAAACGCGCGCGATCTTTCCAGAACAGCATTACCGGCAGGGCCGCAATGCCAACCACCAGCACCAGCGCGCGACGCAGGAAGACCTGATGCGCAGGATATTTTTTATATAAAGACATAGGTTTTTCCCCCTTTCTGTACATGCCCGGCAATCAAGGCCGGAAACCGGATTCTGTGAGCTGGTTAAAATTGTATCGCTTTGCCTGTAATTTTACTACTCATCCGACCAGCTTTTAAGGCGAATTCTTACCATCTTTACAATTGATATCGTAAATAAGTTACAAAATGGTTAAAGAAATACTAACCCGCAGTTAAATCATGGCTTTTGCCATTTTTATATTTTTTTTACACCCCGCTTCGCGATTTTTGCGAAACCTTTACGCCCGAATCCCTACCCTCTGCCCATATTCCAAAAACCCCCATGGAGGTGGATTGTGAGTGCAGGCCTGATAACCGGCATCGTGCTGGTTTTTCTGTTGCTGGGCTATCTGGTATACGCCCTGATTAATGCGGAGGCGTTCTGATGGCGGCGTCCGCATTTTTACTTATCGCCAGTTTTCTGCTGGTGCTGATGGCGCTGGCGAAACCGCTGGGCAGCCTGCTGGCCCGGCTGATTAACGGCGATCCCCTGCCGGGCGTGGGCGGCGTGGAGCGTGTGCTCTGGGCCGTGCTCGGCATTCGTCAGGAGGAGATGGACTGGAAGCGCTATCTGCTGGCGATCCTGCTGTTTAATACGCTGGGTCTGGTGCTGCTGTTCGCCATTCTGATGTGTCAGGGCGTTCTGCCGCTTAACCCACAGAACCTGCCGGGGCTCTCCTGGCATCTGGCGCTCAACACGGCGGTGAGTTTCGTCGCTAACACCAACTGGCAATCTTACGCGGGCGAAAGCACCGTCAGCTATTTCAGCCAGATGGCGGGCCTCGCGGTGCAGAATTTCCTCTCGGCGGCGACCGGCATCGCGGTGGCGTTTGCGCTTATCCGCGCCTTTGCCCGCCAGTCGGCGACGACGCTTGGCAACGCCTGGCAGGATCTCACCCGCGTCACGCTGTGGGTGCTGATGCCGATCGCGCTGATTATCGCGCTGTTCTTTATTCAGCAAGGGGCTATCCAGAACTTCTCGGCCTACCAGCCCTTCACCACGCTGGAAGGCGCGCGGCAGATGTTGCCGATGGGGCCGGTGGCGTCGCAAGAGGCGATTAAGATGCTCGGCACCAACGGCGGCGGCTTCTTTAACGCCAACTCCTCGCACCCGTTTGAGAACCCGACCGCGCTAACCAACTTCGTGCAGATGCTGGCTATCTTTCTGATCCCGGCGGCGCTCTGCTTCGCCTTTGGCGATGCGGTGGGCGACGCGCGCCAGGGCCGCGCCATTCTCTGGACCATGACGGTGATTTTCGTGGTCTGCGTGGCGCTGGTGATGTGGGCCGAAACCACCGGTAATCCGCACCTCCTCTCGCTCGGCGCCGACAGCGCCGCCAATATGGAAGGTAAAGAGAGCCGCTTTGGCATTCTCGCAAGCAGCCTGTTTGCCGTCGTCACCACGGCAGCGTCCTGCGGCGCGGTAAACGCCATGCATGACTCCTTTACCGCCCTCGGCGGCATGATCCCGATGTGGCTGATGCAGATTGGCGAAGTGGTCTTCGGCGGCGTCGGTTCCGGGCTGTACGGGATGTTGCTGTTCGTGCTGCTGGGCGTGTTTATCGCGGGCCTGATGATTGGGCGCACGCCGGAATACCTCGGCAAAAAAATCGACGTGCGCGAGATGAAAATGACCGCGCTGGCGATTCTGGTCACGCCTGCGCTGGTGCTGCTCGGCACGGCGCTGGCGATGATGACCGACGCGGGCCGGGCGGGCATGTTCAACCCCGGCATTCACGGCTTCAGTGAAGTGCTTTATGCCGTTTCGTCTGCCGCCAATAACAACGGCAGCGCCTTCGGCGGCCTTAGCGCCAATACGCCGTTCTGGAACCTGCTGCTGGCGTTTTGCATGTGGTTCGGCCGCTTCCTGGTGATTATCCCGGTGATGGCGATAGCCGGCTCGCTCGCCGCTAAAAAAGCGCAGCCCGCAAGCCCCGGCACGCTGCCCACCCACGGCGCGCTGTTTATCGGCCTGCTGACGGGCACGGTGCTGCTGGTCGGCGCCCTGACGTTCATCCCCGCCCTCGCCTTAGGCCCGGTCGCGGAACACCTTTCTTTTGTGAAATGACCATTGCGGAGTCGCTATCCATGAGTCGCAAGCAAATGGCCCTGTTTGAATCCTCGCTGGTTCGTCAGGCGCTTTTCGATGCTCTGAAAAAACTGAGTCCGCGCGCCCAGTGGCGCAACCCGGTCATGTTTATCGTCTGGGTCGGCAGCCTGCTGACCACGCTGATTGCCGTGGCGATCGCCGCCGGAAAATTGCCCGGCGAGGCGCAGTTTACCGGCGCCATCAGCCTGTGGCTGTGGTTTACGGTGCTGTTCGCCAACTTCGCCGAAGCCCTGGCGGAAGGCCGCAGCAAAGCCCAGGCCAACAGCCTCAAGGGTGTAAAAAAGACCGCGTTCGCCCGCAAGCTGCGCGCGCCGCACCATGATGCCCAGATGGATCACATCCCCGCCGCCGATCTTCGCAAAGGCGATATCGTGCTGGTGGAAGCGGGCGACATTATCCCGTGCGACGGCGAAGTCATCGAAGGCGGCGCGTCAGTGGATGAGAGCGCCATTACCGGCGAATCCGCGCCGGTTATCCGTGAATCGGGCGGCGATTTCGCCTCGGTGACCGGCGGCACGCGTATTCTTTCCGACTGGCTGGTTATCCAGTGCAGCGTCAACCCGGGCGAGACGTTCCTTGACCGTATGATTGCGATGGTGGAGAGCGCCGAGCGGCGCAAAACCCCTAACGAAATCGCACTGACCATTCTGCTGGTGGCGCTGACGATTGTCTTTCTGCTGGCGACCGCCACGCTGTATCCGTTCTCGCAATACGGCGGCACGGCGGTCAGCGTAACGGTGCTGGTGGCGCTGCTGGTGTGTCTGATCCCGACCACCATCGGCGGGCTGCTTTCAGCCATCGGCGTGGCGGGCATGAGCCGGATGCTTGGCGCGAATGTTATCGCCACCAGCGGCCGCGCGGTGGAAGCCGCAGGCGATGTGGACGTCCTGTTGCTGGATAAAACCGGCACCATCACGCTCGGCAACCGTCAGGCGTCTGACTTCCTGCCCGCCCCCGGCGTGGATGAAAAAACGCTCGCCGACGCCGCCCAGCTGGCCTCGCTTGCCGATGAAACGCCGGAAGGCCGCAGCATCGTGGTGCTGGCGAAGCAGCGCTTTAACCTGCGCGAGCGCGACGTCCAGAGTCTTCAGGCCACTTTTGTGCCCTTCACCGCGCAGACGCGCATGAGCGGCATCAACGTGCAGGACCGCATGATCCGCAAAGGCTCGGTGGACGCCATTCGCCGCCATGTGGAAGCCAACGGCGGCCAGTTCCCGGCGCAGGTCGACACGCTCGTGGAAGGCGTGGCGCGCACCGGCGGTACGCCGCTGGTGGTGGCTGAAGGCGCGCAGGTGCTCGGTGTTATCGCGCTGAAAGATATCGTCAAAGGCGGCATTAAAGAGCGCTTCGCGCAGCTGCGCAAAATGGGCATCAAGACGGTGATGATCACCGGCGATAACCGGCTGACCGCCGCCGCCATCGCCGCCGAAGCGGGCGTGGACGATTTTCTCTCCGAAGCGACGCCGGAGGCGAAACTGGCGCTGATCCGCCAGTACCAGGCCGAAGGACGGCTGGTGGCGATGACCGGCGACGGCACCAACGACGCCCCGGCGCTGGCCCAGGCCGATGTGGCGGTGGCGATGAACTCCGGCACCCAGGCGGCGAAAGAAGCGGGCAACATGGTGGATCTCGATTCAAACCCCACCAAGCTTATCGAAGTGGTGCACATCGGCAAACAGATGCTGATGACGCGCGGCTCGCTGACGACGTTCAGCATCGCCAACGACGTGGCGAAATATTTCGCCATTATCCCGGCGGCGTTCGCGGCGACCTATCCGCAGCTTAACGCGCTGAACGTGATGCACCTGCATTCGCCCACGTCGGCCATTCTTAGCGCCGTTATCTTTAACGCGCTGATTATCGTCTTTCTGATCCCGCTGGCGCTGAAAGGCGTGAGCTACAAGCCGCTCGCGGCGGCGGCGATGCTGCGTCGCAACCTGTGGATTTACGGTCTGGGCGGGCTGGTGGTGCCGTTTATCGGCATCAAGCTCATCGATCTGCTGTTAACGCTGTCTGGTCTGGTTTAAAAGGAATCATTATGGCTATGTTACGTCCCGCCCTCACCCTGTTGGTTTTCCTGACAATCCTCACCGGCGGCGTGTATCCGCTGGCGACCACGGTGCTCGGCCAGTGGTGGTTTAAGGACCAGGCGGAAGGCTCGCTTATCCGCCAGAACGGTGAGGTGCGCGGCTCGCGCCTGACAGGCCAGGCGTTCAGCGAGGCGAAATATTTCCAGGGCCGCCCTTCCGCGACGGCCGAAGCGCCTTATAATCCAATGGCTTCCGGCGGCAGTAACCTCGCCGCCAGCAACCCGGAACTGGATAAACAGATCCAGGCGCGCGTGCAGGCGCTGCGCGCCGCCAACCCGGACGCCCGCGCGGCGGTGCCGGTGGAGCTGGTGACGGCCTCCGCGAGCGGTCTTGATTATGGCATTACGCCGGACGCCGCCTTCTGGCAGGCGCCGCGCGTAGCGCAGGCCCGCGGGATCTCTGAAGCCGAGGTGGGGCGCCTTATCCGTGAAGCCACCGACACGCCGATCGCGGGCTTTCTCGGCCAGCCGGTAGTGAATGTGCTGCAACTGAATCTGGCGCTGGACGCCCTGCAACCGTAAGGAAATATCATGACCGAAGAGCCGATGCGCCCCGACCCGGATCGCCTGCTGGTGCAGACGCAGGGCCGGACGCGCGGAAAACTCAAAATCTTCTTCGGCGCCTGCGCAGGCGTAGGGAAAACCTACGCCATGTTGCAGGAGGCCCAGCGTCTTCGGGCGCAGGGGCTCGATATTCTGGTGGGCGTGGTGGAAACCCACGGCCGCCAGGAGACCGCGGCATTACTCGAGGGGCTGGCTATCCAGCCCCTTAAGCGTATTCATCACCGGGGCCGCGTGGTGCAGGAGTTCGATCTCGACGCGTCGCTTGCGCGTAACCCGGCGCTGATCCTGATGGATGAGCTGGCGCACAGCAACGCGCCCGGCTCTCGCCACCCGAAGCGCTGGCAGGATGTCGAAGAACTGCTCGACGCAGGCATTGACGTCTTTACCACCGTTAACGTTCAGCATCTGGAAAGCCTTAACGATGTGGTGGGCGGCGTAACCGGCATTCAGGTGCGCGAAACCGTGCCCGATCCGATTTTCGATGCGGCGGATGAAATCGTGCTGGTGGATCTGCCGCCGGACGATCTGCGCCAGCGCCTGCATGAAGGCAAAGTCTATATCGCAGGCCAGGCAGAGCGCGCCATCGAGCATTTCTTTCGCAAAGGCAACCTCATCGCGCTGCGCGAGCTGGCGCTGCGGCGTACCGCCGACAGGGTGGACGATCAGATGCGCGCCTGGCGCGACCGTCAGGGCCAGGAGAAAGTCTGGCATACGCGCGACGCCATTCTGCTGTGCATCGGCCAGGGCGCGGGCAACGAAAAGCTGGTGCGCACCGCGGCGCGTCTCGCGGCGCGGCTCGGCAGCGTCTGGCACGCGGTCTATGTGGAGACGCCGCGTCTGCATCAGCTCTCTGAAACGGCGCGGCGCGCCATCCTCAGCGCGTTGCATCTCGCGCAGGAGCTGGGCGCGGAAACCGCCACCCTCGCCGACCCGGTCGAAGAGAAAGCGATACTGCGCTACGCCCGCGAGCATAACCTTGGCAAAATCGTCATCGGGCGGCGCAATAAACGCCGCTGGTGGAGCCAGGATACGTTCGCCGAACGGCTCGCGCGCCACGCGCCGGATCTCGATTTGCTGATTGTCGCGCTGGATGACAAACCCACGCCTGCCAGCGCCAAAGCTGCCGATAACCGCCCGTTTATGGAGAAGTGGCGGGTACAGTTGCGCGGCTGCGCGGTGGCGGTGACGCTCTGCGCCCTGATTACGCTGGTCGCGCACCAGTGGCTTATCGCGTTCGACGCCGCCAACCTGGTAATGGTCTATCTGCTGGGCGTGGTGCTGGTGGCGCTGTTTTATGGCCGCTGGCCGTCGGTGGTGGCGACCGTCATCAACGTGGTGAGCTTCGATCTCTTTTTTATCGCGCCGCGCGGCACGCTGGCGGTTTCGGACGTGCAGTATCTGCTCACCTTCGCGGTGATGCTGAGCGTCGGGCTGATTATCGGCAACCTGACCGCGGGCGTACGCTATCAGGCGCGCATCGCGCGCTATCGCGAGCAGCGCACGCGCCACCTTTACGAGATGTCCAAAGCGCTGGCCGTGGGCCGCAGCGCGCGCGATATCGCGGCCACCAGCCAGCAGTTTATCGCCTCCACCTTTCGCGCACGTGGTCTGCTGCTGCTGCCGGACGATCAGGGCAAACTCCAGCCGCCGCAGCCGCTGTCGGAAATCACGCCGTGGGATGAAGCCATCGCCCGCTGGAGCTTCGATAAAGGCCTGCCCGCCGGGGCGGGCACCGACACCCTGCCCGGCGTGCCGTATCAGATTTTACCGCTGCGCACCGCCGGGAAAACGCTCGGGCTGGTTATCGTTGAGCCAGGCAATTTGCGCCAGTTGATGATCCCCGAACAGCAGCGGCTGCTGGAGACCTTTACGTTACTGGTGGCGAGCGCCCTGGAGCGGCTCTTTCTGACCGAGAGCGAAGAACAGGCGCGGCTCGCCAGCGAGCGCGAACAACTGCGCAACTCGTTGCTTGCTGCGCTCTCCCACGACCTGCGCACGCCGCTGACGGTGCTGTTCGGCCAGGCGGAGATCCTGACGCTCGATCTGGCCTCCGAAGGCTCGAAACATGCGCCGCAGGCGAGCGAAATCCGCCAGCATGTGCTGAATACCGCAAGGCTTGTGAATAATCTGCTGGATATGGCGCGCATTCAGTCCGGCGGCTTTAACCTGCGCAAGGAGTGGCTGACGCTCGAAGAAGTGGTGGGCAGCGCGCTCAAGATGCTGGAGCCGGGGCTCGGCGGGCGGCATATCGCGCTGAGCCTTAGCGATCCGCTCACACTCATTCATGTCGACGGCCCGCTCTTTGAACGAGTGCTGATTAACCTTCTGGAGAACGCCGCCAAATACGCAGGCGCGCGGGCGCAGATAGGCGTGCGCACGGGCTGGCGCGACGACCGGCTCGATCTGGAGGTCTGGGACGACGGCCCCGGTATTCCGGCTGGTCAGGAACAGGCTATCTTTGCTAAATTCGCTCGCGGCAATAAAGAATCCGCTATCCCCGGCGTCGGTCTGGGGCTGGCGATTTGTCAGGCGATTGTCGAGGTGCACGGCGGCGAGATTTACGCCCGTAACCGCCCGGAAGGCGGCGCCAGTTTTCACGTGCTGCTGCCCAAAGAAACGCCCCCGGAACTGGATATCCACGAGGTCATGTGATTAGCGTCCTGATAGTCGAAGATGAAAAAGAGATCCGCCGCTTTCTGCGCACGGCGCTGGAGAGCGAAGGGCTGCGCGTTTATGACGCCGAAACCCTCCAGCGCGGACTGATTGAAGCCGCCACCCGCAAGCCCGATCTGGTGATCCTTGACCTCGGCCTGCCGGACGGCGACGGCATCGATTTTATCCGCGACTATCGCCAGTGGAGCCAGACGCCCGTGATTGTCCTGTCGGCGCGCAGCGACGAGCAGGACAAAATTGCGGCGCTGGATGCCGGCGCCGATGATTTTCTGGGCAAGCCGTTTGGCATCGGCGAATTGCAGGCGCGGCTGCGCGTCGCCCTGCGCCGCCACGGCGGCGCGGGCCAGAGCGATCCGGTGGTGAGTTTTTCCGATATTACGGTCGATCTGGCGGCAAGGCGCATCACGCGCGGCGCGGAGGAGATCCACCTGACGCCGATTGAATTCCGCCTGCTGGGCGTGCTGCTGAATAACCCCGGTAAAGTACTCACCCAGCGCCAGCTATTAAGCCAGGTGTGGGGGCCGAACGCGGTAGAGCACAGCCATTACCTGCGTATCTATATGGGCCACTTGCGCCAGAAGCTGGAAAGCGATCCGGCGCGCCCGCGCCACCTGCTGACTGAAACCGGCATCGGCTACCGGTTTATGCTTTGAGCGCCACGCCGCGTCATATCTGGCGCGGCGTCCTGTATTCCCCTCTTTTATTCTGAATAGCCTTTCACCTGCCTTAATTACTTATTCAATTCTCGCTCTCCGTTTACTGAAAAATATAAACGGGATGCTCTCTATTTTACTGAAAAATTAAAAAGACACTTTTCATTAACCACTAATCTACATTCACACAACGCACAGCGATCTGCTCTGCATTATGCATAAATAACGACTAATTATTTCTGGTTCTGGCCGTTTTTATTGATGTACTTCACAGATTAACCCCTTACCCTGGATAAAATGACCACGCTTTCAATTACTGAAAGGAAACTGACATGGAAAATAATAATCGGTTAATGCCGCATATCAGGCGGACAACCCATATTATGATGTTCGCCCACCGCAACTGTTTTGACTTTCACCTTTTCAACGCCCGCTAGCGGGTTGCGCTGCTGCGCGCCGATCATTCTTCAGCACAAGCCTAACGTTATTCATTAACAGGTTATCGCCTGGGAATGCACGCGCACTTTCGCCATAGTTCTCTGTAATACCAGAATTTTTCTGGCAGGGAGCTGCCTGGCCAATACAGAGTAAATCCCCTGTTCTGCCTTTTTAAGGCAGCGGGAGCGTTTTGCCCGACATTCATATTCAGCAATTTTCCGCGAGGAAAAGTGGCGGGATTGCTTTGCCTGAAATAAGGAAACATCATGCAAGCGTTAAAAATTGGCGTCAGCCGTTTATGTCCGGACTGTTTTTCAACGGACCGCGAGATTATTAATATTCACGACACGGATTATATTGATATCGCCGCGGCGGTAATGGCCGTCAGCGATATTTTCCAGGGCATTATCGATGAAATTGAAATGACCGGCTTTGGCATTCCGGTTTTTGTGGTATGCCAGCCCGAAGAACGGGTGCCTGCGGAGTATTTGCCGCGGATTGCGGGCGTGTTTGAATACAATGAATCGCACCGCGACTACTATGGCCGCCAGCTTGAAGCCGCCGCCCGGAAGTATGAAACGGCGCTGCGCCCGCCGTTCTTTCGCGCGCTGGTCGATTACGTAAATCAGGGCAACAGCGCCTTCGACTGCCCCGGCCACCAGGGCGGCGAGTTTTTCCGCCGTCACCCGGCGGGCAATCAGTTCGTCAGTTTCTTCGGCGATACGCTGTTTCGCGCCGATCTCTGCAACGCCGACGTGGCGATGGGCGATTTGCTCATCCACGAAGGCGCGCCCTGCCTTGCGCAACAGCATGCTGCAGAGGTGTTTAACGCCGATAAAACCTACTTTGTGCTGAACGGCACGTCCTCCGCCAATAAAGTGGTGCTCAACGCGCTGCTGGCGCCAGGCGATCTGGTGTTGTTTGACCGCAATAACCATAAATCGAACCACCACGGCGCGCTGTTGCAGGCGGGCGCGACGCCGGTCTATCTGGAAACCGCGCGTAACCCGTACGGGTTTATCGGCGGGATCGACGCCCACTGTTTCGACGAGCGTTACCTGCGCGAATTAGTGCGTGAGGTGGCGCCAGCGCGCGCCGCCGCGGCGCGCCCGTTCCGGCTGGCCGTTATCCAGCTCGGCACCTATGACGGCACGGTCTATAACGCCCGTCAGGTGGTGGATACGCTCGGGCCGCTGTGCGACTACCTGCTTTTTGACTCCGCGTGGGTCGGCTATGAGCAGTTTATCCCGATGATGGCCCCCTGCTCGCCGCTGCTGCTGACGCTTAACGAAAACGATCCGGGCATTCTCGTTACGCAGTCGGTGCATAAACAGCAGGCCGGGTTTTCGCAGACCTCGCAAATCCATAAAAAAGACAGCCATATCAAAGGCCAGCCGCGTTACGTGCCGCACAAGCGGATGAATAACGCCTTTATGATGCACGCCTCCACCAGCCCGTTTTACCCGCTTTTCGCGGCCCTGGACATTAACGCGCGGATGCACGAGGGCGAAGCCGGACGCCGCATGTGGATGCGCTGCGTGGAATATGGCATTGACGCCCGCAAGATGATTTTCGACAACTGCCGCGCCATCCGGCCTTTTGTCCCGGCGATGGTCGACGGCCGTCCGTGGCAGAGCTATGAGACGCAGGAGATCGCCTCTGACTTACGGTTTTTCCACTTCGTGCCCGGCGAGCGCTGGCACGCCTTTGAGGGCTACGCGCCGCACCAGTATTTCGTCGACCCGTGCAAGCTGCTGCTCACCACGCCAGGGATTAATACAGAGACCGGCGAATATGAAGACTTCGGCGTGCCCGCCGCCGTGCTCGCAAGCTACCTGCGCGAAAACCATATCATCCCGGAGAAATGCGATCTTAATTCCATTCTGTTCCTGCTGACGCCCGCCGAGGAGATGAGCAAGCTGCAACAGCTGGTGGCGCAACTGGCGCGCTTTGAAAAGCTGCTGGAGAGCGACGCGCCGCTCAGCGACGTGTTGCCCTCGCTCTATAAACAGCATCAGGCACGTTACGAGGGTTACACGCTGCGGCAGCTCTGCCAGGAGATGCACGACTTTTACGCCAGCCGTAACGTCAAAGCGCTGCAAAAAGCGATGTTCCGTAAAGCGTATTTCCCGCGCGTCGCCATGAGCCCGCAGGCGGCCCACCAGGCGTTTATTCGCGGCGATATCGAGCTGGTGCGTCTGGAGCAGGCGGAAGGCCGCATCGCGGCGGAGGGCGCGCTCCCCTACCCGCCCGGCGTGCTGTGCGTGGTGCCGGGCGAAATCTGGGGCGGCGCGGCGCTGCATTACTTCCAGGCGCTGGAAGAAGGGATCAACCTGCTGCCGGGCTTCGCGCCGGAGTTGCAGGGCGTGTATGTCGAAGCCTGCGACGGGCGTCATCAGGTCTGGTGTTACGTGGTCAGTGAAAAACCGGCGCCGCAACGCCGCGCAGAAGGAGCGTTATGATGAGCAAATCCAACAAAATGGGCGTGGTGCAGCTGACCATCCTGACGATGGTCAACATGATGGGCTCAGGCATCATCATGCTGCCGACCAAACTCGCCGAAGTGGGCACGATTTCGATTATCTCCTGGCTGGTTACTGCGGTGGGCTCCATGGCGCTCGCCTGGGCGTTCGCCAAATGCGGGATGTTCAGCCGTAAATCGGGCGGCATGGGCGGCTACGCGGAGTATGCCTTCGGTAAATCCGGCAACTTTATGGCGAACTACACCTATGGGGTGTCGCTGCTTATCGCCAACGTGGCTATCGCCATTTCGGCGGTCGGCTATGGCAGCGAGCTGTTCGGCGCGGCCTTAACGCCGGTGCAGACCGGCATCGCCACTCTCTGCGTGCTGTGGATCTGCACCGTCGCGAATTTCGGCGGCGCGCGCCTGACCGGCAAACTCAGCAGCGTCACCGTCTGGGGGGTGATTATTCCGGTGGTCGGGCTGTCGGTGATCGGCTGGTTCTGGTTCAGCCCATCGCTGTATGCCGCCTCGTGGAATCCGCATCACGTGCCGTTTTTCGACGCGGTCGGATCGTCTATCGCCATGACACTGTGGGCCTTTCTGGGGCTGGAATCCGCCTGCGCCAATACCGAGGTGGTGGAAAACCCGGAGCGCAACGTGCCGATTGCGGTGCTCGGCGGCACGCTGGGCGCGGCGGTGATTTATATCATCTCCACCAATGTGATTGCAGGCATCGTGCCGAACCTGGATCTGGCCCGCTCCACCGCGCCGTTCGGGCTGGCCTTCGCACAGATGTTTACGCCGGGCGTCGGGAAAATCATTATGGCGCTGATGGTGATGTCCTGCTGCGGATCGCTGCTCGGCTGGCAGTTCACCATCGCCCAGGTGTTCCGCTCCTCCGCCGATGAAGGCTATTTCCCGAAAGTCTTTTCCCGCCTGAGCCGCGCCGAAGCGCCGGTGAAGGGGATGCTGACGATTGTCATCATCCAGAGCGTGCTGTCGTTGATGACCATCAGCCCTTCGCTCAACAAGCAGTTTAACGTGCTGGTCAACCTGGCGGTGGTGACCAATATCATCCCGTATATTCTGTCGATGGCGGCGCTGGTGATTATTCAGCAGGTGGCGAAGGTGCCGCCGCGCAAGGCGAAACAGGCGAATCTGGTGGCGCTGCTCGGGGCGATTTACAGCTTCTACGCGCTCTACTCCTCAGGCCAGGAGGCGATGCTGTATGGCGCGATGGTGACGTTTATGGGCTGGACGCTGTACGGGCTGGTGTCGCCGCGCTTTGAGCTGACCAATAAGCACGGTTGATAAGCGGCATACCCTGTAAAGCAAAACGGCAACCCGAAGGTTGCCGTTTTTTGTGCCTCCCGTTCAGGAGTTCACTTACGCGTTTTTCAGCACTTCGCTGACGATTTCCACCGCTTCTTTCTCAATCTGCTTGCGGTGTTCTTCACCGAGGAAGCTTTCGCAGTAGATCTTGTACGCGTCTTCGGTACCGGAAGGACGCGCCGCGAACCAGCCGTTCTCGGTCATCACTTTCAGGCCGCCGATAGCAGCGCCGTTGCCCGGCGCGGCCGTCAGACGCGCGGTGATCGGGTCGCCCGCCAGCGTGCTGGCGCTAACCATTTCCGGAGAGAGCTTCGAGAGCGCCGCTTTCTGCGCGGAGGTCGCGGAAGCCTGGAGACGGTTGTAGCTCGGCGCGCCGAAACGCGCGGCCAGCTCGTCATAGTGCTGCTGCGGGTTTTTACCGGTCACGGCCGTGATTTCCGCCGCCAGCAGGCACATGATGATGCCGTCTTTATCGGTAGACCACGGCGTGCCGTCAAAGCGCAGGAAGGACGCGCCCGCGCTCTCTTCGCCGCCGAAGCCGAAGCTGCCGTCGTAGAGACCGTCAACGAACCATTTAAAGCCGACCGGCACTTCCACCAGCTTACGGCCCAGCGCATCCACCACGCGGTCAATCATCGCGGAGGAAACCAGCGTTTTGCCGACGGCCACATCCTGGCCCCACTGCGGACGATGCTGGAACAGGTAGTTGATCGCCACCGCCAGATAGTGGTTCGGGTTCATCAGGCCCGCAGGCGTGACGATGCCGTGGCGGTCGTAGTCCGGGTCGTTGGCGAACGCCAGATCGAACTTATCGCGCAGCGCCAGCAGACCGGCCATCGCTGATTCCGAGGAGCAGTCCATGCGGATCGCGCCGTCTTTATCGAGGTGCATAAAGCGGAAGGTCTGATCCACCAGATCGTTAACGAGGGTGAGATCAAGTTTGTAGTGCTCCGCGATGCGCTTCCAGTATTCGATACCGGAGCCGCCGAGCGGGTCAACGCCGAGCTTCAGGCCCGCTTTCTGGATAGCGGCCATGTCGACGATGTCCGCCAGCCCTTCGATAAACGGCTGCACCAGGTCTTTTTCCTGAATGCGGCCGCTGGCCCAGGCGTCGTCCAGAGAGAGGCGTTTCACCCCTTTCAGGCCGTCCGCCAGCAGCGCGTTGGCGCGATTTTCGACCACTTTGGTGACGTTGGTGTCCGCCGGGCCGCCGTTAGGCGGGTTGTATTTGATGCCGCCGTCGTCCGGCGGGTTGTGCGACGGCGTGATGACAATGCCGTCCGCCTGTGCGCCGCCACGTTTGTTGTGCTCAAGAATGGCATTAGAGACCGCAGGCGTTGGTGTATAACCGTTATTCTCCTGCACGATGATATCGACGCCGTTGGCGGCCAGCACTTCCAGCACAGAGATAAACGCGGGCTCAGAGAGCGCGTGCGTATCTTTGCCGACATAGCACGGCCCGGTGATGCCGTTTTTCGCACGGTCTTCGGCGATCGCCTGCGCGATAGCCAGAATGTGCGGCTCGTTAAAGCTGTGGCGCGCGGCGCTGCCGCGGTGGCCCGAGGTACCGAACTTCACCGCGTGTTCCGCATTGCCCGCTTCCGGCTTCAGCACGTAGTACTGCGCGGTGAGCTGGGCGACGTTGATTAAATCACTCTGTTGTGCAGGCTGTCCCGCACGGTTATCGACTGCCATGGCCTGGTCCTTCTGACGCAAGAGTTAAATGGTGCCGCAAACCTTCTCAATCAATTCCGCCGGGAACTGCATGGTCTGCATGATGTGTTCGATCATGCTGCATTTGCGGCCTGTATTCGTATTCGTGATCACCCAGTACGGGGTGCCCGGCACGTGGCGGGGCTTCGTCTGGTTGCCACTTTGCAGCAGCGTTTGCTCATCACCGGCGAAATAGACGCGGGTACGGCCATGTAATGACTCGGTCGCTTCGGCAAACGCGTTTGCATCCAGTGAATAGAGTGTAGACAGCACCAGCATAAAACGATTGACCGCGCGTTTTTGTTCGGCGTATTCATCCGACAGCAGTAGCTCACGCATGGCGCGCACGCGATCGCGCGCCGGGTTTACCGGTTTTTCAGGCTCAGCGGCGGGCGCGACGATGGCGGAAGTCTCTGCTTTGGCTGGGGTAGCGGCTAACTGCGAGGAGGCGGAAAATTTCAACATGCGCCGTAAAATGTCGGACGCGCTTTCGCCAATATGCAGGGTGTGGCTGGCAATGTAGCGATACAGCTCGTCATCAACTTCAATCGTTTTCATCTTAATCCAGTGCGATATCTTTTCTGAATACAAGTCGTTGGGATTATAGAGTTAAAACCCAACAGCGGATAGCGTCAAACCAGGAAGGCCGCAAAAGTCGGAATTAACTGGAACCTTGCAGCCGGGCGGCAGAATGGTCAACATGATAACCTAACCTGTCAGTCGCCAAAAAAGAACTTTGCCATGAAATTAAATACCCGCACGCAATCTGCGCAACAACCGACTCAAAATACACCGATTGTGCTCATTCACGGGCTGTTCGGCAGCCTGGATAACCTGGGCGTGCTGGCGCGCGAGCTGGTGGAAGATCATGACGTTGTACAGGTAGATTTGCGCAACCACGGGCTTTCCGGGCGCAGCGAGACGATGGATTACCCGTCGATGGCGCAGGATATTCTCGAAACTCTCGACGCGCTGGGGCTGAATAAGGTGATCCTTATCGGCCATTCGATGGGCGGCAAAGCGGCGATGGCGGTGACCGCGCTTGCGCCGGATCGCATTGAAAAGCTGGTGGCGATTGATATCGCGCCGGTGGATTATCAGGTGCGCCGTCACGATGAGATTTTTAACGCGGTGAACGCGGTGAGCGACGCGGGCGCCACGTCGCGCCAGCAGGCGGCGGAAGTTATGCGCCAGCATATTAGCGAAGAAGGCGTGGTGCAGTTTCTGCTGAAATCGTTTGTCGATGGCGCGTGGCGCTTTAACGTGCCAGTGCTGTGGCGTCAGTATGCGCATATCGTCGGCTGGGAGACGGTGCCCGCCTGGCACGGCCCGGCGCTGTTTATCCGCGGCGGCGCGTCGCCTTACGTGGAAGAAGCGCACCGCGAAGCGTTGCTCGCGCAGTTCCCGCAGGCCCGCGCGCATGTGATTGCGGGCGCAGGCCACTGGGTGCATGCCGAAAAACCACAGGCGGTGCTGCGCGCGATCCGCCGTTTTCTGGAAACTGATTAAAAACAGACCGACCGGCGCCGTCCTGCGCCGGATGCGTTGGCGCGCTTCGCTGCCTCATGTATGATGGCGCGCTGAAATACCGCCGGGCTCCGCCACGGCAGCCTGTTTCCCCTGTCTATACTCATACCATGGCAAAAGAACAAACGGACCGCACAACGCTCGATCTCTTCGCGGATGAACGCCGTCCGGGCAGACCGAAAACCAACCCGCTGTCGCGCGACGAACAGCTGCGCATCAATAAGCGCAACCAGCTTAAGCGTGACAAAGTTCGCGGGCTTAAGCGCGTCGAGCTGAAGCTGAACGCCGACGCGGTAGACGCGCTGAACCATCTCGCGCAGGCGCGCAATATCAGCCGTAGCGAGCTGATAGAAGCGATGCTGCTCGCTCAGCTGAAAGCCTTGCAGGAGTAAGGTCTGGTCTGATTTTTACCCAAAAGGACGGGGCAATGTAGCAGAGAGTGCACCCGGCGCCTGATACCGTTTCCGCACCCTCTTTTGTTCTGCTATGATTGCCCTATCTGTGGGCGTTATGCCAGCACCATCACATTTAGATTCAAGAGGTTATTCTTCTTATGGCAATCGTAGGCATCTTTTTCGGCAGCGACACCGGCAATACCGAAAATATCGCAAAAATTATCCAGAAACAGCTCGGGAAAGACGTTGCTGAAGTGCATGACATTGCTAAAAGCAGCAAAGAGGATCTGGAAGCATTCGATATTCTTCTGCTTGGCATTCCGACCTGGTATTACGGCGAAGCGCAGTGCGACTGGGACGATTTTTTCCCGACGCTGGAAGAAATTGACTTCAACGGCAAGCTTGTCGCGCTCTTCGGCTGCGGCGACCAGGAAGATTACGCTGAATATTTCTGCGACGCGCTGGGCACCATTCGCGACATTATCGAGCCGCGCGGCGCGACCATCGTTGGTCACTGGCCGACCGAAGGCTACCACTTTGAAGCCTCCAAAGGTCTGGCGGACGACGATCACTTCGTCGGTCTGGCGATTGACGAAGACCGCCAGCCAGAGCTGACCGCAGAACGCGTTGAAAAATGGGTCAAACAGGTTTCTGAAGAGCTGCATCTGCAGGAAATCATCAACGCCTGATGATCAATGGCGCGGGCGGATGTCCGCGCCGTTTGATAGATAAAAGCAATGAAAATAATTGCTACAAATTTTTAACTTTCCCTCACTAAGCTGTACAATGGCTTCCTTAATTATCAGGCCCTCCACGTGAAAAACGCTGGCTGGTCCACGATTTTTAAGCTCTTTTTTGCCGGACGCTTGCGGTTTTCATTTAGGCATGTCAGTTCTATAATGAGACGCATTCATCTTCGGCGTATCCGATGTATCGCTCCCTTCCGGAGCGAGTCGTTAAGCAACAGGACAGATTCCGCATGACTGACAACAATACCGCATTAAAGAAGGCCGGCCTGAAAGTCACGCTTCCTCGATTAAAAATCCTCGAAGTGCTGCAGGAACCGGTCAATCATCATGTCAGTGCGGAAGACCTCTATAAGCGTCTGATTGACATGGGTGAAGAGATTGGCCTTGCCACGGTCTATCGCGTACTTAACCAGTTCGACGATGCCGGCATCGTCACCCGTCACAATTTCGAAGGCGGAAAATCCGTTTTCGAGCTGACGCAACAGCATCACCACGATCACCTGATTTGCCTCGATTGCGGCAAAGTGATCGAGTTCAGCGATGACTCCATTGAAGCTCGTCAGCGTGAAATCGCCACGCGTCACGGCATCCGTCTGACCAACCACAGCCTCTATCTGTACGGTCACTGTGCGGATGGCGATTGCCGCGAAAATGAACACGCGCACGACGCTGGCGGCAAATAACACTCGCCACGCTGCATAACCCAGGCCGACATCTGTCGGCTTTTTTATTGTCTGAAAACCTTTTCCTGAAAATACAAATGTATTTTTTTAGATAAAAATAAAATTTATGGTGTTTTAATACAGCGCACAATGCTTAATTAAGCTACTTATATTTTATTAAATGGAAATTCAGAAAATATAAATATCTTTACCGGTCAATCGTTTAGCCGTAAGATTATCCCTGTTCCGCCTTTTATCTCCCCGGCCCCTTATTGCAGCAATAAAAAAGCATCCATTAAGATACAGCAACGATTTAATTCTATTTTATATAAGGTAACCAATATGGTCTTACCCCCTAAACCGCTTGCTGAGATTTACCGTATCGCGGATATTTTCAATAGCTACGGTAACTGGTCACGCGCAGAAAAAAATACGCTCATTCCCCTGCGGGACGGGGAAATCTGCATCATTCGCGGAGGTCAGTTCTCTCTGATGCGCCAGAGTGACCGGCTGCTGCTGGAAAAAAGCAGCGCGCCTTCCGTTCTTGGTCTCGCCAGGAATTTAGGTAAATCCCAATTCGCAAAATTACAGGCTGATTCTGAATGTCATTATCAGTTAATTCCTTTTGATTATTTTATGCAGGAAATTGAGAAAAATCACTGCCAGTTACATCTGCTTATTTTGTCCTCATGGATTATTAATATGCTTTGCTATCGCGAAGAAATCATGATCGGCAGAAACAGCTTCAGTATGATTAAAGCCAATATCGATTGTCTGGCGGCGATGGATGAGTTCATGCGTAATCGCATTAACGTGGCGGATTATATTGTTAAAAAAACTAATCTTTCACGCAGCATGGTAATGAAGACCCTTTCTCAATTACGCAGCGCGAAAAATATTGAAATCAGCAAAGGCAAGCTGGTCGCGGTCCATCATCTGCCGGACACGCTGTAACACGCACGGCGCCACACAAAAAAGCCAGCCCGGAGGCTGGCTTTTTATTACGCCGGGTTACGGCTGTATATTCTCCACACGGCTGTAACGTTTGCCGTCGCTGCTGACGCTTCGCACCTGCACCGCGCCTGCGACACGTGGCGGCTTCGCGGCATCGTAGCGCTGCCAGCGCGCGCCGCCATCGGTGGAATATTCCATAGCGACGCCAGGCAGGCTGATGTTCATCTGCAACATGCCCTCTTTAACGCGCGCGCCAGGCACCGGTAAACGGAACTGCACGCCTGCTTTTTCAAGCTTCGGCAGTTCGCGGCTGCCAGTCAGGTTCGCAAAGCGCGTCCAGTCCTCATGCAGCGCTTTCACATCCACCTGATGCGTTTCGCCGCCTTTATATTCGCGACCCGCCTGATAATCCTGCTCCCAGGCGGCGCGATGCCAGGCGCGCTCCGCAACGGCCAGCAGACGCGGGTACATCATGTACTCCATCTGCTTATCGGTACGCACAACTTCGCTCCAGAGCTGCGCCGAGAGGCCATACGCGCCCGGCCACGGCTTGTCGGATTTGGCGCTAAACGCATTGCCGTCGCGATCGACGGAGGTCTCTGCGTTCTGCGGCAGGTTATCCGGCGCGAAGCTGAAAATCTTACGCTCGTCGCTAAAGCGCGTGCCCCAGTAATAGCCGCTCTCCGCCGGATTCACTTCGTTCGGGAAATCGAGATAGACGTAATCCGGGTTAGAGACCACGACGCGAAAACCTTTATTCGCCCAGTCGTTCACCGTATCAAAGCCGCCCCAGTAGAGCGTATCCCAGAAGTTGACGTTAACGTGCGAGGTAGCAAACGCGCTGGCGTCTTTCGCATCTTTAAGGCCATCCTGCCACGCCTGCATGGTGTCGATGCCGTGGGCCTTGACGAGCTTACTGACTTCAATACCAAAGTAACTGGAAAGATGGTCGACATCGGCCACCACGCCGTCCTGCACCCTTTTCTGGCATACCGGTGAGCGCGCCCAGGGCTTGTCCTGCCGGGTCTGGTCGATGATCCCCTTTCCGGCCTCTGGTTTTGCCTTATCGGTATAACCCGCGCCGAGGTAGATATTTTTCGCCTCATCGCCGCCGAAATGCCAGGTGCTAAGCGGTTGTCCGGCCTCTCTGTGCATCTGCTGGATCTCGCCTATCACTTTATCCACGAAGCGGCGCGACGAGTCGAGGCACGGGTTGAGGTAGCCGGTGCGGTTGTAGTACTGCACACCGGTAGTGACCGACGTATCGTCAGGATCGAGCAGACGATACTGGTTCGCCTCTTCGGTTTTGCCTGCTTTTTCCAGTTTGTCGTAACGCGCTTCCATCGCGATAACCGCCGCGCGGGCGTGCGCAGGCATATCGATTTCCGGGATCACGTCTATCTGGCGCGCAGCGGCATATTTCACTATTTCAATATAATCCGCACGCGTGAAATAGCCGCTGCCGTTGTTGTTGGTGTCCGGCCCCGAGCCGAGCTGCGGCAGTAGACAGGTTTTTTCGCTGAGATCGTGGCAGCGCTTCGCGCCCACATCAGTGAGCTCCGGCAAGCCCGGTATTTCAAGACGCCAGCCTTCGTCATCGCTCAGATGGAAATGGAATTTATTGAGCTTATAAGCCGCCATCTGGTCAAGCAGACGCAGCACGGCCGCTTTGGTGTGGAAGTTGCGCCCTACATCAAGGTGAATGCCGCGATAGTCAAAACGCGGCGCGTCCTGGGCGTCGAGCGTCGCTATTTGCTTCGCGCCCTGCGCAGGGATCAGCGAGAGCAGCGATTGCAGGCCATAAAAAACGCCTGCGCGGTCGTAGCCGGTAATCGTCGCCTCTTGTGGCCCGATATGCAGCTGATACGCGCCTGACACCGCCTCTTTGCCGGTAAACGCCTTGTTGTCGATAGCCGTGCGCACCGGATACCCCGCGCCGGTTTTCACGCCGAGCAGCGCAAAACGGGCGGTAATCGCCTCCTGCGCGGGTTTATCTAGTGCGGAGAGAAAGAGCTGAACGCCCTTATCGAGTGAGACGTTTTGTCCGTGTACTTCAACGTGCCGCGGCGTGGGCACGATCTGCCCGCGCAGATGCTCTGCATTCAGGGTTTTGACGTCACTGTTTTTGTCGAATCGCGCTTCGGCTGTCATCAGAATGTTTTTATCATCCGCCGTGCGTTTCCACTGATCTTTCAGCGGGCTGACGAAGTCAGTTAACGTTTCAGTATCGGTACTGGCAATAACCTTCGGCGCGCCGTCGTCTGCTGTGACATACCAGCGCGGCAATACGTCGGTGATAAACAGTTGCCAGTACTCATTAATAATCGGGATCTCCACCGACGCCTTCGCCGGGAAGCCGGTAAATTTGTCCGTCGGCTCAAGCTTGTGGAGATCGCCCATCACGTGGGTCACTTTAAACTGATCGTTATCGACTTTGAGGATCTGGCGAATGCTGTGAAACCAGATAGTCCAGTTTTTGTCCGTCACCGCATCGCCTGGATTGGTGAGCGTGATAACCGCTTTATTGCATGACGCCCAGTCGGCGCCCAGCGCCGCGCAGTCTGTGCCGTGTTGTGCGGCCTGGTTGTCGGTAATCGCGTAATGGAGCCCAAACTGGCTGATGTGTTCTGCCGTTGACGCCTGTGCGCCGGTACTGGAAAAAAGCCCCATTACCGCACCCGCTAACAGACTGACCTGTAATTTTTTCATCATCGTGTCCTTTTCACTGCCCTTTATGGAAGGCGCATCTGCGCGCCCCTGCGCAATCAGAAAATCGTGAACGGCGCCGTAACGATAAATTTCACGTCGCGTTCATCCTGGAAGATGTTGCCGTAGCCGCCGCCGTAGCTCGGGATGTCAGAATGGTTGTCGTACTGGGTGAAATGCAGTTTGAACATCGTGCCTTTGGCGCGGCCATCCTGCAGGGTGTAAACCGCATCCAGACTGTAAGCGGATTCTTTCAGGCGATAGTTGGGATCGTAGTAACCGTCGGTGGTCGGAAGCGTGGAGGGTTTCGCATCCCAGGCGTAAACATACGAGGCGCCGAGCGCGAAACCGGGCAGATTCCAGTTTTTCAGGTCATACATCGCGCCGAAGAACACGGCTTTTTCGTCATCGGCGTTGAAATCGGAACGGTTGTCCCACCAGATGTCGAGCCGACCGTTGGAGGAGGCGTAAGTGGGCGTCATGCGCTGCAGAAAATAGCCCTGCTGCCCTTCGGCGCTCACCCAGGTGCCTTCCAGACGCAGATCGACCTGGCCAATTTTATAGCCAAACGTCAGCGCCTGGAGCCACGCGGTGCCGTCGTAGATATCATTGATACTGCCGTGGCTGGCTTTATCGCGCGCGCCGTAAAACTGATAACTGGTAGAGAGCGGGTTGCCGGCAAGAGAGAAGTTGTAGCTCGCTTTCGCGAAATATTGGTCGATATAGCCTTCTGCCTGACCAAAAGCCGCTTCCAGCACCAGCGAATTTTTAAAATCATATTTCGCGCCGATGGAGTGGAGATAATCCACGCGGGTGGTTCTGTCGTTCTGGTAAAACTTGTCCATCTCCAGATGCCACGGCGACTTGTATTCGTTGGTCCACATGTACGAAAAGCTCAGCGCGCCTGTTTTGCCATAATCAAAATTCGCCCCGGCTTCAGCGCCCTGATACGTGCCGGGCATAAAGCTCCAGTGCGGCGCCAGCAGCGTCTGGCCTGTCGGTTGCAACCAGCCTGCCCGCGCCCAGACCGGGCCATATTTAAATTTTCCCGCCGCTTTATAGAGGCTGATGCCGCTTTTATCACCGGACCAGTCTTCATCATAGGCTTTGTTGCTGGAAGAGAACGCGATTTCATTCGGGTGTCCGCTGTCGCCATTTTCCGCCATTTCGATGGCCGTGAACGCGGCGAGGTCGAGCCCGAACATATCGGCGGCGAACCCTGACTGGAAATCGAGATTCGCGTTCCAGGTGGCGTGCGACAGGTTGGTTTTATATTTGTCTTCCACGACATCTTTGCGGTCGCGCTCGCGCTGCCAGTAATAGATGCCGCCGGTTAACGTGGAGTCATCAATAAAGCCTGCCGCGTGTACGGCGGGCGGGCTGCACAGGCCGCCCAGCGTCGTGACGCTGGCGACAGCCAGCACGACGCCGCTACGTTTGTATCTCAACGAACGCATGTGAAATTCCTCTTTGACGTAAAAAATTCGCGTCGCGCAAAGCGCGTACAGCGAATGAAAAATAAAAAATCAAAAGCGCTGACGGAGTGTCCCCAAAATCAGCATGACAAGACTATTTTTCGCGACGCGAATTATCAATCTTAATCCCCTGAAATTTCGTGGCTTTATGACACAGTGCACAAAATATTTTTCATTTTGTAACATTTTCATTTAGCTGGATTTTAATACGCTAAAAAGACCTGTTTTTAGGTAAAAATATAAAATGAAAGCGATTTCATTATTTTTAGGAGAAAAAAATAGCGAGAGAAGATTTTATTGCAGACGCTGGTTTGATAATAACCGCATGAATTAATTCGCGACGCGAATATTTTAAGAGGGTTAACTGACTGATTTAAAAGCTAAAAAAAACGCCGCTCATGAGCGGCGTCGTGTTACATACTGCTTGTTACTCGCCGGTTTTGGCCCAGGTGTCGCGAAGGCCTACGGTGCGGTTAAAGACCAGTTTGTCACCGTTTGCATGGCGATTGTCGAGGCAGAAATAACCTTCGCGCTCGAACTGCCAGGCTTTACCCGCTTCGGCGTTTTTCAGGCTTGGCTCAGCATAACCCTGCTTAATCACCAGCGATTCTTTATTGATGGTCGCAAGGAAATCTTCCGCCGCGGCCGGGTTCGGCACGCTGAACAGACGGTCATAAAGACGGATCTCAACCGGCATCGCATGCGCCGCGCTGACCCAGTGGATCACGCCTTTCACCTTGCGGCCGTCAGCCGGATCTTTGCTCAGGGTTTCGGCATCATAGGAGCAGTAGATGGTGGTGATTTCACCCGCATCATCTTTCTCCACGCGCTCTGCTTTGATCACATACGCGTTGCGCAGACGCACTTCTTTACCGAGCACCAGACGCTTGTACTGCTTGTTCGCTTCTTCGCGGAAGTCTGCGCGATCGATCCAGATTTCGCCGCTGAACGGCACCTCGCGGTTGCCCATTTCCGGTTTGTTCGGATGGTTAGGCATGGACACCATTTCGCTGTGGCCCTGCGGATAGTTTTCGATAACCAGTTTCACCGGATCGATAACCGCCATGGCGCGCGGCGCGTTCTCGTTAAGATCTTCGCGAATGCAGGCTTCCAGCGCGGCCATTTCCACGGTGTTATCCTGTTTGGTCACGCCGATACGTTTGCAGAATTCACGGATGGACGCGGCGGTATAACCGCGACGGCGCAGGCCGGAAATCGTCGGCATACGCGGGTCATCCCAGCCTTCGACGTGTTTATCGGTCACCAGCAGGTTCAGCTTACGCTTGGACATCACCGCGTATTCCAGATTCAGGCGCGAGAATTCGTACTGGCGCGGGTGTACCGGAATGGTGATGTTATCCAGCACCCAGTCATACAGACGACGGTTGTCCTGGAACTCCAGCGTACAGAGCGAATGGGTGATCCCTTCCAGCGCATCGGAGATGCAATGGGTGAAGTCGTACATCGGGTAGATGCACCACTTGTTGCCGGTCTGGTGATGCTCGGCGAATTTAATGCGGTACAGCACCGGGTCACGCAGGACGATAAACGGCGATGCCATATCGATTTTCGCGCGCAGGCACGCTTTTCCTTCTTCAAAACCACCGGCACGCATTTTCTCAAACAGCGCCAGGTTTTCTTCCACGCTGCGATCGCGGAACGGACTGTTTTTGCCCGGCGCGGTCAGGGTGCCGCGGTATTCGCGGATCTGCTCCGGCGACAGTTCGTCAACGTATGCCAGTCCTTTATTGATAAGCTCAACGGCATAGTTATAAAGCTGATCGAAATAGTCAGAGGAGTAGCGCACGTCGCCAGACCAGTGGAAACCCAGCCATTGCACGTCGTTTTTAATCGACTCGACAAATTCCAGATCTTCTTTCACCGGGTTGGTATCGTCAAAGCGAAGGTTGCACTGGCCCTGGTAATCCTGCGCGATGCCAAAGTTCAGGCAGATAGATTTCGCGTGGCCGATGTGCAGATAGCCATTCGGCTCCGGCGGAAAGCGGGTGCAAATCGTGGTGTGTTTTCCAGACGCCAGATCTTCATCAATAATCTGGCGAATAAAGTTAGTCGGGCGGGCTTCTGCCTCACTCATCGCATATTCCTCAAAGCGTCAACATCGTTTAACGGCGTATGATCTTATAAGCAGAGGCGGGAAACAACCTTTAGTTACAGAAAATCCCGCCGTCGCGCGCCGCCGGTTATTGCCCGCGCTGTGCGTACTCAGCTTGCCTGCAACGCTCGGGCGTTCTGGCTTTGAGTAATTTGACTGGCGACTGTAACGACTCAACATTCCCTTCGCGTGGAAGATACCCCGGCGCCTCGACGCACCAGCTCCAGGAATAGATCATCGTGCCGTGGAGAAAGAAAATCATATTTTCCCACTCCGAGACGCGCGAGACGGAAACATGGCCGTTGTCATCCGCCGTGAATTTTTCCGGCGGTGGGTAATACCCCGGCGGCATGCGGTGCGTTTGCAGCCAGAGCGTGGCATGGGGAACCGGCTTGCCCTGCTCGTTTTGAATATCCATATCGAGCGCAGGCCGGTGGGTGGCGTAGCGAGGAATGCAGCCGCTTAACAACACGGCAGCGAAGAGGATGACAATAATCTGACGCATACGATTCTCCTTAATCTCAGTGTCCGCTACCCTACACGGCGTTAAGTGGTGCGCGCCAGCCCCAAAAAAAGGCGAAAAAAAACGGCGGGAGTGTTCCCCCGCCGTTCAGGCATAACGACTCAGAAGCGATTATTTGCCTTTAATTTCATACAGCGCGCTCTGGCCTGCAACCACCGCGCCCTGCGCCTGGATAACCAGCCCGCCGAAGTCATCGATGTTGCTGCATACGACCGGGCTAATCATCGAACGCGCGTTGGCGTTCAGGTAGTCCAGGTCAAGCTCCAGCACCGGCTGGCCCACCGTCACCTGCGCGCCCTCTTCCACCAGACGTTTAAAGCCCTGGCCGTTCAGCGCGACGGTATCAATCCCCATGTGCACCACGATCTCTGCGCCGTTGTCAGTTTCCAGGCAGAAGGCATGGTTGGTGTTGAAGATTTTCACGATAGTCCCGGCCGCCGGCGCGACCACCAGTTTATCGGTGGGCTTGATAGCGACGCCATCGCCGACCGCTTTGCTGGCGAACGCTTCATCCGGCACCGCGTCGAGCGCGACCACTTCGCCCGTTACCGGCGAGACCAGCGCGGCGATGGTTTTTGCATTCGCCACCGCCTGCGGCTTCATGACCGGTGCTGCGGGGGCTGTCGGAGCGACGCCAGCGGCTGCCGCGGCTGGCACAGGACCACGCGCCACTACTTTTTTCATTTCATCGCCAATGGATTCCGCCTTCGCGCCCACAATAACCTGAATGGTTTGTTTGTTTAATTTCACCACGCCGGATGCGCCAAGACGTTTGCAGGCGGCATCGCTCACCAGGGCGGAGTCACCCACGGTCAGACGCAGACGGGTAATACAGGCATCAATCGCTTTCAGGTTTTCGCTACCGCCAACTGCGGCAATGTAGCTGGTCGCCAGTTGTTCCAGGCCTTCTTCGGTATTGCTGTTCGCTTCGTTAGTCACAAGCTCGCTTTCTTTGTCTTCGCGGCCCGGCGTTTTCAGGTTAAACATGCGAATAACCGCGCTGAACAGCAGGAAATAGATAACAAAGAACACCAGCCCCATGACCAGCAGCATCCAGACGTTTTTGCTGGCGGCAGGCAGGCTGTACATCAGGGCATAGTCAATCGCGCCTGCCGAGAAGGAGAAACCAGCGTGGATGCCAAGCAGCGTCGCGACAAACAGGCTAATGCCCGTTAACAGCGCGTGCAGCAGGTAGAGCACCGGCGCCAGAAACATAAACAGGAATTCCAGCGGCTCGGTAACACCGGTCAGGAACGCCGTGATGGCAACGGACAGAAGCATACCGCCGACCATAGGACGACGCGCTTTCGGTGCGGCGAAGTACATCGCCAGCGCAGCGCCCGGCAGACCAAACATCATGATCGGGAAGAAGCCGGACATGAACATGCCAGCGGTGCCGTCACCTGCATAGAAGCGGTTGATATCGCCGTGGAATACCGTACCCGCAGCGTTGGTGAATTCACCAATCTGGAACCACGCGATAGTGTTCAGCACCTGATGCAGCCCGGTTGGGATCAGCAGACGGTTAATGAAGCCAAAGATACCGGAGCCCAGCGCGCCTGCAGAAACGATCCACTCGCCGCCTGCATGAATCGCATGCTGCACGGGCGGCCAGACGTAGCCAAAAATGGCGGCCAGCACCAGGCAGAAGAAACCGGTAGCGATCGGCACGAAACGTTTGCCGCCGAAGAAGCTCAGGAAGTCAGGCAGCTTGATACCCGCCCAGCGGTTATAGACTGCACCACCCACCAGACCCGTAATAATACCGGCCAGCACACCCATGTTAATTTCCGGGTTGATGGTCACCATCGCTTTGGTGAGGACAAAATAACCGACTGCGCCTGCAAGGGCCGCCGCGCCTGCGCTGTCTTTGGACCAGCTGGAGGCGACCCCAATCGCGAAGATTAACGCGAGGTTATCAAAAATCGCCCCGCCCGCCTGCGCGATAAAAGCAATGTTAAGCAAATCTGGCTGACCGAATCGCAGCAGTAGCGCCGCCACAGGCAGCACTGCGATAGGGAGCTGTAACGCTCTACCCAGCCGCTGGAAAAAACCTAAAATATTCATCCTATTCCCCCTACGAGACCCCGACCTGGCTTCTTTGAAGCCGTTTTTTATTGTGCAACGTTCAATCAAAACGAGATGTTGTGAAACAACAGCATCAACTCTTCATCTGCGTTCAGTAGTGTGTGGAAGTTTAATTCGCCTCGCAAATTAAATGCGTCTTTTCTGTGATTTTTATCACCAAATATCGTTATCAGGCAGCCTTTACTCTGGCTTACCTCGAAAACTTATTTTATCATTCAAAAAATCGAGACGGATTGCTCCTGCTTTCAGCGAACGGGTATACCCTTACACTGTGAGTCGTTTAATCCGCTCCTGTTTCTAACTTCCGAGGTGAACAATGAGACTGATTCCGCTGGCTACGCCGCAGCAGGTTGGCAAATGGGCCGCCCGCCATATTGTTAAGCGCATTAACGATTTCAACCCCACCGCCGACCGCCCTTTCGTTCTGGGTCTTCCGACAGGCGGCACGCCGCTTGAAGCCTACAAAGCGTTGATTGAGATGCATAAAGCAGGCCAGGTCAGTTTCAAACATGTCGTGACGTTTAACATGGACGAATATGTTGGCCTGCCGAAAGATCATCCCGAAAGCTACCACAGCTTCATGTATCGCAATTTCTTCGAGCATGTTGATATTCCGGAAGAAAATATCAATCTGCTGGATGGCAACGCGCCGGATATTGACGCAGAATGCCGCCGCTATGAAGAAAAAATTCGCGCTTACGGCAAAATTCATCTGTTTATGGGCGGCGTCGGCAACGACGGTCATATCGCGTTTAACGAACCCGCCTCTTCTCTGGCCTCCCGCACGCGTATCAAAACATTGACGCACGACACCCGTGTGGCGAACTCGCGTTTCTTTGGCGGCGATGTAAATCAGGTGCCAAAATACGCGCTCACCGTGGGCGTCGGCACGCTGCTGGACGCGCAGGAAGTCATGATTCTGGTGCTGGGCCACGTTAAGGCGCAGGCGCTGCAGGCGGCGGTAGAAGGCAACGTCAACCATATGTGGACCATCAGTTGTCTGCAGCTGCATCCGAAAGCGGTTATCGTATGCGATGAGCCTTCCACCATGGAACTGAAAGTGAAGACGCTGAAATACTTCACCGAGCTCGAAGCTGAAAATATCAAAGATCTTTAAGGACTGGTTACCGGGGGCATTATGTACGCTTTAACCCACGGCCGGATTTACACCGGCCACGACATTCTGGATGACCACGCGATTGTTATCGCCGATGGCCTGATTGAGCGCCTCTGCCCGCTGGCTGAACTGCCGGCAGGCATTGAGCAGCGCGATATGGGCGGCGCCATTATCGCCCCCGGTTTTATCGACGTGCAGCTCAACGGTTGCGGCGGCGTGCAGTTCAACGATACCGCCGAGGCCGTATCCATAGAAACGCTGGAGATCATGCAAAAAGCCAACGAGAAATCGGGCTGCACCAGCTACCTGCCAACCCTTATTACCTGTAGCGACGCGCTGATGAAACAGGGCGTGCGCGTGATGCGTGAATACCTGGCGCGTCATCAGAACCAGGCGCTGGGCCTGCACCTTGAAGGCCCGTGGCTGAACATCGTTAAGAAAGGCACGCATAACCCGGATTATGTGCGCCAGCCGGACGCACAGCTGGTCGATTTCCTGTGCGAAAACGCCGACGTGATTACCAAAATCACTCTCGCGCCGGAACGCGTCGCGCCGGACGTTATCGAAAAACTGACCGCCGCGGGCATTGTCGTTTCCGCCGGGCACTCCAACGCGACGCTTAAAGAGGCGAAAAAAGGCTTCCGCGCCGGTATTCGCTTCGCCACGCATCTGTTCAATGCCATGCCTTACATCACCGGCCGCGAGCCAGGGCTGACGGGCGCTATCTTTGACGAACCGGATGTCTGGTGCGGCATTATCGCCGATGGCCTGCATGTCGATTTCGCCAATGTGCGTCTTGCGAAAAAAGTCAAAGGCGACAAGCTGTGTCTGGTGACGGACGCGACGGCGCCTGCGGGTGCCAATATTGATGAGTTCATTTTTGCTGGCAAAACAATATACTACCGCAACGGCTTGTGTGTGGATGAAAACGGCACCCTGAGCGGCTCGGCGCTGACCATGATTGAAGGCGTGCGCAACCTGGTGGAGCATGTCAATATCGCACTGGACGAAGCGCTGCGTATGGCGACGCTGTATCCGGCCCGCGCCATGGGCGTGGCGCACCGGCTTGGCAGTATTGAAGCGGGCAAAGTGGCGAACCTGACCGCCTTTACCCGCGATTATAAAATCATCAAGACCATCGTTAATGGTAACGAGGTCGTTACTGAGTAAATAAAGGCATGACGACTGGCGGACAGGCTCAAATTGGCAACGTTGATCTCGTAAAACAGCTTAACAGCGCGGCGGTTTACCGTCTTATCGACCAGCAGGGTCCGATATCGCGCATTCAGATAGCCGAACAGAGCCAGCTTGCGCCCGCCAGCGTCACCAAAATTACCCGCCAGCTTATTGAGCGCGGTCTGATTAAAGAAGTCGATCAGCAGGCCTCGACAGGGGGCCGCCGCGCTATCTCAATCGTTACCGAAACCCGGCATTTTCAGGCCGTTGGCGTGCGCCTTGGCCGCCATGACGCCACGCTGACGCTCTTCGATCTGAGCAGTAAAGTGCTCGCGGAAGAGCATTTCCCCCTGCCCGAACGCACCCAGGAAACGCTGGAACATGCGCTACTGAACATCATCGCGCAGTTTATCGACGCCTGGCAGCGAAAAATCCGCGAACTTATCGCCGTGTCGGTGATCCTGCCAGGGCTGGTGGACCCGGAAAGCGGCGTCATCCGCTATATGCCGCACATCAATGTTGAAAACTGGCCGCTGGTTGACGCGCTGCAAAAGCGTTTTAACGTCGCCTGTTTTGTGGGGCACGATATCCGCAGCCTGGCGCTGGCGGAGCACTACTTCGGTGCAACGCGCGACTGCGAAGACTCCATTCTGGTGCGCGTTCACCGCGGCACCGGCGCGGGGATTATCTCGAACGGGCGCATTTTTATCGGCCGTAACGGCAATGTCGGCGAGATTGGTCATATCCAGGTCGATCCGCTGGGCGAGCGCTGCCACTGCGGCAATTTCGGGTGTCTGGAGACCGTTGCCGCCAACGCGGCCATTGAACAGCGCGTTCGTCAGTTACTGGAGCAGGGCCACCCGAGCCGTCTGACGCAGGACGAGTGCAATATCAAAGCCATTTGCAAAGCCGCAAATCGGGGCGATGCGCTGGCCTGCGAAGTGGTCGAGCGCGTCGGCCGCCAGCTCGGCAAAACTATCGCCATCGCCATTAACCTGTTTAACCCGCAAAAAGTAGTTATCGCCGGTGAGATTGTTGAAGCGCAGAAAGTGCTGCTGCCCGCGATCGAAAGCTGTATCAATACGCAATCCCTGAAAGCGTTTCGTAAAAACCTGCCGGTTGTGCCTTCACAACTCGATCATCGCTCGGCTATCGGCGCGTTTGCGCTGGTAAAACGCGCCATGCTTAACGGGTTGTTATTACAGCGTTTGCTGGAAAGTTAACGAGTGACTGTGGCGATTTGCGCTATAGTTACGCCTTTATGTTCCCTGAGCCAGAGTAGTCCATGACCATTCAGAACGTAATTTGCGATATTGATGGCGTGCTGATGCACGATAACGTTGCGGTGCCCGGCGCCAGCGAATTCCTGACCGGCATCCTTGAAAAAGGGTTTCCGCTGGTTCTGCTGACCAACTACCCGTCCCAGACTGGCCAGGATCTGGCTAACCGTTTCGCCTCGGCCGGGATCGACGTGCCGGACAGCGTGTTTTACACCTCCGCGATGGCGACGGCGGATTTCCTGCGTCGTCAGGAAGGCAAGAAAGCCTATGTGGTCGGCGAAGGGGCGCTCATCCACGAGCTGTATAAAGCCGGTTTTACGATTACCGACATCAATCCTGATTTCGTTATCGTGGGCGAAACGCGCTCCTATAACTGGGAGATGATGCATAAGGCCGCCTTTTTCGTCGCCAATGGCGCGCGCTTTATCGCCACCAACCCGGATACCCACGGGCGCGGCTTTTATCCGGCCTGCGGCGCGCTGTGCGCGGGCATCGAGAAAATTTCAGGGCGCAAGCCGTTTTATGTCGGCAAGCCGAGCCCCTGGATCATCCGCGCAGCCCTGAACAAAATGCAGGCCCACTCCGAGCACACTGTGATTGTGGGCGATAACCTGCGCACTGATATTCTGGCTGGCTTCCAGGCAGGCCTGGAAACCATTCTGGTGCTGTCGGGCGTCTCGACCATTAATGATATTGACGCGATGCCATTCCGGCCGAGCTGGATTTATCCCTCCGTCGCCGAAATCGACGTTATCTGAACCTGACGGCCATTAACGATGGCCGTTTTTTTTGTCTCTCCCACACAATCTCAATTTAATAAAATCGCTATTTTTTTGCCGATTCGTTAAAAACCACCCCGTTTCAGTGACCGTTTTTAAGTTTTCGCTAACGCTCGTTGAACTATTTATGGCTCACGCGCTAAAACGCTTGCACAACCTGCACCCTTTGCGGCATTTTCTTAATCAACGACAGAGGCCGAAGCGAAAAAATTGCATAAACCGCAACGCCTCGCAGACAGACAACACAACATTACCGCCAGGGTTAACGGAGTTCTCTATGTGTTCTATTTTTGGTGTGCTGGATATCAAAACCGACGCGGTCGAACTGCGTAAAAAAGCGCTTGAGCTGTCGCGCCTGATGCGCCACCGCGGCCCGGACTGGTCCGGCGTCTTCGCCAGCGACAAAGCGATCCTCGCGCATGAACGTCTCTCCATCGTGGACGTTAACGCAGGCGCACAGCCGCTCTACAACACTGAGAAAACGCACGTGCTGGCCGTTAACGGCGAAATCTATAACCATCAGGCGCTGCGCGCGGAATATGGCGATCGCTTCCAGTTCCAGACCGGCTCTGACTGCGAAGTCATCCTGGCGCTGTACCAGGAAAAAGGCCCGGAGTTTCTGGACGAGTTGCAGGGCATGTTCGCCTTCGTGCTTTATGACAGCGAAAAAGACGCGTACCTGATTGGCCGCGATCATATCGGCATCATTCCGCTTTATATGGGTCACGATGAACACGGCAACTTTTATGTCGCCTCCGAAATGAAATCGCTGGTGCCGGTATGCCGCACCATCAAAGAGTTTCCGGCGGGCAGCTACCTGTGGAGCCAGGACGGCGAAATTCGCCAGTACTATCAGCGTGACTGGTTTGACTATGACGCAGTGAAAGACAACGTGACGGACAAAGCGGAGCTGCGCCAGGCCCTGGAAGATGCGGTTAAAAGCCATCTGATGTCTGACGTGCCTTACGGCGTGCTGCTCTCCGGCGGCCTGGATTCCTCGGTCATTTCCGCCATTACCAAGAAATTCGCGGCGCGCCGTGTGGAAGATCAGGAGCGCTCCGAAGCCTGGTGGCCGCAGCTGCACTCCTTTGCCGTTGGCCTTGAAGGCTCGCCGGATCTGAAAGCCGCGCAGGAAGTCGCCAACCATCTCGGCACGGTACATCATGAAATTCACTTTACCGTGCAGGAAGGGCTGGATGCGATCCGCGATGTGATTTACCACATCGAAACCTATGACGTGACCACGATTCGCGCCTCAACGCCGATGTATTTGATGTCCCGTAAAATCAAAGCAATGGGCATCAAAATGGTGCTTTCCGGCGAAGGTTCAGACGAAGTGTTTGGCGGCTATCTTTACTTCCATAAAGCGCCGAACGCGAAAGAGCTGCATGAAGAGACCGTGCGCAAGCTGCAGGCGCTGCATATGTTTGACTGCGCGCGTGCGAACAAAGCGATGTCGGCCTGGGGCGTTGAGGCGCGCGTGCCGTTCCTCGATAAGAAATTCCTTGATGTGGCGATGCGCATCAACCCGCAGGATAAAATGTGCGGCAACGGCAAGATGGAAAAACATATCCTGCGTGAATGTTTTGAATCTTATCTGCCGGCGAGCGTGGCATGGCGTCAGAAAGAGCAGTTCTCCGACGGCGTGGGCTATAGCTGGATTGATACCCTGAAAGAAGTGGCGGCGAAACAGATTTCCGATCAGCAGTTGGAAACCGCGCGCTTCCGCTTCCCGTATAACACGCCAGCGTCCAAAGAAGCTTATCTCTACCGCGAAATCTTCGAAGAGCTGTTCCCGGTGCCAAGTGCGGCGGAGTGCGTGCCTGGCGGTCCGTCCGTCGCCTGCTCTTCCGCGAAAGCTATCGAATGGGACGAAGCGTTTAAAACCATGAACGATCCGTCAGGCCGTGCGGTGGGCGTACACCAGTCTGCCTATAAATAAGCAACGCCAGAAAACAGACAGCGGGCCTGCGGGCCCGTTTTTTATTGGCGCAAAGAGGAGCAGACAGTACCGTTGTTTCCATTGAATTAGTGGATAATTCGCCTGGAATCGACGAATATTGCATCAAGCTGTTCGCAAGCTAGTCAAACAGTCACTTTACGTCGATTTTCGCCAAAAAAGGTGTTGACGCTTCCAGGCCCAATACGCATAATGCGCCCCGCAACGCCGATAAGGTAACGCGAAAAAAGATGGCTACGTAGCTCAGCTGGTTAGAGCACATCACTCATAATGATGGGGTCACAGGTTCGATTCCCGTCGTAGCCACCATCTTTTTTGCGGGAGTGGCGAAATTGGTAGACGCACCAGATTTAGGTTCTGGCGCCGCAAGGTGTGCGAGTTCAAGTCTCGCCTCCCGCACCACTTCGTAATTGCGTTGCACGGATGGGGTATCGCCAAGCGGTAAGGCACCGGTTTTTGATACCGGCATTCCCTGGTTCGAATCCAGGTACCCCAGCCATATTTCTTCGACTTTTGCGTATGACGCAGTGGTCGTTGGGGTATCGCCAAGCGGTAAGGCACCGGTTTTTGATACCGGCATCCCCTGGTTCGAATCCAGGTACCCCAGCCAGTCGTTATAACTGGTTAAGCAATAAAATTTGGCTACGTAGCTCAGCTGGTTAGAGCACAGCACTCATAATGCTGGGGTCACAGGTTCGATTCCCGTCGTAGCCACCATATTTAAAGCGTCCTGCACTTTTTAGTGCGAGATGCGCGAAGTAAAGTTCGCAAGAGTTTCTTGGGGTGTCGCCAAGCGGTAAGGCAGCGGATTCTGATTCCGCCATCCGGGGTTCGAATCCCTGCACCCCAGCCACTTTGAAGAAGCGGTTGGCAAGAAGCTAAACGCATTGGTTGAAGGTTCTTTGTTTCTTCCTTTAACTGACAATTCAGCACCAACATTTGTTGGGGTATCGCCAAGCGGTAAGGCAGTGGATTCTGATTCCACCATTCCGAGGTTCGAATCCTCGTACCCCAGCCACTCTTTAAAAGCCTGCGAAAGCAGGCTTTTTTCTTTTCTGCTCCCACCTTTTCTCTCTTCTATATCGCCGTTGCGAATGATGCTTCGCCGTTCAGCCCTGCCGTGCCCCATTAAAAAAGCCCGCACAGGCGGGCCTTTTTACTGCGCTGAACACGTTAACGGCTACCAGGCGATGACGACGATAACGCGTCTGTCGTCTCCCATTCGTTACACCCATTAGCATGTTGTAACTAAGGCATTATAATCCGAGCGCATACCGCAGCGCCTGACGCTTCAGGACGCCTGAGCGCTGGGCGGCGATAAGCCCTAAATTGCGCAGCACGCGCAGCGGTTTCAGCTTCGCGGTAAACCCGGCATGGAAGAGATCCATACCGCTTTGCATCAGCAGGTTATCCGGCATGCGGCGGCGCTGGTAGCGCTTCAGTACTGCGCCAGAGGCCCAGTCTTCCGCTGCATTGCGCGCATCGATCACCACCTTCAGCAGCGCATCGACATCGCGATAGCCGAGATTGACCCCCTGCCCCGCCAGCGGATGAATGGTATGCGCGGCATCGCCTATCAGCGCGACGCCTGGCGACACATAACGCAGCGCATGACGGCGCACCAGCGGAAACGCGCCACAGGCGACTGGCGTCACGCGGCCAAGCCGGGCCGGAAACGCCGCCGCGATTTCATGGCCGAGCTGCGTCATGTTCATCGCCTGAAGCTGACGGACGCGCGCCGGACGGTCATACCAGACCAGCGACGCCCGGTTATCAAAGAGCGGCAAAAACGCATGCGGCCCGTTGGGGGTAAAGTGCTGCCAGGTGCTGTCGCCAGGCGGCTGTTCGCATTCCACGCTGATAAGCAAGCATGACTGCTGATACTGCCAGGCGTTAACGCCGATGCCTGCCCATTTGCGTACCTGCGAACTCGCCCCGTCAGCGCCGACAACCAGACGCGCCTGCACCGTGTCGCCATTATCGAACTTCAGTTCGTGGCCATTTTGCGATGGCGTCATCTGAGTGAGCGTCGCCGGACACAGCAACATGACCGCCGGATGCGCCTCCAGCGCCTCCCACAGCGCGCGTTGCAGCACGCTGTTTTCCACCATATAACCAAGTTCGGGCAGTTGCAGTTCATCAGCGCTGAACTCAACCCGCGCTTCGTTCCACTCCCAGGTTTCGAGGCGGCGATAAGGATGCGCGCGCATCTCCAGCACCCGTTGCCAGACACCCAGCCCGCGCAGCAGATCCACCGACGCGCAGCTGATCGAGGAGATCCGCACGTCCGGCGGATTTTGCGGCGAAAACGGCGGCGGCGCGGCATGCTCCACGACGGCCACCCGAAAACCATTTTGCGCAAGGCCAAGCGCGGCGGCGGCGCCTACCATGCCACCGCCGACGACGGCGACTTCAATGGGTTGATTTGTCATGGTCATTTTATCCTTAAGCAATCTCCCTTCAGTTTACCGGATTTTTCGCCGCCTGACGTCTTTGCCTCGCCACTGGTCACGAACCCGTCAAAGCATTACAATACGCGGCCAAAATGAGTGGCTTTAACTGAGCAATGGCAAGTCAATGACAAAAAAACTCCATATTAAAACCTGGGGCTGTCAGATGAACGAGTACGATTCATCGAAGATGGCCGATCTGCTGGAAACCACGCACGGCTTTACGCTGACCGACGTGGCGGAAGAAGCAGATATTCTGCTGCTGAATACCTGCTCGATCCGCGAGAAGGCACAGGAGAAGGTTTTCCATCAGTTAGGTCGCTGGAAAACGTTAAAGGAAAAGAACCCGGATGTGATTATCGGCGTGGGCGGCTGTGTGGCGTCCCAGGAAGGTGACCATATTCGCGATCGCGCCCGCTACGTCGACATCATTTTCGGGCCTCAGACCCTGCACCGCCTGCCGGAAATGATCAATCAGGTGAAAGGCACCCGCAGCCCGGTCGTGGACATCAGCTTCCCGGAAATCGAAAAATTCGATCGTCTGCCTGAACCGCGCGCGGATGGCCCGACGGCGTTCGTTTCCATCATGGAAGGCTGCAACAAATACTGTACCTATTGCGTGGTTCCTTATACCCGCGGTGAAGAAGTCAGCCGTCCGGGCGATGACATCGTCCTGGAAATCGCGCAGCTCGCCGCCCAGGGCGTGCGTGAAGTCAACCTGCTGGGGCAGAACGTGAACGCCTGGCGCGGTGAAAACTATGACGGCACCACCGGCACGTTCGCCGACCTGCTGCGTCTGGTCGCGGCTATTGACGGCATCGACCGCATCCGCTTCACCACCAGCCACCCGATCGAATTTACCGATGACATCATCGAAGTGTATCGAGACACGCCGGAGCTGGTGAGCTTCCTGCATCTGCCGGTACAAAGCGGCTCCGACCGCGTGCTGAACATGATGGGCCGCACCCACACTGCGCTGGAATATAAAGCCATTATCCGCAAGCTGCGCGCCGCGCGTCCGGATATCCAGATTAGCTCCGATTTCATCGTCGGCTTCCCTGGCGAAACCCAGCAGGATTTCGAGCAGACCATGAAGCTGATTGCCGACGTGAATTTCGACATGAGTTACAGCTTTATTTTCTCCGCCCGTCCAGGCACCCCCGCCGCCGATATGGTGGACGACGTGCCGGAAGAAGAGAAAAAGCAGCGTCTGTATATCCTTCAGGAGCGCATCAACCAGCAGGCGATGGCGTGGAGCCGCCGTATGCTCGGCACCACTCAGCGCATTCTGGTGGAAGGCACGTCGCGTAAGAGCATCATGGAGCTCTCGGGGCGCACCGAAAACAACCGCGTGGTGAACTTCGAAGGCACGCCGGAGATGGTCGGTAAATTTGTCGATGTGGAAATCACCGAAGTGTTCCCGAACTCGCTGCGCGGCAAGGTTATCCGCACCGAGGAAGAGATGGGCCTGCGCGTGGTGGAATCACCGGAATCGATTATCGCCCGCACCCGTAAAGAAAACGAACTCGGCGTCGGGATTTTCCAGCCATAATCTGCTCTCTCACGTATGCCGCCCCGGCGCGGCATACGCTTATTTTTACACCATCCGTGCTTGTATTCTGAAGGCGTCACCCAAATATCCGGGTTGTCGCTTGCGCCTTTTTCCCTCGCCGTGAATAATTTCTCTCAGGCCCTGAGAAAATCAGCAGGCATTTTTATTCACCTTAACTGGCCCTGAGTGACCAAGAGGACAAGTTTGAATATCGAAACTCGTGAATTTACGCTGGAACCGGCAGACAACGCTCGTCTGCTTAGCCTCTGTGGACCCTTTGATGACAACATCAAACAGCTTGAACGCCGCCTCGGTATCGAAATCGCCCGTCGCGACAACCACTTTAAACTGACCGGCCGCACCCTTTGCGTCAGCGCGGCGGCGGATATTCTGCGTAACCTTTACGTCGATACCGCGCCAATGCGCGGCGAAATCAAAGAGATCGAGCCGGAACAAATTCATCTGGCCATTAAAGAATTCCGCGTGCTGGAGCAGAGCGCCGAAAGCGTGCCGGAGTACGGCAAAGCGGTCAATATCAAGACCAAACGCGGCGTGATTAAACCGCGCACGCCAAATCAGGCGCAGTACATCGCGAATATTCTCGATCACGATATCACCTTCGGTATTGGCCCTGCCGGTACGGGTAAAACGTATCTCGCGGTTGCGGCCGCCGTGGACGCGCTGGAGCGCCAGGAGATCCGTCGTATTCTGCTGACGCGTCCGGCGGTGGAAGCCGGTGAAAAACTGGGCTTCCTGCCAGGCGATCTTAGCCAGAAAGTCGACCCGTACCTGCGCCCGCTGTATGACGCGCTGTTTGAGATGCTCGGCTTTGAGCGCGTGGAAAAGCTCATGGAGCGCAACGTGATTGAAGTCGCGCCGCTGGCGTACATGCGCGGCCGTACGCTTAACGATGCGTTCATCATTCTGGATGAGAGCCAGAACACCACCATCGAACAGATGAAGATGTTCCTGACCCGCATCGGCTTTAACTCCAAAGCGGTTATCACGGGCGACGTCACGCAGATTGACCTGCCGAGAAACCTGAAATCCGGCCTGCGCCACGCCATTGAAGTGCTCTCGGAAGTCGAAGAGATCAGCTTTAACTTCTTCCATAGCGAAGACGTGGTGCGTCACCCGGTGGTTGCGCGTATCGTTACCGCCTATGAAGCGTGGGAAGAAGCGGACCAGAAACGGAAAGCCGAACAGGCCGCCGAACGTAAACGTGAAGCCCAGGCGCTGGCCGCCGGCGCGCAGGAGAGTAAATGAGCCAGGTTATCCTTGATTTGCAGGTGGCCTGCGAAGACACCGCCGGTTTGCCGGACGAGGCGCAGTTTCAGACATGGCTGAATGCCGTCGTGCCGCAATTTCAGGAAGAATCAGAAGTCACGGTGCGTCTGGTGGATGAAGCGGAAAGTCATGACTTAAATCTGACTTATCGTGGTATGGACAAACCCACCAACGTGTTGTCGTTTCCGTTCGAAGCGCCGCCTGGCATCGAGATGCCGCTGCTTGGCGATCTGATCATCTGTCGTCAGGTGGTCGAGCGCGAAGCGCGTGAACAGGAAAAGCCGCTGGCAGCCCACTGGGCGCACATGGTGGTGCATGGCAGCCTGCATCTTTTGGGTTATGACCATATCGCGGATGACGAAGCCGAAGAAATGGAAGGCATCGAAACCGAGATAATGCTTGCCCTGGGCTTTGACGATCCGTACATTGCCGAGAAAGCGTAATCTGTGCGGCGCTCCGTTGCCGCCAGTGATTTCTACCGCCGCGGCGTGTCTTTTCCGCCGCGAGCGATACATCAACCAACATGAGAACCCTGAACTAACGCCATGAGCGACGACAACTCACACAGTAGCGACTCACTTAATAAAAAGGGATTTTTCTCCCTCCTCTTAAGCCAGCTGTTCCACGGTGAACCGAAAAACCGTGACGAACTGCTTGAGCTTATCCGTGATTCCGAGCAAAACGAGCTTATCGACCAGGATACGCGCGACATGCTCGAAGGGGTAATGGATATCGCCGACCAGCGCGTTCGCGACATCATGATCCCCCGCTCTCAGATGGTCACCCTGAAACGCAACCAGAGCATCGATGAATGTCTCGACGTCATTATCGAATCGGCGCATTCGCGTTTTCCGGTGATCAGCGAAGATAAAGATCACATTGAAGGGATTTTGATGGCCAAGGATCTGCTGCCGTTTATGCGCAGCGATGCCGAAGCCTTCAGCATGGATAAAGTGCTGCGCCCGGCGGTTGTCGTGCCGGAAAGCAAACGGGTTGACCGGATGCTGAAAGAGTTCCGCTCCCAGCGTTATCACATGGCTATCGTGATTGACGAATTCGGCGGCGTATCCGGGCTCGTGACTATCGAAGATATTCTGGAGCTCATCGTCGGCGAAATCGAAGATGAATACGACGACGAAGAAGATATCGATTTCCGTCAGCTCAGCCGCCACACCTGGACCGTGCGCGCGCTGGCGTCCATTGAAGATTTTAACGACACCTTCGGCACCCAGTTCAGCGATGAAGAAGTCGACACCATCGGCGGTCTGGTGATGCAGGCATTCGGTCATCTGCCTGCGCGCGGAGAAACCATCGACATTGATGGTTACCAGTTTAAAGTTGCCATGGCGGACAGCCGTCGTATTATCCAGGTCCACGTCAGAATGCCGGAAAACTCGCCGCAGCCTAAACTGGAAGACTAATGGAATGGCTCTTGCCTCAATGATTGAACGCCAGCGCGTGCGTCTGCTGCTGGCGCTGCTTCTCGGTGCCAGCGGAACGCTGGCCTTTTCCCCTTACGATTTCTGGCCCGCCGCCCTCATTTCACTGATGGGCCTGCAGGGGCTTACCCTTAACCGTCGCCCGATGCAAAGCGCCGGGATCGGCTTCTGCTGGGGGCTTGGTCTCTTCGGCAGCGGCGTGAACTGGGTCTATGTGAGCATCGCCCAGTTCGGCGGAATGCCTGGGCCGGTTAACGTGGCGCTGGTGATTCTCCTCGCCGCGTATCTGTCGCTTTATACCGGTCTGTTCGCTGGCGTGCTGGCGCGTCTGTGGCCGAAAACCAGCTGGCTGCGCATGGCCGTCGCCGCGCCGGTCGTCTGGCATCTGACCGAGTTTTTACGCGGCTGGGTGCTGACAGGCTTCCCGTGGCTGCAATTTGGCTACAGCCAGATTGATGGCCCACTGAAAGGCCTGGCGCCGGTCATGGGCGTTGAAGCCATCACCTTCTTACTGATGGCGGTCAGCGGCCTGCTGGTGCTGGCGGTGGTGCATCGCGCCTGGAAACCCGCCGTCTGCGCGCTCGTGCTGTTCGCGCTGCCCTTCCCGCTGCGCTATATCCAGTGGTATCAGCCGCATGCCGAACGCGCGATAAACGTCGCCCTGGTGCAGGGCAATATCCCGCAGTCGATGAAGTGGGACGAGCGCGAGCTGCTGAATACGCTGCGTATTTATCTTAACGCCACGCGTGAGCAGCTCGGTAAAGCCGGGCTTGTTATCTGGCCGGAATCCGCCATTCCCGATTTAGAGAGCAACCAGCAGCAGTTCCTGCACGATCTCGACACCGTGCTGCGCGATAGCGACGCGACGCTGATAACCGGCGTGGTGGATGCGCGTCTTAACGAGAAAAACCGTTACGACACGTACAACACCATCATTACGCTCGGCGCCAGTACGCCCTACAGCTACAACTCCGCCAATCGCTACCATAAAAATCATCTGGTGCCGTTTGGCGAGTTTGTACCGCTGGAATCGATTCTGCGCCCGCTGGCGCCGTTCTTCGACCTGCCGATGTCTTCCTTTAGCCGCGGTCCATATATGCAGCCTCAGTTGCAGGCGCATGGCATGAAGCTCACGGCGGCTATCTGCTATGAAATCATTCTCGGCGAACAGGTGCGCGATAACTTCCGCCCGGATACCGACTTCCTGCTGACTATCTCGAATGACGCCTGGTTTGGCCACTCTATCGGTCCGTGGCAGCATTTCCAGATGGCGCGCATGCGTGCGCTGGAGCTGGCGCGTCCGCTGCTGCGCAGCACCAATAACGGCGTTACGGCCGTCATTGATGCCAACGGCGACGTTCAGGCGATTATCCCGCAGTTCACCCGCGAGGTGTTAAACGCCGCTGTCACGCCCACCAGCGGGCTTACGCCGTATGCCCGCTTTGGCAATGCCACAATCTGGATAATCGTCGCGCTGGGTGGTTTTGTCTCTGTGCTGATGAGCCTCGGCAGGCGCAGACGTTCATAACTTACCGCTACATTCCTGCTAAAAAGGTCAGCTATGCTGGCCTTTTTCTTTTCTGGCACACGCTTTGCTTTAGTTAATCCAATGATTTAGCTGAAACGCCTTATCGGGCGACGCAGGCGTGTCATATGCACCAGCAGCGATCTTTTGCGGCACCACTTTAGTGCAACACCGCATTTTTGCCTCCAATTGGTGCGGCGCGCTTCGCAAAAATAAACAAATTCACAGCAAATTATTTACATCCAGCCAGGCTAAATGGTACCAACACGGTACTAACGCTGCTGGCGGGACGGCAGGATATAACAACACACATTCACAATTGGGTATCAATGGCGTTTCTGGCGCCGCGATAAAGGAGTTGGATATGCAGTTACGTAAACTGACCGCAGCAATGCTGGTAATGGGTCTGAGCGCAGGTCTGGCCCATGCGGAAGACGCAAGCGGCGGTCAAAGCACGCTGGATAAAATCAAAGCTAACGGCGTTATCGTCGTCGGCCATCGCGAATCCTCAGTTCCTTTCTCCTATTACGACAACCAGCAAAAAGTGGTCGGCTATTCGCAGGATTACTCCAACGCTATCGTTGAAGCCGTGAAGAAACAGCTCAACAAGCCGGATCTGCAGGTCAAAATGATCCCGATTACGTCGCAGAACCGCATCCCGCTGCTGCAAAACGGCACGTTTGATTTCGAATGCGGCTCCACCACCAATAATCTGGAGCGCCAGAAACAGGCCGCGTTCTCTGATTCCATTTTCGTCGTGGGCACCCGCCTGCTGGTGAAAAAAGGCGGCCCGATTAAAGATTTCCCGGACCTGAAAGGCAAAGCGGTCGTCGTGACCTCCGGCACCACCTCAGAAGTGCTGCTGCATAAGCTTAACGACGAGAAGAAAATGGATATGCGCATCATCAGCGCCAAAGATCACGGCGACTCCTTCCGCACGCTGGAAAGCGGCCGCGCGGTGGCGTTTATGATGGATGACGCCCTGCTGGCGGGCGAACGCGCGAAAGCGAAGAAACAGGATAACTGGGAAATCGTCGGCACGCCGCAATCCAAAGAAGCCTACGGCTGCATGTTGCGTAAAGGCGACGAGTCATTCAAAAAACTGGTAGACGATACTATCGCCCAGGCGCAGACCTCCGGCGAAGCGGCGAAATGGTTTGATAAGTGGTTCAAAAACCCGATTCCGCCGAAAAACCTCAACCTGAACTTCGAGCTTTCCGACGACATGAAAGCCCTGTTCAAAGAGCCTAACGATAAAGCGCTTAACTAATTACAACCATTAAGGGGCGGGTCACCCTGCCCTCATGATTGAAGAAGCAAGCCCGGACAGACTATACGCCGGTTGGCCGTTCCCCAACCGACGCGAACAGAGAGGCTTCTCATCAATCTTAGGGGGTAGCGCTGCTACCCTTCTTTTTTTCGGAGTACGTTATGTCTATAGACTGGAACTGGGGCATCTTTCTGCAGGATGCGCCGTTCGGCAACACCACCTATTTAGGCTGGCTATGGAGTGGCTTCCAGGTAACCGTCGCGCTGTCGATAAGCGCCTGGATAATCGCGTTCCTGGTCGGTTCCCTGTTTGGCATCCTGCGCACCGTGCCTAATCGTTTTCTCTCCGCCCTTGGTACCTGTTACGTCGAGCTTTTCCGCAACGTTCCGCTGATCGTTCAGTTCTTCACCTGGTATCTGGTGGTGCCGGAACTACTGCCGGAAAATCTCGGCATGTGGTTTAAAGCGGAGCTCGATCCTAACGTGCAGTTCTTCCTCTCCTCGATGATCTGCCTCGGGCTCTTTACCGCCGCTCGCGTGTGTGAACAGGTGCGCGCCGCGATCCAGTCGCTGCCGCGCGGCCAGAAAAACGCCGGCCTTGCGATGGGGCTGACGCTGCCGCAAACCTATCGCTACGTACTGCTGCCCAACGCCTACCGCGTGATTGTGCCGCCGATGACCTCCGAGATGATGAACCTGGTGAAAAACTCGGCCATCGCCTCAACCATCGGTCTGGTGGATATGGCGGCGCAGGCAGGCAAACTGCTCGACTACTCCGCTCACGCCTGGGAATCTTTTACGGCCATCACCCTTGCTTATGTGTTTATCAACACAGTCATCATGGTGGTGATGAATCTGGTGGAACGTAAAGTTCGCCTGCCGGGCAATATGGGGAGCAAATAATGTACGAATTTGACTGGGGATCGATTATCCCCTCCATGCCTTATCTGCTGGCAGGGCTGGTGATTACCTTAAAAATCACCGTTACCGCCGTCATCTTCGGTATCGTCTGGGGCACGCTGTTGGCCGTGATGCGGCTTTCCGCATTTAAACCGTTTGCCTGGTTTGCTACCGCTTATGTCAACGTGTTTCGCTCTATTCCGCTGGTCATGGTGCTGTTGTGGTTTTACCTGATTGTGCCGGGGATTCTGCAGGATGTACTGGGGATCTCGCCGAAAACGGACATCCGTTTGATTTCCGCGATGGTGGCGTTCTCGATGTTTGAAGCCGCCTATTATTCGGAAATTATCCGCGCCGGTATTCAGAGCATCTCCCGCGGTCAGTCGAGCGCCGCGCTGGCGCTCGGGATGACGCACTGGCAATCCATGAAGCTGATTATCCTGCCGCAGGCGTTTCGCGCGATGGTGCCGCTGCTGCTCACCCAGGGCATCGTGTTGTTCCAGGATACCTCGCTCGTTTATGTGCTGAGCCTTGCGGATTTCTTCCGCACCGCGTCCACCATCGGCGAGCGCGACGGCACGCAGGTAGAGATGATCCTGTTTGCAGGCGCCGTTTACTTTGTCATTAGTTTAAGTGCATCGCTGTTGGTCAGCTGGCTGAAGAAAAGGACTGTATAATGATTACCCTGAAAAACGTTTCAAAATGGTATGGTCACTTTCAGGTGCTTACCGACTGCTCCACGGCCGTGAAAAAAGGCGAAGTCGTGGTGGTGTGCGGCCCTTCCGGCTCCGGCAAATCGACGCTGATTAAAACCGTCAACGGCCTTGAACCTGTTCAGCAGGGCGAAATCGTCGTCAACGGTACCAGGGTTAACGACAAAAAAACCAATCTGGCCCAGTTGCGCTCCCACGTCGGCATGGTGTTCCAGCATTTCGAGCTGTTCCCGCATCTGTCCATTATTGAAAACCTGACGCTCGCGCAGATCAAAGTGCTTAAGCGCGATAAAGCGGCGGCCCGTGAAAAAGGCCTGAAGCTGCTGGAGCGCGTCGGGCTGTCCGCGCATGCCAATAAATTCCCGTCGCAGCTCTCCGGCGGCCAGCAGCAGCGTGTGGCGATTGCCCGCGCGCTCTGCATGGATCCGGTCGCGATGCTGTTCGACGAACCCACCTCGGCGCTTGATCCGGAAATGATCAATGAAGTGCTGGACGTGATGGTCGAGCTGGCGCAGGAAGGGATGACCATGATGGTGGTCACGCACGAAATGGGCTTTGCGCGTAAAGTCGCGCATCGCGTCATTTTTATGGATGAAGGCAAGATTGTGGAAGACTCGCCGAAAGAAGAGTTCTTCGCTAACCCGAAATCGGAACGCGCGAAAGACTTCCTCGCCAAAATCCTCCACTAAAACCGCACGACAACAGCGCGGGCTTCGGCCCGCGCGTTGTTTTATTAAGGCTCGAACGGCCGACGCTGGAACTGGTTATGGCCGCATTTGGGGCAGACCGGCAGCACTTCCGGCGTGTAAAAGGCCAGATGATGGTGGCAGTTTTCACACACCAGATTGCCAAGACCCACCACCTCGCCGCTGTGATACACGCCGTGATGGTTAAGATCCTGGAACACTTCGCGCCACTCCAGCTGGGTTTTATCGGTGATATCCGCCAGCTCCTGCCAGACGCTCTCTTTGATTACCCGTAAAAAGACGCTGTCCGTCAGCTCGTCCTGGCTTTCTTTATAGCTGCGCGCGAACTCTTCCAGATCGCGCCGCACCGCGCGGGTGACTTCCTCTTCTTCCGTCCGGGTGAGCTCGCCGGTGCGGGCAATGTGCTGTCTCGCACTTTCCACCAGCGCATCGATATCCCGCTCCCCGTTGCGTACGCGTTCGGTGAGCGAGGTCACCAGTTCACGGTAATATTGCGCAACCTTGTTCATCGCCTTTTCCTCCTGGATGGGTAACCTCTTCTTATTGTAGTCGTTAATCCCGCAGCGCTTTGCCAGCCAGCGCACAGGGCCGTGTAAAACCACGCATTTCCTTATTCGCGCCCCCTCGGCTGAAAGGCTGTTGCGCAGCGGTCGAATCGGCTATGCTATGCGGATCTGAAATAACACACGTTAAGGCTACATTTGTAGCTGTATTGAAAACAGGACTACTGGCTGCCATGCAAGAGCAATATCGCCCGGAAGAGATAGAATCCAAAGTACAGCTTCACTGGGAAGAGAAGCGCACGTTTGAAGTGACCGAAGACGAGAGCAAAGAGAAGTATTACTGCCTGTCGATGCTTCCCTATCCTTCTGGCCGACTACACATGGGCCACGTTCGTAACTACACCATCGGCGATGTGATCGCGCGCTACCAGCGCATGCTGGGTAAAAACGTGCTGCAGCCTATCGGCTGGGACGCCTTCGGCCTGCCGGCGGAAGGGGCCGCGGTGAAAAACAACACCGCGCCAGCGCCGTGGACGTACGACAACATCAACTACATGAAGAACCAGCTCAAAATGCTGGGCTTTGGCTATGACTGGAGCCGCGAGCTGGCGACCTGCACGCCGGAATACTATCGCTGGGAACAGCAGTTCTTCACCGAGCTCTACAAAAAAGGGCTGGTGTATAAGAAAACGTCCGCGGTGAACTGGTGCCCGAACGATCAGACCGTGCTGGCCAACGAACAGGTTATCGACGGCTGCTGCTGGCGCTGCGACACCAAAGTCGAGCGCAAAGAGATCCCGCAGTGGTTTATTAAAATCACCGCCTATGCCGACGAGCTGTTAAACGATCTGGATAAGCTCGACCAGTGGCCGGATACCGTTAAAACGATGCAGCGCAACTGGATTGGCCGCTCCGAAGGCGTGGAAATCACCTTCGACGTCCAGAACAGCGACGAAAAGCTGACGGTGTACACCACTCGTCCGGACACCTTTATGGGCGTCACCTATCTGGCCGTTGCGGCGGGTCACCCGCTGGCGCAGGCTGCGGCGGCCGCTAACCCGGCGCTGGGCGATTTCATCGCCGAATGCCGCAACACCAAAGTCGCCGAAGCCGATATGGCGACCATGGAGAAGAAAGGCGTCGACACGGGCATTAAAGCGATTCACCCGCTGACCGGCGAAGCCATTCCGGTATGGGCCGCGAACTTCGTGCTGATGGAATATGGCACCGGCGCCGTCATGGCCGTTCCGGGCCACGACCAGCGCGACTATGAATTCGCGACCAAATACAGCCTGCAGATTAAGCCCGTTATCCTGACCGCAGAAGGCACCGCGCCGGATCTGAGCGAACAAGCGCTCACTGAAAAAGGCGTGCTGTTTAACTCCGGCGAATTTGACGGTCTGGACTTCGAGGCGGCCTTTAACGCGATTGCCGATAAACTCGCCGCCAAAGGCGTGGGCGAGCGTAAAGTGAACTACCGTCTGCGCGACTGGGGCGTATCCCGTCAGCGTTACTGGGGCGCGCCGATCCCGATGGTGACCCTGGAAGACGGCACCGTTATGCCGACGCCTGCCGATCAACTGCCAGTGATCCTGCCGGAAGATGTGGTCATGGACGGTATCACCAGCCCGATCAAAGCAGACCCGGAGTGGGCGAAAACCACCGTTAACGGCCAGCCCGCGCTGCGTGAAACTGACACCTTCGACACCTTTATGGAGTCCTCCTGGTACTACGCGCGCTACACCTGCCCGCAGTACAAAGAAGGTATGCTGGATGAGAAAGCGGCCAACTACTGGCTGCCGGTCGATATTTATATCGGCGGCATCGAGCACGCCATCATGCACCTGCTCTACTTCCGCTTCTTCCACAAACTGATGCGCGACGCGGGCATGGTGAACTCTGACGAGCCAGCGAAACAGCTGCTGTGTCAGGGTATGGTGCTGGCAGACGCGTTCTACTATGTGGGCCAGAACGGCGAACGCAACTGGGTCTCCCCGAAAGACGCCATCGTCGAGCGCGACGAGAAAGGCCGCATCGTGAAAGCGAGCGACGCCGCAGGCCATGAGCTGGTCTACACCGGCATGAGCAAGATGTCGAAGTCCAAAAACAACGGCATCGACCCACAGGAAATGGTGGAGCGTTACGGCGCCGACACCGTGCGTCTGTTCATGATGTTCGCTTCCCCGGCGGATATGACGCTTGAATGGCAGGAGTCCGGCGTGGAAGGCGCAAACCGCTTCCTGAAACGCGTCTGGCGTCTGGTGTACGAGCACACCGCGCCTGGCGACGCCCCGGCGCTCAATGTCGATGCGCTGAATGACGATCAGAAAGCGCTGCGTCGCGACGTTCATAAAACCATCGCGAAAGTGTCCGATGATATCGGCCGCCGCCAGACCTTTAACACCGCTATCGCCGCCATCATGGAGCTGATGAATAAACTGGCGAAAGCGCCGCAGGAAGGTGAGCAGGATCGCGCCTTAATGCGTGAAGCGCTGCTGGCCGTGGTGCGTATGCTCAACCCGTTCACCCCGCACGTCAGCTTTACGCTGTGGCAGGAACTGAAAGGCGAAGGCGACATCGACAACGCGCCGTGGCCGCAGGCTGATGAAAGCGCGATGGTGGAAGACACGACGCTGGTCGTCGTTCAGGTTAACGGTAAAGTGCGCGGTAAAATCACCGTAGCGGCTGACGCGACCGAAGAGCAGGTGCGCGAGCGCGCCGCTCAGGAACATCTGGTGGCGAAATACCTCGCCGGCGTGACCGTGCGTAAAGTGATTTACGTACCGGGTAAACTGCTTAACCTGGTTGTGGGCTAAGCGCAGGAGGAAGCGTGCGACATCTGATTACTCTGTTTGTAGGCCTGGCGGTGATGCTCACCGCCGGTTGTGGCTGGCATCTGCGCAATACCACGCAGGTGCCGGAGCAAATGCATACATTGATTCTTATTTCCGGCGATCCGAACGGTCCGTTAACGCGTGCGGTGCGTAAGCAATTGCGTCTGAACGGCGTCGAGATTATCGAGGCGAGTTCGCTTCGTCAGGACGTACCGTCGCTGCGTATTGGCCGCTCGTCTATTTCCCAGGATACCGCATCGGTCTTCCAGAACGGCCAGACCGCGGAATATCAGATGGTGATGACGGTTAACGCCACTGTGCTGATCCCGGGACATGAAATCTACCCGATTGACGCCCGCGTATACCGCTCGTTCTTTGATAACCCGTTAACGGCGCTGGCGAAGACGGCTGAGCGCAATATCATCGTTCAGGAGATGTATGACAAAGCCGCCGAACAGCTGATCCGTAAGCTGGTGGCGGTTCATACCCGCGATGTCTCGCAAAACCGCGATGCGCCGCAGGCTGCCGCGGCACCTGCCGACGCTGACACGCCGGACAGCGGCCGCGTCTCCACTACCCTCCCCGTTCAGTAATGCTACGGCTTTACCCTGAACAACTCCGCGCGCAGCTCAACGAAGGGCTGCGCGCGGCCTATTTAGTGCTCGGCAACGATCCGCTACTGCTCCAGGAAAGCCAGGACGCCATTCATCAACAGGCGCAGGCGCAGGGGTTTGAAGAGCATCACCGCTTTATTATTGATGTCAGCACCGACTGGCAGGCCATTTTCTCGCTCTGTCAGGCGATGAGCCTGTTCGCAAGCCGTCAGACGCTGCTGCTGGCCTTACCGGATAACGGCCCTAACGCCGCTATCAACGAACAACTCGCCACGCTGGTCAGTCTGCTGCATGACGATTTGCTGCTGATCGTGCGCGGCAACAAGCTCACCAAAGCCCAGGAAAACGCCGCGTGGTTTACCGCGCTGGCCGACCGCGCCGTGCAGATAACCTGCCAGACGCCGGAGCAGGCGCAGCTGCCGCGCTGGGTGGCTAACCGGGCGAAGCAGATGAATCTGCAACTTGACGACGCCGCCTGTCAGCTCCTCTGTTACTGCTACGAAGGCAACCTGCTGGCCCTCGCCCAGGCGCTGGAGCGGCTGTCGCTTATCTGGCCGGACGGCAAACTGACGCTGCCGCGCGTTGAACAGGCAGTTAACGACGCCGCGCACTTTACGCCATTCCACTGGGTCGATGCCCTGCTGGCAGGCAAAAGCAAACGCGCGCTGCATATTCTTCAACAGTTACGTCAGGAAGGCGCCGAGCCGGTGATTCTGCTGCGCACCCTACAGCGCGAACTGCTGACGCTGGTGACGCTAAAACGCCAGTCGGCAACCACGCCGCTGCGCGCGCTCTTTGACCAGCACCGCGTCTGGCAGAACCGCCGCGCCCTGATCACCGAGGCGCTCTCACGTCTGAGCGATGACAGGCTCTGGCAGGCAGTACGCCTGCTGACGCAGTGCGAAATCACGCTCAAGCAGGATTACGGCCAGAACGTCTGGCCGGAGCTGGAGAGTCTCTCGCTGGTGCTGTGCCACAAAGCGCTGGCCGGGGTGTTTATCGATGACTGACAGCATCCCTGCGCTTCAGGCCTGGTATGGCGGCACCTTTGATCCGATTCATTACGGTCATCTGCGCGCCGTGGAAGCGCTCGCCAGAGAGGTAAAACTGACGCAGGTGACGATGCTGCCAAACAATGTGCCGCCGCACCGCCCGCAGCCGGGCGCCAGCAGTCTTCAGCGCAAAGCGATGGTTGAGCTGGCGATCGCCGGTAACTCGCTGTTCCGTCTGGACATCCGGGAACTGCAACGCGCCACGCCCTCCTGGACCAGCGAAACGATGGCGCAGCTGCGCCGCGAAGCGGGCCCGGACGCGCCGCTGGCGTTTATTATCGGGCAGGATTCCCTGCTGACGCTGCGCACGTGGCACAACTACGAAGCGCTGCTGGCGTGCTGCCATCTGCTGGTCTGCCGCCGTCCGGGTTATCCGGTGGCGATGAAAACCGATGAGGACCAGCGCTGGCTAGCGCCCCGTCTTGCCCGCCACGCTGACGAGCTTCACCGCCAGCCCGCCGGGAAAATCTATCTTGCCGACACCCCGCTCTACCCGATTTCCGCGACCGACATCCGCGCGCGCCTGGCGCAACAGCAGCCGTGCGACGACCTGCTGCCGCCCGCGGTGCTGGCATATATCCACCGTCACGCGCTGTATCGCCAGCCGTAACACAAGGGAAAGGTGATGAAACTCTGGCTGGTACGTCACGGACAAACCGAAGCGAACGTCGCAGGTCTCTACAGCGGCCATGCGGAAACCGCGCTGACGCCCGTCGGCGTCTCGCAGGCGCAAGCGGTCGGCGATATGCTCCGCGACGTGGCTTTTGACCGTGTATTGTGCAGCGCGCTGGGCCGCGCGCAACACACCGCCCGCCTTGTTCTCGACGGCCGCCATGAGCGCATCGAAACCGACCCGCGTCTGAACGAGATGTTCTTTGGCGACTGGGAGATGCGCCACCACCGCGATTTACTGCTGGAAGATCCAGAGGCTTATGGCGCCTGGTGCGCAGACTGGCAAAACGCCGTACCCACCAATGGCGAAAGCTTCACCGCGTTTGCCGCGCGGGTGGATACGTTTATTGAGACGCTGAGCGCGCCGCAGGAGGCTGAGAATATCCTTATAGTCAGCCATCAGGGCGTGCTGAGCCTGCTGATTGCCCGCCTGCTCGATATGCCGGGCCGCTCGCTGTGGCATTTCCTGCTGGAGCAGGGGGCATGGAGCCGTGTAGCGCGTTATGACGGCTTCACGCAGTTGCAGACGTTAAACAACCGCGCGCCGTGGCGTCCTTCCGCTGACGCGCGCTGAACCGATTGCGGTTCAGGCATTGACACAACGGGCGATACTGTTATCCTCCGCTGCCAGATATTTCCCGCCGCAAGCCGCCTTTCTGAAATTGTTTTACAAAAATGGCGATGCAAACTCTTGCCTGCGGTGGGATGATAGCCCACTTCTGAGCGCAGCCCGCCCGCATTACGCGCGCTGTACTCGTATCGATTATCCGATGGCGCATCCGGCGTCATCTGAGGTTCACATTCCCAGGGGGAAAACTTGCAGGGTAAAGCACTCCAGGATTTTGTCATTGATAAAATTGACGATCTTAAAGGCCAGGATATTATCGCCATTGATGTTAAGGGCAAATCCAGCATTACAGATTGTATGATTATCTGCACCGGCACCTCCAGCCGTCACGTGATGTCTATCGCCGATCATGTCGTTCAGGAATCCCGCGCGGCGGGCATGATGCCGCTCGGTGTTGAAGGCGAAAACGCCGCCGACTGGATCGTCGTCGATCTCGGCGATGTGATGGTGCACGTCATGCAGGAAGAGAGCCGTCGCCTGTATGAGCTGGAAAAGCTCTGGGGTTAAGGCGTGAAGCTTCAGCTGGTCGCCGTTGGCACAAAAATGCCCGACTGGGTGCAGACAGGTTTCAGCGAATATCTGCGCCGCTTCCCCAAAGATATGCCGTTCGAGCTCGTTGAGATCCCGGCAGGGAAGCGCGGCAAAAACGCCGACATCAAACGCATTCTTGATAAAGAAGGCGAGATGATGCTGGCGGCGGCGGGGAAAAACCGCATCGTGACGCTGGATATTCCGGGACGCCCGTGGGATACGCCGCAGCTGGCCCGCGAGCTTGAGCGCTGGAAACAGGACGGCCGCGATGTCAGCCTGCTTATCGGCGGGCCGGAAGGCCTGTCCGATGCCTGCAAGGCGGCGGCCGAACAGAGCTGGTCGCTTTCCACGCTGACCCTGCCCCATCCGCTGGTACGTGTGATTGTCGCGGAGAGTCTCTACCGCGCCTGGAGTATTACCACCAATCACCCGTATCATCGTGAATAATCACCACAGGTAAGTTAAGCAGCGGATGAAACTCAAGGATTCCTTTCGTGATTATACGGCTGAGTCCGCGCTCTTTGTGCGTCGGGCGCTGGTCGCTTTTGCCGGCATCCTGGTGCTGACCGGGATTCTTATCTTTAATCTCTACCACTTACAGATCCTGCGTTTTAACGACTATCAGACCCGCTCTAACGAAAACCGCATCAAACTGGTGCCTATCCCGCCAAGCCGCGGGATTATCTACGATCGCAACGGTACGCCGCTCGCTCTGAACCGCACTATCTACCAGATAGAAATGATGCCTGAAAAGGTAGACAGCGTGCAGGATACGCTGGAGGCGCTGCGCTCCGTGGTCGATCTTAACGATGACGATATTGCGAACTTTAAAAAAGAGCGCGCGCGTTCACACCGCTTTACGTCCATTCCCGTGAAAACCAACCTGACGGAAGTGCAGGTAGCGCGTTTTGCGGTGAACCAGTACCGCTTCCCCGGCGTGGAAGTTAAAGGCTATAAGCGGCGCTACTATCCCTACGGCGCGGCGCTGACGCACGTGATTGGCTACGTCTCAAAGATTAACGATAAAGACGTCGAACGCCTCGATAAAGACGGTAAGCTCGCCAACTACGCCGCCACGCACGATATCGGCAAGCTTGGTATTGAGCGCTACTACGAAGATGTCCTGCACGGCCAGACCGGTTATGAAGAGGTTGAAGTTAACAACCGCGGGCGCGTCATTCGCCAGCTGAAAGAAGTGCCGCCGCAGGCGGGCCACGACATCTACCTGACGCTCGACCTGAAGCTTCAGACCTATATCGAAACCCTGCTCCAGGGCAGTCGCGCCGCGGTTGTGGTCACTGACCCGCGTACCGGCGGCATCCTGGCGATGGTCTCGATGCCAAGCTATAACCCGAACCTGTTCGTGGATGGTATCTCCAGCAAAGATTACTCCGGCCTGCTCAACGACCCGAACACGCCGCTGATTAACCGCGCCACTCAGGGCGTCTACCCGCCTGCGTCTACCGTGAAGCCGTACGTGGCGGTTTCCGCATTAAGCGCGGGGGTTATCAACCGCAACACGTCGCTGTTCGACCCCGGCTGGTGGCAGTTGCCAGGCTCCGAGAAGCGTTATCGCGACTGGAAAAAATGGGGACACGGGCGGCTTAATGTCACGAAATCACTGGAAGAATCAGCAGATACCTTTTTCTATCAGGTCGCTTACGACATGGGCATCGACCGGCTTTCCGAGTGGATGCGCAAGTTCGGCTACGGCAGCCTGACGGGTATCGATCTCTCCGAAGAGCGCTCCGGCAACATGCCGACGCGCGAATGGAAGATGAAGCGCTTTAAAAAGCCGTGGTATCAGGGCGACACCATTCCGGTCGGCATCGGCCAGGGCTACTGGACCGCCACGCCGGTGCAGATGAACAAAGCCATGATGATCCTGATTAACGACGGCGTGGTGAAAGTGCCGCACCTGCTGATGACCACCGTCGTCAACGGCCAGAAAGTGCCGTGGAGACAGCCGGAACAGCCGCCGGTGGGCGATATTCATTCCGGTTACTGGGAAATCGCTAAAGACGGCATGTATGGCGTCGCCAACCGCGCCAACGGCACCGGACACAAATACTTCGCTGGCGCGCCGTATAAAATCGCCGCGAAATCCGGTACCGCGCAGGTCTTTGGGCTGAAAGCCAACGAAACCTATAACGCGCACCGCATCGCTGAACGTCTGCGCGACCACAAGCTGATGACCGCCTTCGCGCCTTACGATAACCCGCAAGTGGCGGTGGCGATGATCCTGGAGAACGGCGGTGCAGGCCCGGCAGTGGGCACCATCATGCGTCAAATCCTTGACCACATTATGCTCGGGGACAATAACACCGAACTGCCGGCGGAAAACCCCGCCACAGCGGCGGCGGAGGATCGATAAGATGACCGACAATCCGAATAAAAAGTCGTTGTGGGATAAAATTCACCTCGACCCAACCTTGATGCTGATAATCCTGGCGCTCTGTTTTTACAGCGCCATGGTTATCTGGAGCGCCAGCGGCCAGGATATCGGCATGATGGAGCGCAAGATAGGCCAGATCATGATGGGTCTGGTGATTATGATCGTGCTGGCGCAGATCCCGCCGCGCGTCTACGAAGGCTGGGCGCCTTACCTTTATATCGTCTGTATTATTTTGCTGGTGGCGGTAGACGCCTTCGGGGCCATTTCCAAAGGGGCCCAGCGCTGGCTCGATCTCGGCGTGGTGCGTTTCCAGCCCTCGGAAATCGCCAAAATCGCCGTGCCGCTGATGGTGGCGCGCTTTATTAACCGCGACGTCTGCCCGCCAACGCTGAAAAACACGGGCATCGCGCTGGTGCTGATTTTCATGCCGACGCTGCTGGTGGCCGCTCAGCCCGATCTCGGCACCTCAATTCTCATCGCCGCCTCCGGCCTGTTCGTGCTGTTCCTCTCAGGTTTAAGCTGGCGTCTGATCGGTATCGCGGTGGTGCTTATCGCGGCCTTTATTCCCATCCTGTGGTTCTTCCTGATGCACGATTATCAGCGCCAGCGCGTGATGATGCTGCTTGATCCGGAAAGCGATCCGCTGGGCGCGGGCTATCATATTATTCAGTCGAAAATCGCCATCGGCTCAGGGGGACTGCGCGGCAAAGGCTGGCTGCACGGCACCCAGTCGCAGCTGGAATTCCTGCCTGAACGCCATACCGACTTTATCTTCGCGGTACTCGCCGAAGAGCTGGGCCTGGTGGGCGTACTGGTGCTGCTGGCGCTCTATGTGCTGCTGATTATGCGCGGGCTGTGGATCGCCGCGCGCGCTCAGACGACCTTCGGGCGCGTCATGGCGGGCGGCCTGATGCTGATTCTGTTCGTTTATGTGTTTGTGAATATTGGTATGGTGAGTGGTATCTTACCGGTGGTGGGCGTTCCGCTGCCGCTGGTCAGCTACGGGGGCTCCGCCCTGATTGTACTCATGGCAGGGTTTGGCATCGTGATGTCGATCCATACCCACAGGAAAATGTTGTCGAAGAGCGTATAAGAGGTTCGCAATGCGTAAGCAGTGGATTGGCGTCTGCATCGCCGCAGGATTATTAACCGCCTGCGGCGTGAATAACGAAGGGCAACAACAGGCGAACGTAGCGCCACAGCAGCCGGTCTGCAACGGTCCAGTCGTTGAGATAAGCGGCGCGGATCCTCGCTATGAACAACTGAATCCTTCCGTAAACAGCGATTATGAGCGCGACGGTAAGCGCTACAGCATCGTTCAGGATCTCTCGCGCTTCAGCCAGGCGGGGCTGGCGGCGATTTACGACGCGGAGCCGGACAGCAACCTGACCGCCTCGGGCGAACCGTTCGACCCGATGCAGCTCACCGCCGCGCACCCTACCCTGCCGGTGCCGAGCTATGCGCGCATTACTAACCTCGCCAACGGCCGCATGATTGTAGTGCGCATTAATGACCGCGGCCCTTACGGCAACGACCGCGTGATCTCACTCTCCCGCGCTGCAGCGGATCGTCTGAACACGTCAAACAACACCAAAGTGCGTATCGATCCTATCATCGTCGCGCCGGACGGCTCGCTCTCCGGGCCGGGCATGGCCTGTACGACGGTTGCGAAACAAACTTACGCGCTTCCGGCGCGTCCTGATTTAAGCGGCGGTCTCGGCAGCGTCTCTTCTGCTCCGCAGCCTACCGAGCCGCAGGGCGATATCCGTCCGGTGAGCAACGATACGCTGCAAAGCGATGACACCACCGGCGCGCCGGTGAAAAGCGGCGGCTTCTTAGGCGCGCCGACGACGCTTGCCTCGGGCGTGCTGGAGAGTTCAGAACCAGAAACTACCACACCGCCTGCCGCGACGGCGCAGCCCGTCACCACGAGCGCTCCCGCGCAACCTGCCGCTGAACCTGCGCAGCTTGCCGCGCCCGCTACCCGCAACGCGCCGGTGACCGCGCCAGGCTCCGTGCAGGGCAGCGTCGCGCCAGCCGCCAGCGCCTCCACGACCGCCGCCGCAGGGAATTATGTGGTGCAGGTCGGCGCCGTCAGCGACAGCGCGCGCGCCGCGCAGTGGCAGCAAAAACTGAGCCAACAGTTTTCCGTACCGGGACGCGTCAGCCAGAACGGCGCCGTCTATCGCGTTCAGTTAGGCCCGTTCGCCAGCAAATCGCAGGCCGCCTCGCTCCAGCAGCGTTTGCAGAGTGAAGCGCAGGTACAATCTTTCATTACTGTCGCCCAATAAACGCAGGCCGGGCTGGCCTGCCGCTTTGTCAGTTACGGTAAAGGCCGTTAACAAAGTCATGCGCAAAGTCGGATGCCAGCCCATAAGGCATTTGCTATAGTAAGGCACTTTTTTTCACTCATCACGGATGTCGTTGTTCAGACCATGAAGACCACTTTCTCCGTTCGTTTTATGCAGCGTCTCGCCGTTACCACGGTGCTTTCTGTCGCAGCCCTTTCCACCGCCGCCCATGCCGACGACCTTAATATCAAAACGATGATCCCAGGCGTGCCGCAGATCGACGCGGAAGCTTACATCCTCATCGATTACAACTCAGGGAAAGTGCTGGCGGAGCAGAACGCTGACGCGCGCCGCGATCCGGCGAGCCTGACCAAAATGATGACCAGTTATGTCATCGGCCAGGCGATGAAAGCAGGCAAATTTAAAGAGTCCGATGTGGTAACTATCGGCAACGACGCCTGGGCCACCGGCAACCCGGTCTTCAAAGGCTCATCCCTGATGTTCCTGAAGCCTGGCATGCAGGTGCCGGTTTCTCAGCTGATCCGCGGGATTAACCTGCAGTCCGGCAACGACGCCTGCGTGGCGATGGCCGACTACGTCGCAGGGAGCCAGGACGCGTTTGTGGGCCTGATGAACAGCTACGTTACCGCGCTGGGCCTGAAAAACACCCATTTCCAGACCGTACACGGTCTTGACGCTAATGGTCAGTACAGCTCTGCGCGCGATATGGCGCTGATTGGCCAGGCGCTGATCCGCGATGTGCCGAACGAATACTCCATCTACAGAGAGAAAGAGTTCACCTTCAACGGCATCCGCCAGACCAACCGTAACGGTCTGCTGTGGGATAACAGCCTGAATGTGGACGGCATCAAAACCGGTCACACCGACAAAGCAGGCTACAACCTGGTTGCGTCTGCCACCGAAGGCCAGATGCGCCTCATCTCCGCCGTGATGGGCGGTCGCACCTTTAAAGGCCGCGAAGCTGAAAGCAAAAAACTGCTGACCTGGGGCTTCCGTTTCTTCGAAACCGTAAATCCGCTGAAAGCGGGCAAAGAGTTTGCGTCTGAACCGGCCTGGTTTGGCGATAACGACCGCGCATCGCTGGGCGTTGATAAAGATATCTATCTGACCATCCCGCGTGGCCGCATGAAAGATCTGAAAGCGAGCTATGTGCTGAACACCTCTGAGCTGCACGCGCCGCTGGCGAAAAATCAGGTGGTCGGCACCATTAATTTCCAGCTGGACGGTAAAACCATCGAGCAGCGCCCGCTGGTCGTACTGGAAGAGATTCAGGAAGGCAATTTCTTTGGCCGCATCATCGATTACATCAAACTGATGTTCCACCACTGGTTTGGTTAATTACTGACCACTTGAAAGCCTGACTTTCATCCCCATATACTAAGCATCAATCCAACTCCCGCTTCGGCGGGAGTTATTATTTTTTGACGTAACGCTGGAGCTGACATGAAAACCAAACTTAACGAGCTGCTTGAGTTCCCGACCCCCTTTACTTACAAAGTAATGGGCCTGGCGAAGCCTGAGTTGGTCGATCTGGTCGTCGAGGTAGTGCAGCGCCATGCTCCCGGCGACTACACGCCGCAGATTAAACCGAGCAGCAAAGGCAACTACCATTCCGTTTCGATTACCATCAATGCGACGCATATCGAGCAGGTGGAAACGCTCTATGAAGAGCTTGGCAATATCGACATCGTGCGTATGGTACTGTAATCCCCGTTACCCGGCCGCGTCCGGGTAACTTCTCTTCGTGATATACTCCCCGCACCTTCTCTCTTCGGAGACGCCGTTTTGCTTCAGGAAAAAATCATTGTTCGCCAGCTCGGGCTTCAGCCTTATGAACCCGTTTCGCAGGCAATGCATCAGTTTACCGACGAACGCGAAGAAACCACCCCGGATGAGATCTGGCTGGTCGAGCACACCCCCGTGTTTACGCAGGGGCAGGCCGGCAAGGCAGAGCATGTATTGATGCCAGGCGACATTCCGGTTATTCAGAGCGATCGCGGCGGCCAGGTGACCTATCACGGCCCCGGCCAACAGGTCATGTATGTGATGTTAGATCTCAGACGCCGCAAACTTGGCGTGCGTGACCTGGTCACCTTACTGGAACAGACCGTCGTCAATACACTTGCAGAGTGGAATATTAACGCCTACCCTCGACCAGACGCGCCAGGCGTCTATGTGGATGGCAAAAAAATCTGCTCATTGGGTCTGCGTATTCGTAAAGGCTGCTCGTTTCACGGGCTTGCACTCAATATTAATATGGATTTACGCCCTTTTTTACGTATTAATCCTTGCGGGTACGCCGGGATGGAAATGACCCAGGTGAGCGCCCTTTCTGCTGGCGCAAACCCTGAAGCGGTGCAACCACGACTGGTGCATCACTTTTTAGCGCTACTTAATAATCCCCCCGCGGAATATATCAGCGCTTAAGACTTTCCTGGTTCGCCGCCCTTCTTGTGGCGGCCTTTAATCGATATGCAATTTGCCGCTTTACATTCCATAACGGATTATTTATTTTCTCTGCGCCTGAATAGATTTTCCTTAATCTCATCAATGGATTAACGGCAAGAGAAGATTAGCGGGATTTATCTGAAAACACCACCCGCCCCTATGCCGTCCATGTAAAGTCCTGTTCACTTTATGCGGGTAAGATCCCCGGAGCGTTTTATTGTCGGCTAAGGGACCTGTTCACAGTTATTATAAATAGAACCTCTCTATTATTTGATTTATCTATACAGTTGGAGCGTAGCGTGGAATTGAACCATCCCCCTGAAAAACCTTCAGCCAAACAGGAAGATGACAGTAGACCGCAAATATTCCAGACTCTGCGAAATATCGATCTAAACCTGCTGACGATTTTCGAAGCCGTATACGTGCATAAAGGCATCGTAAACGCGGCAAGAGTACTGAACCTGACGCCATCGGCCATCAGCCAGTCTATTCAGAAACTGCGACTGATATTTCCCGATCCGTTGTTTATTCGCAAAGGGCAAGGGGTCACCCCGACTGCTTATGCGACTCACATGCATGAATATATCAGTCAGGGACTGGAATCTATTCTCGGCGCGCTGGATTTACAGGGCGAGCACGAAAAACAGCGCACCATTACTATTGCCACCTCCGCCTCGCTGGGCGCGCTGGTGATCCCACAGATTTACAAGCAGATCCGCACGGTAAATCCCCATCTGCAAATCCGTAACATCCCGCTGCAGGACACTGAAACCCAGCTGAGCCAGTTCCAGACCGACCTGGTGGTCGACAGCGGCTCATGGTCTTCGCGTACTCTCAGCACGCACCTGCTCTTTAAAGATCGCGTCGCCGTGGTGTGTCGTCGCGGCCATCCTTGCTCGCGGACTGGCGAGCCGGTCACGTCGGAAGACCTGCAAACCTGGGAGCACACTTTCATCATGCTGCCGGGCGGAATGGTGAATGGCGTACGTAAGCAGATTAATACCTTACTGCCCGATCGAAACGTTTCGTTTAGCAGTTACAATATGGTGACGATCGCCTCTATCATCGGCAGCAGCGATTTAATCGGCTTTATGCCCGCACGAATATTCACGTTATTTAAAGACAGCTTTGGGCTTATTGAAGTGGAAAGTGATGTCGTTATAAAAGAAACTTTCGACATTTCATTGCATTACAATAAATTCAGCCTGCGTGATCCTGTGGTGCAGAATGTCATTGAAGCGATTGTGGAAGGGTTTACGCATCAGACCGTTTCAGCCGGCGCGTCGCCCTCCTAATGGGCGACCGCTTAAGGGCACAGAATAACAACTATTTTACAAATTCTTCGGCGTTTCGGATGCCCTCAGGCTGATTCTGTGTGGCAGTAATGTTATACTGCGTGCCGTTAATTCAAAAATAGTTGATAAATACAACATTAGCTTGAATTTAAACGCTTTCCTTCGTTATCCGCAACTGGAACACGCACGCTATGAGTAAACCCATTGTGATGGAACGCGGTGTTAAATACCGCGATGCCGATAAAATGGCCCTTATCCCGGTTAAGAATGTGGCGACAGAGCGGGAGGCTTTGTTAAGAAAGCCGGAGTGGATGAAAATCAAACTCCCTGCCGACTCTACCCGCATCCAGGGTATCAAAGCGGCGATGCGCAAGAATGGCCTCCACTCGGTTTGTGAAGAGGCCTCCTGCCCGAACCTTGCGGAGTGTTTCAACCACGGCACCGCGACCTTTATGATCCTCGGCGCTATCTGCACCCGTCGCTGCCCGTTCTGCGACGTGGCGCACGGCCGTCCGGTCGCCCCGGACGCTAACGAGCCGCAGAAGCTGGCGCAAACCATCGCCGATATGGCGCTGCGCTACGTCGTTATCACTTCTGTGGATCGCGATGACCTGCGTGACGGCGGCGCTCAGCACTTTGCCGACTGCATTACGGCTATCCGTGAAAAGAGCCCGACCATCAAAATCGAGACGCTGGTGCCCGATTTCCGCGGCCGTATGGATAAAGCGCTGGAGATCCTGACCGCCACGCCGCCGGATGTGTTTAACCACAATCTGGAAAACGTGCCGCGTCTTTATCGTCAGGTGCGTCCGGGTGCGGACTATAACTGGTCGCTGAAGCTGCTGGAGCGCTTTAAAGAAGCGCACCCGGAGATCCCGACCAAATCCGGGCTGATGGTTGGCCTTGGCGAGACCAATGCGGAAATCATCGACGTGATGCGCGATCTGCGCGCCCACGGCGTGACCATGCTGACGCTGGGCCAGTACCTGCAGCCGAGCCGTCACCACCTGCCGGTACAGCGCTATGTGAGCCCGGATGAGTTTGAAGAGATGAAAGCGGAAGCGCTGGCGATGGGCTTTACCCACGCCGCCTGCGGCCCGTTCGTACGCTCTTCCTACCATGCCGATCTCCAGGCGAAAGGCGAAGAAGTGAAATAAGCGCGTAACAAGTTGTTACCATCGGGCTTCGCCCACAAAAAAACCGGCCTCTGTGAGCCGGTTTTTTTATGCCGCAGGGGCAGGAATTATTCTTTGTGAGAAAGACGTTCTGCCGGGGCTTCGGTCGCCGCAGGCGTTTTCGCGCCGGACTCGTCGTCGTTCATTGCTTTCTTGAAGCCTTTAATCGCAGCACCCAGGTCGCCCCCAAGCGTACGCAGTTTTTTGGTACCAAACAGCAGAACAACCAGTGCGGCGATCACGAGCAGTTTGGTAATACTAATTTCACCCATACTTACCTTCTTAGAAAATCTGGCGCCAGTCGGCGATGTCAAAGACCGTACTTATTAACGGTCATTTAAGCCCGACACACAATAGCAATCTGTAACGAGATGAATCAAGCGCTGGATAAAAAAACATCAAAATAATTCTGGCGCCGCGAAACGACGGTTTTTGAGCACCGGCAGCTGTTCACGCACCTGCGCCACGCGCATCGCTGAAATCTCAGCGAAAATCAGCTCCGGACGTTCCCCCGCCGCCGCGATCGTCACGCCAAGCGGGTCCACCACGCGACTCTGGCCGATATTGCGGTTGCCGCACTCGCCGCTCGCCACGATATAACAGGTGGTGTCCAGGGCCCGCGCCGCGAGCAGCGTGGCCCAGTGATGCTCTTTGAGCGGCCCACGCACCCAGGCCGCTGGCAACGCCAGCACGTCAGCGCCCTCAAGCGCCAGGCTCAGCGCCATCTCCGGGAAGCGTAAGTCATAGCAGGTCATCAGCCCGACCTTCATGCCCTCCACCTCAATTAACGGCGGCAACGTGCTGCCAGCGTCCACCAGCCGCGACTCCTGCATCGCGAAAGCGTCATACAGATGAATCTTCTGATACTGCGCGATAATCTCGCCGCCGCGCAGCGCGATAAGCGTGTTGGCCGCCCTGCCCTTAGCGGTCGGGATATGGAGCGTCAGAAGCGTTGTCAGGCGGTTTCTGGCGCTCTCCTCGCGCAGGCGCAGAACATAGTCGCCATCAAGCGGCTGAGCCGATTTCACCGACATATCCGGGTCGCTGTCACTGCGCGCCAGCAACGCCTCCGGCAGCACCAGCAACGCGGCATTCTGGCTGGCGGCGTTAGCCATCAGCGCTGTGCAGGTTTGTGCATTTTGTTGCGCGTCAGGCGTGACCGCAAACTGTCCAACCGCCACTTTCATTTCACTTCCCCTTCCGGTAGCCAGCATGCCTTTGCTGACGGTAAACTATTCGTCTTTCAAATAACATCATGACAAGCGTCCCATGTTAAAAATTATGTTTGCGGTATTTCTCGGCGGCGGCACCGGCAGCGTGCTGCGCTGGTGGCTCGGTCTGCGCTTCAATCCTGCGCACCACGCGATTCCTCTCGGAACGCTTACCGCTAACCTCGCCGGGGCATTTATCATTGGCGCCGGGCTTGCCTGGTTCAGCCGCATGACGCACCTGGATCCAATGTGGAAACTCCTCATTACGACTGGCCTGTGCGGCGGCCTGACGACCTTTTCGACCTTCTCCGCTGAAGTGGTGTTTTTGCTGCAGGAGGGCCGCATCGGTTGGGCGGGGCTTAACGTGGCGCTGAACCTGTTCGGCTCGTTTATGATGACGGCGCTCGCATTCTGGCTTTTTTCTTCCGTCAGCGTGCGCTAGCCGACGCCGCGTTAATGTTAGCTTAATTTTTCTCTGCCACTATCGGCTTATCGTCTGTGTCGGGAGGGGCTTATGAAAGCGCAAATGATGAGCTGGCTGGCGGTGTTATTCAGCGTTCTGGTGGTCGCGTTTTTCCTGAAAAGCTTTCTGTTTTACTGAGGAAAAGTAAAACGGCAGGCATAAAAAAACCCGCTGAGTCAGCGGGTTTTGAAATTCTTGCTGTTTGTAATTACAGAGCGATTACGTTAGCAGCAGAAGGGCCTTTGGCACCGTTAGTGATTTCGAACTCTACACGCTGACCTTCAGCCAGAGTTTTGAAACCATTGCTCTGGATCGCAGAGAAGTGTACGAACACGTCTTTGCTGCCATCTTCCGGAGTAATGAAACCGAATCCTTTGGATTCATTAAACCACTTAACGTTACCTTTAATCTTAGACATCAAAATTACCTTTACATGAAAAATCGACACAAATGCTGTGTCGGATATCAGTACATCAATTGTGGTGGCTTTTGTCCAGTCCAACTTTTAGAAAAAGTGATAAAAGTCGCGAACTTTTTTTGCCGTTGGGCTTGTGAGCCTTGTTTTGTCTGGCTTAGCGCATTTTCTTATGACTGAAAATATTTTGCGCTTAAAACTGCAACCGGAGCCACGCGAAGTAAACGTTTCCGTTGTTGTAGGTTCCGGGGATGTACGTCATCTGGAATGTCGCAGGTCCATAGCCCACCGACGCCAGCGGCAGCACCAACGGAATCGGGATGTAATCCCAGTTATCGCGCGCCGTTACGCCAAGCGTATACCCCAGCCCCACATGGAATGCGTCGTCAGGCAGCGGGCGCCATGTCGCTTCCCAGCCATAACCGGCGATAGGCTCCCATTTGTTGTAGGAATCTTTAAACGCCATCACATACAGGCCGTGCCAGTTGCCTTTTTCATCCCAGCGCGATTTGCCGATACCCGCGCCCCACGGGCGTTCGTTGTAGCGATCGGTTTTCTCTTTGTCATACGCGAAACGCGCATGCCAAGTGATAGCCGGAACATAGAGATCCACGTGCTGCGGCTCGTTCCATGTCTCAGCGATGTTATCGCCAAGCACAGAGGCCCAGGCCTTTACGGTACGTGGCGCTTCCAGCGCCGAGGCGTTCAGAGGAAATAATATCTGGCAGAAAAATACAAGAAACGTCAGAAAGGATTTATTAACTACGGTCACGTCTTAATTACCACTGTTAGTATGAAGGCATATTTTACGCGATCGTGCCTCAATGAAGACTTAACCGGCTGCCAGTTAATTCCTAAAGCGAGCCGGCAGCCGCGCAGCTTGCCCTTTTTCAGACGCTTCTCCCCCGCTGTACATGCGCTAAAAATCGTTGTTTTTCATATTCTCGCCCCTGCCGGAATAATGCCCGTCATTAACTGTCCCGAGCGCTTTTCCCTAACGTAAATTTCGGTCTGCCTGCGCCTCTGCGTCATTATCAGTGTCCCGGCGTAGCCACAGTGCTATGCAACCCATTAATTTATTGATAGTTTATTTGCCTGCTGTTCATCTTTGCGGCTAGCGGAAGGTTTATTGATGTGTATCAGATAACGCTCAGGGTAATTCAGGCACATTCCCCCGCATCATGCCTGCGCCACGCGCCTGACGTCGCCAGGTTATTTCTGCAGTCGCTCAACAGAGGCAATTATGGGAACAATTCTGGAACTCCTCACAGGCGTCGTGGTTATTGTGGGGGTCGCGCGTTATATCATTAAAGGTTATTCCGCCACGGGCGTGCTGTTTGTCGGCGGTATTTTACTGTTAATTATTAGCGCGCTAATGGGTCACGCCATATTACCGGCGAAAGAGACCAGTACCGGCTACGCCGTCAGCGATATTTTTGAATATATAAAAATTCTGCTGATGAGCCGCGGCGGCGATCTCGGCATGATGATTATGATGCTGTGCGGGTTTGCCGCCTATATGACGCACACCGGCGCTAACGATATGGTGGTAAAGCTCGCCTCCCGCCCGCTGCGTTATATTAACTCGCCCTATTTGCTGATGATTGCCGCCTATTTCGTCGCCTGTCTGATGTCGCTCGCCGTCTCCTCAGCGACCGGGCTTGGCGTCTTGCTGATGGCGACGCTCTTCCCGGTGATGGTGAATGTCGGCATCAGTCGCGGCGCGGCGGCGGCTATCTGCGCCTCTCCGGCGGCGATTATTCTCTCCCCGACGTCCGGCGATGTGGTGCTGGCCGCGCAGGCCTCTGAGATGCCGCTCATCGATTTCGCGTTTAAAACCACGCTGCCGATTTCCATCGCGGCCATCATCAGCATGGCGATTGCCCACTTCTTCTGGCAGCGCTGGCTCGATAAAAAAGAGCACATCTATCATGAAACGCTGGATGTGAAAGACATCACCACTAACGCGCCCGCTTTTTACGCGATTCTGCCGTTCAGCCCCATTATTGGCGTGTTGATTTTCGACGGCAAATGGGGCCCGCAGCTGCATATCATCACGATTCTGGTCATCTGCATGGTGCTGACCGCCGTTATTGAGTTTATCCGCAGCTTTGACAGCAAAACGGTTTTTGCCGGACTGGAAGTGGCGTACCGCGGCATGGCGGACGCCTTCGCAGGCGTGGTCATTCTGCTGGTGGCGGCTGGCGTTTTCGCTCAGGGGCTCAGCACTATCGGCTTTATCCAGAGCCTTATCTCCATCGCCACGTCGTTTGGCTCGGCCAGCATTATTCTGATGCTGGTGCTGGTCACGCTCACGATGCTCGCCGCGATGACGACCGGCTCCGGCAACGCGCCGTTTTACGCGTTCGTTGAGATGATCCCGAAGCTCGCGCACAGCGCAGGCGTGAACCCGGCTTATCTGACGATCCCGATGCTGCAGGCCTCTAACCTGGGCCGCACTATTTCGCCGGTCTCCGGCGTGGTGGTGGCCGTCGCCGGGATGGCGAAAATCTCTCCGTTTGAAGTCGTCAAGCGCACTTCGGTGCCGGTGCTGGTTGGATTAATCGTCGTTATCGTCGCTACGCAGCTGCTGGTGGCGGCATAATCGTCTGTCCTTAAGCGGAATCAGTCTGAAAAGCGCCCTCGCGGCGCTTTTTTTATGGTTAAATGACACACCCTTGTGATTTATCCCGTCGATTTCGGACCCATACTATGGTTAACAGGAAAGTTTTACTCGCTGCGGGCGCACTACTGGCGATGGCTGCGACGACCGCCGTCGCGCAGCCGCTGGAAGCGAAGCAGTATGGCGATTTCGATCGCTACGTGCTGGCGCTCTCATGGCAAACCGGTTTTTGCCAGAGTATGCACGAGCGGCAACGCGATGAACCCGCCGAATGCGCGCTGCAAAAAGAAGAAGACGATAAACGCAACTACCTGACCGTGCACGGCCTGTGGCCCGGCCTGCCGAAATCTGTCGCCTTACGCGGCGTTGATGAGAAACGCTGGATGCGCTACGGCTGCGCCACGCGCCCCATTCCGAATATGCCGCTCGCCCGCGCCGATAAAAAATGCCAGGCGGCGGAAACCGGTTTGTCGCTGGAAACCGCTGAGAAGCTCAGCGAGACGATGCCGGGCGCTGGCGGCGATTCCTGCCTTGAGCGTTATGAATACGCCAAACACGGCGTCTGCTTCGGCTTCGATCCGGACGCCTATTTCGGCACCATGGTGCGCATGAACAATGAAGTGAAGCAGAGTCCGATTGGCGCGTTTCTTGCCGCCAACTACGGTAAAGCGGTCAGCCGCCAGGCGTTTGATACCGCCGTCGCTAAAGCGTTTGGCCGCCAGAGCGTGCGTGCGGTGAAGCTCACCTGCAACGGCAATCCGGCTTACCTTACCGAGATGCAGATCTCGCTGAATGCCGCGAAGATCAACGCGCCGCTCACCGCCGACTCGTTTGCCCCACAGCCGCATCCGGGTAACTGCAGTAAAAACTTTATTCTCGATAACGTCGGGTATTAATCCTGTTACGCGAGCGCGATTATTCGTTGCGCTCGCGCCACTCCCTGACCATCTCTGCCGTTACTTCGCGTTTATAGCAAATAGGTGAGTAGCCCCCGGCCCGGCTCCAGGCGCTGCGCCCGCCGCAGGCACGGCCATTACGCATCGCGTTATAAGGGCAAGGACAGTTGCCGGGATAAACATCTATCGACTCCTGAATCACCTGCGCTTTGACGTCATCATCGCTGAGCGCCGCTCCCGCAGGCGCCGCATACCACACCGCCAGCAACGCCAGGACGGCCAGACGTGTTTTACGAATCATAGATTGCGTCCATGTAAAAAAATCGCGCCATCGTGGCGCGATCTGTCTCGCAAAAAAGATTGTTACGTCACACCCTGAGACGCTTTACGCCAGTTTATAAACCCGCGTCTCCCAGGCGCGTAACCGGTGCGGCTCCTGCGTATCGTCCAGATTCGCCAGCACGCAGAACGCGCCCTCAAGCGACAGCGCCCCTGCGTCCCACTCCGCGGCTTTGCCGGAGAAGTTACACAACACCACTAACTGTTCATCGCCCAGTACGCGGCGGTAGGCGTAAATTTGCTCGTGATCGTCAAGCACTGTCTCGTAGCGCCCGTAAATCAGCGCCGGCTCACGCTTTCGCAGGTGGATCATCTGCCGATAAAAGTTCAGCACCGAATGCGGGTCGTGCTGCTGGCTTTCAACGTTGATCATCTCGTAGTTCGGGTTCACCTTCAGCCAGGGTTCATGGGTGCTGAAGCCGGCATACGGCGACGCGTCCCACTGCATCGGCGTGCGGGAGTTATCGCGCCCGGTACGCGTCAGGAAGGCGACAATCTCCTCCTCACTCATCCCCTGATCCCGGAGGTCGCGCGCTTTGTTATGGGCCGAGACATCGTCAAAATCGTCAAGGCTCGCAAAGCGCGTGTTGGTCATGCCGATCTCCTGGCCCTGGTAGATAAACGGCGTGCCCTGCATCAGAAAATACATCGCCGCGATGCAGGTCGCGCTTTCGCGCCAGTGATGCTCGGTATCGCCCCAGCGCGACACCACGCGCGTCACGTCATGGTTTTCCACATACAACGCGTTCCAGCCTTTGCCTTCCAGCGCCTGCTGCCAGGCGGTGAAAATGTTACGCAACACGGCGGGCGTCGGGCGCAGGCCCGCCTGCGGCTCCCAAAGACGCACATGCTCGAACTGAAACACCATATTGAGCCGCCCGCGGTTTTCGCCCACCCACTCTTCCGCATGGGCGGCGTCCAGCCCGTTCATCTCGCCTACCGTCACGATGTCGTACTGGTTAAAGACGTTGCGACAGATATCGTCCACATAATCGAGCAGGCCGTCATAATTAAGGTGCGACACCATCGACGGCGCATAAGGCAGTTTTTCCGGGTTGGGCACGTCGCTTAACGTCGGCTCCTTTTTCATATGCGCGATGGCGTCAATGCGAAACCCGTCGATGCCTTTATCCAGCCACCAGCGCATCATGTCGTAGACGGCGGCGCGCATCTCGTGGTTTTCCCAGTTAAGATCGGGCTGGCGGCTGCTGAACAGGTGCATGAAATACTGACCGGTGAGATCGTCACGCTTCCACGCCGAGCCGCTGAAAATAGATTCCCAGTTATTCGGCTCCGCCCCGTTCTTGCCGTCGCGCCAGATATACCAGTCGCGCTTGGGGTTATCCGTCGAGGAGCGCGACTCCAGAAACCACGGGTGCTCGTCAGAGGTATGGTTCACCACCAGGTCGAGGATGAGCCGCATACCGCGCTGATGCACGCCCTCCAGCAGCCGGTCGAAATCGGCCATCGTGCCAAACTCCGCCATTATTCCCTGATAGTCGCTGATGTCGTACCCGTTATCATCGTTGGGCGACTGATACATCGGGCAGATCCAGATAAGATCGATACCCAGATCTTTCAGGTAATCGAGCTTTTCAATAATGCCGTTGAGATCGCCAATACCGTCGCCGTTGCTGTCTTTAAAGCTGCGCGGATAAATCTGGTAGGCCGTCGCCTCTTTCCACCAGCGGCCTTTTACCTGCGTCGATGCTTCACTCATTACCCCTCCTGATGGATTAACAGCGCGAAAGATTCATAAGGTTGCAGTTCCAGACTCACGGCGAGCTGATCGCGCGGCGCATAGTTGCTGATAAGGCATTCGCCGTGCCACGCCTGCATCGCTTCCGGAATGGGCAACGTAATGGCGTTGCCGAAGAAGTTGTTAATCACCAGCAGCGTGTCACCCTCGTAGCGGCGCACCCAGGCGAACACTTCCGGATGCTCGGCAAAGAGCATCTGATAATCGCCATACACCAGAATCGGATACTGTTTACGCAGCGCCACCAGCTTTTGATAGTGCCAGAGAATGGAATCGGGCTCGGCCAGCGCCTGCGCCACGTTAATCTCGCGGTAGTTAGGGTTCACGCCAAGCCACGGCATGCCAGTGGTAAAGCCGCCATTCGGGCTCTCATCCCACTGCATCGGCGTGCGGGCGTTGTCGCGGCCGTTGGCGTAAATACCGGTCATCATCTCGTCATGCGTCAGGCCGCCTGCGATAAGTTCCCGGTAAAAATTGAGGCTTTCGATATCGCGATACTCTTCAATGGTGGAGTAACGCACATTGGTCATGCCGATCTCTTCGCCCTGATAGATATAGGGCGTGCCGCGCAGGCAGTGGAGCGCGGTGGCGAGCATTTTCGCCGAGACCTCACGAAACTCGCCGTCGTGGCCGAATTTCGACACCGCGCGCGGCAGGTCATGATTACTCCAGAACAGCGAATTCCAGCCGCGGTCGGCAAGCGCCGTCTGCCACTTATCGATCACTGCCTTAAAGCGCGGCAGCTCGAACGGCCTGCTGCGCCACTTACCGGCTTTTTCATCCCAGGTCTGTTTGATATGTTCGAACTGAAACACCATCGACAATTCGCGGCGTTCCGGGTCGCTGTAGAGCAGCGCATCTTCCGGCGTGGCGCTCCAGGCTTCGCCCACGGTCAGCGAATCGCGCGGGCCGAACGTGGCGTCATGCATCTGGCGCAGCAGCACGTGCAGATGCTTGCCGTTCGCCATGATCTGCCTATCCACCTCTTTGCCGATTAAGTCGATAACGTCCATGCGGAAACCGCCGATGCCCTTATCCAGCCAGCGGTTCATCATCGCGTGGATCTCCTCCTGCACGCGCGGATTTTCCCAGTTCAGATCCGGCTGGCGCACCGAAAACTGGTGCAGGTAATATTCGCCGCTCGCCTCGTCATACGCCCAGCCGCTGCCGCCAAAATGCGAGCGGTAATCATTAGGCGGGCCGCCGTCCGGCGCCGGTTTGCGCCAGATATAGAAATCGCGGTACGGATTATCTTTGCCCTTTTTCGCCTCGATAAACCACGGGTGCTCATCGGAAGTATGGTTCACCACCAGATCCATCAGGATGTAGATGTCGCGCGCTTTCGCTTCCTGGATCAGCTGCTCCATCTCCGCCATCGTGCCGAACTCCGCGGCGATGTCGTCATAATCGGAGATATCGTAGCCATTGTCGTCCATCGGCGATTTATAGACCGGCGAGAGCCAGATAAGGTTGATGCCAAGCTGTTGCAGATAGTCGAGCTTACTGATGATCCCCGCTAAATCGCCCACGCCGTCGCCGTTGGCGTCCATAAAGCTGCGCGGATAGATCTGGTAGACCACCGCGTTGTGCCACCACTTCTTGTCGATTGCTTTCATCACGCTCCCTTAGTGCTGGGTTTTCGGGCCGCTGAGCCGCACAAACGCATTGCCCGCGCTGTCAAAAAGGTAACAGTGTTCCACTGGCAGTTTCAGCCCCAGATGATGCTCCGGCCGGACTTCCAGCCTCTCAGTATGGCGCATGACCAGCGGTTCTGCGCCATAACCGCCGTTAACATAAACCAGGGTTTCATTTCCCATATGCTCTACGAATAACACTTCGCCTTCCACGTCCGCTTTCGCAAGGGTCATGATCTCCACGTGCTCCGGGCGAATGCCGAGCTGCACCTCGTCGCCCTCCTGCCCGGCGGCGGCCTGCACCGGCAGCGTCAGGCGCAGGCCGTTTTCCAGCTCCACCTCGCAGGCGTGTTCCATCACGCGCAGCATTTTTCCTGGGATCAGGTTCATCTTCGGCGAGCCGATAAACTGCGCGACAAACACATTGGCCGGGGCATCGTAAAGCGCAAGCGGCGTGCCGACCTGTTCAATCTGGCCCTGATTGAGCACGACGATCCGATCCGCGAGCGTCATCGCCTCCACCTGATCGTGAGTGACATAGAGAATGGTGGCGTGAATGCGCTTGTGCAGCGCCGCTATTTCCATGCGCATCTGCACGCGCAGCGAGGCGTCGAGGTTGGAGAGCGGCTCGTCGAAGAGAAACAGGCTCGGCTCGCGCACAATCGCGCGGCCTATCGCCACACGCTGACGCTGGCCGCCGGAGAGATCTTTCGGGCGGCGATCCAGCAGGTGCTCCAGCTGTAAAATCCGCGCGCTCTCGCGCACCCGCTCGTCTATCTCCTTCACCGACACTTTCGCCATTTCGAGCGCGAACGCCATATTCTGGTAGACCGTCATATGCGGATAAAGCGCATAGGACTGGAACACCATGCCGATGCCGCGTTCGGATGGCGAATCGTCGTTGACCCGCTGGTCATCGATATACATATCGCCGTCGGTTATCTCCTCAAGCCCCGCCACCAGGCGCAGCAGCGTCGATTTGCCGCAGCCGGAGGGGCCGACCACCACCACAAATTCGCCGCTGTTGATCTGTAAATCGAGCGGCTTAATCACTTCGGCATGGGTGCCGTAGCGTTTTTGTACTTTTTCTAAACGAAGTTGCGCCATGATTTACCCCTTAATCGCCCCGCTGGTCAGGCCGCTGACGATGCGTTTCTGGAAGATAAGCACCAGAACAATAATGGGCAGCGTCACCACCACCGACGCGGCCATAATGCTGCCCCAGGGCAGCTCGTAGCTCGATGCGCCGCTGAACATACTGATAGCGACCGGCACGGTGCGCTTGTCGCTCGAAATAATAAACGTCAGCGCGAACATGAATTCATTCCAGGCGCCGATAAACGCCAGCAACCCGGTCGTCACCAGCGCAGGCGCCAGCACCGGCGCAAACACGCGGCGAATAATGGTGCCGGTTTTCGCGCCATCGACAATTGCCGCCTCTTCCAGCTCTACCGGAATCGACTTCATAAACGTCGTCAGCACCCAGACGGTGAACGGCAGCGAAAACGTGGTGTAGGAGATAACCAGCGCGCCGAGCGAATCGTAAAGCCCGAGAAAGCGCACCAGCTCAAACATGCCCGTCAGCACCGCCACCTGCGGGAACATCGAGACGCAGAGAATGGTAAAAAGCAGTACGCGACGCCCGCGAAACGGCACGCGCGCCAGCGCAAAAGCCGCCGTCACCGACACCAGCAAACAGAGCCCCACCGTCACCACCGCCACCAGCACCGAGTTCAGCAGACTGCGGGCGATGCCGTTATCCACCAGCGCGACGACATAGTTATCCCAGTGCCAGCTATTTGGAAAATAGGCGGGCGTAAACAGCTCCTGGCCTGCGCGCAGCGAGCTGATGATGGCGTAATAGAAGGGAAAAACGCAGAACAGACAGGCCATTAGCGCGCCGATAAAAATCACCGCCTTATGCCCTGCCCTGCGCTGCCAGCGCGTGATTTTCATCAGTTTTTCTCCTTGTCGTTCAGGCGCGCGACGCGGATAAAGCAGGCTGCGATGCCCGCCACCATCATGAAGACCAGCACCGAGGCCGCGGAACCCATGCCCATATCCTGATAGGAGACGATCTGCTCGCGGGCGTAGCCGGAAATCGACATCGTCGCCTCGCTGTTGGAGGTCAGCACGTAGATGAGATCGAAAATACGCATCGAATCCATCACGCGGAAAATCAGCGCCACCACCAGCGCAGGCATAATCAGCGGCAGCGTGATGCGCTTAAAGCGCTGCCAGGGGCTGGCGCCGTCCACTTTCGCCGCTTCATAGAGATCCGCCGGAATGAGCTGTAGCGCCGCCAGCAGCATCAACGCCATAAAGGGCGTGGTTTTCCAGACGTCGGCGATCACCACCGCCCACATGGAAAGCGACGGCTCGGCAATCCAGGCGAGATGCGACGGCAGGCCGATTTTGCCGAGCAGATCGTTCACCACGCCGTACTGATCGTGGAACATCCAGCCCCACATTTTGGCGCTGACAATCGTCGGGATCGCCCACGGAATAAGAATGGCGGTGCGTACCAGCCCCTGCCCGCGGAATTTCTCGTTCATCAGCAGCGCCAGCAGCATGCCGAGCAGCAGCTCCAGCGTCACCGAAGTGAACGTGAACCACAGCGTGTTGCCCACCGCCTGCCACCAGAGCGGGTCGCTCAGTACGCCGATGCTCACGCCATCCTTGCGCGCAAAGTAGTTCGCCACACCCACCATCTGGTAATCCTGAGGCGCGTCGAGCATGGCGTTGGTGAAGCTAAACCAGATGGTGCGAACCAGCGGCCAGCCCGCCGCCAGCGCCAGCAGGAGCAGCGAGGGCAAAACCAGCCCCCACGCCACGCGTCGACGGCGCTGGTGCCAGGAGGCGTTGTGCCGCCGGGGGACCGGCGGCGACGTAAGGCTATCGGATTTCATAGGCGCTCCGTTGAGCATGTTGACGGACACGATGATGTTGCCCTTATCCCGACGAGCGAGCCTCGGGGTTAACGCCGCACGGCGGGTGCGCTTCGCTTACCCGCCCTACAAAAAACAGTTGCGAGCTCGTAAGGTGGGTAAGCGAAGCGCACCCGCCAAACTACAAAAACCAGTTACGAACTCGTAGGGCGGGTAAGCGAAGCGCACCCGCCGAACAACACCGATTCCACAGCGGCAGGCCACGCGCCCCCGCCCTACAAAAACCAGTTGCGAGCTCGTAGGGCGGGTAAGCGAAGCGCACCCGCCGAACAACACCGATTCCACAGCGGCAGGCCACTCGCACCCGCCCTACAAAAACCAGTCGCGAACTCGTAGGGCGGGTAAGCGAAGCGCACCCGCCGAACAACACCGATTCCACAGCGGCAGGCCACGCGCACCCGCCAGCCGCCGCGTCATCCAGGGCTTACCGCCAGCCGGTGCCCTTCGCGCGCGTCAGACGCTTTTGCAAATCCGCCGTCGCTTTTTTGCCGTCTTCCTTGCCGTTCAGCACGCTAAACGTCACGTTGAAAATAGCGTTCGACACGCGCGGATACTGCGCTTTGGTCACCGTCGCCGGGCGCGGCACCGCCTGGGCGAAAATATCGCGGAACTGGGTCAGCTCCGGCGCAATCGCCAGCACCTCTTTGTTCTCATACAACGCCACGCGGGTCGGCGCATGGCCGAGGATTTTCAGGCGCGTCGTCTGCGAATCGTCATCGCTTAAGATTTTCAGCAGCGCGATGGCGGCTTCGGGGTTTTTGGTATTGGCGTTAATCGACCACTGCCAGCCGCCGAGCGTCGTCGCCTGGCGTCCCTCCGGCCCGGCGGGCAATTGCATCACGCCCACTTTGCCTTTAAGCGGGCTGTCATCGGCCTGCGACAGCTGCCAGACATACGGCCAGTTGCGCATAAACAGCGCGTCGCCGTTCTGGAACACGGTGCGCGACTCTTCCTCTTTGTAACCCAGCACGCCCTTCGGCGTGATTTTGCCCATCCAGCCGCGCGCCATATCCAGCGCCTGCGCCGCTTTCGGGTTATTGATGGTCACGTTCCCTTTTTCATCAACAAACGTGCCGCCGCCGTATGAATCGATCCACTCCAGCGCGTTACAGGTCAGCCCTTCGTACGATTTGCCCTGGAAGATATACCCCCAGAAATTTTTATGCCCCGCCTTGCGCTCCTCCGCCTGGATTTTCGTGGCGATGCGCGTCATCTCGTCCCACGTTTTCGGCGGCTGCTCTTTGTATTTTTCCAGTAAATCTTTGCGATAGAACAACACGCCGGTGTCGATATACGACGGCACCGCTTTCAGGCGTCCATTGACGGTGTTGTTCTTCCAGGGGCCGGGGAAAAAGTCTTTTTCCATGCCGCCCATCGCGTCGGTGAGATCGAGCGTCTGCTTATCCAGCAGGCCTATCCAGATGGTGTCGGACTGAAACACGTCCACCGCTTTTTCATCTTTGGCGGCGAAGAGTTGTTGCAGCAGCGCCAGCTTTTCATCAGAGGCCGCCGGGAACTCAATAAACTCCAGCTGATTGCCGGTCTGCTTCTCGAAGCGCTCTTTGATGTACTGGCAGTACTGTTTGCCGCCGGGCGAAACGGGGCATTCCATGCGCAGGGTATCGGCAAACGCCAATGGGCTGGTGCCTGCCAGCGCCACGGTCAGAAAAGTGAAGGTGAGCTTTTTCATGATGTCCTCTTATGCACTGAACAGGGTGCGGAGGCGTTGCGCCGCCGCCTACAGCGCGATGTACGGCAAATCATCACGATCCTAAGCTAGTTAACGTTATGGAATAGCGGCAACTTCGCGGCGACTTCACGACAAAAAAGCTCGATATAGCCAACAAATCTGGCGATTTAGTGAAAAAAACGCACCGGAAAATTTGACAGATGCGCGACGCGGGATATGCGCAGTCAAAAGCAAAAGCGCCGCCCGCACAGGAGTTTGACGGTGATCTCAAAATGTTAATAAATATGACAGACCCTGTTTACAAGCCGCCACATGTTATCGGTATCATGTTACCGGTATCAGTGAGAAAACCGCCGACCAGGCTACGGTTTCACTGTACCCATGTTGAGGATAATAACGATGACAGAAACCACTTATGCTTATGGCGCCGGTACGCTGCTGGGCATTGCCGCCGGGGCCGTTGTACTGCTGCTGATACTTATCATGCGCTTTAAAGTGCATGCTTTTCTTGCGCTTACCCTGGTCAGTATCGTTGTGGCGCTGTTGACCAAAGTGCCGTTTGATAAAGTCGTGCCCACGCTGCTGACGGGCTTTGGCAGTACGCTTGCGGGCGTCGCGCTGCTGGTGGGGATCGGCGCGATGATAGGCCGTCTGCTGGAAGTCTCCGGCGGCGCGAAAGTGCTGGCCGATACGCTGATTAACAAATTTGGCGAACACCGCGCGCCGTTCGCGCTCGGCGTCGCCTCGCTGCTGTTTGGCTTCCCGATCTTCTTTGATGCAGGTCTGGTCGTCATGCTGCCGATTATCTTCAGCGTGGCGAAACGCTTTGGCGGTTCGACGCTGAAATACGCCTTCCCGGCGGCGGGCGCGTTTGCGGCCATGCATGCGCTGGTGCCGCCGCATCCGGGCCCGGTTGCCGCCAGCGAACTGCTGGGCGCCAATATCGGCCTGCTGGTGATCATCGGTCTGATTATCGCTATCCCCACCTGGTATTTCGGTGGTTATCTGTATGGCCAGTACGCCGGTAAAAAATTCGATATCAAGCTCCCCTCTTCATTCCTTGGCGAAGTGGAAACCGATCCGACGCATCGTCCACCGTCCTTCGGCATGGTGTTAACAATCCTGCTGCTGCCGCTGATGCTCATTTTCCTCGATACCGGCCTGAATACCGCTAAAGTGCTGGGCTGGGTCAGCGCCGACAACAGCGTGGCGAACTTCCTGCGTATGCTCGGCAAAACGCCGGTCGCGCTGCTGATCACCGTCTTCTTCGCGCTGATGGTCTTCAGCCGCAATCACAGCCGCCAGCATCTGGAGAAAATCTGCGACGGCGCGCTTGGCCCTATCTGCGGCATTATTCTGGTGACCGGCGCGGGCGGGATGTTCGGCGGCGTGCTGCGCGCCAGCGGCATTGGCGACGCGCTGGCGGGCGTGCTTTCCGATACCGGGATGCCGGTCATTCTCGCGGCGTTTGTTATCTCTACGGCTCTGCGCGTGGCGCAGGGCTCGGCGACGGTCGCGCTGACGACCACCGCCGCGCTGGTCGCGCCGATGGTGCAGGCGACGCCGGGATTAAGCCAGTTTGATCTCTGCTTTATCGTTATCGCCATCGCGGGCGGCGCGACGGTGCTCTCACACGTCAACGACTCCGGCTTCTGGCTGGTGGGCCGTTTCCTTGAGATGGATGAGAAAACCACGCTGAAAACCTGGACCGTGATGGAAACTCTGCTGGGCTCCATCGCTTTCCTGCTGGCGGCGGTGGGCAGCATCCTGCTTTAAGCCCCGTTTCGTGAGCTGGCTCACTTCAAACGGCGCGCAAGGCTGAGTATCATCCCCTGACGCGGACCCTCATCGTTTTGACGGTGAGGGTTTTTCTTTGGACGCTTGTTAGCGGCGAAACGCCGCCTGTTTCAACGACATGGAGTAAGAAATGTCCCGACCTGCCCTTATCATCAACGAACTCGATGCCGAACGTCTCGATAGCCTGCTGGAGCAGCCTGCGTTCGCGCGTCTGCCGGTGGCTGACGCGCTGAACGATGAACTGGATCGCGCACGGATGGTTAGCCCGCAGGCGATGCCGGAAGATGTGGTGACGATGAACAGCCGGGTAAAATTCCGCGATCTGGCGAGCGGCGAAACCTACGAGCGCCTGCTGGTCTACCCGCAAAACGCGGGCAGTAGCCCGGAAGCGCTGTCAGTCATGGCGCCAGTGGGCGCGGCGCTGCTGGGGCTGCGCGTGGGCGATGCCATCCGCTGGCCGCTGCCGGACGGCAGCGAAACGCATATCGAAGTGCTTGAGTTGCTCTACCAGCCGGAAGCGGCGGGCGAATATCGCCGTTAATGGTCGCTTAGCGGCAAAAAATAAGAGGATGCCAGGGCATCCTCTTTCTGTTTTACGCCCCGATACCTTACGGCTGTAGCGGCGCGTTCATCAGCGCGGTGACCTTATCGCGCGCGGCCTCCGGCGTCGCGGCGCCCGGCACCAGAATGACCTTACGGCACTCCTCTTCGCGCTTCTCGAAAATCTTGTAGCCCCGCGCGGCATCTTCCAGCGGCAGATAGTGCGTGACTATCTCTTCCGGCGTCAGCAGCCCCTGCTCGATAAGCGGCAGCAGCTCCGGCAGGAACGCATGCACGTGCGTCTGGCCCATCTTAAAGCTGATGCCTTTATCGAACGCATCGCCAAACAGGAAGCCGTGGATAAAGCCCGCATAGACGCCCGGCACACTCACCACGCCGCCGCGACGCACCGCCGCGATGCACTGGCGCAGCGCTTTGCCGCTACTGCCTTCGATTTTGAGATTCGACAGCACGGTTTCCGTCAGGCTGCCTTTGGCCTCAAAACCGACCGCATCGATAACGGCGTCCACGCCGCGGTTGCCCGGCGTGTTTTCAATAATAAATGCCGCCGGATCGTCGTTTTCATCGAAGTTAATCGGGATAACGCCGTAACGCTCTTTAGCGAAGGCCAGACGATAATCGTTATGGTCGACCATAAAGATCTGTTCTGCGCCCATCAGCCGCGCGCAGGCGGCGCTGAGCAGCCCCACCGGGCCCGCGCCGTAAATCGCTACCTGGGAGCCTTTCTGCACCTGACCATTTTTCACGGCCTGCCAGGCTGTCGGCAGGATATCGGAGAGAAACAGCGCTTTATCATCAGAGAGTAACGGCGGCACTTTAAACGGCCCGACGTTGCCCTTCGGCACGCGCACATACTCCGCCTGCCCGCCCGGAATGCCGCCATAAAGGTGGCTGTAGCCAAACAGCGCCGCAGGGGCCGGGATCTGCTTTTTATTCAGCGCCGCGCCGGTGCCTTTGTTGGTGGTTTCACAGGCGGAATATTGCTGTAACTTGCAGAAGAAACAGTCGCCACAGGCGATAACAAACGGGATCACGACGCGATCGCCCTTGCGGATATCCTTCACCGCGCTGCCGGTTTCCACCACTTCCCCCATAAATTCATGGCCGAAAATATCGCCGTGATGAACCTGCGGAATTTTGCCGCGATAGAGGTGCAAATCGGAGCCGCAAATCGCGGTCGCCGTCACGCGCAGAATAATATCGTCCTGCGCCTCGATAATCGGGTCCGGGACATTTTCGACCTTAACGTTATGCGGCCCGTGGTAGGTTAACGCCTTCATTACGACCTCCTGGCAGACAGTAAAAAGAGACAGGTTCCAGTGCGAAAGTTCATCTGGTCTAAACCAAGGGTAGACCGGATGGGCCGCAAGCCGTGGGATCGGCCGCCAGCGCGGCGGCTTTGAGAGTTTTCCTGGCGAAAGCCGCTGCGTAAAAAAACATAAATTTGTCGGGCCAGCAGAAGTATCCATGACAAAAACAGGGTTTAATAAAGGCGTCGATAACCGCTAAAGGAGGAGTGACGATGTACAACACTATTCTGATGCCTGTAGACGTGTTCGAAATGGAACTGAGCGACAAGGCGATTCGCCACGCGGAGTTTCTGGCGCAGGAGGAGGGAATTATTCATCTGCTGCATGTGCTGCCGGGCTCGGCGAATCTGAGCCTGCACCGCTTCGCCGCCGATATCCGTCGTTTCGAAGAGCATTTAGAGGCCGAGGCGAATCAGCGCCTGCAAACCCTGAAGCAGCATTTCACCCTGCCGGAAACGCGCCTGCGCACGCATGTCCGCTTCGGTAGCGTGCGCGATGAAGTTAACGCGATGGCGCAAGAGTTACACGCCGACGTAGTGGTCATCGGCTCGCGCGATCCGTCCATCAGCACGCACCTGTTGGGCTCGAACGCGTCAAGCGTGGTGCGCCACGCCCATGTGCCGGTGTTTGTGGTGCGTTAAGTTTCGGACATTATTGGCGGGTGCGCTGCGCTTACCCGCCCTACTTTTAACGTCGCAGATACCTGTAGGGCGGGTAAGCAACGCGCACCCGCCAGTTCACACTAAACATTCGCCAATAAAAAAGCCGCCCCTGGGGGCGGCTTTTACGCAGGTGTCTTACTTTCTTGTTATGCGGTTTTGGTACGAATCAGATAATCAAACGCGCTCAGGGAGGCTTTCGCGCCTTCGCCGGTGGCGATGATGATCTGTTTGTACGGCACGGTGGTGCAGTCGCCTGCGGCGAACACGCCCTTCACGCTGGTCTCGCATTTGGCGTCTATGATGATTTCGCCCATGCGGTTACGCTCGATAGCGCCTTCAAGCCAGGTGGTGTTCGGCAGCAGACCGATCTGAACAAAGATCCCCGCCACTTCCAGATGTTTCACAGCGCCCGTCACGCGATCCTGATAATCAAGACCGGTCAGCTTCGTGCCGTCGCCTTTCACTTCGGTGGTCATCGCGCTCAGGATGATGTCGACGTTTTTCAGGCTGCGCAGTTTGTCCTGCAATACCTGGTCGGCTTTCATCTCCGGCGCAAATTCCAGCAGCGTCACGTGCTCAACGATCCCCGCGAGGTCGATGGCCGCTTCCACGCCGGAGTTACCGCCGCCGATCACCGCGACGCGTTTGCCTTTAAACAGCGGGCCGTCACAGTGCGGGCAGTAGGTCACGCCTTTGGTGCGATACTGATCTTCACCCGGCACGCCCATGTTGCGCCATTTCGCGCCGGTCGCCACGATCACGCTGCGCGCTTTCAGCACCGCGCCGGACGCCGTTTCAATCTGGTGCAGGCCGCCTTCGCTTGCCGCCGGGATAAGCTTCGTCGCGCTCTGGGTGTCGATAACGTCAACGTCGTAATCATCTACGTGCGACTTCAGCGCGCCCGCCAGTTTCTGGCCTTCGGTTTTCGGCACAGAAATGTAGTTTTCGATATCTACGGTGTCCAGCACCTGGCCGCCGAAACGCTCGCCCATCAGGCCGGTACGGATGCCTTTACGAGCGGAGTAAATCGCCGCCGCCGCGCCCGCCGGGCCGGAGCCGACAATCAGCACGTCGTAAGCGTCGCGCTGATTCAGCTCTTCCGCCGCGCGTTTTTCAGCGCCGGTGTCCACTTTCGCGACGATTTCCGCAAGCGTCATACGACCCGAGCCAAATTCCACGCCGTTCATGAACACAGCCGGCACGCCCATAATGTTGCGTTCGGTGATTTCATTCTGGAACACCGCGCCATCAATCGCCGTATGTTTAATACGCGGGTTCAGCACCGCCATCAGGTTCAGCGCCTGCACCACGTCCGGGCAGTTGTGGCAGGAGAGCGAATAGTAAGTCTCAAACTCAAAATCGCCGTCCAGATCGCGGATCTGCTCCAGCAGCGCCTGCGCTTCTTTCGACGGATGACCGCCGGTCCACAGCAGCGCCAGCACCAGCGACGTAAACTCGTGGCCCAGCGGAGAGCCCGCAAAGCGCGGCCCCTGGTCAGAACCCGGGTTGGTAATCAAAAATGAAGGTTTGCGCGCCGCCAGCGTGTTGTCTTCCCGGAAGGAGACTTTGTCAGACAGCTCGGCGATTTCCAGCAGCAGCTCTTTGATCTCTGCCGATTTCGCGCTGTCATCCAGCGTGGCCACTAACTCAACAGGTTTTGTCAGACGCTCAAGATAGGCCTTGAGCTGGGTTTTCATGTTTGTGTCGAGCATAATTTTCTCCTGAGCTTACGCTTCCTCATTTAAGCCGCCTCAGTGCAGGCGTCGCCGCGATGCAACTTAAATGAGAGCGCGTAAAAGCGTTTTCAAAAAAACGGGTGCAAGACTGCACCCGTAATAATGCCTGTATTTTTCAAAGGATTTTTGTTGCAGAGCAAGGCGGCGAACTCTTAAGTCCCCGGGAGCTTACAAAAGTAAGTGACCGGGGCGCGAGAGTGATGCCAACGCCGCTATGCAGCAAAAGCCGAAGAAAAATTAGATTTTGCCAACCAGGTCCAGAGACGGAGCCAGAGTCGCATCGCCTTCTTTCCATTTAGCCGGGCACACTTCGCCTGGGTGAGACGCAACATACTGAGCCGCTTTGATTTTACGCAGCAGGTCAGACGCGTCGCGGCCGATGCCTTCAGCAGTAATTTCGATCGCCTGGATAACGCCCTGCGGGTCAACGATGAAAGTACCGCGGTCAGCCAGACCTTCGTCTTCACGCATGATTTCGAAGTTACGGGTCAGGGCGCCAGTCGGGTCGCCGATCATCGCGTATTTGATTTTCGCGATGGTTTCGGAGCTGCTATGCCACGCTTTGTGGGTGAAGTGGGTGTCGGTAGAAACAGAGTAAACGTCTACGCCCAGCTTCTGCAGTTCTTCGTGATGGTCAGCCACGTCGCCCAGTTCGGTCGGGCATACGAAGGTAAAGTCAGCAGGATAGAAGAAGAATACGCTCCAGCGGCCTTCAGTGTTTTTCTCGGTAACTTCGATGAACTCACCGTTTTTGAACGCCATGTTTTTGAAAGGTTTGATTTTGGTGTTAATCAAGGACATCTATACTTCCTCCGTGTTTTCGATGGGATGTAAGGTATCGAATTTTCGCTACCCGGGCCAATGCGTTTGCATTATCAAATCGATAAGCAATAGCTAACAACCGATCCGGGCCAACCTTGTGAACATTTATCGCCATCTGGCGAAAAATAAAAAAGCCACCTGAACGGCGGCCTGAGCGCTGAGAGACCCGCGGGCCACAGCAGAGCCAGCGTACTGGCAAAAGCGTTGCGCGCGGTGTTTTGCGGCGCATACGTTCCTTCGATTAGAACACTCCCCTGCCCAAAGGGCAACGCACGCAAAGATTATTCCTGCCTATGGCTGTGATAGGGAGCGCTTAACAAAAAGCGCCATCCGCCGGTTGTGTGAAGGCGGGCCGGTTTTTCAGATTACGCCCCGGCGCGCCTGCGCAAAAACATCGCTGTTATCTATTATTTACTAAGAACCAATAACCCATAAAAATCCCCTTTCGTCTCGTTGCGAGGCTGTCATGGCAAATTTGCAGGATTTGAAAAAGTTTGACCTCAATCTTCTGGTGATCTTCGAATGCATCTATTTATATCGCAGCGTCAGCAAGGCCGCGGAAGCGCTGTTTCTGACGCCGTCGGCGATAAGCCAGTCGCTACAGCGCCTGCGCAACCAGCTTAACGACCCGCTGTTTGTACGCTCCGGCAAAGGCATTACGCCCACCACTGTCGGCACTAATCTGCACCACTATCTGGAAGACAATCTCAATCAGCTTGAACAGACCATCAACATGATGCAGGGCGCGCCGCTGCGTAAAAACTTCGTCCTTTATTGCCCGCCTGCGCTCGCGGCTGACCATTTGCCGGATCTGGTCAGCGCGTTTCGCGAGCATTACGATTTCGAACTGGAGCATTACGACACCTCGCTTGCCAGCGAAACGGCGGAAGATCTGCTGGCCTATCGCAAAGCGGATCTGATTATCGGCATGGCGCCAGTCACCAGTCATTCGGTGATTTGCAAACACTGTTTTAGTGAAGAGACGGTGCTGGTGTGCAGCGATAGCCATCCGCGGCTTGGCGATCACGCTGACGACGCGGCGCTGGCGCAAGAGAAATTCACGCTGTTTAACGGTACGGCGGAAGGACAGAGACATTACCATGTGAAATCGGGTGAGCTTATCGGCGAGCGGCAAATCGCGTTTACCAGCAACTCGCTCTCGTCGATCATGGCGGTGATTGGCAGCACCGATTTTATCGGCATACTGCCCGCGCCGGCCCTGCGCCGTTACGGTCAGGTATTCGGGCTGCGGCCGGTGAAGCTTAACTTCAGCCTGCCGCAGTATGATTACTACCTTATCTACAACCGCGCATCGTTAACCAACGCGTCGTTCGTCAGCTTCGTGTCGCTCATTGAGCAGCACTTCCTGCGCGACGTGCCGGCGGCGCAGAGCCGCAGCGCGGCCACGCCCGATCAACCCACGTTATAACCGCGCCAGACGCTCAGCGGCGGCCAGCAGCGTCGCCTCCTGTTTGGCGAAGCATAAACGGATGAGCTTATGCGGGAACGGCGCGTCGCAGAATACCGACAGCGGAATGGCGGCGACGCCCGCCTCCGTGGTCAGCCATTCGCAAAAGCTCACGTCGTCCTGTGAAGAGATAGCGCTGTAATCCGCCAGCAGAAAATAGGTGCCCTCGCAGGGCAAAATGTTAAATCGGCTGTCGCCGAGCGCCTGAATGAAACGGTCGCGGCGCGCCCGGTAAAAATCGGGCAACTCGAGATAATGCGCAGGCTCGGCGCGCAGCATATCCGCCAGCGCCAGCTGCGCCGGAGTATTGACCGAAAAGGTCAGATACTGATGCACTTTGCGAAGCTCGGCGCTGAGCGCGGCGGGCGCCACGCAGTAGCCTACTTTCCAGCCGGTCATGTGATACGTCTTGCCAAATGACGACACCGCAATCGCTCGCTCGCGCAGTTGCGGATGCGCCAGCACGCTGGCGTGCCCCTCGTCGGCAAAGCAGATGTGCTCATAGACTTCATCGCTCAACACATAGATCTCACGCTCTGCGATAGCCGCCCAGAGCGCGGCGAAGTCCGCGTTTCGCCAGACGGTGGCGGACGGATTATGCGGTGTGTTGAGGATTACCAATCGGGTGCGGTCCGACAGCAGCGCGGCGAACTGCGCCCAGTCCACGCGAAAATGCGGCGGCGTCAGCGCGATGCGCTTTAACACACCGCCGGAAAGCGCCACGGCGGGCGCATAGCTGTCGTAGCTCGGATCGAAGCAAATGACTTCATCGCCAGGGCGCACCAGCGCGGTAATGGCCGCGTAGAGCGCCTCGGTGGCCCCCGCCGTGACGGTGACATCGCTGTTGGCATCCGGGCGATGGCCGTAGAGCGCCTCGGTTTTATCGGCAATCGCTTCACGCAGCGCCTGCACGCCCGTCATCGGCGCGTACTGGTTCGCGCCCGCCGCGACATGGTGCGCCAGCCGCTCCTGTAAATAGCGCGGGCCGTCAAAATCCGGAAACCCTTGCGACAGGTTAATCGCCTGGTGCTGCTGCGCCAGCGCGCTCATGCGGGTGAAGATAGTCGTGCCCAGCGCGGGCAGTTTGCTTTCTGGCGTTAACGGGATGTGGCTCATGGCGGCTGATCCTTTCGCTCGTTGTCGTGTTGTTTTGGTGTTATCTGTCTGTTGCCGACACTATAACACGATGCTACTCTCTGGCAATCAAGACGCTTAGACGTCTAAACGCTAACGATATGCCTGCGGGGATGCGATGAGTAAAGAGAGCCAACTTCAAGAGCTGGTGGCCGCCTGTCACTGGATAGGCGCGAAGGGCTGGGCGCCCGCCACCGGCGGCAATATGTCGCTGCGCGAAGACGCGCGCTGGTGCTGGCTGAGCGAATCGGGCAAGGATAAAGGCAGCCTGACGACAGACGATTTTCTGCAGGTGGAGATTGCCACTAACCTCGCGCCGTCCGGCCGCAAACCCTCTGCCGAAACCGGCCTGCATACCCTGATTTATCGCCTGTTCCCGGAGGCGAACTGCGTGCTGCATGTGCATACCGTTAACGCAACGGTGCTGTCGCGCGTGGAGAAAAGCGACGCGCTTCATTTGTGCGGCTACGAGATGCAGAAATCGCTCGCAGGAGAAATTACGCATCTTGATGATGTGCCTGTTGCCATTTTCGATAACGATCAGGATATTGGTGCTCTGGCGGAGCGCATTGAGCGCCACCACCGCCAGTTCCCGCTGCGCTACGGGTTTCTGCTGCGCGGCCACGGGCTGACCTGCTGGGGAAGCGATGTCGCTGTCGCGCGTCGCCATCTGGAGGGGCTCGAATTTCTGTTTGAATGTGAAATGCAGCGACGCCTGCTGGAGAGAGCATGATCCGCGCCATCGTTACCGATATTGAAGGCACCACGACCGATTTTCGTTTCGTGCATAACGTCCTTTTCCCCTATGCGCGCGAGCGTCTGGAGCGATTTATCCGCTCGGGCGAGCTGCGCGAACCGGTGAATCTGCTGCTTAACGAACTGCGGGGCGAGATCCACTCGCCTGCGGCGTCAGTGGATCAGCTGATAGAAACGCTCTTCAAATTTATGGATGAAGATCGTAAATCGCCCGCGCTGAAATCCATTCAGGGGTATATCTGGCGCGAAGGCTACGCGAACGGCGATTTCACCGGCCATCTTTACCCGGATGTCGTGCCCGCGTTTCGCCGCTGGAGCGATCAGGAGATCGATATTTATATCTACTCCTCCGGCTCCGTCCCGGCGCAAAAGCTGCTCTTTAGCCATAGCGATGAGGGCGACGTCACGGGGCTTCTGAGCGGCTTTTTCGATACCCATGTCGGCGCCAAACGCCAGGTATCGTCATACCGCAATATCGCGATGAAAACCGGCGTGCCGGTGCATCAGATGCTGTTTCTCTCGGATATCCGCGAAGAGCTGGACGCCGCGCGTGAAGCGGGCTGGAAAACCATCCAGCTTATCCGCGGCGAGCCTGATACGCAAAGCACCCATCGCCAGGTATCCAGTTTCGATGACATTCACCCGGAGCAGATCCCGACATGAGCGCATTGACGATTTTTGCCGATAACGGTGCCAGCGAGCCGCTGTGGCAGAGCACCGACGCCGACGCTATCCGCGAACAGCTTAACGCGCAGGGCGTGCGTTTCGAACGCTGGCAGGCCGACCGCGATCTGGGCGATAACCCAACGCCGGAGGTGGTGCTTACCGCCTATCAGCATGCGATTGACCAACTGGTGGCGGAAAAAGGCTACCAGAGCTGGGATGTGATCAGCATGCGCGCCGATAATCCGCAGAAAGAGGCGCTGCGCGGCAAGTTTCTGAACGAGCATACCCACGGCGAAGACGAAGTGCGGTTTTTCGTGGAAGGCGCCGGGCTGTTCTGTCTGCATATTGGCGACAAGGTGTATCAGGTGTTGTGCGAGAAGAACGATTTGATTTCGGTGCCGGCCGGGACGCCGCACTGGTTTGATATGGGCTCGCAGCCGCATTTCACGGCGATCCGCATTTTCGATAACCCGGAAGGCTGGATTGCGAATTTCACCGGCAGCCCGATAGCCGAAGCGTACCCGCGCCTGGCGTAGGTGGCGGGTGAGGTAACGTGGCGGGTGCGCTTATGCTTACCCGCCCTACATAAACCCAGACACCCGGTGTTCGTAGGGTGGGTAAGCGAAGCGCACCCGCCGTTAATCCAGGCGCCCGGTGTCATACTCACCCCATAACGCCAAAACTACCCGAGAATATCCCGCAACACCGGGCCAATCACCTCGAACGCCTGCGGGGAGATAATCTCCACGTGCGCGCAATCCACATTATGCACCTCAAGACTATGCGTCCAGGGCGCCCAGGCGTTAAACGGATCCAGGCCCGGCGTCACGGTGCGTTCGGCGACAAACAGCGTCGCGTCGCCCTCAAAGCGCGCGCTGCGCGCGGTAGAGAGCAGCCGCACCGCGTCGGCGTAATTGCCTTCAATCGTTTCAAATAGCCTTTGCGACCCCTGCCCCTGCTGCGCGCTCACAAACGCCGCCCGCTCGCGCTCAATCTCCGCCAGCACGGCCGGGTCGAGCTCGCGCCCGCCTTTCTCCTGCCAGTTCTGCGTTTCCGGCGGCCAGGTGTCGAGCAACCCGAGAAACGCCACCTCCTCGCCCGCCGCCTGCAACCGCGCGGCGACGCCGTGCGCGATCGTCCCGCCGAGCGAATAGCCGAACAGCCAGTACGGTCCGTGCGGCTGCTGCTCACGAAGCGTCGCATAATGGCGGTCGCACAGTTCATCCACCGACGCGCACTGCTGCATCGGCCCGTCCGGGCGCGGCGACTGAATGCCCGTTATCGCCCAGCGCGGCGACAGCCAGCGTTGTAAAACGCTGAACTGCCAGGCGAAACCCGACGCCGGATGGAAGCAGAACAGCGTCGGGCCGCGACCTTCACGCAGCGGCAGAATGGCGTCAAAGCCCGCCTGCTCCGCCTGCGCGTCGCTTTGAGCGGTCTCAATGACGGCCGCGAGTTTTTCCACCGTCGGCGCAATCATCACCTGCCCTACCGTTACTGCCCGTCCCAGTTCGCGCGTAAGCCTTGCCGCCAGACGCATCGCCAGCAGCGAATGGCCGCCGAGCGCGAAGAAATCGGCCTGCGCGTCGGTCACTTCCACGCCCAGGAGTTCAGAAAACGCGCAGGCGATCGCCGTTTCCATCCCCGGCGCTACGGTTCTGCCCGGCGCGCGCGCCGCGAGCTGTGGCAACGGCAGCGCCTTGCGATCCAGCTTGCCGTTGGCGCTGAGCGGCAGCGCAGGCAACTGGAGAAGCGTCACCGGCACCATATGCGCGGGCAGCCGTTCGCTTAAGCGCGCACGCAGCGCCGCCACGTCCAGCGCGTCGCCGGAGGCGGAGACCACATATCCCACCAGCTGGCGCGCATCGCCGCCCGTTTCGGCATGGTGATTCAACACGCAGGCATGCGTCACCGCCTGCGCCACATCCGGCAGGCTTTGCATCACGCGGTCAATCTCGCCAGGCTCAATACGCTGGCCGCGAATTTTCAGCTGATCGTCGCTGCGTCCGAGATATTCCACCGCGCCGTCCGGCAGCCAGCGCGCCACATCGCCGGTGCGGTACATCCGCTCGCCGGCCGCGAACGGATCGGCGATAAAGCGACTGGCGGTCAGATCCGGGCGGCCAAGGTAGCCCTGGGCCAGCTGAACGCCGGTGAGATAGAGATCGCCCGCCATGCCCGGCGGCACCGGGCGCATCAGACTATCAAGAATGCGCAGCCCGGTATTCCAGACCGGGAAGCCAATTGGCACGCTGGCGCCCTTCACCTGCGCCAATGCCGCGCCGAAGGCCGGATACCCGCTCACATCTACCGCCGCTTCCGTCGGGCCATAGAGATTATGCAGCGGCGCGCCGGTCAGCCGTTCCCATTCGCGGCACAGTTCGGTCGGCAGCGCTTCGCCGCTGCAGAACACCTGACGCAGCGACGCGCAGGCGCTTATCGCCGCTTCAGACGTCAGCGCGCCGACAAAGGCCGCCAGCATCGACGGCACGAAGTGGGTTGTCGTCACCCGCCAGCGCGCAAAGAGCGCCTGCAGCGCCTGCGGATCGCGGTGCGCCTCCGGCGGCGCCATCACCAGCCGCGCCCCGACGATAAGCGGCCAGAAAAACTCCCACACCGACACATCAAAACTGCACGGCGTTTTTTGCAGCACCACGTCATCCGCGCCGAGCGGATACTGGTTTTGCATCCACAGCAGCCGGTTAACGATGGCGGTCTGGCCGACCATGACGCCCTTCGGACGCCCGGTCGAGCCGGAGGTGAAAATCACATAGGCCGTGTGCGCCGGATGCGAGCGCGAAAGCGGCTGCGCGGCGCTGGCCGGCAGCGGCGCGTCGTAGCAGAAAATTGAAAGCGGCAGGTGCGTAAAACGCCCCTGCTCTGACGCGGCAGTGATCAGCAGCGCCGGGCGGGCGTCTTCTAACATCATCTGCAGGCGATCGTCGGGGTAGCCGGTATCGAGCGGCAGCCAGGCGGCGCCCGCTTCCACAATGGCCTGTAGCGCCAGCGAGAGAAACACCGAGCGCGGCAGCGCGACGGCCACCACATCGCCCGGCTTAACGCCGCGGCGCGCCAGCTCCGCCGCAAGCGTCAGCACTTGCTCACGCATTTCGCGGTAGGTAAAGGCATAGCGCGCATCCGCAAGCGCCGGGGCGTTCGGCGTCGCCTGCGCCTGCTTCGCCAGCAGGCTGCTCAGCGTCTCCAGCGGCAGTTGTACCGCGGTCTGGTTCACGCGCGCCATCAGCGCGTAGTCGCTTTCATCCAGCAGATCCGCCTGCGCGCACGCAAGCCCCGGGTCAGCCGCAAACTGTGTGAGCAGACGCGGCAGGCGGGCGAGATGGCGCTCAATCTGCGCGGCTTCATAGCGCTGCTGGTTGGCGAGCAGCTCCAGCGTTACGCCGCCCTGGTCATCCACATAGAGCGCGATTTCGAGATCTTTTACCGGCCCCGAGGCGAGCTGATGGGTGATCCCCTCCACGCCGTCGAAATCGAGCCGGTAATCAAACATTTTCAGGTTCAGCACCGGGCCATAGAGCGGCGTCTGCTGCGCGACTTTTCCCGCGTCGCGCAGCACCTGCTCGGCGTCGTAACGCTGATGACGGCGCAGCGTTTTAAGCGTCTTCGCAAAGGCGGCGGCGAACTGCGCCAGCGTCTGCGTCGGGTCAATGCGCACCGGACAGGGCAGCACGTTCAGCACCGGGCCGGTGGCGCATAGCGCGGCGGAGCCGATGCGACGCATAAAGATGAAACCGGCGCTGTACGCGTCGCGCCCGCTAAGACGACCGAGCCAGAGCGCCACCAGCGCCAGCGCCACGTCCGGCGCGGCCAGCCCGCCGCTGTTCGCCATCAGCGCGGCGAAAGGCGCGGCGTCAAAACGCAGCGAGCGGCGGATCAGCGAGGTTGTGGAGGAGTGCCCGGTAAGCGGCTGGTCAGAGAGCGTCGCCAGCGGCGGCAGCTCGCGTACCTGCTGCGCCCAGAAGGCGGCGTCGCGCGCACAGGCGTCCGAGGCCTGGTAGCGGGCGTATTCATCGACCACCTCTTTAAAGGGGACGAACGGCGAGGCGTCGGGCTCTTCGCCCCGGTGCAGGCTGCGATAAATATCGGCGATACGGCGGGTAATCGCGGTAAAACTGAAGCCATCCACCACCAGATGATGATAACGCTGATACCAGAGCCAGCGCGTCTCCCCCACCCGCAACAGCTGGTGATGCGCCAACGGTTTGCCGTGGGTGACGCGCAGATCCTGTTCCAGATCGGCGTGCATCAGCGCCAACGCTGCGGTCTGCGGGCAGGCCTCGCGGCGCAGATCGGTCATTTCAGGTGTGGCGAACGTGAGCGAGGCGTCGAATCGCTGCGTGATGATGCCGTCGCGCTCCTCAAAACGCATCCGCAGCGTGTCGGCCTCCATCATGCCCGCCACGATGGCGCGCGCCAGCAGCGGCGCGTCGAGCGCGCCGTTCAGCTCAACGTAATGCGCCACACTCCAGGCGTTATTCTGGTTTGAGAGTTTTTCAGCCATCCAGATGCCGGGCTGCGCCGCCACCAGCGGCAGCGCGTCAATGGCGTGCTCTGCCTGCGTCAGGGTTATGTCCGTCACGTCAACCTCGCGTCTCGTTCTGATGTGCGAAATGGGCGGGCTGAAGCGCCTGCCCGTGTTGCGAAAGCCACGCCTCGCATACCTCAAGAGGCTGCGGTGGCGACACTACGCGCCAGCCCGGCGGCAGCGCGCACGGCTCCGGCCAGAGGCTTACCTGCTGACAGTGATTTTCGAGCAGCCAGAAGCGGCCCTGCGGGTTATCGAAAGGATTGCTGAATTCCATACCTCACTCCTGTCCTGAAAAACGCGCCGGGGCGGGGATGTCGGCCCAGAGCGCGGCCAACCCGTCGGTCAGCCCGCCGCGCCAGCACAGCGCATCGTGCCCCCCCTCAACCTGACGCCAGAAAAGCGGCTGCGTCGTCTGTCGCAGTAAAGAAACCAGGCGCTGATTCGCCTGCAAAATGAGCGGCTCATGCACGCCTGCTTCAAGAAAAATACGCAGCCCGCGCGGGTCGAGACGGCCTGCGGCCAGCTCTTCAACCAGCCAGCCGCCCTCGCCGTTCGCCTCGCGTTTCGGCCACCAGAAAGAGCCGGACTGGCTCAGCACGCAGCCAAAACGCTGTGGCCAGTGCAGCCCCGCATAGAGCGCGGCGAGCCCGCCGAAACTCTGTCCGGCGACGACGGTGGTTTCCGGGGTTTCACGCCACTGCGTATAACCGCGCGCCTGGGGCAGCAGTTCATGCCACAGCGCCTCCCAGAAGGCGGCGTTGCAGGGCAGCTCCCGGCTGCGGTGCACGGTATCAATCACATCCACCAGCAGATATACCGCAGGCGGCAGTACGCCGCCGTCGGTAAGCGCCTGGAGCGCAGGCCAGACCGGCTGGCTGTGCGCCCAGAACTGACCATCCAGCAGAATAGCGAGCGGGCGCGTCTGGGGCGCGTCATCGCCGCCGGTGGTAAACAGCCACACGCGACGCGCGTTGCCGAGCCTTTCGCTGTGCCAGAGAAATTCCCGCGCGGGCGTGTACGCCACGTCGCGCGCCTCCCACCCCGGCTGTGCGGGCGCGTCTGGCAGATGCAGCGCGCTGACCGGGTGGCCGCGGCCGCCGCGCCAGTGGTGCGGATTGAACGGATCAGGGACAGCCTGCGGCAGGAGCGTGCGCCAGCCTTCGCGTAGCGCGCCGCGCGCCGGAGCATCAGCAAAGGCGTCGGGCGCGAAATCATCGGTTCGTGCAGAAGGGATAAAACAGTAGCTGCCGCGCCAGCTGGCGTTTAACTCGGTGCGCCAGCACCAGGCGTCGGTGCCCGGCAGACGTGTGAGCGACTGCGGCGCGGAGGGTTTGTGGTGATCGGTGATGCCGGTGATGTAAATCCACACCCGCTGTATCTCAGACGTAGTTTCATCGCCCGCCGGATCGCGCCACCAGAATGTCACACTGCACTGGCCCGGGGCTGCATCAGAAATTTCCGGTATACCCTGCGCCTGCTTCGCCTGCCACCAGGCTTCACTTCCCGCCGCGTGCTCCGCCACCGTCCAGCTCCTTGTTAGTCTTGATAAATATCATGGATTTACGCTAGTCCAGATAATTTGATGATAATATTATTGATAATTATTTGCATTTGCAATAGCGTATTGGCGCGCTGTGGGAAGCGCGTCTTTCACTCAAAAACATTAACCCGACCAGGCGTTTGCGCGCTGCCGCTCCGGGATGAGCGGGGTTTGCGTAAAGCGGCTCTGGCATATTCCATGTTGCGCCCTGCCCCAGTGGGGAAGGACTTCCGGGCCGCAGCACAGACAGCAGGATAAAAGATGAATAAAAAGCTCCCCCTCTCCCTGGCGATGCTCATGACTCCTGGGATTTATGGCGCAGCGCTGCCCGTCTGGGCGCAGGACAGCACCGCCATTGTGGATGGCAAGGCAACCGAAGGCGATGACACGATTGTCGTCACCGCCGCACAGCAAAACCTTCAGGCGCCTGGCGTCTCCACCATTACCGCCGATGAAATCCGTAAAAACCCGCCGGCGCGCGATGTCTCGGAAATCATCCGCACCATGCCGGGCGTCAACCTGACCGGCAACTCCACCAGCGGCCAGCGCGGCAACAACCGCCAGATCGACATCCGCGGGATGGGACCGGAAAACACGCTGATCCTCATTGACGGCAAACCGGTCAGCAGCCGTAACTCGGTACGTCAGGGCTGGCGCGGCGAGCGCGACAGCCGTGGCGATACCGCCTGGGTGCCGCCGGAGATGATCGAACGCATCGAGGTGCTGCGCGGCCCTGCCGCCGCCCGCTACGGCAACGGCGCGGCGGGCGGTGTGGTAAATATCATCACCAAACGCAGCAGCAACGAATGGCACGGCGCCTGGGACAGCTATTTCGACGTGCCGGAACATAAAGCCGAAGGCGCGACAAAACGCACCAACTTCAGCCTGACCGGACCGCTTGGCGACAGCGTCAGCTTCCGTCTGTACGGCAACCTGGCGAAAACCCAGGCCGACGCGCAGGACATCAACGCCGGGCATGAATCGCTGCGCACCGGCAGCTATGCCGATACCCTGCCCGCCGGGCGTGAAGGCGTGGTCAATAAAGACATCAACGGCCAGGTGCGCTGGGAATTCGCGCCGATGCAGGCGCTGGAGTTTGAGGCGGGCTACAGCCGTCAGGGCAACCTCTACGCGGGCGACACCCAGAACACCAATAACGACAACAGCACTAACGGGCTGGTGAAAAAATATTACGGCAAGGAAACCAACCGTCTCTACCGCCAGAACTACGCGGTCACCTGGACCGGCGGCTGGGATAACGGCGTGACCACCAACACTTACGCCCAGTATGAGCACACGCGCAACTCGCGTCTTGGCGAAGGCCTGACGGGCGGTCTGGAAGGGCTGTTTAACAGCGAGAAATTCTCGGATATCAACCTGAGCGACGTGCTGCTGCACAGCGAAGTGAGCCTTCCCTTCGACTGGCTGGTGAACCAGAACCTGACGCTCGGCACCGAGTGGAACCAGCAACGCCTGAAAGACGGCACGTCGACCGCTCAGGCGCTGACCGGCTCCACCAGCGGCGGCGCGATCCCCGGCGTCGATTCCACCAACCGCAGCCCATACGCCAAAGCGGAAATCTTCTCGCTGTTTGCCGAAGACAATATGCAACTCACCGACAGCACCACGCTGACCCCGTCGCTGCGCTTCGATCACCACACCATCGTTGGCAACAACTGGAGCCCGGCGCTGAACCTGACGCAGGCGCTGACCGACACCGTGACGCTGAAAATGGGCATCGCGCGCGCCTATAAAGCGCCGAGCCTCTATCAGACCAACGATGACTACATTCTCTACAGCCGCGGCCAGGGCTGCTACGCCAGCGCCACTAACACCGGCTGTTACCTGATGGGCAATGAAGATCTGAAGGCGGAGACCAGCGTCAATAAAGAGATTGGTCTTGAGTACAAACAGGATGGTTATCAGGCGGGCCTGACGTGGTTCCGTAACGACTACCACGACAAAATCGAAGCTGGTTATACCCGCGTCACGGCGATCAGCAATAAAACGGATCTCTACCAGTGGGAGAACGTGCCGAAAGCCGTAGTGGAAGGGCTTGAAGGCACGCTGAATCTGCCGGTGACCGATACCGTCCAGTGGAGCAACAACCTGACCTGGATGTTGCAGAGTAAGAACAAAACCACCGGCGATCGTCTGTCGATCATTCCGGAGTTTACCCTGAACTCGACGCTGAGCTGGCAGGTACGCGACGATCTGTCGCTGCAAAGCACGTTTACCTGGTATGGCCGTCAGAAGCCGAAAATGTACAACTATAAGGGCGAGCGCGTGACCGACAGCGGCACCAATGAAGTGAGCCCTTACAGCATCGTCGGCCTGAGCGGCACCTGGGACGTGACCAAAAACGTCAGCCTGACGGCGGGCCTCGATAATGTCTTCGACAAGCGCCACTGGCGCGCGGGCAACGCCCAGACCACTGGCAACGCCAAAACCAACGCCTGGATGTATGGCGCGGGGGCGGAAACCTATAACGAATCGGGCCGCACCTGGTTCATGGGCATCAACACCCACTTCTGATGACGACGGCGGGCAGAAATGCCCGCCCTTTTCCGATGCAGACCACCCTCACCCCGTTGACCTTCGCCGGACAGTCGCTCTGGCGCGTCGATTTCTCGCCTGACACTTTCACACCTGACGATCTGCTGTGGCTGCCGCATCACGCAATGCTGGCGAACGCCGTCGCGCGGCGTCAGGCGGAGCATCTGGCGGGCCGTATCGCCGCCGTCGCCGCACTGCGGGCAGCGGGCGCGCCCGCCTTACCGCCGGGCATCGGCGCGCACCGCGAGCCGCGCTGGCCCGCCGGTTTTACCGGCAGTATTACGCACACCGGCCATCGCGCCTGGGCAACCGTTATCGCCGCGCCAGGTGGCGTCGGGATAGATGTCGAAAACCTGATGGACGCGCAGACGGCGCGCGACCTGGCGCCCGGTATTATCGATGCGCAGGAGCGCTTGCTACTGGGCCGCGCGCCGCTGCCCTTCGCCAGCGCCCTGACGCTCGCGTTTTCCGCCAAAGAGAGCCTCTTTAAAGCGCTGTTCCCGCAGGTGGGCGACTGGTTCGGTTTTGAATGCGCGAACGTCGTCGCGCTGGATGACCATCAGTTGACGCTGCGCCTTGCCTGCCCGCTCGGGCCGTTCACGCCAGGGCGATGCTTCACGCTGTACTGGCGTCAGGAGGCGCAGCAGATCCTCACGCTTGTGAACTGGCCCGGAAGTGACTGAGCGGCTGTTTCTGCACGCCATCAGCGGTGAAATTCTCCGGTGACAGCCAGGCGCGCAGCGCGGCATTCACCTGCGGCCATTCGCTGTCAAGCAGCGAAAACCACTCGGAATCGCGGTTGCGGCCTTTACGCACCATCATCTGACGCAGCCGCCCTTCATAGATAAAACCGAGCCGTTCGGCGGCGCGGCGCGAGGCGGTATTCATCGAATCGCACTTCCATTCCTCGCGCCGGAAGCCGTGCTCAAAGGCGTCGCGCATCAACAGCCACAGCGCCTCGGTGCCGGTAACGCGGTTTTTCATGCGCGGCGACCAGGTCACGTGGCCTATCTCCACAACGCCGTTAGCTTTGTCGATGCGCATAAAGCACACCAGCCCCACCGCCTCGCCGCGCGCGTTATCGATTACCGCGAAAGGCACCAGCGACGGATCCCTCACTTTTTGCGTCACCCACTCATGGCACTGCGCCAGCGTATCGGGGCGATCGCTTGCGAGCCACGTCCAGTCGCGGTCATCCGGCGCGTCCTGATACGCCGCGAGCAGCGCGGCTGTGTGCGCATCGGCATTGAGCGGCGCCAGCGTGCAATAACGCCCGGAAAGCGTCTCGCGCTCCAGCATTCGTGCGCCCTGCCAGTCCGGAACGGGCTTTCCGACCTGCTGATCGTAATGGTTGAAATAAGCCACAAGCACTCCTCCTGATGGTTGTTAATAAAAAGTTATAACAGGAGTGAAACCAGGAAGATAGCGATAACGCCGTCGAAAAACCGCGCGCAGGAACTCGGTTTTATCTGAACAATCTGGTCGCAACTGAATGATTTTGCATGACTATACTTGGAGCAGAACTGTCACTGATAAGAGAGCTTCACATGCCCCTCAAACCTTTTGCCCCCTCTGAACCCTACACCCTGGGCGTTGAACTGGAGCTCCAGGTGGTCAGCCCGCCCGGTTTTAACTTAAGCCAGGATTCCTCGACGCTGATTAGCGCGCTGGAGAGCCGCGTCACGGCGGGTGAAGTAAAACACGACATCACCGAAAGCATGCTGGAGATAGCGACCGGCGTCTGCCGCGATATCAACCAGGTGGCGGCGGAATTCGCCGCGATGCAGCGTGAAATTCTCGCCTGCGCCCAGCAGCATCATTTAATGATAAGCGGCGGCGGCACGCACCCGTTCCAGAAGTGGCAGCGCCAGGAGGTCTGCGCCAGCGAACGCTACGCCCGCACGCTGGAGCTGTTCGGCTATCTCATCAAACAGGCCACAGTATTCGGCCAGCATGTGCATGTGGGCTGTCGCAACGGGGAAGAGGCTATTTATCTGCTCCACGGGCTGTCGCGCTTTGTGCCGCATGTTGTGGCGCTGTCGGCGTCTTCGCCTCATATGCAGGGCTCAGACACCGGCTTCGCCTCGTCACGGCTGAATATTTTCTCCGCGTTCCCGGATAACGGCCCGGCCCCGTTTGCCGCCGACTGGACGCAGTTCGAGAAAATGTACGCGCGCCTGGAAAGCACAAAGGTGGTGGAGTCGATTAAAGATCTGCACTGGGATATTCGCCCGAGCCCTGGCTTTGGCACGGTGGAAGTGCGCGTGATGGATACGCCCTTAACGCTGGAGCGCGCCGTGAATATCGCGGGCTTTATTCAGGCGCTTTCCCACTGGCTGCTTGAAGAGCGCCCTTATAAACATAAGGCTGAGGATTACCTTATTTACCGGTTCAACCGGTTCCAGGCCTGTCGCTATGGTCTTGACGGAATGCTCACGGATGTCAGTACCGGCGAACAGCGCACCATTAGCGAGGATATTACGCGCCTGCTCGACAAGCTTGAGCGCTACGCGCGTCCGCTTAAGGCTGGCAGCGCGCTGGAGGCTATCGATCGCTACGTGAAAAATAACGACAGCGACGTACACCGCATTCGTGAATTTACCGCTAATGGCGGTTCGCTCTCGGAACTGGTGCGCCTGAACGGTGAAATCTGGGCCGCCTGACAATCCTTTTATTTCTGACTGGCTCCTGACTGATTAAGGGTATTTACCTTAGTCAGGGAGCCACCTGCCCCGATAATCCCGCTATTCATCGCTGGCTTTTATCTTTTCTGAAAACTATAACTCGCCCTTTTTTATTCTGGATCATCAGAATAACTCTTTTTAGTTATTTTATAGCCCTGAACGCAGCGGCAGCGATTAAAGCATCTTATTGATGTTACCGATAGCAAATATAACGATCTTTATCGCAATACAGGAATGACGCTTATGTCATGGATATATCGCCTCTCTATGAAAACCAAATTAGCCCTCGCGCTTTTACCGTTATTAATAGCGCTGCTCTGGCTGGCGGGCGCGGGGATGCTGTCACGTATCGATACCGAACGGCAGATGCGCAATGTCGAAGAAGTGACGCGCCTTGCGAAAAGCGCTGGCGATGTGGTGCATGAGCTGCAAAAAGAGCGCGGCCTGAGCGCCGGTTATCTTGGCAGCAAAGGGGCGCAGTTCAGCAGTGAGCTGACCGCGCAGCGCGGCCAGACGGACAGCGCGCTCGTGGCCTTTAACGCCGCCATGAAAAACACCGATGAAGCGAGCCTGAAAGGCAGCGTGGGTGAAGCCATCCGCGCCTTCCGCCAGCGGGTGTCGATGCTCGACGACACGCGCCAGCAGATAACCGCCCTTTCCGTTCCCGCGCCGCAGGGCGTGGCGTTTTATACCGATACCATCAGCACCGTGCTGGAGCTGGTGGCGCGCAGTACGCACTTAAGCCACGCCGGGGTGATTGTGAACCAGATGGTGGTTTACTACAGCCTGCTGAGTATGAAAGAACAGGCGGGCGTCGAGCGCGCGCTGCTCTCCGGCATTTTCTTCGCCGATCGTTTTGCCGACGGCCAGGTGGCGCGTCTGAGCGAAGTGGTGGGCAAACAGCAGGCGTGGCTTGCCGCCTCGCGCCAGCTTTCCGACGCTGACGGCGTGAAGCGCATCGATGCAGCACTCGCGCTGCCGTCGGCGACCCGCGCGCTGGCGCTGCGTCAGACCGCGCTGGATAAGGCCGCGAGCGGCGGGTTTGGCATTTCGCCGGGCAGCTGGTTTGAGGCGCAGACGCAGCGTATCGATACCCTGCGCACGCTGGAAAACGCGGCTTCCGCGCAGCTTCTCGCCACCGCGGGCGCGCTCGCGAGCGATGCCCGCGCAGGCTGGCAGCGCTTTCTCATCATCACGCTGCTGGCGCTTATCGTGGCGATGAGCTTCGCCGTGGTCGTGGCGCGCAGCATTCATCGTCAGTTGCACGTGACGCTCACTGCCATTGACGGCATGGAAGGCGACTTAACGCGCCGTCTGGACGTGCCGGGCAGCGATGAGCTCTCCGCCCTGAATCGCGCCTACAACCGCGCTATTGAAGATATTCAGCGCATCGTCGCCGAGATCAAAACCGGCGCCGTCGTCCTGCGTCACGCCAGCGCCGACATCGCCGCGGGCAACCAGGATCTGGCGCAGCGTACCGATGAACAGGCAGCATCGCTGGTGGAAACCGCCGCCAGCATGGAGCAGATAACGACCGTCATTACCCAGACCGCCGACAACGCTCACGAGGCGGAGCGCCTGACGCGCCTGATGGAAGAAGAGATGCAGAGCGCAAGCGTGGTGGCGCACTCTGCCCGCCAGAGCATGGCGGATATTCAGGCTTCCAGCGAGCAGATCTCGCGAATTGTCGGCTCGATAGACGATATCTCTTTCCAGACTAACCTGCTGGCGCTCAACGCCGCCGTGGAAGCGGCGCGCGCCGGAGAGCTGGGGCGCGGCTTTGCGGTGGTGGCCTCCGAAGTGCGCACGCTGTCGCAGCGCTGCGCCCGGGAGGCGGGGCTTATCCGCGAGCTGGTGGCGAACAACATGGCGAAAATCGGCGAAGGCGTGGAGCATGTCGATGCCTCCGGCCACGCGCTGGATGCCGCCGTGGCTAATACGGCCCGGATGCGGACGTTTATCAGCGATATCGCCCGCGCCGCGGCTGAGCAGTCGCTTGGCGTGTCGCAGGTGCACGAAGCCCTGAACCAGCTGGAGCAGGTGACGCAGCAGAACGCGGCGCTGGTGTCCGAGGCTGCGACCGCCAGCCAGACGCTGGATAATCAGTCTGAAACTATGTCACAGCTGGTTAACCGGTTTGTGGTGGCGTAAACGTAATATTGTAGCCGTGTTTGCACGGCTACAAAATATAGTGGTTTTTTGGGGAATATCGCCCCATTACTTGATTAACAGGGGTTAATGCCCTAATATCCGCAGCCACCTGAATACAGGTTTTAAGCCGCGCTCACCTGCGGCTTTTTTATTATTTGCATTGCAGTCATTACTGACGGGATTTCACGCCATTACGGCACAGTAATTATAACGTCCCGCAACGACTGACCTATTGACTCAACACAGCCTCTGAAATGCTCCGGGAGAGCGAAACATGGAATATAGTTTCGGCGCGAAATGTTTTATCCTTTCGCAAATCAGCGTGTTTGTTATTTCTGTGTGCGCGTTATTTAATGGCGCGCTGTGAATAATAACAGACCACCCGTAACGGATTAATACCCTCAGCCAGAAGGATTTGGCACCTTTCATTCTCCGCCGTTTGTAATTCGGCCATTAAAAAGAGGCGCAAAGCCTCTTTTTTGCTTATAACGCCGTCAGCGTCGTTTTTTCCGTTTCGGTATCATAACTGCCACTCACCATCAGCCCGATCGGCTCAGGCTGCCAGTAAAGCAACGCGGCTATTTCAAACAGCAACGTCGTGCCAACGGCTGGCTGACGTTTCGGGCGCACCACCAGCGACGACGCGATGATGCGCGGCTCAAAGCGCAGCAAGGCGTTGCGAATGGCCTGCTCCACCGCAGACCCGCTGTGCGGCGTGGCGTATTTCCCGGATAATGGCGCCAGGCCGTGGTTTATCACCGAGTCGATGACAGCCGGGTGACGTTCAGGATCGATCAGCGCCTCAATATTGGTATTGTTAAGTAAGATGTCGATGTCGCGCAGCACCCGCTGACGGTAATGTCTGGCGCTGATAAAGCTCGCATCATGCGCCTCGTGGCGGGCTTTCGGCTCCTCGTCCAGCAGCCGGTCCAGCAGCGTCGGCGCGAATTGCTTTTTTCTCTCCATCGGCGCGCCTTAATCAAACCGCAGTTCGCGGATATCCGGCAGGGCATATTCCGCATTATCGGTAATCAGCATCTTCCTGCCGCGTCCGATCCAGAGCGAATCGGAAATGGGCTGCCAGTCGGTCAGGCTGCCCAGTTTCGTTTCCTGCGTGGCGTCCGTCATCAGCGGGTAGCGAGCGGGGATATAACCCTGAAATTGTCCGTCTGCGAGCGTCGCCTGCGCCGGCAGCCAGAGCAGATCCAGGACATCGACGGGGCGGAGGATGTTGAGTTCGCGCAGCGCCGCAAACGGCACCCAACGATACCCGCCCGCGCAGATGAACTCGCATACCGGTCCGAGCCGTCCGTCACCGTCGGCTATCCAGCTAAATGGCGCGACGCCATCGCCATCGCCCGGCGTCAGCGGCGCCATCTCAAACGCCTGCTGGCGCAGGCGTTCAGCATCCGCCTCATCGCCTGCGGCGAGCCGTTGATTCGCGTCATGAAGCCGCGCTACCCACTCCGGCATCTGCCCCCCCAGTCCCACAGGCGCCATGTCACCGGCCAGGACGCGGGCGCGTAATAACTCGCTCATGACCAGATTCTTATAAAGCTCCACACGCTTCGTATATTCCTTGTCCAGCAGCTTTACTATTTCCAGCTGCGCCAGGGCGTTATGCCAGTCGCCTTCAATACAGTACAATTTGAACAGCAGCTCTCGCGCCGCGCTGTTGTCAGGCTGCGCTTTTACACGAGAAATTGCCTCTGTTAAGTGGGTTTGAAACGTGGCGTGATTCAGTAATTCCTTAAGTGTTATTTCCATCGTGATGTCGTCCCTGCAAGGTTTATAACAAGCTATCCAGATCGGGTTGATGAAATTCCCGCACCGTCAGGGCAGGAAGCCGTGTGTGTGCTTTGATGTGCTGAGCGTCCCGCGCGACGATTTTCAGGATGTCATAGCGCGGCGGGTCAAAGACGCCGGGCTCCGGCTCAAGACCGGATAACGCCTCAAGCACGTGCGTAATAAAATGCGATGAGCCCAGAATGCATTCGGTCAACGTTTTATCCTGCATCTGTTCGCGCAGCAGCGTGAAATCCCCAGAGGCATATTTCAGCCGCGTGCGTACAGGCGCAGGCGTCGTATCGCGGCGCTGCTCGCCCCACGCCAGAAAACGCTTATATTCGCTTTCCAGGATTTTCAGGATATCGTCGCCAGCCTGTGTCTCAGCCGGGCGCGCCCAGTCGACGTAGCGCATGCTGCGCGCCAGCAGCGCGTCGACGTCGCGCACCGCCCATTCATCGGCGTGGGTCGCATCCGTCGCCGTCGCCATCGTTACCTGTAACGCGTATCGCCCTGCCTGAAGCGTGAGGCCGTAGCGCAACGGGTAAGGCTGGCCTGGCGCAAGGTGTTCGTCACCCGCGAGACAGACATAATCGCTCCCGGACAGCATCATGTCAGGCTGCGTTCCGCGCAGTGAAAAAACGAGGCTATTGCGCATATGCCCGCCAGGGATAAGCGAAAACGCGCCGTGGTCGATATCGAGCCAGACCTCCTGATGCTGCTCGTTAAGCGTGATCCCGGCGCCGTTTTCAGGCCAGATAAACCGGATGTGCATGGCCGCTACCCGATAAGTACGTCGCCGGAGCCGCTGGAGATAGCGGCGCCGCAGCCCGTGGTATCACCAACGCGGGCGGCCGGATTATTATTAATAAAGACCGATCCCGAGCCGGATGAAACGGCCGAGGATCCGTGAATGGAACAGCTGGCGCTGCTCGCGCCCTGCATCGCCGCTGGCGCACCATTAATGGAGACATTGCCGGAGCCGTTAGAAACGGCGCCGCCGTGGCTGATGGCATCCCCTGCCCGTGCTGCATTTTGCATCGATTTTCCTTAGCGAATAAAACGCTGGCGGCCCCTCCGCCAGCCTGAGGCGTGTCGTTACCATAGATTGGGCGGCACGGTTTCCGTATCCGTTGGCGTTTCGGTTGGCGTTTCCGTTGGGCTTTCCGTCGGCGTCTCCGTCGGGCTTTCGGTCGGTGTGTCCGTCGGCGTTTCCGTCGGTGTTTGCGTTTCGGTCGGCGTCTCCGTCGGGCTTTCGGTGGGCGTATCTGTAGGCGCTTCGGTTGGACTATGTGTCGGGATGGGTACCGGGATGGGGACAGGAATGGGCAGTACCGGCAGCGGAAGCGGTAACACCATAATGCCCATCAGCGGCATCAGACCCGCCAGACTTGCCAGCGCGCCCATACCGCCACCGCTGCCGTTACCGCAGGAGCAGCCCCCGTCGCCGGGGTTGAGCTGAACCTGCCCGCCCTGTATCACCACCTGGCTGCTGCCGATGATTTTGATGGTGCTGGCGGTGATAGTCAGCACCCCACCGGCGCTTAACGACATCGCCCCGCCCGCCGCTACGGTCGCCGCGCCGCCCGCCGCCACCTGCCACGCGCCACCGACCGAGGTGCCGCTGTAGCCGCCGACGTTCGTTAAATCCGCGCCGCCGACGTTAAGGGAATTCGCGCCGCCAATGTGATGCGCCTGCGCCCCGCCGACCATCACCTCACGCGTCAGCCCGACCTGCATAAATGCGCCAAGCCCAATGAGTTTGCGGCAGCTACCGAGAATTTTTTTAACGTAATTCGCACCGACGAAAACATCCCGGTTCAGGCCCACGGAAAGTTTTGAATTTTCACCAATCGTCTGGGTTTCATCTTTTTTCGTCAGACGATCCATATTGCGCTCAGCCTGCTCCCAGTACTGCTCCAGACCGGGTTTATCCTCGAAGCGAATGCCGTTGAAGTTGGTTCGCCCGCCGCCGATGGTACGGCTGACCATCCCGCTCTGGGTCGCATTGCCAGGCAGATCCCAGGGCGGCATCGTGATGTTGTTATACAGACTGCCGATGATCAGCGGCCGGTCCGGATCGCCATTAATAAAATCGACAATGACCTCATGCCCGATACGCGGGATATAAATGCCGCCAAAGTTATTGCCCGCCCACGACTGACTGACGCGCAGCCAGCAGGAGTCCGATTCGCGGTTTTTACCGTAGCGATCCCAGACAAAGCGCACTTTCACGCAGCCATATTTATCCGTCCAGACCTCTTCGCCAGGCGGCCCGACGACAATCGCCGTCTGCGGCCCGCGCGTGCGCGGCCTGGGCGTTTGCAGCGGATGCCGGTAGATTTTACTGGTCGGCTGAACAAGAAAATGACAATGCCAGCGATAATCTTCATAGCCGCTGACCTGCGCGTTATCCTCTATCTCAAGGCGGCTGGCGATCACCAGATATTCTCGGTTGGCTTTCGCGACGGGATAACCGCTTAAGACAAAATTACAGCCGCAGACGACGCCTCTGAGCTCGCCTTCGCCTGTCGCGCGTGAGCCCAGCGCGCCGCGCTCTTCCATACGTACGCGCGCCAGCTGTTCGCCAATGCCCGGCTGCGCGTAATCCCCCGGCCAGTGATACATCTCCATCTGATTAAAACTGGTATTTCGCGGTTTGCTGTCGAGTGACAAAATATCCGCGCGGGACTTCGTAAAATCGTAATCATTAGTCACCCAGCGCCCGGTCGTAATCGTTTCCTGCGCCGTAAAATGAGAAATATACTCTTCGCCCGCTTTGGGCGTTTCGGGTAAATAATGCAGAACATGATAGGCCTGGCTTTCAGCGCGTTTATGCGCGCCCACATGATCGACCAGAATTAATCGGTGCTTCTCGTCTTTGTGTTCAAAAAACCAGTAAATGCCCCATTCTTCCATTAAGCGTTGGATAAAAGTGAAATCCGTTTCGCCATATTGCACCTGAAAATCGAGCGGCGGATAGGTGCCGCTCAGACGCTTCTCACAGGGAAAAGCGTAATCTGCAAGCACCTCATCGATAATTTCTACCACGTTTTTATTTTGAAAAATTTTGAAGTCGCTGGTGAGCGTCGCGAGATATAGCCAGGGCCGGAGCTCTATTTCAAACATCGCCTGATTCGCGTCACGCCCGGTATAGCGGGCGCGCTCTACCAGCCCCGATATTTCGCGACGCCCCCGGCCAGTGCCCGCCCCTTGATCCAGCCCGCTGCCGTCAATTTCCATCACAACCGTCATTTCTTTACCCACCAGGGCTTTGAAATCGATATTTGACGCCGCCTGCCAGGAGATGGCGGCACTGGCGGGCGTTTTAACAGTCAGGGTGTAGGTATATAACGTGGAAAGCGCTTCTTCTCCGGTTAATTTAGAAAGAACTAATGCCGGTTCACCGGCAAGAAAAGGCATTGCCGGACTGCTTAATTGCGTTGTACGCGACATAATGGCACCTGATATTGGCGTGAATCACGCAACGGCGTTTTCACCGTTGCCTCCCTGTTTGTGTAATAGCTATCCGCTGCGCGTCGATATATTTACCGTGTCGGCTTTGTCTCCAGATCCAGAAATAGTTTCCCTCTGCGGCGCATTCGGGCCAGTCCCGCCACGGCATCGCGTCGACACCCGCCTCAGGGCCGAGACGATAATCCGCTGCGCACTGCTCCCTCAGCAGCGCCACGGAGCGCCGCCCAAAACGCCGGGCGTGATGCATGCATCCGCGCACCCAACGGGGCGCGAACGACCACCGTAACGCCCGCACCCACTGCCGTACCGCCCTGCTCTCCCCAATGCGCGGGTGTTCTTCAACCCGCAGACACAGGATCCGTGCGAGCCAGAAGGCGAGGCTTTGCCTTTGCGCCGCATGGCGCAGGAACGCTTGATGACGAAGAGGAGAAACCAGTGCAAGCAACGTCACGTCGTCGCGACCGCCCGTAAGAAACGCGCCCAGGTAATAACGGCGTCGGAAGACCAGCGCGAAGCACCATGGATAGTCATCAACGCCCGGCGCGCCATCGAGCGGCGTCAGCAACGGCGCATGGGCTTTCAGCAGCGAGATCAGGTCGCGCCGCGCCCGCGAGTGAAACCTGCTACGCCCTTCCTGCACGCTGGTAATGCGAACGGGAAATATCCTCCTTCCAGACATGCTTATTCCCCCATTACGCCGCGGCCGGGCAAGCAAAGCTTTTCAGCAGATCCGGCACAAAGCGCCCTGCCCAGTTCAGGCCTGTCACCTCAAAATCGACACGCCGTTTATTGAGGTAAAACGTCAGGATTGTTTTCCCGTCAGGCGCCTGTCGCACCTGGCTTGCGTTATCCACCCAATGCAGCAGCGACCAGGGACCTTCCAGCGAAAGCTCAGAGGTTGCCGCTTTTTGCGCGGGCCGGGCGGCCAGACGTATCGGGTTCGCCGACTGTCCGCCCGGCCAGTGAAAGAACAGCGGCGTGACCGGTCCATGAGAGTATTCCGCGTTAACATCATCGAACTGCATCTGTAGCCGCGTGATGGAAGGGTCCATGTAAACCACGGCTACCGAGAGATCGAGCGCGACTTTTCTGCCGTTTTCTCCCTGGAATAACGCGCTGCGAAGCGCGGCGCCCTGCTCAAATAAGCCAAGCCCTTCTCCCTGCGCGCGGCCTTTGTAACGCCACGGGCTCGCCGTCGTATCCACGCTGTCGGCAAGGTGCGCCTGAAAATAAGCGTCCAGCGCGCCGCCTGCGCCGAAAAAACGCTCGAACTGATTGAGGCTGATCTCCTGGTCGCTGTCGCTTAGCGGGTAGCGCCCTTCAATGCCGCGACGACACAGCTCGCCTGGCCCGGCCGCGATCGCGCCTTGCTGTTGCGTCAACGACTCTCCTTCCACTTTCTGAAACGAATGGTTAAGCAGCGGCGCGATAATATTTTTAAGCGGCGCAGGCCAGGTGTCCGATTCCACGGCGAGCCGTCTGGCCGCCTCGGAAAGCGCAGGCGGATCGCCGGCTTGCAGCGCGTTGTCATACATCACGAACAGCGTGTATTGATCGTTAAGCTCGCCTATGACCCGGTTAAACGCCGAGCCAGGCATCACGCTCACGCTCCCCGTTTTGGCATCCGGCTGCGGGCTGCCGCTATAAAACTCCCGCAGGGCCGCAAAACGGTTATCGACCCGCTCCTGTAGCAACCGACGCTCCTGAAAAGCCATCTGGTCATTCACTCTTTTGGCGTTACTTAACAGCGCGCTGCGGTTCGCGAGATTAAGCGTTTCGGCGATATCCGGCCCTTTCGCCGTCAGCGTGGTTTGCTTTACCGCCTCGCGCACCAGGCTCACCAGCGGAGAGTTAGCCGCGGCCAGCGTGCGCAGCATAAAAATGTTGGGCGCCATACCCGCACTTTGCGCGGCGTCGACGGGCAGAAGCGTGACCCCGTTAAGCAGACGCTCCCAGTAACCGGCGTATTCATCCAGATAGCGCACCAGCACGTCATTGCGCAGCACCACCGGGTTGATCAGGCCGCCTTTGTCATTACCCATGATCCAGCGATCGTCCTGAAAGGCGCTGGTCAGCAGCAGCGGCAGTTTTTTTTTAACAATCTGATGGTATCCCTCCTGGGTGTACAGCCCCGGAATACCGCGCGCCAGCAGCGTCTTATCAGACAGCGTGAAAATATGGGCCGACGACTCGCCCGCCAGTTGGTCAAGGGTCAGATCCCGAGGCGCATCGGCTTCCAGTTGATCGCGGACTCTGCCCCAGAGCCTTGTCGTCAGCGTGGTTTGCGCCAGCCGTTTTCGCGCCGCCCTGACCAGATTTTCATCGCGCGGCTGGCCGAAGCGCCGCCATTCCGGCTGTGAGAACAACGCATTCAGATGACGGGTAAAGACCGTTTTCTCTTCGAAAGCCGCGATTTTCCCGTTCTCGCTCCAGGCCTGCGTAATGCTGTCGATGAGATAGTTGAGATCGAACCGCTCCTCGCCGGTCAGCATCAGGTAACGTTTCAGAGCGTCGAAGAGGCGTGTCTGATCGCCGCCCTGAAGCGCGTCGTTAAGACGCGCTGTCGCGTCGCGCTCAATCAGCGGGAACAGCAGACGTTGCAGAAAATAGTGATACAACGTGTCGGCCTGTTCTGAAACGGCGGCCCCGGTATACAGCCCGTAGCGCCACGCCGTCTCCGGTTCGTCCGTAACAAGCCCCGGAAACGCGGCAAGATCGCGGGCCGTATTTAACAGTGTCGGCAACAGCGGAAGATCGCGCGTGTTAATAAAAGCGTGTACCTCACTCTGTAGCTGCTTCGCGTGGCGGCTGACCGCCTCAAGGTAGGCGCGGTTGTGCGCATAGCTCGTTAACAATCCCCTGGCGAGGAAAAAGCACAGCGTTAAACAGACAACGTGACCGGCGAGATTGCGAACGCGATACGTTGACTGCGCCCGCAGGTTATAGCGCACGAGTCCCGCATCTTTAATAATGATGTCGGCGAAAAGCCGCCGCAAAAAATAGCGTTTTCCCCACACCACCTCCGGGCCGGGCCGTTCGTCTTCAGGTGTCGCCTCTGGCAGGCAGACGCTGGCGTCGATGCCCGCTTGCGTTACCGACTGCCGCCACGTCTGCACCAGCGTCGTACTATTGCGAAGCGTCAGGCTTTCCGGCTGGCAGCTGCTGGTGAAATAGACCCCGCGCAGGGTGCTGTAAACCTGCGTCTCATCATAGCGGGAGGCGAAGAAAATGGGGCGCGCCAGCGCCGTGAGGCTCTGTGCGAGCAACCGGAAATCCTGCGGAACCGCATACATTTTTTTTCTGTCCGCCACGGCGTACTCTTCCTGGTGACGAACACTGACCGCATTGCAAAGCCGGTTCTCCAGCAGCCGCAGCTCATCGGCGATAGCATTCTCAGGCGTCGGCGCGCCTTTGGCGCCGCCCCACGGAAACGTCACGCCCCATACCTGTTCGCGTTCCTGAGCAGTTAAGTGACGAAACCAGGCGTCAAACCCGGTCAGTTCATCGATTTTCGTGACGATAAGATAAACGGGAAAGCACGCGCCCAGGATCGTGCGTAAATCTTCAAGACGCGCGCGCAGCGTGGCGGCAAGTTCCAGTTGCTGCGTCCGGGGCAGGCCCAGAATATCGCGTGCGGAAAATGCCAGCAGCGCGCCGTTGATGCCTGTCGCCGGGCGATATTTACGTATAGCCTGTAGCAACCCCTGCCATTCCTGGCGATTCTCGCCCGCCTGAGTGACATATTTACCCGAGGTATCAATAAACAGCGCGTCATTGGCGAAAAAGCATTCGCAACTGGCGGTGGGCGGATTTTCTTTACCGGTGCGGTTTAACTGCTCGGGTAGCGGAAATTCCTGCCCCGATGAGAGAACCAGCGAGGTTTTTCCCGCGCCTTCCGGACCAAGAACGAGCCAACAAGGCGGTGCGTCGCGCCCGGTTCGCGCAGAAAAAAAACGACGCCAGCGGTTTTCCTGCGCGTACATGCGGCGACTGAATTTTTGCGCGTCCCGGATGATACGCGCCACCTCTGAGAGCGCCGCATTGGGCGTACTGGCGTTTTTGCGAAAGCGTAATTTCTCAATCCATTCAGGATGATTAAGCGTGAACAGCAACAGCCGCCAGGCCGCATAAAGAAGCACCAGCGTCATAATGGCCGCGATAGCCGCCAGCCGGATTGCCGCGCGCTGTAAGGGATAGCGCTCCCCGATCAGCACATACGGCCCCGCGACCCAGATGGCTGCACAGACGGTTAACGCGCCGGGCAGGCAGAGCGGAATGCCATACCAGAGCGCGACGAGCCACAGGAGCGCGAGCGCAATAAACAGCAGGCGCGCACCCGCCGGGGCAAAAGGCCGCGCCTCGCCAAAACCGATATAAGGCCCCAGGTATCCGATCGCGCAGGCCATAAGAAAAAACCAGGCCGCCATCAGCAGGAATGTTAAAGACCGACCGGAAAATAACCGATTCAAAAAAGTCATTGTCGTTCTCGTTAATAGGTCACAAAAATTTCAACGCGTCGGTTTTGCGAGCGTCCCTTCTCATCGTGATTACTGGCAATCGGCTGCGTGTCTCCGGCACCTTTGGGCGTGATTTTTTCAGGCGCAATGCCCTGAGCCAGGAAATAGGCGGCAACCGCCTCCGCCCGCTTTTCCGACAGCGCCTGATTACTGGCAAAGGCCCCGCTGCGTATGGGCGTGGAATCGGTATGGCCGATAATCACCACCGCGCCATCCACCCGCTGCACTTCAGCGGCAACGCGGCGAATAATGTCGACGCGATCCGGCCTGACGCTGGCCGCGCCTGACGAAAACATGGAATCGCCATGAAAGATGACGCGGCTTTCCCGCTGCGACTCATCCACGCTGACCCAGTGGCGGGCAATCTCTTCTTTAAGCAGGACGGCAAGGCGTAGCCGCTCTGCCGGGCGAGGCTCGGTAACAGGCAAACGCTGCATCGCCAGTAGCTGCTGTGTGAATAACTCCTGCGGCACTGACAAGTAATATTTGCAGCCCAGAAACAGCGCGACGACCAGAAAACTACAGACCGCCAGCGACACCCGTACCGGCAGAAAGAAAATCTGTCGGCGCGACGTATGACCATCGCAATAAGCATGAGGGGAAAGTGCCGGAGGAAGCGTCTCGCGCGTGCTCTGTATCAGCGTTAACAGCCGCTGGCGAATACGAGTCAGTTGTCGCTCGCCATCGTCAATAATGCTGTAGCGCCCTTCGAAACCCAGCCCCAGGATATGCAACATAATTTCGAGCACGTCGGGAAATTCATGTGGACTGGCAGAAAGCCTGCCCACCAGCAGGAAGAATTTATTCCCGCCATCGTTATCTCCTTCGAAGTGGTTGAGCAAATTGCTTTGCGACCAGCCTGACTGAATGCCCCAGCGCGTCGCATGGGCCGCCTCATCCAGCGCCGTGCACAGGCAATAGCGCACAATGGCCATTTTTTTCCAGGGAATATCGGCCTCATCACAGACCACCCCGAAAACCGTGATTTCGTGTTTCAGGATATCTTTGAGTGATTCAACGTCACGAACCGCCGGAATGGTTTCCGGCATTTCACTGAGCGCGCGTAATAGCGGCAGAGCGGCTTCCAGCAGCGGAATTTGCGCGGCGCGCACTTTTGCGACGCGCTGTTGAATGCTCTCCGTTTTGAGGCGAGCGTGATAACGCCACGCCGAAGCGCTTTCTTTTTCGCCACTTAAAGGGTCAGTTAAAGCCGCCTGTGAATCGAACGAACCGTTTTGCTCATCCACAAGGAATTTACCTAATGCCTGAAGGCTTAGCGCTTCATCGCCAGGGGTTAACGCATCCAGTGTGCTCATCAGTCACGGATCCCCCACAACTCCATTTTGAGGCCAGGGAATTCACCGGCGACATGCATGGCCAGCGCGCCGGTAACCGCAATGGCCTCCCAGAAGGCGCCGCTTTTTTGTAGCTCGAAATAGACATGCCCTGCGTTATAGGGGATCTGTCGCGGCGGCACCGGAAGCGCCAGAAGCTCAAGACCGGGCAAATGCGACCGCACCAGTTCATGCAACTGCTGGGGCGCGCTAATTTTTGCCTGCGCGGAAAAATGCTGTTGTAAAACATCTGCCGGCAGTTGCGCATTCACGGCCAGTACCAGATTTGAGAAAGTACGCAATTCACCAGGCAGAACCGCCGCGCTCCAGACGCCATTGCCTTTCGCATGCAGAGGAATAATCTGCCCGGCGCGAATCAATATTTGATTCAGTAACTCATGAACTTCATCGACTAACGGTCGAATGCTGGGGTACAACCGCGCATGGTCGTAGCCTGGCGCGGGTCGTGGTCGCCGCGTTTTGGTACGAATGAAAGTGGACAATTCACCAGCAAACTTCGCCAGCTCCTGATACAGGGCAATCGGCGGAAGCTCCGGCACGTGACGCAGATGATCCAACACCGGTTCGTATTTATTAAAGATTTGCAGCAACAGGTAATCGACGATTTCCGCGCTGGCGCTGGCTTTGCCGTCGCTGTTCGAGAGCCTGCCTGCCAGCATTTCGGCGCGCAATTTAACGAGCCCGTTAAGATGCGTTACCCATTCAACGAGCAGCGCGCTCGCCGCGCAGCTGGTGACCGGCGGGATATAGTCCTGTTCATGCAATAACACGCTGCCATCCGGCTGGATGGCGCGAATGCGTGCCAGCGGCAAACCAATCCAGGACTCCGTCATCTCGCTTTCAGGCGTCAGCATCAGGCGAAGACGCCCCATCTGGACCGGTTTTGGTCCCTGACGAATTGCATTGGCGTCGGTCAGCTGCGTTTCAAAGGCACAAAAGCGCGCAAGCGAACTGACATCATGCTGATCAAAAATGGTTTCGTCGCTGTTATCAAGGCGCAGCGGCACGGCCAGAAAGAGTCGTTGCCCTAAATGCTCGGGACGGATCGTTAACGGCTCCGGTGGAGAAACATGCTCCGGAATATCGAAAGGCGTGCCGTCGGGGAAAACGCCGCTGCCCGAATGCAGAACGAGCTTGCCATAGGCGAGCGCTTCTTTATCAATGCTGTAACGCGAAAAACCCCAGAAAAAGGGAGTTATGGTGGCGGCTCGCTTATGCGAGAAATACTCCAGATAACGCTCCTGCTGCTGAAACAGTTGCGGGCGTAAAAACAGACCTTCACTCCAGATAACTTTATTCGTTCTCACGGTTCAATCCATTGATAGTGATATGTAATTTATCGAAGCTGACGTCGACAGTTGGCGCTGGCGCCTCGGTCTGCCATGGCCAGAGCGACTGGTACCAGGCGGGCTGCTGCTTTTCAGTCAGTTGATACGTCTCGCTCCACTGCGCCTTTTGAATGTCCCGATAAGCGGCAACAATGCCGAGCGCGTGGGTCGTATCGTCCACCGCGACGGTGATGTGCTTTGTCTCACCGGGGCGCAAAATGCCTTCCCATAATGGATGCATCTCTTTTTTTAATTCAGGATCGGGTGAACCGGTAATTGTCAGGTAACCCGCGTCCAGAAACGCTTCATCGTGAGTGAGCGCATAAACAAAAACTTTCAGCGGACTCGCCACGCCACGCACATTCGGGTTCATATTCGCGCCAGCAACCAGCGTTAACGCTACCTTATTTTCGTTGTCGTCGGGCGGTGCGGACCGACACGCCGATATCATGCCCAGCGCGATAAACAGGCAAGCCCGCCAGCCAGACGAGCTGGCGGGGCGAAACTCTGTCGCCCGGGCAAATAAATTCCAGCCAGACATCATTCGAAATAACTCATTAAATCAGCCATGTTTATTGAGCCATGTCTTATTACGTAATGAATTCTGATCGCCATAAATACCTCTCAGGCGTAAAAACTTGCCGTCATTTAACGGCAAGTTTTAGCCCTTGCGGCCTTAATTAGCCGTGCAGGTTAGCTTTAACGTCATAGCTGGCAGAAATAACACCCGCTTTCTGACCTTCCGCATTCTGCATCACATAATCTTCAGTCATTTTGGTAAACGAGAAGCGTACCGATTCACGCGGCCGTGTTTCATCTTCCAGCGAGCCCATAACATCCACGCCGGTAATAATGACATCAGTGAATTTGATCAGCAGATATTCCAGCGGATCGCCGCCCGCTTTACGAATAACAAACTGTATATTTTTAATATGCTTGCCGGTCAGGCAGTAACTCACCAGATTAGGCGTGGCCTTATCAACATAGTGCTCAAAGCAGAAGTCAGCCACGGTCGCTTTACCGGAACCCCCACCGGAACCGCTATGCATATTAGAATGCTGCGAAACACTCCAGTGCCATGCCAGAACCTGAATTTCATTCTTATGAGTGGCATCTAAAGACTCCCCTTCGATACCATCAATTTTAATAAACATATCCTGTGCCATATCATTCCTCTTGAGCACGGTTAGATATATATGGCGAATAACGCCACCTTAAAAAACAAGCGATGAGGCCCGTCACAGGCAGCATCAACCTGCTTTTTATTCCTGTCATACTTGCTGTTATAAAATTTCCGGCTTACCGGCTACTATGATGTAAAATATCAGGAAACATGTTTCAATGACGGTAGTTTCGCGACCATGCGTAATGACACCGTCAAGCCTTCAAGCTGGAAATGGGGACGTAAAAAGAATTTCGCCTGATAATAACCCGGATTTCCTTCCACATCCTCCAAAATAACTTCAGCGGCGGCGAGCGGACGGCGCGATTTCGTTTCCAGCGACGAGTTAGTGGGATCGGCGTCGACATAATTCATGATCCAGTCATTCAGCCAGCGCTGCATGTCGTCGCGCTCTTTAAAAGTACCGATTTTATCGCGGACGATACATTTCAAATAATGTGCGAAACGCGAACAGGCAAACATATAGGGTAAACGCGCCGATAAATTCGCGTTGGCCGTGGCGTCTGCATCATAATATTCAGCGGGTTTTTGCAAAGACTGTGCGCCAATAAAGGCGGCATAATCGGTATTTTTACGATGCACGAGCGGAATAAAACCATTTTTAGCGAGTTCAGCTTCGCGACGATCGGATATAGCAATTTCCGTCGGGCACTTCATGTCAATGCCGCCATCGTCTGTCGGGAAGGTATGGCACGGTAGCCCTTCCACGACACCGCCACTTTCAACGCCGCGAATGAGCGTACACCAGCCATATTCTTTAAAGGAACGATTGATGTTAACAGCCATCGCATAGGCGGCATTTGACCAGACATATTTTGAATGGTCTGCGCCGTCAGTCGTTTCTTCAAAATGAAACTCGTCAACCGGATTGGTGCGAATGCCGTAGGGCAAGCGTGCCAGGAAGCGCGGCATGGCAAGACCGATGTAGCGAGAATCTTCCGCCAGGCGCAGCGAGTTCCAGGCCGCATACTCAAGATTCTGCGTGAAGATTTTTGTCAGATCGCGTGGATTGGAAAGCTCCTGCCAGGATTCCATTTGCAGCACGGATGGCGAAGCGCCGGTAATAAAGGGAACATGCGCAGATGCCGCCACTTTAGCGAGCGAGGCCAGGAGATCGACATCAGGCGCGCTGTGATCGAAATAATAGTCGGCAACCAGACAACCGTAGGGCTCGCCGCCCAACTGCCCGTACTCTTCTTCATAGACTTTTTTAAATAGCGGGCTTTGATCCCATGCGACGCCTTTATAGCGTTTCATCGTACGGCGCAGGTCGGTTTTGGAAATATCCAGAAAGCGTAACTTTAACTTTTCGTCTGTTTCGGTATGGGTGACCAGATAATGCAGGCCGCGCCAGGCGCTCTCCAGCGTCTGAAACTCGTCGTGATGTAAGATAAGGTTGATTTGCTCGGAGAGTTTTCTGTCAATTTCCGCGATGATTGATGCAATGCACTTGTAAGCATCATCAGATAGCGTGACGGCATTGACCAGCGCCTGCTCCGCCAGTGTTTTGACGGCCCCTTCAACGGCAGAGCGAGTCTGATCCGAACGTGGTTTGAACTCTCTTGCAAGCAGCGCATTAAAATCATCGATTTCAACGGCAGACGCAGCGGCGCTATGGGATTTCTGTGTTTGAGTCATGGACATATTCCGTTATCTCCGCTTACTCTTCCCGCTCGATTTCAGCTGAAGCCTGCTGCGGTTTCGGCGAGGAAGCTAATGTTTTCAGTAAAGATTTATCATTCAGTAATTGCATTACCAGCCCTTCAGCGCCGGCTTTGCCGTCCATATAAGTTTGCAGCGTGGCTAATTGCGTTCGTGCCTCCAGTAATTGGGCTAATGGCTCAATTTTCTTCGCAATGGCATCCGGAGAAAAGTCATCCATGCTTTCAAAAGAAATATCCACCATCAGTTGCCCTTCGCCGGAAAGCGTGTTTGGAACACAAATAGCCACACGAGGCTTCATTGCTTTCATGCGTTCATCGAAGTTATCGATATCGATATCCAGAAACTTTCTGTCTGCGACGGCAGGCAGCGGCTCCAGAGGCTTACCCGATAAATCAGCCAGCACCCCCATAACAAAAGGGAGCTCAATCTTTTTTTCACTACCGTATATTTCCACATCGTACTCAATCTGTACGCGTGGCGCCCGGTTCCGTGCAATAAATTTTTGCGAGTTACTTTTACTTACCATATATACCTTCATCCCTATCCGGTTAACAGCAATAAAAATAGTTAAAGCCTTATGTTACAAATCTCTAAAAATAAGAACGCGTTCTCACAAGCGTCGTTATTTATAAATTATGTCTATATTTGCAAGCGTACCGACTTCGCCTGGAGTAACGTTACCTGACCCGGCTGCATAGTAGGCGGCAATGTAATAGTGCGTAATATCATCCCCTGTTGCCGGGATAACGTACTCCTGAGTACTGGTCTCATCGTTAATGCTCATTTGAGTACCGTCGGCTTTACGTAGCCTGACCTGAACATTTTCACTATAACCGGTTCCGGCTTCGTTAATAAGATTACCGGTTTTTACGTCAGCAAAACCGTTATCATTCACAAATCTCAACATCACCGACTTATCAATCGGGCAATGGGTAAGCGTCACAGAAAACTGTTGGCTTCCCGCCTCTGCGCCTGCTTTTTGCAATACAGTGGTTGACAATACTGGCAACGTAATCGTCTCGGATGAAGAAGCATTATTTATGCTGACGCCGCATGTTTCTTCCATATAAGTCCCGGTAAAAGAGACATTGATTTTGCAGTCGCCAGCATTCACGCATTTATCCGCGAAACAAAAACCGGCATAACAGAAAAGTATCAATAGCAAACCTGCTTCAGATAAAGTACGTATTAACCGATATGACATTATTGCGGTATACATGTCACCTCCATCTGCACGATTTTGCCTTCCGGTAAATCATGCGCATATTGTTTCGTACCCGTCGTTCTTACGAGACATTTATTTTTATCCCATTCGGTATAAAGATTTTGTTTTTCCGGGTCCCATCCTCGCACGAATGCCATACCGCCCTGACCAATAATGCTTTGGCTGACATTTTTATCATCAACAATTTGTGCGCCTATTGGTAAAAATTGCCCGGCAGCATCTTTAACAATGAGTATCATTGGACGTCCGACGAGGGTTTTCATATCCACCGTAATTGCCGATCCCATACGCGGGACGACCGTTTTTTGGTTTTCCAGAACATCAACCGTATCTGGTAAGCCGGAATAATCGATCGAGACAATATTTTCCTGATAGGGCGTCAGGGACGGAACAATCGCATAACCCGCACCGTCTACTTTTGCGCCATGTCCGTTAAAGACTTTTGCGCCTTCGCCACCCGGTACCCCAATAACGGCGAATGGATAGTCGCCAATCGACGGGCCTGCGGTGATCCCACCTTTATGCGCAACCAGGCTACCGTTCGCCGTTGCTGATAGCTGGCGCGCTGAGCGGTTGTTCATTGAGGCCGTCGCCGCGAACTGCCCTACCGGTGAATCGTAGCTAATATTTCCTCTTAGCTGCTCCTCACTGGGCGTATCGTCATTTTTATTAATCGTAGTGCCAATACCATAGTTAATTTCATTTTGTTGGCCCTGGGTGCCGGTGGCATTAAGCTGCCAGAGAGAATCCCCGGAATCAGTGTTTGATACAGTCGAATATAACGAGTTAAAGAGCGGCTTTTCATTCGCCCCCCGGCCTAAAGGAACATTGATGGTAACCATATACGTATCGTCATAATTATCATCTTCATCACGCGTTCTCATCGCGCTAAGCGTCCAGGAAAAATAGCGCTGCGCCTGTGTCCAGGAAACGGAGTACTGCTTTGAGGCTTCCCGGTTATTCCAGTAACGGTAAATGCTGGCGCTAAAGTTGATAAAGCTGCCACTCCAGAGCGACTGCGAAATATTTGCCGTCAGACGCTGCCGGGTCCGGTAATCACTGGCGTTGTAATCTTCATCATCCCCCGAACGCGCAATGCTGGCCTCCCTGAAGCTGTAAAAGCCTTTAGAGGAATATCGATAAGCAGCCAGCGTCAGGTTGGTATCCGTAGGGCTAACATATTTTGTCAAACCAATTTTAAAACTGTTGCCGCTGGACTCTTTTGAATCCGCCAGATCGCTTTTCGCATGGGTAATGTCCATGGATATCCCGCCGATCGGCGTATTCACGGCATGCCCCACAGCCATTGAATAATAGTGACCGGAGATCTGAAAACCCGTGTAAACGGTATAATTACTGGTCAGACCATAGTGATAAACACTCTGAAAAATAGTGGGTTCGTCATGAACGGCATCATCTTTTAGTTTGCCAGCTGAAATCGCGAAGCGCGAAACCGATTGATGTAAAAGCATCGGCGGCGCAGAAAAAGGGATGTTCTGAATACGCTGACGGCCATCGGCTTCGATGATGGTCATTTCAAGATCGCCGCCATAACCCATCGCGCCAATATCGGTGATTTCAAACGCACCCGGTGGCACTACGGTTTCATAAATGGTCTGGCCACGCTGAGTAATCTTGACCCTCGCGTTTGTATCCGCAATACCGCGCACCACTGGCGTATAATTACGTAAACTCTCAGGCAACATTCGCTCGTCAGATTCAAGCTGCGCGCCCCGAATGTTATAGCTGTCAAAGAGATCGCCAGAAGTATTCGAATCTCCCAGCGTCATCTGGCTTTTGAGTGGTGTGATATCGGTTTGCGCATAACCTGCCAGATTTTGTGTACGAAGACTTTTGTCATTAGTCCAGTCGGAATTTATGCGTTTACGCAACCGCCAGCCCGCAAAATTCAGGCCGGTTAATAAGCCGAGGTTGCCTTGCCAGGAATCGCCATCTCCGCCATTATTCGCATTCTGAAAGAGGCTGTAAAAGTTACTGCTGTAATCCAAAAATCCCACCGTGCTGCCTGCATCCCAACGGCTGGGATCGATATAGCCTCGCGGTTGGGGTATTAAATTTATCTGTGGCACCTCAAGCGTTAGCTCAAAATCGGCAGGATTATAATTCACCTGGCTTTTGGGGATCAGCTCATCGAAGCGATAGCAGCGGGTATCCTCAAGTTGTTTATCAGTAATGGGACGTTCCAGGCGAATGCCAGCTTCTTCCAGTTGGTTGAGAAGCAAACAGGGACGGGCGTTTTTCTCGGCTGCGTATTGTTCAAAACGAATACCATGCTGTCCGTGGTTTTGCCCATTGACAATTATCGTTACGTCATAAGTACCCGGAGGGACAGGGTTGCCTTCAGTATAACGGGAGATATCAAACTTTTCTCCATGTATAAAAGACTGGTTGAAATTAACCGATTCTGCTGCAGTAACAGCATTGGTTTCTTTTGCCGCCACGTTAAATATCACCAGTGTGGAAAAGGCGGTTATGGATACACTAATAAAGGGTTTAAGGTTAAAAACAATCCCTTGAAATACTGGAAGAAGGTGTATTCGGTTAAAATAAATTCTGTTCATAATCTTAGCTTCTCCCAAAGAGAATGACCTCCGGCATATTTATTGTGAACTCCTGAGTTAATGTCAGGCACAGAATGCATTACTGGCTTGTTTTTATTTTTCAGAAATTTTCAAATCTCCCCCAGCACCAGGCTTGAGGGTTTTCATGACAGAGGCACCATAATCATTCAAAAACCAAAATGTCACTGAACTAACAGATGCCGGGGCATTCATATTCTTAACGGAATAAAACCTTTCAGTAGCACCTGGGGCTACCATATCCATTGCTAAATCAATTTTACCCATCGAGGTATTTAGCTTCGCAGTATCAAAAGAGAAAAAATACGGTGTGGGGTTGGTCACTTCTATGCCTGTGCCTTTAACATTGTCATTAATTAGCTTCCAGTGAAGTTTATCAACGCTTCCCTCGCTATTGCTGGACAGTGTTTGCGGTCGAAAAAAAATTTTTATTCGCGTGCGAAACGCCAGTTCCAGACGGTTTTTCTTCACAGCGCCAGCAGGTGCCGGAGGGATTTCCAGCATATTAAACCAATAAACCGATTCCCGGTCCTGGGGTAAGTTCATTCCATTATAAACGAGACGTACGCTTTGTCCCCTGCCTGGCTCCACGCGATAAACCGGCGGCGTAACGACGAAAGGAATTTTTACTGCATTTATATCAGCATCGGCTTTACCATCATCGACCCAAACCTGGACTAAAGCGGGCTGACTGCCTTTATTTGTAGTACGAACGCTAGTTTCTTTTTCATCACCAGGAAATACAATTCGCGTGCCGCTAATTGTCATTGAGGCTGAGCAGACAGAAATACCACACAAAAAAACAGCCATTATCTTTGTAAGATTGAAAGACATAGCAAAGCCTTAATTAATTATTTGTCGTGAATATGATGCAGCAGTTAGTATTAATGGCGAGCCGTTTTCACGGATCGCCATACATACTTGTCAGGGATAACTTAACGTGTAATTAACTTTGGCAGTGACGTCGCCAGCTTCTGTAGCCGCAGAGGCATAATAGCCGCCGATATAACGCATCTCAGCCGTCTGGTCAGACTGTACGTCAAACGCGGCGCCCGTCTCACCAACGGAGATCACGCTGGAGTCAGTGTTATATAACCGTACTTCAACGTTTTTTGCGGCTCCCGCTGCGGCGGCATTTGTCAAATTGCCGGTAACAGGGTTGAATCCGGTTGAGTCAAGGGCCTCAAAATGAGCCGCTACTTTAGTAATGGCAGCAGGGCAATTGACCGCTTTAATAGTAAAAGTAGTACTACCCGCTTCATCTCCCGCTTTGGCAAGCGTCTGCGTAGAAATGGTAGGTAGAGTGACAGTTTTATCAACATCGTTTGTGTCGATTTCGCAGGTTTCAGCGATCAGCTTCCCATTAAATGTTACTGTCCCCTGTGATACGGCCTCCGCATAACCTGAAATTAAGCCAAGCGCCAATGCACAGTATACGAGATTTATTTTACGCATAATAATCCTTCATTTGTTCAATTCAACTTTCGAAAACGAACCATCCTTGTATGGTTCCCGGTTACTGCATTTCTTAATTTATTTCAGCAATGTCATCGTTGATATAAGGCTCAATCAGGAGACACTCTGTTCCTGTTCTAATCGTCACGCCCAAAAGCCTTGCTTTAAGAGCGCTATCCATAAGAATCCCTCCTATCTTTGGTATAATTTTTTGCTCGATGTAACGAATTAATATCCGCGCACCGGTTTCGGCCACATGACATTGTTCAACAATATATCTGATGGCCTCATCATTATATTGAAGCGTTACGTTATGGTTTTCATACAGACGATTAGCCACTCGCTTAAGCTGCATCTTCACGATAAACATCAACGCATCGTTTTTTAGCGGCAGATAAGGGATTACCGTCACCCTTCCGAGAAAAGCAGCAGGAAACACTTTTAATAAATCATTATTCAGCAGCGTTAGTAAGCCTTCCTCATCAGGCACAGTATTCTCATCACGGCATAACAGGCTAATCTTTTCACTACCGACATTGCTGGTTAATAATATGATGGTATTGCGAAAATCGATTTGTCGACCTTCACCATCTTCCATACGCCCTTTATCAAATACCTGGAAAAAAAGCTCATGAACATCAGGATGCGCTTTTTCGATCTCATCCAGCAAAATAACGCTGTATGGTTTACGGCGAATAGCCTCCGTAAGGATCCCTCCTTCACCGTAGCCCACATACCCAGGCGGCGATCCTTTTAACGCTGAAACGGTATGCGCTTCCTGATATTCACTCATATTGATGGTGATAAGGTTATGCTCACCACCATACATATTTTCCGCAATGGTCAACGCGGTCTCGGTCTTCCCCGTCCCGGATGGCCCGGTGAGCATAAAGACGCCTGTAGGACGTACAGGATCGGCTAACCCTGTCCGTGCCATTAAAATGCGTTCGCTGATTTGTTTCAGAGCAAAAGGCTGGCCAGTAACGCGTTCGGCAAGGCGCACAGGAAGTTCACGAACAACATTCATTTCATCCTGCAGCATCTGGCCTATCGGGATGCCGGTCCATTCGCTGACAATCGCAGCAACGACTTCTGCACTGACTTCCGTGTGAACCATCGCCTGCTCATGACGAATCGCATTGCGCTCAGCCTCTGTCTCTAAAAGCGCTTGCTTTAATGCCTCCCGCTCTGCGCGATCGATCTCTTCATTCTGGTAAAGATGCTGCAACGTCGCCCGGGCAGCGATAATTTTACTGACACTCGTCTTTTCCTGTATCCAACGCGACTCAAGTAAATCAGCCTCTTTAGACCTCAGCGCAATAACGCTTTTTAATGTATCGATAGAGGCTTGATCTTCCTTACCGAAAGTACTGGCTTTGATAGCTAGCGAAAGCTGCCTGTTTGCAGATTCAATTTGATATTTTAAATCCTGCAGTACGCGTGGCGGCGTATGCTGCCCAACAGCTACCCTTGCACAGGCTGTATCCAACAGGCTAATGGCTTTATCCGGCAGCTGTCGCGCAGGGATAAAACGATGCGAAAGTTTTACGGCGGCGCGCAATGCTTCATCCAAAATCCAGACGTTATGATGCAATTCGAGCACCGGTACCATCCCACGCAACATATCTGTAGCGCTGTTTTCATCCGGCTCTTCCACCTGCAAAACCTGGAACCGACGCGTGAGTGCCGGATCCTTTTCGATATGCCGTTTAAATTCGCTCCAGGTAGTGGCTCCGATAGTCCGTAATTGCCCCCGGGCTAACGCTGGCTTCAGCAGGTTTGCCGCATCGCCAGTACCTGCGCTATTACCGGCCCCAACCAGGTTATGTATTTCATCAACAAATAGAATAACGGGCTGTTCGGATGAAGCAGCCTCTTCCAGCACAGCTTTAAGGCGAGCTTCAAACTCCCCTTTCATACTGGCACCCGCAGAGAGCGCCACAATATCTAAGCTTAATAAGCGCACATCGCAGAGCGACGGAGGAACATCGCCGCTGCTAATAGCGCGTGCCAGTCCTTCGACAACGGCGGTTTTACCAACGCCAGCATCGCCGGTGAGTAAGGGGTTGTTTTGACGGCGGCGTAACAGGATATCGATAACCGTGCTGATTTCGCGATCGCGCCCCAGCACAGGATCAATTTTCCCCTCCCTGGCAAGCGCAGTCAGATCGGTCGAATATTGCGCAAGACTTCCGGTGCCTTGTAGCTTGATAGCCCCGCTGGCTTCACCCGGCACGGCGCTTTGGCTGCTGAGAAAAGCATTCGATTCTCTTTCCTGCGCCTCAGGTGAATGACGGGTTATATAGTCAAAATCATGACTGAGTTGTTCAAGAACCACTTTATCAAGAGGAGCCGCCACCGCCAGTAACGCGCGGCGCAGCTCTACAGTGGTAAGAAGAGCCATTAAAAGATGGCCGCTGCGTATTTTATTTTCACAACGCTCAAGGCTGGTATATATCCAGGCTCGTTCAATAGCGAGTTCAATAAGATAAGAGAAATCAGAAACCGCCGTCGCGCCACCAGGCAAACGTTCAATGGAATAACTTAACCCACGCTCCAGTCCTTCGCTATCAACATTAAAGTAATGTGCGATGTGTTTTAAATCGTTGTCCTCCTGATGCCAAAGCTGATTAATCCAGTGAACTAGTTCAACATAAGGATTACCACGTAACTTGCAAAAGGTCGTTGCGCTTTCAATGCTCCTGAAAAGCGTTTCGCCCAGCGTTGAAAAAAGATTCTTCCTTGAGATAGTCACGTGATGTTTTCTCTTAACATAGTTTTCGGAAAGAACTGCAGCCTGATTACCAGATTGCGCCATTTCTTTTTTTAGAAAATAGAGAAAAAACAAACGGAGATAAAGACCTAATCCTGTTACAGGAACCATTTAAGAAATCAATCCAAGTTAAATTCCTAAAAACAGTCAACAATAAAACATAACACACTGTTTATATTGGATTTATTTAAAAAGGACACATCAGCAAAGCTATTTGATTTTGTGTTATGCGTTGAGCGAGTTTTACTGGCGTGACATACTTTTATCAGGAATGATATCCAAAAAAGCGACTCAGAAATTCCCAGTTAATCTATAAATGGAACCTTCAATATATATTTGATGAATGTTTGAGTAGCTTACGCTGTTATCGCGCCGAGCGTGATAGCATCACCATTTATCTGTCTGGCTTTATAACTCTGTTTAGTCTGTAAGGCGCGAATGACGTTAAAGCTCCATTACATTCAAACGTAGCGGGCAAGCGCATAAAAGGGTGAGGTATACCGGAGTAGTCCTTTAACGACTTATGTTTAATCAGGGTAGAACATGGATAATAAGTTTCTTGATTATTACAATAAAGAACTCACCTATATGCGTGAAATGGCGCAAGAATTCGCCTCGCGCCATCCCAAAATAGCAGCACGTTTGGGGATGCATGGCATAGAAATAGCGGACCCGTATGTAGAACGTTTGATTGAAGCATTCTGTTTTATGTCCGCGCGTATGCAGATTAAACTGGATGCGGAATTTCCTTTATTTACGCAGCGTTTGCTGGACATTATTTATCCTAATTATACATCCCCGATCCCCTCTATGGGTGTGGTGCAACTGAAACCTGATTTAAAGGAAGGCGACTTAACGCAGGGCTATATCGTGCCTCGCCACAGTGCGTTCTACACCCCGATTGCTCCCGGCGAAGCAACTCGTTGTGAATTTCGCAGCGGCCATAATGTTACGCTCTGGCCACTGGAAATCGCGGAAGCCCGACTGACCTCTTTACCACCGGATATTCCGGCGTCTGCAAAATTCAATTTGCCGCTGCAGAGGCTTAAAGGCGCGCTGCGTATCAGGCTCAAAATTCATGAGGGCCTGCATTTTTCACAACTTAGCGGATTTGAGCAACTTCCCATTTATATCGACGGAGATGAACGCGTTGTTTCACATATCTTCGAGCTTATCCATACCGCGAATGTTGCGATGATGATTCGCGGCCAGTCGCATGGGGGAATCGAAGACACGCTTGTTACAGAAGAGCCGTTAGCTTTTGAGGGCCTGACGCCTGAGCAGGGATTACTACCTGCTCAGTGGAATATTTTTCATGGTCATACGCTTATCCAGGAGTACTTTGCCTGCCGACAACGTTTTTACTTTTTTACGCTTACCCAGTTAAGCAAGGGGCTAAAAAAGATAGAAAGTAATGAAGCGGAGATCATCATTCTCTTGGATAACGCACCCCAGGAGCTGGTCGGCCATATTACCGCTTCACGGTTTCTGCTGTTTTGTACGCCTGTGATTAACCTGTTTCCTAAACAAATGGACAAGGTGGAAATTAACAGAGCATTAAATGAATTTCATGTCGTCGCCGATCGCAGCCGTCCGCTGGATTACGAAGTCTTTTCCATCAATAACGTTATCGGACAGCAGGCAGAAACCAGTAACGAAGTAGTATTCAATCCGCTGTTTCAGACTCGCCATTATCACCACGGCAATGCCGGGCGCTACTTTTCATACACCAGACGCCCCAGAACGCAGGAAAAGAGCGTCCGCCATTACGAAACGCGAACGTCATACCGGGGAACTGAAGTTTTCATCTCGCTTGTCGACCAGCACGAAGCGCCCTATGGTGACGCCATCCGCTACTTATCTGTCGATGCGCTGGTCACTAACCGCGATCTTCCCGCGCTGCTTGCCCGTACGGGAAATTTTGAACTCACCATGACGGACGCCGCCCCCGTTGAGGGCGCAAGATTTGTGTGTACCCCCTCCGTACCCCAACCGCCTTTTGCCGAGGATGAATCAGCCTGGCGGCTGATTCGCCAACTCAGTTTCAATTACCAGCCTCTGGCGGACATGGATCACAGCCCAGGCGGAGAAGCGCTACGTAAGATGCTGCGTTTGTTTGTCAGCCAATATGACAGTGAGGCCAACACTCATATAGATGCTCTGGTGGGATGTAAAAGCGAGCCGGTTATTCGCCGCCTGCCAGACAACGGCCTGCTTATTTATGGCAGAGGCGTCCGCTGCACGCTTACCGTTGATGAAAGGGGCTTCTCCGGTATTAGCCCGTATCTCTTTGGGCTCATTATGGAAAATTACGTCGCCCGGCACGCCGCGATTAATGTTTTCACCGAAACGGAATTAGTATCTATGCAGCGAGGACGCATCAGCTGCTGGAAAGCGCGTCCCGGAAGACGGGGGATCCTGTAATGGCATCTGTACTCACAGCGAAAGCGCCTCTGCCCACGGATCTGAATGCCTGGTGTCAAAGTGATACTCCCTGGAAATCAGGCTTCATCAGCACGCTGCGCGCTATTGCGGCAAAAACGCCCGATCAGCCGCCTGTCGGGCACGCCGCATTGCCTTCACAGGAAAGCTTCAGAATTGGACAACGCGCGCATATGGCATTCGCGCCACGCGAAATCGCACAACTGAACTGGCGTGACGGCAAAGTCAATCTGCACATTTTCTGTCCGGGCGTGTGGGGCGCACAAGGCGCAATGCCGCTCCATTTTACCGAGCTGACGTATAGCCGGATGGAGAATCACGATTATGCGCTGGCGGATTTTGTCGATCTGTTTCATCACCGGGCGCTCTCACATTTTTATCGCGCCTGGTTCATTGCGCAGGATACCGCGACGCTTGACAGAACGGATGATGAAAAATTTGCCTTTTATGTCGGCAGTCTTGCTGGTCTGGATCTTCAGGAAATTGCCCATTCCTCTCTTCCTGCCCATGCTCGCCTGACCTCGTGCGCCCATCTTGTCCGTGAGCCCCGCAACCCCGAAGGATTGCTTGGCGCCCTGCAGGATTACTTCCAGGTGCCTGTCCAGATAAAAGAATTTGTCGGTCACTGGATCCAGTTAGACCGCCCCGATCAGACGCATCTTGGCAACGGCGACACCGCGATATTGCTCGGTAAAAGCGCGATTCTGGGCGAAACCGTACTGGATCGTCAGCATAAATTTCAGCTCATTATCGGGCCGCTTACTCTTGAGCAATACCTGCGTTTTAGTCCATGGGGGCAGGATCTCCCTGTCCTGAAAGAATGGGTACGCAACTTCATCGGTTTTGAATATGCCTGGGAGGTGCAGTTGCTTCTCAAGGCACAGGAAGTGCCTTGTACCTCGTTGGATGGCGCACATCAGTTGGGTTATGCCAGCTGGCTTGCCAGAGAAGCGTCACTTAAACCGCTCTACGGCATGTGTTTCGAGCCCGAGTTTAAGCTAAACGGCTGAGTGGCAACGGTTTTCAATGGCAATATATCGTACCGTAAAGGATAAACATTATTATGGATATAAATACCCTGCAGGTGCCTGAATATTATCAGCCGCTTATGCGGCCTCTGCCTGGCTCGCTTTCCTGCGGTGTGAACCTTGAATATGATCCCGACTTCATTTTGCTGCTGTCACGTCTGCAGCCCAGACTTGACGCGGAATATGGTCATTTCACCGAGGCGGCAGAACCAGTGAACTGGGCGGAGGCCGAACGGGATTGCCATGCCCTTTTTCAGCGCAGCAAAGATCTCAGGTTAATGATTATCCTTATACGTTGTCGTCTGAGACAGATTGGCCTGCCCGCGCTTGAAGAAGGACTCACCGCCCTGTTTTCTTTAATTAAACGGTGGCCCGACGATATTCATCCTCAACTCTATGACGAAGGCGAGTTTGATCCTTTAATGCGGATTAACGCCCTGAACGAGCTGGAAGATACTCACGGTCTTATTGGCGACCTGCGTAACCAGATATTGCCTAAAGCGGCCGGTACGCAAATTACGCTTAAGATATTTGAAAAATCCCATGCCGTGCCGCGTGAAAGTGATGCGTTACCTGAAATTATGCTTTCCACATTACGCCATGAATGGAAAACGCATAACGATCCTGTCATTAACTCCTTGCAGGCAGCACAAGCGTGGCTCGATCGGATAAAAAGCATATTACCCGGCTTTGCAGGTACTGATTTGCCTGACTTTCCACAACTGAGCCAATTGCTTATGCTGTTTTCCTCGCATAGTGGGCAGCCATCACTCTCAATGCCACAACCTGAAGTGCTAATGCCGGCTATTCCAGAAAATGATGCTCTGCCCTCTTTGACAATATCCGGAGAGGAACCGGCACCGGCAATAGCGTCCGGGAAAGAGCAAAATATTCGCACCCGGGCAGAGGCGCTCTCCAGAATTAAAGAAATCCGCGCCTGGTTTCTTAATTCTGAACCAAGCAGCCCTGTTATCCCTCTGCTCGCTTTTACCGAACAGACTATCGGTATGAGCTTTAATGAATTATTGAAGTTTATCCCCGCAGAATTAATTTCTCGACTGGATGCTGAAAAGGAATAAAAAGATGAAAAAATCGCTTTTCATTGTTGCGCTGTTTGCTTTTACTGCTTTCAACGCAGAGGCTTGTCAGGTCGACCTGAGTGATGGCGTTGGTCCCACCACATTATCCATTCCCTCACAGACCATACGAATCGATGCTGATGCACAAACCAGTACCTCTGTACCCATATTTAGCTATGACTCCTCTTTGCAAAGCACTCAGATTTCTTATATTAATTGTCTGAATGGCACGCCATTTGGCAAAAGCCCCTATAATCTTGGTCCGCAAGATACCAGTACAAAAATTTACCCAACGTCCGTACCCGGTATTGGGATAAAACTGCGCTGGAACAACGGTTCCGCTTTCGGTGATTTCCCCTCTGAAAATAAGATGAGCTTTCAAACTCCGCTGGGGCGGTTCATTTATTCCACAGGCTCCTATTTCCGCATTGAGCTTTATAAAACGCAACCACGGGTGTCACTAAAGGATCCGAACGGCGACATTCTTTTACCCCCCGGCGATATCGCTTATAACTGGGTTGAAATGAATAATATCAGTAGCTACGCGCAAAAACTGAATATCGGGCAGATAATGGTGATCAGTACGCCAGCCTGTGCTTTCAACAACAATAAAGTCGTGGATTTCGGTCTTGTTACCTCAGCCGACCTCACCGCGGACGGCATAGAAAAGGATCTTTCTTTTGATATTACCTGCCAGTCTGATTACGGTAACTATTCCGCCATCGCAGCCATTACCAGTAATACGCCCTCGTCAGATAAACAGTATATTAAAGTAAAAGATAGTGCAGGTAATAGCGACCGGCTTGGTATTGAAATCAAAGACAGTCAGGGAAAGACGATGTTATTAGATGGCAGTACCAGCGAACTGTTGGCTAATGTTGTGGCAAATACCCCGGCGACGTTTCACTGGAAAGCGCACCTTAAGCCGACCGCAGGGGTTCTTCACCCTGCAAACGGCGATTTCACCGCAGAGGCCGAAGTTATCCTGCAAATAAAATAACGGCCTGAATAATGAACAAAAATAAGACGTCGACGATATTTATCAGTATCGCCAGCTATCGGGATCCTGAGCTTATTCCCACGCTTAAAAATATGCTGGAGATGGCGATTAACCCTGCCCGACTGCATATCACGGTATGCTGGCAGGACGATAACGATATTAAGTATTTTCTTAACCACGGTTTTACCGTAGCGTTTGTGGAAAGCTATGAGGGTGGCGCTTTATATAAGCTCAGTTTCGCAGGCGTGGTCATTCAGATTATCAGCCTGCATTATTATGCCAGTCAGGGGGCCTGCTGGGCGCGCCATATGGCCGAAGCCCGGTTTGATGACGAAGACTATTTTCTCCAGGTCGATTCCCACTGCCGTTTCACTGAAAACTGGGATGAGGAGATGATTAACACGGTTGAACAACTGCGTGCCTGTAGCCCTAAACCTGTGTTGTCTACCTACCCGCCGCCTTATGACCCTGAAAATAATGAAGACAAAAAACGTTATATCAGTCGGCTGATTTTCCGGGAATTTACTGCACATGGCATTGTTATGCTGTCTTCCCGGCCGGTAACGCCGTCCTTTCCCCTGCGTTGCGGCTATCTGGCAGGCGGGTTTATTTTTGCGGACGGCAGCTTTGTGAAAGAGGTGCCAAACGATCCGCTTATCTTTTTCGCGGGGGAAGAAATAGCCATGGCGGCGCGCGCCTGGACCAGCGGCTACGATATTTACTGCCCTGATAAGATTATGCTCTGGCATTTTTATGGACGTCGACAGCACCCGAAAGTCTGGGGGGATCACAGCAATCAGGCGAAAGCGACGGGTAGTGTCGCGCTTGCGTGGTGGGAGCGCGATCGTATCGCTAAACAACGTGTACGAACGTTGCTTGGTCTGGAACACCCATCTTGTGAAATGGGAAAATATGGGCTCGGCAACGCGCGCGATTTTCAAAGCTTCGAGCAGGCGCTCGGCGTCAATTTCCGCCAGCGTTCGGTTCATCCGGCGGTGCTCGGTGAAAATAAAGTCAGCTTTTTCTCAACGGAAATATCAGAGCCGCCGCAGGAAGATATCGCCTTTATTTATCCCTATCGCAAAGTCGTGAAATTTTCCCGTGCGGAACTGGCTTATCAACGTCCTGACGTGAGCTGGTGGCATCTCGGTATTTACGATGAAAAGAATGTCCTGCTGTACCGACAGGATCTGACGCCCGAGGCGCTCACGAAAAAACTCGTCGTCGTTGAAGAACAACTGGAAATAGTGGTTGAGTTTACGAGCCAGAACGCGGTAGCGCCGGCATCCGTGCGCTTATCTCCTTATACCGATAATACGGGCTGGGGCGAGGTGTCAGAAAAACCATGGTAACGTGCGACGCGCTGTTTGAAAAAATCGTCACGACTGAAATTCTCATGGCGATGGATGGCATTATTCCTTCGTTTTCAGGATTAAAACTCAGGCTGACCACGGCGCTGGATGAGCTCTGTCGGTCGCTGATTGCCGCCGGCGCGCCGGAAGAGGAAGTCGACAGGCTTTGTAAAATGATGTGCATCGCTGTTGATGCGCGCGCCCGCACGGCACTTGCCCGACACGCATTGAGCTGGGAGGGCTATGCGCTGGCTCACCACTATTACGGTTATGAAGATGAGCCTTTCGCCATCGCAGAGGCGCTGGACATCTTGCTCCGGCTGACAGATTTTCATTTTAGCGCATACGCCCTACAGCTTCTGTTTTTACTGGCGCCGCTTTTCCCGGTGGATCGCGCGCTTCAGGCGTTGCGCCTTCAGCACAGTGTTGCGATATCAAATCCCGTCGCTGAAAGCATCGGCGCCCCTCCGGCTTCATGCCTCCACGCCAGAAAAATCGACCGTAGCGGAGCGCTTTTTGCGTTTGGCATCGTGTTAGTGGCCGCGCTCTCGGGCCTGTGGTGGTGGTGCGCCCAGGCGCTAAGCGAGCCATATTAAATGCAGTCACGGAATCTCAGGCGGGTTCGCCAGCTTATGGGCGTCACGGTACTGGTGGCGTTTAGCGCCACACTGCTGCCTGCCTCCCCTGCGACGCTTAATAATCTCTGCGCTATTGTCGCACTGCTGGCGGGCTTTGGCTTTCTCAGCCTGCAGAGTGCATTTGCCCGTTCGCCAGACAGCACGCCTCCCGCAACCGCCAGCCGCCCCCTGATTATCTTTATTGTCGGCCCGTTCGCCGCACGCTGGTTTACCCGCACAGGTTGCGCGACGGATATACGCACAGAGCAGTCAACGCTCTGGTTACTTGCCGCCACGCCGCAAGCGCTACATGACCGTCTTAAAGCGGTGCGCCTTCAGCATCCGAACGCCGATAGTCGGTTATGGCTGCCGTTGCTGCCGGATGGCTATGAGGATGCAGCGTTACTCGCAGCGCAACTGGATGAGTGGCAACGATCAATCGCCATCCAACGCTGGCCGTATCCTTTACCCTGTTGTGTGGCTTTTTATGTCCGGCTGAGTAACACCGATACCGTCCACTGGACCGGCTTGCAGAGCCTGTCTCCCTGGCAGGAAACGCAAACGCCACTGCCCTTTGAGACGCTTGAAGAGGCGTTCAACGCCATGAAGGCGACGAACGATACCGCGATGCGCCAGCGAAGCATCATGGGTAAACATTTGCTGAACTGGATACAGACCACCCCGCTGAAAGCGACGCTGCTGTCGTTTACGGATAATCCCGTGCTGCGCCTGAGCGGCATCGTGGTCGCGGATGATGGTCAGGGTTTTACTCGCCACGGCGCATGGGCGCACTTTCTTGAAAACCAGTATGGCGTCTTTCCTCCCCTCTCCTCAGCGCTGCTGGCGCCGCCGCTCCCGCCAGCATTGCAAGCGGCTTCATTCCGGCACCTCACGGCGAAAAACCGGCGCGCCGCAGGCATTTTACTGAGCGCTATCGCCGTTTTTATTTTGATCGCCGCCTCGCTGCTGAATGCGTTTCACCAGGCGCGCGAACAGATCCGGCATACGTCGTCACTCATTGAGCGCATCGGCGCTATCGCGCCCTGGCAGCTCCACACGCGACACAAGGCACTCGACGCCCTTGTCGCACAGCACCAGCGGCTTTTGCAGTGCGCCGCTTCACCGCGGCTGGCGGACTGGGGCTTATCGCCGTGCTCGCGCCTGCAACAGGAAGCGCAGGCCGTGATTGACCGCGACAGGAATGTCCCTTTCTTTAGTTCAAAAGCCCCGGTCTCGCTCTTTTCATCGGGCAGCGCCCGCCTGCGCCCGCACGCCCCAGCAGCGCTTCAGCCCCTGTTAATGCTGGTAAATCAACATCCCGGCAGGCGTTTCCTGATAATCGGGCACTCGGATAACACCGGCACCCCTGAGGTCAACCGCCAGCTTTCCGTCAGCCGGGCTATCGCCGTGCGGGAATGGCTGGTGAAAACGACGAGACGTTCCGCCACACAGTTTGAGGTTTACGGTTCCGGCGCCAGCGATCCTGTCGCCAGTAATGACAGTGAAATGGGCAGAGAGCTTAACCGGCGGGTTGAAGCGATCGCTCTGCCCGTCGACGCCATGAAAATAAGGAAATTCGACAATGAGTAATAAAGTGCTGCGCTATTCACTTTATGAGGGACACTTTTTGACCACCGCGCCGGTGCTCGACAGAAGCGTCAATATTCTGATGTTTCGCGATCCGGATAATCAGGAATATAACCTGATAATTAATCGCGCCACGCTTGATGAAGAACAGACGCCGGAGGCCTTTTGCGAGTCGCAGATGGAGATTCTGCGCACTACGCTCCCCGGCTTTCAGCTCGAAGGAAAACTGCTGCGCCATGAAACCGGCCCGTCGCGGTTGCCGGTGGTGCAAATCGCTAACCGCTATTTGCAGGAAGGTAAAACCATCCGTCAGGTGCAAACGCTGGTTCAGTTACCTTTTCACGCCGCCACCAATCCCCTGAGCCGGGAGATTATTATTTTTACGCTCCACGCGGAGGCAGATTTTACGGATTATCAGCGCAGGCACTACGTACAGATCATTAATAGCTTTAATCCGAACGTTTCACCGCTGGCGGAATAACATCACGTCTTCGGGAAAATAAAAATGAGGCGTATCAGCCTCATTTTTCTTCTGCGCCCACGTTTCCGGCCAGCTACAGAGGGTCATCGATTGCTCCGTCTCAGCTATTACTGCTCTACATCACCGGTTTATTCCAGGGCATAACGGCCAGCAGTTTCGCCATCCCGCACCAGCCTGTGATGCCAGCGAACATCAGCCCGGCACCGACGAACGCCGGAATAATATAAAACGCAGGCGTCACCGTCGCGCCCGCGAGCGTGCCGCAGAGCGCCAGCGCGCCAGCGACGATCTGTACCTGGCGCATCAGCGGTAAGGGCTGGCGGATGTCGGTAATGACCGGTAACCCTGCGGCTTTCCACGCATTCAGGCCTCCCTGCATAATCCGCACGTCTGCCGGATGCGCTGCCGCTATCAGTTGCTGCCGGGCGTTCTCCGTGCGCATCCCGCTCTGACAGTGAAAGATGACCATGTCGGTTTGCGCCAGGGCGTCTTTATCCAGGCTGCCGGGCTGAACCGTCTCCAGCGGCAAAGAACGTGCGCCGGAGAGATGTTCCCGCCGCCATTCCTCCTGCCCCCGGATATCAATCAGCATGATCCTGCGCCCGGAAAGCGCGTGCACTTCCGCAGGCGTGATAAATATCGATGACATCTTATTCTCCCGGACAATAAAGCGTTTTGAGGGTATGCACGACGGCCACGACCGCCTCGTTCCTGATGTGGTAGCGGATGAACCGCGCCTCGCGAATGCCTTCTATCAGCCCTTCCGCTTTCATCCGCGCCAGATGCTGGGACGTCGCCGGGGCGCTAAGGCCGCTCATTCTGCACAGCTCTCCGGCTTCTGTGCCGGGGTTTTCAATTAACACGCACAAAATCAGCAACCGCTGCGGGTGGCTCAGCGTCTTAAGAAGCGCAGCGGCCTTGTTGGCCTGCGTGTGTAACGCGTTCAGATCGGTCATGGCTTAACAGTTTAGATTTTCCTTAATTAAGAAAATACTAAACTATCAGCGGCGGTGTCAATCGCCCTGATAGTGCCGCGCCGCCTTAACCGTTTCATTTCGTTACGTTAACGTTGTGTGGCTTTTTGTATTAGCTTCATACTTCTGTGATAACAACACGATAACGCAATGACGAGTCTCGACGGCAGGCAGGGAGAATTAACATCATGTTGCGATCGCTACAGGCACTCTGCCTGATGAGCTTTTTTCTGGCGGATGTGCGCGATGGACTGGGGCCTTTTCTGGGCATCTTTCTGACGGAGCGGCACTGGCGGCCGGATGATATCGGCTTCGTGATGACGGCGGGCGGGATCGCCGCGCTGCTGGCGACGGTGCCTGCCGGGATTATCATCGACGCCACCCGTAAAAAGCGCCTGCTGCTGCTCGTCTGCTGCGCGCTGGTGACGCTCGCGACGCTGATGCTCTGGCACAGCACGCATTACGGCGTCGCTATGATGTCACAAATCGTCTCCGGGCTTGCCGCCGCGCTGATTGGGCCGCTCGTCGCAGGCATCACGCTGGGGCTGACCGGCCAGCGCAGCTTCACCCGCCAGATGGGCCGCAACGAAGCGTTTAACCACGGCGGCAACATGGTGGCGGCAGTGCTGGCGGGCTGCGCGATGTGGCTGTGGGGCATCGGCGCGGTGTTTATCCTGATGACCGGCATGGCGTTTTTCACCGCGCTTTGCGTACTGGCGATCCGCGAGCAGGATATCGATCACGATGTGGCGAGGGGCATTGAAAAAGGCGACCCGGCGCGTACCGTACCGCAACTTTCCGTGCTGATGCGTAACCCGGTGCTTATCACCACCGGGCTAACGCTGTTGCTGTTTCACCTCGGCAACGCCGCGCTGCTGCCGATGCTGAGCATGCGCGTGGCGTCCACCGGCAGCAGCCTGTGGAGCCCGAGTCTTTACGCCGCGGCGACGGTGGTGATTTCCCAGTGCGTCATGATCCCGGTCGCGCTCTATACCTCCACGCAGGCGCAGCGTTATGGCTACCGCCAGCTGATTATGATTGCGCTGATCGTGCTGCCAGTCCGCGCCGCGCTGGCGGCAAGCTTTGCGGGGCCGCTGTCCGTGATCCCGGTGCAAATCCTCGACGGCGTCGCCGCCGGGATTTTAGGCGTCGCGGTGCCAGGCTATATCGTCAACGCGCTGCGCGGCTCCGGGCATGTCAATGCCGGACAGAGCGTCATCATGCTGATGCAGGGTGCGGGCGCGGCGTTCAGCCCGGCGCTGGCGGGCACTATCGTCGCACACTCGTCATGGCGCATGGCGTTTGCCGCGCTCGGCGTCGTGGCGTTGGGCGCGCTCATCGTCTGGTGGCGTGCGGGCGAGCGGGTATCGGCGACGGCCTGATCGCATCCGTACGGGCCGGCCGCGCGTATACTGTTTTTATTGCATTCTTCCTGATGAGAGTTGCTTATGGTAGCCACCGTTCTTATTGCGCTTGTCGCCGTTATTCACGTCTATATCGTCGTACTCGAAATGTTTTTATGGAATACGAAAACAGGCCGCAAGGCGTTTAATCTGAGCGTTGATTTCGCGCGCGACAGCCGGGTGCTGGCCGCCAATCAGGGGCTGTATAACGGGTTTTTAGCGGCGGGGTTATTCTGGGGGCTGTGGCTGGGCGAAAGTGGTTTGCCGTTCAAATTTTTCTTTCTGATTTGCGTGCTGATCGCCGGGATCTTTGGCGCCATTACCGCCAGCAGGAAAATACTGTATGTTCAGGCGCTGCCTGCGCTGCTGGCGTTGATTGCGCTGTGGATGGGGCTGTAAGGCCTCAGTCAATAATGCGCACCTGAGTGTGGCTGTTCTCATTCCACGAGAAAAGCACCAGATGCCAGAGCCCCGGCGCTTTGCGTGAGGGATCAATCACCCCGTTCATGCCCAGCGATTCCAGACGCGCGCGCACCTCCCATGACGGCGGAATGCCGCCCGCTTTCACGATCTCCTGCCACGGCGCAATCGCGTCCTTTATGTCAATGCCCGCCGCCAGAACGGCATCGGTATTGCGCAGATCAAAAATTTTTTCAGCCACGACGCTGACGTTGATGATTTCCAGGCTGGCTCTGTTATCGCGATGCGCTTGCATGGCCGCCTCAACACCTTGCGGTGAAGAACTCAAATACAGCGTGGGTTGATCGCCTCGTGAATATCGCCCCGCCGCCCTGGAGCCCGATAACGCAAAGTGCCGGTACGCCGGATCGATTGCCCGATAAAAAACGCCTTCAATGCGGGTATAAAAAGGGGTGATATCCATCATTTTTCAGCCATCAAAATTGCGGGGAAGGTTTTGCATATCCGTGACCGAGGCCCTTTTCAATGCGCGCCAGAACGCTCTGCTACTATCAGGTTATATCAGTCACGGGAAAAATAACCATGTATAAACTTTACGGTACCGCGCGTTCAGGCTCTGCCGCCATTGAGATGGCGCTTAAGGCCTGCGGCGCGAAATACAGCGTATTTGAGGCAAGTTCGTGGCAAAAAGAGAGTGATATTGACGCCTTACGCGCGCTCAATCCGTTAGTGCAAATCCCCACCTTAGTGCTTCCTGATGGTTCAGTAATGACGGAAAGCGCAGCCATCATTATTCATCTCGGCATGGAATATCCTGATTCGGGCCTGTTGTCTTCGGAGGCTCTGGTGCGTGCTCAGCAATTACGCGGGCTGGTTTATATCAGCGCTAACTGTTATGCCGCTGTGGGAATGATTGATTACCCCGAACGATGGCTACCTGACGGCTCAGAGGATCAAAATAAGTTGCTGGCAAAAGGCGCCCTGCAAAAGCTCTATCAGCAATGGGAGATATTCAGCGACGTGTTTTATGGCTCACAGGCCTGGCGGGCGCAAAGCCCCGGCGGGCTTGAAATGCTGGCCTGTGTCGTCACCCGGTGGAGCCGGGCGCGTGAGCGACTGAGCCACTCGCGGGCCAGTTTCTGTTCGTCGCTGGTGGAGGTTGAAAAACACCCCGTTATCCGGGACGTCATCGACCAGCACTGGCAAGCCTGAGTGTGATGATTTTCCGGTGTTTATTCCTTCAGACGACCTCATCGGCGGCGAGCCTGTCGTCGTAAGCCACCTGCGCCTGCTCAATAGCCGCGCCATGTTGCCTGGCCCAGCTCACCAGCGCCACAAAAGGCTCCTGCAACGTCCGCCCGAGCGGCGTAATCGAATACTCAACGGCCACGGGTGACGAGGCGATCACGCGGCGGTTGACCAGGCCGTTGCGTTCAAGCCGTCGCAGCGCCTCCGTCAGGGCTTTATGCGTGATCGGATCCAGCCTGCGCTTAATGGCGTTAAAGCGCGCGGGCTGGGTGCACAGTACGGTCAGGATCAGCACCGACCATTTGTTGGCTACCTGCTCCAGAACAGGGCGGGTGCTGTTGATTTCGGCCAGTTGGGCAGCGATATCCGTCGACATGTGGTTACCTTCTCTATATCTGATGTACATCAGGTGCGTAATTGACCCTAAATATACAAAATGTATCATCTGGCTTCCACCCCCTGTCCGGAGTAGCCATGTTGAAACTTGAAGGAAAGACCGTCCTGGTAACAGGCGGCAATAGCGGTATTGGGCTTGCGATCGCGCGCCGTTTTGTGCAGGAAGGCGCCCATGTGTTCATCACCGCCCGACGCGACGCGCAGCTCGCCGACGCCGTTGCCGCTATTGGCGGTCGGATCGACGCGATACCGTGCGATCTCACTCAAACCGACGACATCGCCCGCCTCTTTGGCACGCTTCAGGCAAAAGCCGGGCGCCTCGACATTCTGGTTTACTCGTCTGGCTTGTCCGAGCCGGCGAGCCTGGAAGAGACCACGGAGGAGCATCTCGACCGCGCCTTCGGCCTCAACGTGCGCGCCATGGTGTTAACGGCGCAGCGCGCGGTCCGGCATATGAGCGATGGGGGCGCGATCGTGCTGCTTGGCTCGATCGCAGGCTCCATGGCCAATGCCGGTTACGGCACCTATTCTGCCACCAAAGCCGCGGTTCGCTCGTATGCCCGCTCGTGGAATGCGGAGCTGGCGCCGCGCGGCATCAGGGTCAACACCCTGAGCCCCGGCCCCACGGATACGCCAATGTTTGATAAAGTGAGCGACGAATTCAGGCAAATGATGAACGCGCGCATCCCGGCCGGGCGCTTAGGCCACCCCGACGAAGTGGCGGCGGCAGCGCTGTTTCTTGCGTCGGACGAAAGCGCTTACGTCAGCGGCACAGAACTGGTTATTGATGGCGGTATGACGGCGTAAACGGCATTCGCTGAGGTACCGCGCGCCGGTGGCAGAAAAACCGGCGCGCGTATCCCGGCTAACGAAGGATGCGCTATTATCTCGCCAGACACACGCTGTATGCCCCTGCTGCAATGCGTTACGTGGCATTGTCGACATCACTCTGATTCTACATTGAGGAGCCCGTCATGACCCCCTTTCATCAACTGACTGCCACCAGCCTGCGCGGCGAGCTCATCTCTATGGCCGACTACGCTGGCAAGCTGATTCTGGTGGTTAATACCGCCAGCCATTGCGGCTTTACGCCACAATACGCGGGCCTTGAAGCGCTGTATAAGCAGTACGCCGCCCGGGGTCTGGTTGTGCTTGGTTTCCCCTGCAACCAGTTCGGTCATCAGGAACCCGGCGGTGCCGATGAAATCGCGCAGACCTGTCACATCAACTACGGTGTAAGCTTCCCCATGTTCGAGAAAGTGGAGGTCAACGGCGCCGCTACGCACCCGGTGTTTCGTTACCTGAAAGACGAATTACCCGGCGTGTTAGGTGGGCGAATCAAATGGAACTTCACTAAGTTTTTGATAGGACGCGACGGCAAACCACTCAGGCGTTTTGCCCCGTTTACGACCCCTGAGAAAATAGAAACCGTCATTCTTACAGCGCTATAAATGTCAATGCGCCCGGCCACTGAACAGAGCGCGATTTTCAATCCTGATATACCACAGTGAAAATAAGCAGCTAACGGGTAAAGAAGGGCTTAGATGCACGTCGCTCCCGGCGTCGTTTCGAAGCATCGTGTGCCGTGCCGTTACGTCAAAAATACGACACAACTTTCCCACCGCGTCGCCCAGTGATAAGAGCTCACCACACCGGGCTTGAGAGCAAAATACGTAACATTTGAAGGATAGTCCTCCTTCCAGACAGCGCGGGGAGCGGTAGAGTCTCAATATCGTCCGCCCTGTGCCAGAAGCGGACATTGTTCAGGAGTCAGGCAGGTAGACCAAAGACAGATTATCCCCGGATGGCTGGCTTAATACACGTTAAAGATTTAATCCCTATAGGCCGATAAAAAAAGGAGCGACAGAAACGTAAGGAGATGCGCATGTATGGAAAACTGGTCATTACGGGAATAATAGTAACGTTGTTAAGTGGATGTACGGCGGGGTTTAGACCTTCGCTGGAAGACTATAAAGGTTCAGATGCAGCCAGGATTCGTGCCGCATCTGATGGCAATACGGCCCTGCAATTTTACGAAAAACAGCCGAGTGGCTGTTATAAAAAAGTTTTAGAGCGCCGGGTTACGGCTGGTCTGGCTATTCTCGGTCTTCCTGTGACAGGAAATAAAAAAATCGGAATGCCAGAATCAAGTAACAACAAGGGAATTTTCATAAATGAATTTACTATCAAGCCGGGGCAACTGATAAATGTAATTCATTACTGGACTCAAGCGGGCTACTACCAAAATACAGAACGAGCTGCTTCCGCCAGATTCATTCCTCAGCCAAATCATGATTACGACATCGTCGTTACTGGCTCAGAATTTGGCGGGGATAGCGTATCGGTGAGAGATCTGGATTCAGGCGCTAAAATAGTAGGATGGGAAGGCAATTACTGCCCCTCAGGTATACTTGATTAATGGCATGACGCAGGTCACCATCTGTACGGTTAAGCCCATCCTGGAGTGGGCTTTTTCATGTGGTACGTACCGCTATTTTTGCACCTAAAGCACACATGAGTTCAGTTGCTGTCTGGGAACTTTATCAGCAGCAAAATTTCTTGCCTCTTCATGAATGTTCTTCTGCGCTTGAACTGAAACGGCGCGGTTCTAACCAAGACGTAGCACTCAGCCTTGAAGTAAATTCAACACATTTGGGATGTCAGCTGTTTGATGCTTTTTATGTTTCTTATTTATCGTGAGTGGCAGACTGCGGAAGATACTGAAATGGCCCCACCATCGGCCAGCTTGTAGGCCTTGTCCTTAGGCTTTGCAGTATCAATTTGACGGGCATTAAGCTTCATTTGGGGGCATCGCTTTTATTGAACCTGAATATGCCCCCAATAATGCCCCCAAAAATGGCTAGATTTCAATAGACGGTAGTACACCGCAGAAGAGTAAAAAATCAGGCAGAAGGCGCGATTACTGGGCTTTTAAAGACTTTGGCAGACTGCGGAAGATATTGAAATGGCGCGCCCTGCAGGACTCGAACCTGCGACCCACGGCTTAGAAGGCCGTTGCTCTATCCAGCTGAGCTAAGGGCGCCTCGTGAAGAGGCGTTTCACGTTTTATCTGCCGGTAGCAGTGTGAAACGCCTGGAATTATACGGTCAGTACCAGGTGAGTCAATGGCTTTCGAACCGCCTGCTGGACAATTGAGCGAAAGACACAAACGAAAACTGACAGCACGGCGCGCTTCTGACAGAATATCCTCATCCCCACTTCATTTGATTACAGACGGAATATTCTCTCTGATGGCAGCAAAGATTATTGACGGTAAAACGATTGCGCAGCAGGTGCGGCTTGAAGTTGCCGAAAAAGTGAAAGCGCGCGTGGCGGCCGGAAAACGCGCCCCAGGGCTTGCGGTCGTGCTCGTCGGCGCGAACCCGGCGTCGCAGATTTATGTCGGCAGCAAACGTAAGGCGTGTGAGGAAGTTGGCTTTGTGTCCCGCTCTTACGATCTGCCGGAAACCACCAGCGAAGCCGAACTGCTGGGGCTGATTGATGAACTGAACGCGGACGCCGCCATTGACGGCATTCTGGTTCAGCTGCCGCTGCCGGCCGGTATCGATAACGTGAAAGTGCTGGAGCGCATCGCGCCGGATAAAGACGTGGACGGCTTCCATCCGTACAACGTTGGCCGTCTGTGCCAGCGCGCGCCGCGTCTGCGCCCGTGTACGCCGCGCGGCATCGTCACGCTGCTTGAGCGCTACAACATCGACACTTATGGCCTGAATGCCGTGGTGATCGGCGCGTCCAATATCGTCGGCCGTCCGATGAGCATGGAGCTGCTGCTGGCGGGTTGCACCACCACCGTGACCCACCGCTTCACTAAAAACCTGCGTCAGCATGTTGAAAATGCCGATCTGCTGATTGTCGCGGTCGGCAAGCCGGGCTTTATTCCGGGCGAGTGGATCAAAGAAGGCGCCATCGTGATTGATGTCGGCATCAACCGTCTGGAAAATGGCAAAGTGGTCGGCGATGTGGTGTTTGAAGATGCCGCAGCGCGCGCCGGTTATATCACCCCGGTGCCGGGCGGCGTTGGTCCGATGACGGTCGCCACGCTTATCCAGAACACGCTGCAGGCGTGCGTTGAATACCATGACGGCGAGGAGGCATAACATGGCAACATTTTCTTTAGGTAAACACCCTCACGTCGAACTGTGCGATCTGCTGAAGCTGGAAGGCTGGAGCGAAAGCGGCGCGCAGGCGAAAATCGTGATTTCTGAAGGTCTGGTGACTGTCGACGGCGCGGTGGAAACCCGCAAGCGCTGCAAAATCGTCGCCGGGCAGACCGTCAGCTTCGACGGCCAGAGCGTCACGGTCACGGCGTAACGCCCACGCCCTCTCTGCGCAGAGGGCGTTTATTTTCCGCTTCAGAACCTTTTCTTATTGCCCTTCTCCGCTCTCTCTTATCCTGTTTGCGCGTGCTGCCTGCCCGGCCCGTTTTCCAACCGACTTCAAAGAATCAGCAAATCTTCTGGCGAAACGTTAAATAGATGTTGCGCGAAAAGGCTGCGATCCCACAGCATAGGTAGAACGTTCTACTAGAACGTTCTACCTACTATAAAACAGGGCGAAAAAGCCCGGCTGTTCCAATCGGGGGATCGGTATGAGTCTGATAACAGGTTTCGTTAAATCGCTTTCAAAATTGTCGATGATAGGCCGCGCGCTGATGCTGCCTATTTCGCTGCTGCCCGCCGCCGGTCTGCTGCTGGCCTTCGGCGATAAATTCCATCTGCCGCTGATGATGAACGCGGGCGGGGTTATTTTCGATAACCTGCCGCTGCTGTTCGCCATCGGCTCCGCCGTCGGTCTGGCGTCGGAATCCGGCATCGCGGCGCTCTCGGCGGCGGTCTCGGTCTTTATCATTAACATCACCATCAGTACGCAGCTTGGCATCACGCCGGAAATGGCGGCGAGCGGCGGCAAATACGCCATGGTGGTCGGCATTCCGACGCTGCAGATGGGCGTGTTCGGCGGGCTGATTTCAGGCATTCTCGCCGCGTGGTGTTATAACCGTTTCCACACGCTGCAACTGCCGGAATTCCTGGGGTTCTTCTCCGGCAAACGGTTTGTGGCGATTGCCGCGGCGTTTCTCTCGTTCCTGCTGGGGCTGGCGCTGCCGTATGTGTGGCAGCACATTCAGGCGGGGATCGACGCGCTGTCGGTTATCGTCAACGGCGATAACCAGGCGGCCTCAACCTTTATCTTCGGGCTCGTGGAGCGCGCGCTGATCCCGCTGGGGCTGCACCATATCTGGTATCCGTCGTTCTGGTATTCGTTTGGCGATTACACGACCCAGACCGGGCAGGTTATCCACGGCGACCAGACCATCTGGTTCAAAATGCTGGAAGAAGGCGTGAAAAGCTTCAGCAGCAATACCTACCAGAACGCCGGTAAATTTATGCAGGGCGAATTCCCGCTAATGCTGTTCGCGCTGCCGGCAGCGTGTCTGGCTATGTATCATGAAGCCAGCACGAAGAATAAGAAAATCGCTTCCGGTATTCTTTTCTCCGCCGCGCTGACCTGTTTTCTGACAGGGATCACGGAGCCGGTTGAATTTACCTTTATTTTTGTCGCGCCGGTGTTGTATGTATTTAACGCCATCATGGCGGGGCTTGCGTATATGTGCATGTATTTGCTGGACGCGCATATCGCCAAATCGTTCTCCGCCGGGCTTATCGACTATATTTCGTTCGGCATTCTGCCCTCTTTTAACGGCTATCAGACGCACTACCTGAACGCGGTTATCGTCGGCATTCCGATGGCGATGATTTATTACTTCACCTTCCGCTTTGTGATCCGCCGTTTTGACGTGAAAACGCCGGGCCGCGTGGATGTCACCGCCAGCGTGGATGATAAAACCGATGCAGAGCTGGCGGGCAATATTGTGGGCCTGCTGGGCGGTAAAGAGAACATCACCAGCGTCGGCGCCTGCATTACGCGCCTGCGTCTGGAAGTGGCGCGTCCGGAGCTCGTTGATAAAGACGGGCTGAACGGGCTTGGCGCGCGCGGCGTGGTGTTTGTGGGCGATAACGGCATTCAGGTGATTTTCGGGGCGCGCGCGCAGTTTATTGCGCAGAGCCTGTCAGGCATGACGGGGAAATAACGCCGCCTGCGCGGGCCTGCGCCAGGCCCGCGACATCAGCGATAAAAGGATAATTCAGGGCAGATGAAAAAGGTCAGCATTATCGATGTGGCGCGCCAGGCGGGCGTCTCGGTTTCGACGGTCTCGCTGGTGCTGCGCGAGAAGGGAAAAATCTCTGCCGCGACCATCGACAAAGTGCATGCCGCCATTGAAGCGCTCGGCTACGTGCATAACGTCGCGGCCGCTAACCTGCGCGGTAAAACGTCGAACCTGATTGGCCTGGTTGTTGAGGATCTGAACGATCCCTTTTCGACCCGCGTGACGGCAAGCCTGGTGCAGGCGCTGGAGTCGCAGGGCTTTATGGTGTTCCTCACCCAGCCAGGGCGCGAAACGGGCCGTCTGGAGAGCTGTTTCGTCTCGTTTACCCGCCAGGGCGTGGCGGGCGTCGTTTATCTGACCGCCGATTCCACCCAGCGCGCGCTGCCTGCGCCAGTCGTGCAAAGTACGCTCCCGCTGGTGGTGGTGTCGCAGTCGCCGGTGGAAGAGAAACTCAACAGCGTGGTGCGCGATAACCGCCAGGCAGGCGGGCTCGCCACGCGTTATCTGATTGAGCGCGGCCACCGTAATATCGCCTATATCGGCGGTACGGCGGGGTGTCTTATCCGTGAGGAGCGGCTTTTCGGCTACCGCGCGGCGCTGTCGCAATATGGTTTGCCGTGGCGTGATGAGTTCGCGCCCGCCTGCGCTGAAGAGACACTCGCGGTGAGCCAGACGGTGCGACAGCTCCTTGAGGCGAACAATAAAATCACCGCCCTGCTGTGCCATTCGCCGCACGCGATTATCGGCTGCCTGGAGGCGATTCATCAGGTCGGCCGTACCGTGGGGAAAGATGTATTCCTGACGCAGCAGGTGTCGCTGATCGGCTTTGAGGACATGATGCACGTGAACCTGACGTCGCCCTCGTTTACCTATGTCTCTTCCGCCAGCGAAGAGACCGGGCGCCAGGCGGCGGGGTTGGTTGTGCGGCTTATCCGCGAGCCGGGTCTGCCCGCGCAGCGGATTACGCTTTCGGGCCAGTTGATTACGCGCGGATCGGCGTGATGGATGACGATAGGCGCGCGTTATCTTTTATGGTGGGTGCGCTTCGCTTACCCACCCTACAACGAATGTCGCATCGATTCGTAGGGCAGGTAAGCGAAGCGCACCTGCCGAAACCACGTAAACCACCGGCATAAAAAAAGCGGCTTTCGCCGCTTTTTCTTATTTACGTCGCCAGGTTGTACCCTGTGGCCCATCTTCCAGAACGATGCCCATCTCGTTTAAACGATCGCGCGCGGCATCTGCTGCCGCCCAGTCTTTCGCTTTGCGCGCTTCCAGACGCTTAACGATCAGCGCTTCGATCTCCGCCACTTCATCGTCGTTGGTCTGCGCGCCCGATTGCAGGAACTGCTCCGGCTCCTGCTCCAGCAGGCCCAGCACAGCGGCAAGCTTACGCAGATGCGCGGCTAACTGATTCGCCGCGCTGCTGTCTTCCGCTTTCAGGCGGTTCACTTCACGCGCCATATCGAACAGCACGGAATACGCTTCCGGAGTGTTGAAATCGTCATCCATCGCCTCGATAAAACGCGCTTCAAACGCCTCGCCGCCTGCGGCCGCCACACTGCTGTCGGTGCCGCGCAGCGCGGTATAGAGGCGTTCAAGCGAGGCGCGCGCCTGCTTTAAGTTCTCTTCGCTGTAGTTCAGCTGGCTGCGGTAATGGCCGGACATCAGGAAGTAGCGCACGGTCTCGGCGTCGTAGTGTTGCAGCACGTCGCGCACGGTAAAGAAGTTGCCGAGCGATTTGGACATCTTCTCGCGATCGACCATCACCATCCCGGAGTGCATCCAGTAATTCACATATTCGCCGTCGTGCGCGCAGGTCGACTGAGCGATTTCGTTTTCATGGTGCGGGAACATCAGGTCAGAGCCGCCGCCATGAATATCGAAATGGCTGCCGAGCTGCTTGCAGTTCATCGCGGAACACTCAATATGCCAGCCCGGACGCCCGTCGCCCCACGGTGACGGCCAGCTCGGTTCACCCGGCTTGGACATCTTCCACAGTACGAAATCCATCGGGTTACGTTTGCTGTCGGCCACTTCCACGCGCGCGCCCGCCTGAAGCTGCTCCAGATCCTGGCGCGAGAGCTTGCCGTAATCCGCGTCGCTCTCGACCGCGAACATCACATCGCCGTTGCCCGCGACATACGCATGGCCGCGTGCGATCAGCTGCTCAACGATTTCAATAATTTCCGGGATGTGCTGCGTCGCGCGCGGCTCGCTTTCCGGGCGCAGAATATTCAGCGCATCGAAATCGTTGTGCATCTCGGCGACCATACGGTCCACCAGCGCCACAAAATCTTCGCCGTTCTCGTTGGCGCGTTTAATGATTTTGTCGTCGATATCGGTAATGTTGCGCACATATTTCAGCTTATAGCCGAGAAAACGCAGGTAGCGCGCGACGACGTCAAACGCGATAAACGTACGACCATGGCCGATGTGACAGAGGTCGTAAACGGTAATACCACACACATACATGCCGACTTCCCCGGCATGAATAGGCTTAAATTCTTCTTTCTGGCGACTCATGGTATTGAAGATTTTTAACATCAGAAGTTTCCGTGTCAGTGTGTGGTAAGCGGATAAAACCCCTATATTACCCATAATTGAAAGCGCAAGCACCCCACTTTGCAAGGTGAAGCAAGCGGTAAGTTATGCTATAACAGCCTCCTACTGTGGCTTCTTTCGGAAGCCGAAGCACCACTGAAACAAAACAGGATGCAGACATGGTTACTTTTCACACCAATCACGGCGACATCGTAATCAAGACCTTTGATGACAAAGCGCCGGAAACGGTAAAAAACTTTCTGGAATATTGCCGCGAAGGTTTCTACGACAACACCATTTTCCATCGTGTAATCAATGGCTTTATGATTCAGGGCGGCGGCTTTGAGCCGGGCATGAAGCAGAAAAGCACCAAAGATCCTATCAAAAACGAAGCCAACAACGGCCTGAAGAACACCCGCGGCACGCTGGCAATGGCGCGCACGCAGGCGCCGCACTCCGCGACTGCCCAGTTCTTCATCAACGTTGCAGATAACGACTTCCTGAACTTCAGCGGCGAAAGCCTGCAGGGTTGGGGCTACTGCGTATTCGCAGAAGTGGTCGAAGGCATGGACGTGGTTGATAAAATCAAAGGCGTATCCACCGGCCGCAGCGGCATGCATCAGGATGTGCCGAAAGAAGACGTGATTATCGAGCGCGTAACCGTCAGCGAGTAATTCGTGGCGACGCTCTTTATTGCAGATCTTCATCTGTGCCCAGAAGAACCGGCGATTACCGCCGGTTTTCTGCGTTTTTTAGCCGGTACCGCGCGTGAAGCGGACGCGCTTTATATCCTGGGCGATCTCTTTGAAGCCTGGATCGGCGATGACGATCCGCAACCGCTGCACCGCGAGATAGCCGCCGCCCTGCGCGCGCTCGTGCAATTCGGCGTTCCCTGCTATTTCATCCACGGCAACCGCGATTTCCTGCTCGGCCGTCGCTTCGCCCGCGAAAGCGGCATGCAGTTGCTGCCGGAAGAACAAGTGCTGGATCTCTACGGCAAACGCGTGCTGATCATGCATGGCGACACGCTGTGCACTGACGATGCCGGTTATCAGGCGTTTCGCGCCAAAGTGCATAAACCGTGGCTACAAACCCTTTTCCTCGCGCTGCCCCTGCGACTGCGCCACCGTATCGCCGCCCGCATGCGCGCCGGCAGCAAAGCCTCTAACAGCCAGAAAGATCTCGCCATCATGGATGTCAACCCGCAGGCGGTGGTCGATACCATGGAACGCCAGCAGGTGCAGTGGCTCATTCACGGTCACACCCACCGCCCCGCCGTGCACACGCTTGAGGCGAACGGCAAGCCCGCGCACCGCGTGGTGTTAGGCGCCTGGCACAGCGAAGGGTCAATGATCAAAGTCACCCCCGACGATGTCGAACTGGTAGTCTTTCCGTTCTGATTCCCCCGCGTTTTTTGCCGCTCTCACGCCTACGCAACCGTTTTCCTTGTTTGTTTTCCATGATATTCTCAAGGCCCTCGTAACGGCGACCCCGTTGATTTTGCCGCCTGACCACAGGAGTTTTGAGACGTATGTCCTCCAGCCACACCCCGGCGCGTATCGCCATCGTCATGGGTTCCAGAAGCGACTGGGCCACCATGCAGTTTGCCGCAGAAATTCTCGATGCCCTGGATGTTCCTCACCATGTTGAAGTGGTCTCCGCGCACCGCACGCCGGATAAACTGTTCAGCTTCGCCGAGCGCGCGCAGGAGAACGGGTTTCAGGTCATCATCGCGGGCGCAGGCGGCGCGGCGCATCTGCCGGGCATGATTGCCGCGAAAACGCTGGTGCCGGTGCTGGGCGTGCCGGTGCAGAGCGCGGCGTTGAGCGGTCTGGACAGCCTCTACTCTATCGTCCAGATGCCGCGCGGCATTCCAGTCGGCACGCTGGCTATCGGTAAAGCGGGCGCGGCGAACGCGGCCCTGCTGGCCGCCCAGATTCTGGCGCAGCACGACAGCGCGCTGCTGGCGCGCCTTGAAAACTGGCGTCAGAAGCAAACCGACGAGGTGCTGGAGAATCCGGACCCGCGGGGTGAGGCATGAAGCAGGTATGCGTGCTGGGTAACGGCCAACTGGGCAGAATGTTGCGCCAGGCGGGCGAGCCGCTTGGCATTCGCGTCTGGCCGGTAGGGCTGGATGCCGATCCGCAGGCTGTGCCGTTCGCGCAGAGCGTTATCACAGCGGAAATTGAACGCTGGCCGGAAACCGCCCTGACCCGCGAGCTGGCGCGCCATAACGCGTTCGTGAACCGCGACGTTTTCCCGCTTATCGCCGACCGTTTTACCCAGAAACAGCTGCTCGATAAGCTGAATCTCCCCACCGCGCCGTGGCAGTTGCTGGCAAGCAGCAGCGAATGGCCGCAGGTGTTTGCGCGTCTCGGTGAGCTCGCTATCGTCAAGCGCCGCACCGGCGGCTACGACGGCCGCGGTCAGTGGCGTCTGCGCGAACACGAGACCGATACGCTGCCCGCCGAATGCTACGGCGAGTGCATCGTCGAGCAGGGCATTAACTTTTCCGGCGAGGTGTCGCTGGTCGGCGCGCGCGCCCATGACGGCAGCGCGGTCTTTTATCCGCTGACCCATAACCTGCATCAGGATGGCATTTTGCGCACCAGCGTCGCGTTCCCGCAGGCGAACGCCGCGCAGCAAGCGCAGGCGGAAGCGATGCTGCGCGCGATTATGGACGAGCTGAATTATGTGGGCGTGATGGCGATGGAGTGTTTCGTCACGCCGCAGGGCCTGCTGATTAACGAACTGGCGCCGCGCGTGCATAACAGCGGCCACTGGACGCAAAACGGCGCGTCCATCAGCCAGTTTGAGCTGCATCTGCGCGCCGTGACCGGCCTGCCGCTGCCGCAGCCGGTAGTGAGCGGCCCGTCGGTCATGGTGAATCTGATTGGTACCGATTTGAACTATGACTGGCTGAAGCTGCCGCTGGTGCATCTGCACTGGTATGACAAAGAGGTGCGTGAAGGGCGTAAAGTCGGGCATCTGAATCTGAGCGATGCCGAGGCGACGCTGATTGACGCCACGCTGGAAGCGCTCGCTCCGTTGCTGCCGCCGGAATACGCAAGCGGCATCGCCTGGGCGCAGGCGCTGTTACGATAAGAAAAGCACCCTGCGGGGTGCTTTTTTATTGGGTGTCGCGAGTGCCTGAACGGTGGGTGCGCTGCGCTTACCCACCCTACCATTCACTTTTCTATTGGATGTGGTGGGGTTTGAACGGTGGGTGCGCTGTGCTTACCCACCCTACCATTCACTTTTCTATTGGGCATGGTGGGGTTTGAACGGCGGGTGCGCTGCGCTTACCCACCCTACCATTCACTTTTCTATTGGGTATGGTGGGGTTTGAACGGCGGGTGCGCTGCGCTTACCCGCCCTACCATTCACTTTTCTATTGGGTGTGGTGGGGGTTTGAATGGTGGGTGCGCTGCGCTTACCCACCCTACCATTCACTTTTCTATTGGGTGTGGTGGGGGTTTGAACGGTGGATGCGCTGCACTTACCCATCCTACCATTCACTTTTCTATTGGGTGTGGTGGGGTTTGAATGGTGGGTGCGCTGCGCTTACCCACCCTACCATTCACTTTTCTATTGGGTATGGTGGGGGTTTGAATGGTGGGTGCGCTGCGCTTACCCACCCTACCATTTCACCGCTGCCAATACCCGTAGGGCGGGTAAGCGCAGCGCACCCGCCGGGCCAACATTATGCCTCCAGCGCCTGCTCAAGATCCGCCAGCAAATCCTCCGCGTCTTCAATCCCAACCGACAACCGAATCAACTGCGGCGTAATCCCGTTCGCCAGCCGCTGCTCAAGCGGAATCGAGGCGTGCGTCATACTGAACGGCTGGCTCACCAGGCTCTCTACGCCGCCAAGGCTCTCGGCAAGCGTAAAGAGCCGCAACTTTTTAATCACCTGCGCCGCACGCTGGTCATCGCCACGCACCACGATGGAAATCATACCGCCCGCAAGCGCCATCTGACGGCGCGCCAGCGCATAATGCGGGTGGCTCTCCAGCCACGGGAAAAACACCTTTTCCACCTGCGGATGCTGCGCCAGCCGCTGCGCAATCTTCAGCGCGCTGGCGCTGTGGCGCTCCATACGCAGCGCCAGGGTGCGGATGCCGCGCAGCGTCAGAAAACTACTGAACGGATCGAGCACGCCGCCGACGGCGTTCTGCAAATAAGCCAGTTGCTCCGCCAGTTCAGGGTTATCGCCCACTACCGCCAGCCCCGCCACCACGTCCGAGTGGCCGTTCAGGTATTTGGTGGCTGAATGCACCACAATATCAAACCCAAGCGTCAGCGGGCGGTGGATCGCGGGCGACGCAAACGTATTGTCCGCCACGCTTATCACCCCACGGCGGCGCGCCAGCCCGGCGATAGCCTCCAGATCCGCCAGTTTCAGCAGCGGGTTGGTCGGCGTCTCGACCCAAATCATCCGGGTTTCCGGGCGGATCGCCGCCTCCAGCGCCGCGAGATCGTCCGGCTTCACCCAGGAAACGGTCAGCCCCGCGGTGCGCTTACGCACGTTTTCCAGTAGCCGGTACGTGCCGCCGTAAACATCGTCCACCGCCACGATATGGCTCTCTTTGTCGAGCAGCTCCAGCACCGTAGAAATCGCCGCCAGCCCGGAGGCGAACGCGAACCCCTGGCTGCCCGCTTCCAGCTCCGCGATGGCGCGCTCCAGCGCGTGGCGTGTCGGGTTGCCGCTGCGCGAATATTCATAGCCGGTATGCTCGCCGGGCGCGGGCTGCGCGTAGGTGGAGGTGGCGTAGATCGGCGGCATCACCGCGCCATGCTGATCGTGATGCGTGCCGCTGTGCACGCTGAGCGTTGCGAATTTATCCATGATAAAACTCCTTATGATTCAAGCTGGTTTCGCCAGCGGTTCAGCACATCGGTGCGGGTGATAAGCCCGAGAAAGCGCGTATCGTCAGTAATGACCGCCACCAGCCCGCGTTCGAAAACCTCAAACAGTTCCCGCTCGCTGGCGCTTTTATCGAGCGTCACCACCTCGCGGTTCATGGCCGCCGAGACGGGCGTGAGAAAGCGCTGGCTGTCGCCGCGGATAAAGGTCAGCAGATCCCACTCATCGACAATGCCCACCACGCGCCCCTGCGCCAGCACCGGAAGCTGCGAGATATCGTAAAGCCGCATCCGGGCGAGCACCGTCGCGAGCGAGTCATCGGGTGCCGCGGTCACGGCCGCGCCTTCATCATGGCGAAACGCGATGTAATCCCGCAGATCGCCCACGGCGGGCCGCGTTTGTAGCCCCTGCTGGCGCAGCCAGTCGTCGTTAAACATTTTCGAGAGATATTTATTGCCGCTGTCGCAGGCGAAGGTCACCACGCGCTTCGGGGTGGTCTGCGTGCGGCAGTAGCGCAGCGCGGCGGCCAGCAGCGTGCCGGTGGAAGAGCCCGCCAGCACCCCTTCGATTTTCAGCAGATCGCGCGCGGCGGCGAACGCGGCGGCGTCGGTCACGCGAAAAGCCTGCCGGACGCCCTCCAGATGCGCGAGCGGCGGAATGAAATCCTCGCCGATGCCCTCCACCAGCCACGATCCCGCCTCGTGATAGCGCCCCGTTTCAACCTGATCGGCCAGGATCGATCCTGCCGGATCGGCGAGCACAAATTCGGTATGGGGAGAGTGCTCGAGAAACCAGGCCTGTAGCCCGCCGAGCGTGCCGCCGGAGCCGACGCCCACCACGATGGCGTCAATGTGTCCGTCAGCCTGCGCAAAAAGCTCAGGCGCGGTCGTGGTCTGATGCGCCAGCGGGTTGGCCGGGTTATTGAACTGGTCGATATAAAACGCGCCGGGCGTTTCATCGGCGAGGCGCTGCGCGTAATCCTGGTAATACGCCGGGTGGCCTTTGTTCACGTCCGATCGGGTGAGCCGCACGTCCACGCCCAGCGCGCGCAGGTGATAAATCTTCTCGCGGCTCATTTTGTCAGGCACCACCAGAATCAGCCGGTAGCCCTTCTGGGCGGCGATAAGCGCAAGGCCAAGGCCGGTATTGCCCGCCGTGGCCTCAATGATGGTGCCGCCAGGCGCAAGCCGCCCCAGGCGTTCGGCCTCGTTAATCATCGAGAGCGCCACGCGGTCTTTAATGGAGCCGCCGGGGTTCTGGTTTTCCAGTTTCAGCAGCAGTTCACACGGGCCGGTATCGAGCTTTGCGAGGCGCAGCAGCGGCGTCTGGCCGATAAGAGAGGTTACAGAATCGACTATCGACATGGTCGGTTTATCCGGTCATCAGAGAATGGCCAAATGATAGGACTGCGTTTTTGCGTGGTTAAAGAATCATTCGCGGCCCGTTAGAACCAGATGGAATATTCTGTGCTGTTCTGGCGGTAAAGAAGGCGAGCGGTAAAGTCGTCCGGAAATATCGATGGCTGAACGACGCATTTTCGCTGCGATTTTCACCGTTTTTTTCAGTCGCACATGCCCCGCTTTGCCGGTTTGCGCATTTAGATTGCCGGAATTTATCGAAGCCGCCCGGCGCGTTTTCCGTATACCCCGGCAAGAGTGAGCGGCGTACAATAGCGGCGTTTTTAAAAAGCGAGAAGAACATGGAAAAGGATGCAGGACGGCGGCCAGACAGCGACGACGCGCTGGCGCTACTCACGCGCGGCGTCACGCTGATTGACGTTCGCGCGCCGGTGGAGTTTGCGCAGGGCGCTATGCCGGGGGCGCTCAATCTGCCGCTGATGAATAACGATGAGCGCGCGGCGGTGGGCACCTGTTACAAACAGCACGGCCAGCAGGCTGCGCTGGCGCTCGGCCACCGTCTGGTATGCGGCGAGACGCGTGAAGCCCGGCTTAACGCATGGCGTCTCGCCTGTGAGCATCATCCTGAGGGCTATCTCTGCTGCGCCCGCGGCGGGATGCGCAGCCATATCGTTCAGCAGTGGCTGCGCGAGCGCGGCATCGACTATCCGCTGGTGGAAGGCGGTTATAAACGGCTGCGCCAGGCGGCCATGGACGCCACGGATCGCTTAAGCCGTCTGCCGATGGTGCTCATTGGCGGCTGTACCGGCAGCGGCAAAACGCAGCTGGTAAAAGCGCTGCCGACGGGCATCGATCTGGAAGGGCTGGCGCATCACCGCGGCTCGTCGTTTGGCCGGACGCTGACGCCGCAACGGGCGCAGGCCAGCTTTGAAAACCATCTCGCCGCCGCGATGCTTAACCATCATGCCCGCTGGACGACGCTCAGTAACCCGTTCTGGGTGCTGGAAGACGAAGGCAAAATGATAGGCGCCAACCATCTGCCCGCCGTGCTGCGCGAACAGATGCTAGAGGCGCCGGTGGTTGTGGTCGAAGAGCCGCTGGAGCGCCGTCTGGAGCGGCTGCGTGAGGAGTATTTTGTGCAGATGCAGGCCGCGTTTCAGGTAGCGCTCGGCGATGAAGCCGCAGGCTGGCGCGCTTACGGCGACTACCTGCACCACGGGCTTTACGCCATTCGTCGCCGTCTCGGGCTCGCGCGTTACGCCGAGCTTGCCTCGCTACAGGCCGCCGCGCTGGCCCGCCAGCAGCGTACCGGCGATACCGACGGCCACTTCGCCTGGCTTACGCCGCTGCTGGAGGGCTATTACGACCCGATGTATCGCTATCAGTTAGAGAAAAAAGCGCAGCACATCGCGTTTCGCGGCGACTACCAGCAGGTGGACGCCTGGCTGCGCCGCCGCTACTGCGCTAGCCGTTAAACTGGCGAAACAGCGCTTTGCCTTTCAGGAGCCGCACGCCAAGCCAGCCGCCGCACAGCGACAATAACAGCGCGCCGCAGAGCGGCAGCATCGCCCACAGCCGCCAGTCCGGCTCCCACGGGAAGTCAAATACGCGGGTTTGCAGGACGCCAAGCGCCACTTCGGCCCCGATGGCGGCCACCAGCCCCGCCACCAGGCCAAGCAGCGCGAACTCGCTCCAGAGCGTGGCGCGCAGCAGTTTTTTCTCCGCGCCCAGCGTGCGGTAGACCACCAGCTCCTGGCGGCGCTGATGCATACCCACCTGCACCTGCGCCAGCAGCAGCAACACGCCGCAGGCGGTCACCAGCACGACCATCACCTCCAGCGCGCGGCTCACCTGCTCCAGCACCTGGCCTATCTGTTTGAGGATCGCCCCAATATCCAGCACGCTCACCGTCGGAAACTCCCGGTTAAGCTGTGTCAGCATAGTATCGGCCTTGTCAGCGCGGAAACTGGTCAGGTAACTCTGCGGCTGCCCGTCCAGCGCGCCAGGCGGGAAGATAAAGAAAAAGTTAGGCCGCAGGCTCTCCCAGTCCACTTTACGCAGGCTGGTCACTTCCGCCGTAAACGCCTGAGTGTCGCCGGTAAACGTGACGCTGTCGCCAGGCGCGATATTCAGGCGCTTCGCCAGCCCCTCTTCCATCGAAACCTCGCCCGGCCCCGGCGGCCAGCGTCCTGCGGTAATCGGATTATGTTCCGGGCGTTCCGCCTGCCAGGTAAGGTTCAGCTCGCGATTGAGCGCTTCATCCTCGTTGCCCGCCGTGGCCTTGCCGTTAATCTGCGTCAGCCGCGCGCGAACGATGGGGTAAAACGCCTGCGGGATAATCTGATGCTCCGCCAGAAACGCTTTCACTGCGTCGCGCTGCTCCGGTGCGATATTAATCAGAAAATAGTTCGGGCTTTCCGGCGGCAGTTGCTGCTGCCAGCGGTCGAGCAGATCGCCTCTTAACACCAGCAGCAGCGCCAGCAACATGAAAGAGAGCGAAAACGTCGCAAGCTGGCTCAGGGTTTGCCAGGGCTGACGCAACAGGCGGTTGACCGCGAGACGCAGCGCCAGCGAGCGCAGCCGCAGACGACGCATTCCCCACAGCAGCGCCCAGCCCGCGAGCCCGCACAGCGCCGCCAGCACCACCGCGCCCGCCAGCACCGCCCAGAGCAGCATTCGTCCGCCCATCAGCGCGGCAAGCAGCGCCACCACAATCAGCGCCATCACCGGCAAATAGATTTTCAGCGGCCAGAGATTCGCCACCGCGTCGCGGCGCAGCACCCGCAGCGGCTGCGTCGCGAGCAGCAAGCGATAAGGCCGCGCGCCCACCAGCAGCGAAATCACGACCATCGCGCCCACGGCCCACAGCCACGGCCAGAAACTCGCTTCCGGCAGCGCGGCAGGTAGCACCGGTTTAAGCAACCGCATCAGGATCGCTTCGAAAATCAGCCCTGCCGCCCCGCCGGTGAGGGTCGCCAGCAGCAGCACCATCAGCCACTGGCCGACAATCAGCTTGCGCAGCGCCGCGCGTCCGGCGCCCAGCGTTTTCAGAATAGCCACCAGATCGTAGCGGCTGCGGCAGTAGTGGCTCATCGCTACCGCCACCGCGGCCACCGCCAGCAGCAGGGTCAGGAGCGCCGAAAGCAACAGGAACTGCTGCGAGCGCTGGAGCGATTTACCGAGCGCGCTGTCGTCCTGCTCAAGGCCGGTCCAGCGGTGTTCCGGCTGAAGCTGCGGCAGCAGCCAGCGTTCATACTGCGCGAGCGCCTCAGGCTCGCCTGCGAATTTATAGCGCCAGGTGAGACGGCTGCCGGGCTGCACCGCGCCGGTCTGTTCGACATCCGCCAGATTCATCAGCAGCCGCGGGGCCATCTGGAACGGGTTAAAGCCGCTGTCCGGCTCCTGGATGACCTCGCCCGCCACCTTCAGCGTCGCGTCGCCCACGTCCACCGGATCGCCAGGTTTCACGCCAAGCAGCGCCATCAGGCGCGGCGCCAGCAGCACCGTGCCCGGCGCGGGCAGTAGCCCCTGCGGGCGCGTTTGCAGCGTGCCGTAGAGCGGGTAGCGCGTATCCACCGCCTTAACGCTCGCCAGCTGCGGGCGGTCAGCGGCGAAGGTCATGGTGGAAAAACTGAGCTGCCGTGAGACGGCAAGACCCTCTTCTCCGGCTTTATCGAGCCACGCCTGCGGCACCGCGCGGGAGCTCTTAAGCGTCCTGTCGCCCGCCATGAATTCACGGGTCTGCTGGCTTAAGCCTTTTTCCATGCGGTCGCTGATGTTGCCGAGCGCCAGCACGCAGGCCACCGCCAGGCTCAGCGCCAGCCAGACGATGAGCAGCGACGGCGAGCGCCATTCGCGCCAGAACCAGCGGGCCGTCATGCTTCCTCCCACAGCTTGCCGTCGCGCAGCCGCAGCGTGCGATCGCAGCGGGCCGCCAGTTCAGGATCGTGCGTCACGAGAATCAGCGTCGTGCCGCTGTCGCGGTTTAAAGAGAAAAGCAGATCGGCGATGCGATCGCCCGTCTGGCGATCCAGGTTGCCGGTGGGTTCATCGGCAAACAGCACCGCCGGGCGGCCGTTAAACGCGCGCGCCAGCGCCACGCGCTGCTGTTCGCCGCCGGAGAGTTGCGCGGGCAGGTGATCGAGGCGTTTGCCAAGCCCCAGCTGTTCCAGCAACGCCTGCGCCTGCTGGCGGCTGGCCTTGCCGGTTTCGCCGCGCAGCATCGCGGGCAGTTCGACATTCTCCAGCGCGTTAAGTGTGGGGATCAGCATGAACGACTGAAACACAAAGCCGACATCCCGCGCGCGCAGCCGCGCTCTCGCCTCTTCATCCATCTGGTGCAGCGGCTCGCCCAGCAGGCGCACCTCGCCGCTGGTGCCGTCGTCCAGCCCCGCCAGAATCGCCAGCAGCGTTGACTTGCCGGAGCCCGACTCGCCCACCAGCGCGATGCTCTGGCCCGGTTTGACAACCAGTTCAACTCCGGTAAGGATGGAAAGTGCGTGTTCCCCCTGACCGACGGATTTATTAAGATGATGAACTTCAAGAATGTTTTCCGCTGGCATTTCCCTTTCCTGTTACTGGCGTTATTAAGCTTTCGCGCCGCCGCGGCGGACACGTTACTGGTGCTGGGCGACAGCCTGAGCGCCGGTTATCGTATGGCGGCGGATGCCGCCTGGCCTGCGCTGCTGAACGATAAATGGCAGCAGCGCGACGTGCGCGTGGTGAACGCGAGCATCAGCGGCGACACCGCTCAGCAGGGCCTTTCGCGCCTGCCTGCGCTGCTTAAACAGCATCAGCCGCGCTGGGTGTTGATCGAGCTTGGCGGCAACGACGGCCTGCGCGGGTTTCCGCCGGATACGCTTTCCGCCACGCTCAGGAAAATCATAGAACAGGTTAAAACCGCGGGCGCGGAGCCGCTGCTGATGCAGATAAAACTGCCAGCGAACTACGGACGCCGCTACAATCAGGCGTTTGAAGCGATTTACCCGGAACTGGCGCAATCCTTTTCCATCCCCCTGCTGCCCTTTTTTATGGAAGAGGTCTACCTCAAACCGCAGTGGATGCAGGACGATGGCATTCATCCCAATCGCGACGCCCAGCCGTTTATCGCCGACTGGATGGCGCAGCGACTGGCCCCTTTAGTTAAACACGACTCATAACCCTGCGGGGCGCTGAGCGGGTAAAGTTATGCAAAAATCACTCTTAATTACAGGATGTTCCAGCGGTATCGGTCTTGCCTGCGCGCACGAGCTGCGCCGCCAGGGGTTTCAGATCCTCGCGGCCTGCCGTAAACCGGACGATGTGGCGCGGATGAACACGCTGGGCTTTACCGGCATCGAACTCGATCTCGATTCGCCGCAGAGCGTGGAGGCCGCCGCGCAGGAGGTGATCCGCCTGACGAATAACCGGCTGTACGGGATTTTCAATAACGGCGGCTACGGCGTTTACGGGCCGCTCTCCACCATCAGCCGCGCGCAGATGGAACAGCAGTTCTCCACCAACTTTTTCGGCGCGCATCAGCTCACCATGCTGCTGCTGCCCGCGATGCTGCCGCACGGCGAAGGGCGCATCGTCAATACCAGTTCGGTCATGGGGTTAATTTCCACGCCCGGACGCGGCGCCTACGCCGCCAGCAAATATGCGCTGGAGGCATGGTCTGACGCGCTGCGCATGGAGCTGCGCTACAGCGGCGTGAAGGTGAGCCTGATTGAGCCTGGCCCTATCCGCACGCGCTTTACGGAAAACGTCAACCAGACGCAGACGGACAAACCGGTCGAAAACCCCGGCATCGCCGCGCGTTTTACGCTCGGCCCCGAGGCGGTCGTCGCCAAAGTGCGCCATGCTTTTGAGAGCCCGAATCCGCGCATTCGCTACCCGGTCACGCTGGTGACCCACGCGGTAGGCATACTAAAACGGCTACTGCCGACGCGAATGATGGACAAAATTTTACACGGGTAAGTTGAAGGCGCGCGCCCCGCCCCCATGTAAAAAGAAAATCGACAACAGAGAGTCACTCATGTCCGAACAGAATATTATCAATCTCAGCGAAGCGAACCTGCACCAGATCCTGGAGCAATCCATGAATGTGCCGGTGCTCTTCTATTTCTGGTCCGATCGCAGCCAGCACTGTCAGCAACTGACGCCGGTGCTGGAGAAACTGGCGAACCAGTATCAGGGCCAGTTTATCCTCGCGAAAGTGGACTGCGATAACGAGCAGGCTATCGCCGGGCAGTTTGGTCTGCGCGCTATTCCGACCGTGTACCTGTTCAGCCAGGGCCAGCCGGTAGATGGCTTCCAGGGCCCGCAACCGGAAGAAGCGATCCGCGCGTTGCTCGATAAAGTGCTGCCGCGTGAAGAAGAGCTGAAAGCGCAGGAAGCGATGGCGCTGATGCAGGAAGGCAAAAACGCCGACGCGCTGCCGCTGCTGAAAGACGCGTGGCAGATGTCGAACCAGGCGAGTGAAATCGGCCTTCTGCTGGCGCAGGTTCAAATTGCCCTTAACCGCTCTGAAGATGCCGAAGCGGTGCTGAAAACTATTCCGTTGCAGGATCAGGACACCCGTTATCAGAGCCTGGTGGCGCAGATAGACCTGCTGAAACAGGCAGCGGACACGCCGGAAATCCAGCAGCTGCAACAGCAGGTGCAGCAAAACCCGGATGACGCGCAGCTCGCCAGCCAGCTTGCGCTGCAACTGCATCAGGTCGGGCGTAACGAAGAGGCGCTGGAGTTGCTTTTCGTACACCTGAAGAAAGATCTTAACGCCGCCGACGGTCAGGCGCGTAAGATGTTCCAAGAAATCCTGGCCGCGCTGGGCACCGGTGACGCGCTGGCATCGAAATATCGCCGTCAGCTTTACTCCCTGCTTTACTGAACTGATCCCCCACCGGCACGGATGCCGTGACGTTCCCCTGCCAGATTCGGGCGCTGCGCCCGGGGCTGGAATAAGGCAAAAAAAACAGGGCATTACGCCCTGTTCTTTTACTTCACTTCCGGATGTCTTTCCTTCAGATATTGCAGCACTTTAGGATGCAATTTATGTTGCGCCCACGTCCAGCCTTTCCAGTAGTTCTCATCATTCAGATATACTTCACCCGGCACATTAAAATCACTGATTACCGCCCACTCTTCAAAGATTTCTGGGCTTCTTTTCTGCACCAGTTGAAGCAACTGTATCATTGACATCGCCGACGCCGGAACCGCGACCTCGCCGGTAAGATATTTGTGAATCGTCGATCTGTTGGCTTTAAACAATACAGGCAGTAGCGCCCGGTCGATGTTCATCTCGCTAAAGATCTTCTCAAAATCGTTCATATTGATATGTCCTGTCCTGAAACGTGCGCATTAGAAACTTGATTTAGCGCAAACAGAGCGCATTTTAACACACTTATAGAAACGGATTTTGAACAGGACATGTGTTCTGAATAATTTTACCCGAAAAACAACTCTTTACATTTTCTGACATTTACCCCCAAAGCGACACGGGTGATTTTATGTTTCCAATGGAAACGATTTAGCATCTATTATAGATACAGCTCGCATGTTACACGTCACACAGCCTGCTTTACTTCACATATTTCTGAGCGTAATTTCCATTTTAAGAAACTCGATTAGTTTCTGTTTTCGGGCATATTGAAAACCTAACAGAAACGAAAACCAACTTACTTTGTGGAGCGTAAAAATGAAATTCCTGAAGGTGAAAGCTGCTGTTTTGGCGGTATCGATATCCAGTCTTTGCGCGGCTTACGCTCATGCAGCAATCTCTGAAGGTGAGCGCGATGCAGCCATGCAGCAATTTATGCATGGTGCAGAAGTGTATAACTCATTGCCGTTAACCGCGCCGCAAAACCAGCTTGATGACGCCCATCAGGAAGCCGTGGCGGGACTTGAACGTCTCGGCGTACATGCTGGCGATGTAGAAGATCTTATTGCGAACTACCGCTTATATCACAACGTCGATACGTTAAGTCACGGGTTGAATTATTCTCTGGATGGCGCGCCGGCATTAGCGCCATTAACCGCCGCGAGACCCGATCCTGTTCAGATCAATACGCGCAATATCGACCGTAACGAAGCCCAGATTGAAGTCACTAATCAGCGTCTTGATGATGTCGCCGCGAAAAACAATCAAAACGCTGTAAACATTCAAAAAGATGCGGCTGAAATGGCAAATATCGCTTCAGTTAACGACTCTCAGGATCATGTTCTGGATGTTCACCAGAACGCGATCGAGAAAAACACCGCTGATATTGCCACCATCAAACATACCGATCAGCTCCAGCAGCGTACGCTGACAAATACGGTTAGTGCGATTCATAATGTTCAAAGCGATCTCAATGGCATCCAGCGCGAGCAGGCTAACCACGACCGTACTGCCAGCCAGCATGTTACCGTGCAAAACGGTAAAGACGCCGATATGTCGCTTGTGAATAAAAACACTTCAGACATCAGCAGCCTGAATGGGGTTGTTATCGATAATATGCACCGCATCACGAATCTTGAGTCCGGTCTTACCCGCACCACCACCGATACCCTTGTTAACGCGCAGGGTATAAAAGATAATGCCGCGGCGATTGAAAAAAACTCCGCGCATATCACCGCTAACACGTCGCAAATCACCAGTAACACCCAGACTATAGCGCGTGTGAGCCAGTCGGCTGAGGGCAACGCCAGACTGCTTTCTCAGACCGCCAACGTGCGCTATCAGAACATGGTGAATGCCAGGCACGCCGCGGAACAGAGCGCTCTCCAACAGAAAATTGACGTGACCGCGATGGCAGAGGCGAAAACGCAGGCACAAGCAAAAATGAGAGCCGCCGTTCAGAACGAGGCCTGGTCTGAGCAAATGCAGACGCTCGCGACTAACGAATCCACAGCTATTAGCAGCAATAACGTCGCGATTCGTTCCACCTCCGCGCAGGTAGACAACAACACGCAACAGATCGCTAAGCTCAATCAGAACTTCAACAGCCTCAGGCAAACCGTAGACGATAACCGCCGAGAAGCCGCTGCAGGCTCTTCTTCTGCAATGGCAATGGCCAATATCCCGCAGGTGATGAACAGTCAAACAGTGGCGATCGGCGCGGGAGTTGGAGGTTATGACAGCGAAAATGCGGTAGCGGTCGGTGTTTCTTTCCGCGCCGCACAAAACGTGACGGTGAAAGCCACCTTAAGCGATGATACTCAGCAAAATGTAGGGTATGGCGCGGGCATGTCTGTTGGCTGGTAAATCAAGCCAGATTAACCTGTCTCGCTGACAGCCTTTTATTAAATTATTAAAAAACCTTGATGGTAATTCTGTAAAAAGAACAGGCAGCATTACGCTGTACTAAACACTCATCATCCAAAGAAAATAAACAGGGCACAGCCATGACCACTGGCAATAATGCTGAATTATGGCGGTGCGCTTTTTGATGAACTTATAAAAAAGATGTGTTTCCTTGTCCTTTGGGGTAATGGAGTCGCCCCGCCTTTTTAAAGCAGCTACGCAATTTCGGCTGATTTACAAAGGGGTAAATAGAATAATGATAGCAAACCGATATCACAACAGAACGGGAAATTGACATAAATAACAGCACGACTGCCATAAGAAGTCGTCATTATTCGGGCAATACCCTCACAAAGGTATTTTATGACGTTACGCAAAAAACATATTAACGCAATAGCAATGCTCGCGAGCATTGTTGTCTGTGCAACGACGGTGCAAGCGGCGCGCACTTTTACTGGATCTCCCCATTCGGTAAAAATGACAGCCTATAAAAGAGCGAACATTTATAAAGGCTATAGCGTGACCTTTAAAATCGACAACCTTACTCAGGCCTGGCTGGACGGTAAACCATGCGTCGTAGACGAAGATACTGTTAACGCAGTGACATTCAGCCAGGGGTTCTTTCAGGTGGTCTACTACAAAAGGCATGGCGTTGCGATGCTACTGCAAAATGGGGTTTTTGTGGGGCAACTGAAACCATGAACGGACGTCAGTATGATATTTATATTGTTACTGGCGCGCTGATTCTATGCATGCTTTTTCTGATCCGAACTATCGATCAGAATACGCAGGCGCAGAATGCGGTATTTCAGTCTAATAAAATCCTTATTGAAGGTGCGCAATATTGCCTTTCTACGCAGGGCATGACGCACTCCAGGTAATCAGGTAACGCTATTAAAATACTACGCCGTCGTGTCATTTCCTGCCAACACGATGGTTCTTTTGATAATTAAGAGAAGCACGCCATGTCTGAAATGTTCGATTATTGGTTTACGGTAAAAGGCAATGTGACGATTATAAAAATTGCGCTCGGAGATCATATGGCTTGTATGATCCAGGCGCTGGAATATGGCACATCGGAAGGGGGGCCGTTTACAAATGAGGGTATTGCAGCTACTACTGTTATTCAGAAAATCCCCACACCTGAAGATGCCGATTATCAGCTATACGCAATGACAAGCGGGCAATATGAACACGAGCTGGACGCTATTGCAGGAGAAAGGCAGAAAAGGATCTCCTTATCCACGCTTGTTCAAACATCCTTGTCTGGGCCTTACTCGCCGTCTGAAATGCATTAAGCGCCGTCATCGCTTTTCGTACACCTGAAGAAAGATCTTAACGCCGCCGACGGTCAGGCGCGTAAGATGTTCCAGGAAATCCTGGCCGCGCTGGGCACCGGTGACGCGCTGGCATCGAAATATCGCCGTCAGCTCTACTCCCTGCTTTACTGATCCCCCACCGGCAAGGATGCCGTGACGTTCCCCTGCCAGATTCGGGCGCTGCGCCCGGGGCTGGCAGGCGGTACAATAGTCGCTATTGCACACAACAGGAGGTTGTTTCGATGCTGTTTATTATTCCCGTTCTTATTTTCGTCGCGCTGGTTATCGTTTTAGCGGGTGTCAAAATTGTGCCGCAGGGTTTCCAGTGGACCGTGGAACGCTTTGGCCGCTACACTAAAACCCTTCAGCCCGGCCTGAATCTTGTGGTGCCGTTTATGGATCGCGTGGGCCGCAAAATCAATATGATGGAGCAGGTGCTCGATATCCCGTCGCAGGAAGTTATCTCTAAAGATAACGCCAACGTCACTATCGACGCCGTCTGCTTTATTCAGGTTATCGACGCGCCGCGCGCGGCGTATGAGGTGAGCAACCTTGAGCTTGCCATCATCAACCTGACCATGACCAACATCCGTACCGTGCTCGGCTCGATGGAGCTGGACGAAATGCTGTCGCAGCGCGACAGCATCAACACCCGCCTGCTGCATATTGTCGATGAAGCCACCAACCCGTGGGGCATTAAAGTCACGCGTATCGAAATCCGCGACGTGCGCCCGCCTGCCGAGCTTATCGCCTCGATGAACGCCCAGATGAAAGCCGAACGTACCAAACGCGCCTACATTCTGGAGGCCGAAGGCGTGCGCCAGGCGGAGATCCTCAAAGCCGAGGGCGAAAAACAGTCGCAGATCCTCAAAGCGGAAGGCGAACGCCAGTCGGCGTTCTTACAGGCGGAAGCCCGTGAACGTTCGGCCGAGGCGGAAGCGCGCGCCACGAAGATGGTTTCCGAAGCGATCGCCGCGGGCGACATTCAGGCGGTGAATTACTTTGTGGCGCAGAAATATACCGACGCGCTCCAGCAGATTGGCTCCTCCAGCAACAGCAAAGTCGTGATGATGCCGCTTGACGCCTCAAGCCTGATGGGCTCGATCGCGGGCATCGCCGAGCTGATGAAAGAGAGCGGCACCGAGCGTAAACGCCCATGATGACGCTTATCCTCTCTCACCCTCACGTTTTCTGGCTCTGCCTGGGCGGCCTGCTGCTGGCGGCGGAAATGCTCGGCGGTAACGGCTTTCTGCTCTGGAGCGGCGTGGCGGCGGTGGCGACCGGGCTGCTCACCTGGCTTCTGCCGCTGGGCTGGGAGTGGCAGGGCGTCAGTTTCGCGCTGTTCATGCTTATCGCTGTCTGGCTCTGGTGGCGCTGGCTGTCACGGCGGGCGCAGCCGCGGCCTGACAACGCGCTGAACCAGCGCGGCCAGCAGCTTATCGGCCAGCGCTTTACGCTGACGCAGGCGCTGGAGAATGGCCGCGGGCAGATCACCGTCGGCGACAGCGTCTGGCCGGTGATCGCGAACAGCGATTTACCGGCGGGTACAGTCGTGGAAGTGGTCGCGCTTGACGGCATTCGCCTGCGCGTACAGGCCAGCCGCACGCAATAACCGATTCTCGCAAGACAATACTGTTCAATAAAAGCCTGTTCGGGCATGATCCGGGCAGGCTTTTTTACAAAATATTCACAAGGAAACGACGTTATGACGCTACGACTGACAGGGATTGCCCTTGCGCTGCTGACGCTGCCCACGCTCTGCGCGCAGGCCTCTTCCGATATCGAAGACTGCACCTGGGGCGCGCCCGGTTGCGTACTGCAAAGCGAGCCCTGGCTTAATGTAAATAACGACACCCGCGATAACCTGATTCGCCTCATCAGCGAACAGAAACATTTCGCCCTACCGGTCTGGCCGCTGCCCGCCGACACGCGCGCTACCCGCGATTACCATTTTGGCTACCACGAAGAAGAGGCCGCTGAGGCTGCCGCCACCGGCGCCGCGGCTGGCGACGCGCCGGACCCGCTGGCAACGCTGCTGACCCATATGCATCTCGACCCGGCCGCCGCAACGCTCAGCGACGCGGACCGTGAGAACCGTTTCGTCTCCAATAATTCGCAGAGCGTTATCGCGTTTCTGACCGCGCTGAATAATGAGAAATCGCTTACCGACGCGCAGCGCCAGCATCTGGCGCAGGCCCGCCTGAGCATTTATCAGGCGCCGGACAGCGCGCCCGACAGCCTCAACGCGCCGCAGGGCTCGGCCGCCGCCGCGTTCGATGCTTATCTTGGCGCCGCGTCCGCCTTTTACCAGGGCGACTACCCCGCCGCCCGAGAGAGCTTTACGGCGCTCAAGGCGAGCAACCAGCCGTGGGTGGCGCAGACCGCCGCCTATATGCTGATGCGCGTGGCGCTTAACCAGAGCAGCGCCACCGCCGTGGACGACGATTACGGCCTGTTTGATACCACCAAAATCGACATAAACGCCGCCCGCGAGGCGCTGACCTTTTCCGATGCGTACCTGAAGGCCTGGCCGGAGGGCGACTACGCTGACTCCGCACGCGGTATGCAGCGTCGCATCTACTGGTATCTCCAGGACTGGGACGCGCTGGCCCCACGCTACGAGCAGGCGCTGAAAGCGGCCCCCGACGCGGACGCCCTGCGCGCGCTGCTTTTAGAGAACGACAGCAAACTGCAAAGCAAAGACGCCAGCGGCGACACCTGGTTTGTCAGCAGCCCGGACGCGCCGCTGCTCACCTTTACCCAGACGCTGCGCTGGCTGCGCGAGTATGAGCGTAAAGGCGACAAAAACCCGCACGTAACGCGCCAGATGCTCGACGACTACAAGCCGTTCTATGAAAAAGCGGGACTGATGGCGCAGTGGAACTATCTGCAAAACGCCTGGCTGTTCTGGCAGCAGCAGGATTATGCGGCCGTCGTGGCGGCCATTAAGCCTGCCGACAGCGTGCCGCAGAACGATATTCTCGCCTTCAGCGAACAGGTGCTGTACGGCGACGCGCTGGGCGCGCAGAAGCAGTGGGCCGCCGCGCGTGACCACTGGCAGCGCCTGCTGAAATCCGCAAAGCCGGGCGCAGAACAGCAACTGTTGCAGATGAAACTGGCGGCCGCGCTGGTTGAGAACAACGAAACCGCGGCGATTTTCGCGCCACAGAGCCTGGTGACGGGCCTGCGCTACCGCTCGCTGGTGCTGAAAACCAAAGCGCCGCTGGATCTCCTTAAAGACCAGGCGCTGCACGGCATGAATAACGAAGAGCGCACCATCGCGCTGCACACCCTGCTCACACGCCATCTGACCGAAGGACGCTACCAGGATTATCTCCAGGACAAAGCGCTTGTCAGGGATCTCAAACCGCTTGATGAACAGGCGTTCGGCGACGTCAGTCTGAAAGTCTTCGCCTGGAAAGGCGATGACGTGGCGGAAGGCTACGCCTGTACGCCGCTCGACAAGACCGCGAAAACGCTGGCGGCGCATCCTGACGACAGCCACGCGCTGAACTGTCTGGGCGAATTTTTCCGGGTGACGGGCGCGCAGGTTAACCCGTGGGGCGATACCGGCGGCAACAGCACGCTTGATACTGTGACCCGTACCGAACATCCGGTCGGGCTGCCGAACCGTCAGCACTATTACCAGCAGGTGATCGCCAACCCGAAAGCTGAACCGGAAGATAAAAGCTACGCGCTGTACCGCGCCGTGATGTGTTATGCGCCGTCAGGGTATAACGACTGCGGCGGCGAGGATGTCGACAAAGCAACACGCAAAGCCTGGTTCGGGCAGCTTAAGAAAAACTGGCCGGGAAGCCCATGGGCGCAGCAGCTCAAATATTACTGGTAAGCCTGCTGCTGGCGACAACGAGCGCGTGGGCGCAGGCAACGCGGGCGAATGACGCCGACTACCGGGCCTTCTGGCTCTGGTCCGGCGTCAGGCCGCCTGCGGCGCTGCGTCAGGCTGAGGTAATCTATCTTCATCAGGGCGATGTAGTGACGCGCCAGGGCAAGCCCGTGTTTGTGCGCCTCGGCCAGCCGGTGGCCCGCCTGCGCGCGCCTGCCCTCTGGCTCACCGTGCGGCTTGAGCGGCTCGATCTCACCGATGACACGCTCGACACGCTGGCCCGTCTGCCCGTGCGCTGGGCGCAGGCGGGAAATCGGGTGACCGGGTTACAGATTGATTTTGACGCAGCGACACGGCGCATCGACGACTATGGGCAGTTTTTAACGCGGCTGCGGGCGCGGCTGGACGGTCGTTTCGCGCTCGGCGTGACCGGTCTGCTCGACTGGGCGCAGACCGGCAGCGTCGCGCAGCTTAACGCCCTGCCGGTGGATGAACTGGTGGTGCAGACTTATCAGGGTCGCCACACGGTGCCGGGCTACGCGCGCTATTTGCCCGCGCTGCTTGGCCTGCGCATTCCGTTTAAAATTGGCATCGCCCAGAATGGCGAGTGGGATAACGCGCAGGAGAAAACCCTTGCGGCGTCGCCGTGGTATCGCGGCGCGGTGATTTTCGTAATGAACGCCGGGCGCTGACGTTACGCGTCAGCGCGCCGATGGCAGCAGCCGGAGAGATTATCGATAATCGGGCAGTCGGCGCTGTCATCCCCCGGGCACGCGGCGGCGAGATCCAGCAGTTGCTGGCGCATCGCCCGCAGGCTTTCAATATGGCTTTCGATTTCCGCGACCTTTTGCAGCGTGCGCGCTTTGACGTCCGCGCTGTGGCGGCCCGGATCGTTAAACAGATGCACCAGCTCGCGGCACTCTTCCAGATTAAACCCCACCAGCCGGGCCTGACGCAGCAGCGTCAGCTCGTCGATATGCCGCTGCGAGTACGTCCGGTAGCCGTTATCGCCGCGCAGCGGCGGCGTCACCAGCCCTTTCTCTTCGTAAAAACGAATCGCTTTGCTGGTCAGCCCGGTTTTTTTCGCCACATCGCTGATATTCACGTTTCCCCCTTCAGGCAGGTTTGAATGACGCCGTGCCGTAAAGCACGGTGTTAATCCACCAGGTTACGCACGTAATCGCCACAGGCGCTATTCACCTCGGTAATCCCGGCATTTTGCTATGGGATTATAACGCACGGCGTCCCGTAAGGGCTGGCAGAAAGTGTCGCCGGCTATCTTAACGCGCCCCGAGCGCTTTTCTCCCGAGAAACCAGCCCGCTAACGCCCCCGCCACGGCCAGTAACGGGGTCCCTACCAGAAAGATCAGAAAGTTTTGCGACATTTGATCTTCACCCTGTATCGGCCCCACCACTACGCGACACACCACCGGCAAGATCAGCAGCATCAGCGCTGCGCCGCATACCGCCCCGATCGCAGCAAAAAGCGATAATTTCAGAAATTTCATAACATTTTCCAGAAACTGGTTTCGCGCATGTACAAGAAGTTATCAGCGAACCACGCTAACAGAAATGCCCTGCGCTTTCCCCCTCTTCTCCAGTGCGTACCGGACACATTGCCCAGATTTCTGTCGCTATCTGGACACTTTTATACACGCGTCTTTCCCTCCGTGATTTAAAACCTTGACCTTCCCCTTGATGGAAGGTTTACGCTTAAGGACAGTTGAAAACATTTCGTTTTCCGGTCAACCCGAGGCTGACCGCTTACTGAGGAGACAACGTATGTCAAACACCATAGAACTGGCCCTGGACGGGCTTTCCTGCGGACACTGCGTTAAGCGGGTGAAAGAGAGCCTGGAGCAGCGCCCGGACGTTGAACGCGCGGATGTCACGATTGAACATGCCAGCGTCATCACCACCGCGCCTGCGGACGCCCTGATTGAGACGGTGAAACAGGCCGGTTACGACGCGACGCTCGCACACCCAAAGGCTAACCCGCTGACAGAGTCATCAACCCCGTCGGAAGCACTGACAGCGGCGCAACCTGAGCTTCCGGCAGCGGATATCGCCGACGATGACGACAGCCGACAGCTGCTTATCAACGGCATGAGCTGCGCCAGTTGCGTGAGCCGCGTTCAGAATGCCCTGCAGGGGGTCGAGGGCGTCACGCAGGCACGGGTCAATCTCGCGGAGCGCACGGCGCTGGTGATGGGCCATGCCTCCGCCGCTGACTTAATTGCAGCGGTTGAAAAAGCGGGCTACGGCGCCGAAGCCATCGATGACGACGCCGAACGCCGCGAACGCCAGCAACAGACCGCGCAGGCGGCCATGAAACGCTTTCGCTGGCAGGCGGCGCTCGCGCTCGCCGTGGGTATTCCGGTAATGATCTGGGGCATGTTCGGCGACAACATGATGGTCACCGACGCCAACCGTTCGCTCTGGCTGGTCATTGGCCTTATCACGCTCGGCGTGATGATTTTCGCGGGCGGCCACTTCTACCAGAGCGCCTGGAAAAGCCTGCGCAACCGCAGCGCGACGATGGACACGCTGGTGGCGCTCGGCACCGGCGCGGCCTGGCTCTACTCCATGAGCGTCAACCTCTGGCCGCAACACTTCCCGATGGAAGCGCGCCACCTCTATTACGAAGCCAGCGCCATGATTATCGGCCTGATTAACCTCGGCCATATGCTGGAGGCGCGCGCCCGCCAGCGTTCGTCGAAGGCGCTGGAACGCCTGCTGGATCTGACGCCGCCAGTTGCGCGCGTCGTCACGCCGGAAGGCGAGAAAAAATTACCGCTGGCGGAGGTGACGCCGGGCATGACGCTGCGCCTCACAACCGGCGATCGCGTGCCGGTGGATGGCGACATTACCGATGGCGAAGGCTGGTTTGACGAAGCGATGCTGACCGGCGAACCGGTACCGCAGCAAAAAGCGGCAGGTGACACCATTCACGCGGGCACCGTCGTGCAGGACGGCAGCGTGCTGTTCCGCGCCGCCGCGGTGGGCAACCACACCACGCTGTCGCGCATTATCCGCATGGTGCGCCAGGCGCAGAGCAGCAAGCCGGAAATCGGCAAGCTGGCCGACCGCATCTCCGCCGTGTTCGTCCCGGTCGTGGTGCTGATTGCGCTGTTCAGCGGCGCGGTCTGGTATTTCGCAGGCCCGGCCCCGCAGATCGTCTATACGCTGGTGATTGTCACTACGGTGCTGATCATCGCCTGCCCCTGCGCGCTGGGGCTCGCCACGCCGATGTCGATTATCTCCGGCGTCGGGCGCGCGGCGGAATTCGGCGTGCTGGTGCGGGACGCCGACGCGCTGCAACGGGCGAGCGACATAGACACGCTGGTATTCGACAAAACCGGCACCCTGACCGAAGGCAAACCGCAGGTGGCGGCCATCGCCACCACGGGCGACATCACCGAAGCGGACGCGTTGCGCCTGGCCGCCGCGCTGGAGCAAGGCTCCAGTCACCCGCTGGCCCGCGCCATCATCGAGCGCGCCGAAGGGGCTTCGCTGCCCGCCGTTAGTGGCTTTCGAACGCTGCGCGGTCTTGGCGTGAGCGGCGAGGCGCAGGGGAAAACGCTGCTGCTCGGCAATCAGGCGTTGCTGGAAGAAAACGGCATCGCGACCGACGCGCTGCGCGATGAGGCGCAGCGTCAGGCGAGCCTTGGCGCCACGCCGGTGCTGCTGGCGGTGAACGGTACGCTGGCGGCCCTCTTCGCCATTCGCGATCCGCTGCGTGCAGACAGCGCCGACGCCCTGGCGCGTCTGCACCGCGAAGGCTACCGGCTGGTGATGCTGACCGGCGACAACGCCGTCACCGCGAACGCCATCGCCCGCGAGGCGGGTATTGACGAGGTGATCGCAGGCGTGCTGCCGGATGGCAAAGCGCAGGCGATTCAGAAGCTCCAGCAGGCAGGCCGTAAAGTGGCGATGATTGGCGACGGCATTAACGACGCCCCGGCGCTGGCCCAGGCGGAAGTGGGGATCGCGATGGGCGGCGGCAGCGACGTGGCCATTGAAACCGCCGCGATCACCCTGATGCGTCACAGCCTGACGGGTGTGGCCGACGCGATGGCGATTTCCAAAGCGACGCTTGGCAATATGAAGCAGAACCTGCTGGGCGCTTTTATTTATAACGCGCTCGGCATTCCTATCGCGGCGGGCGTCCTGTGGCCGCTGACCGGCACCCTGCTGAACCCGGTGGTCGCAGGCGCGGCGATGGCGCTCTCGTCCATTACCGTCGTCAGTAACGCCAACCGGCTGCTGCGATTTAACCCGAAAAAATAAGCGCAAAGCCCGCCTCGGCGGGCTTTTTTATAGCCGTAATACGGCGGTGCAGATTCGGAAAATGGCAGTGGTAGGTACGTCGCACCGCGTTTAAAATGAACGAATCGAACGATTCATACGAAAGGGACGATGATGCAAACGCTTACCGCGAACGAAGCGAAAACCCAGTTTGGCAATTTGTTGCTGATGGCGCAGCGCGAACCCGTCCAGATTAACCGTAACGGCAAACCCGTCGCGGTGGTGATTTCTGCGCAGGAATACGCAGAAATTGACGCGCTTAAACGCCAGTTGTTGCAGGCGAAACTGGAACGTGCGAAACAAGATATCGACCACGGCAGACTGACCGACGGCGATGATTATTTTCGACAACTCATGGACGAATAAAGGACCACGCTGCCTGCCGGTGAACTTTCCGCCCGCACGGTTTGACCCCGCCTCTTGTTTGCACCCGCCCCGCCTGCGCGTTAGCATGGCTTTTTACGTCAGGGGAAGTGGTTATGGGCCTGTTACGTCGTCTGCGCACCTGGTTTGACACTCTGCGCCCCGGTTATCCGTGGCCTGCGGTCGATATTACGCTGCCCGGCGGGCGCTATCTGCACCTGGTCGGCAGCATTCATATGGGCACGGCGGATATGGCGCCGCTCCCCGCACGTCTGGTCGAAAAACTGCGGCGCGCCGATGCGCTGATCGTCGAAGCCGATATCCGTGGCGATGACTCGCCCTTTGGCGATCCGCCGCCCTGCCCGCCGCTCGGCGAGCGTCTCGACGAGGCGCTGTTCAGCCAGCTTGAAAAACTTATCGACGATCTGGCCCTGCCGCTCTCCCGGTTGGATACGCTGCCGCTCTGGCAGGTGGCGCTGATTTTACAGGCGCACCAGGCGCAGCGCCTCGGCCTGAGGCCCGATTTCGGCATTGATTATCAGCTCTTAAACGCGGCGCAGACGCACCAGGTGAAAGTGAACGAACTGGAAGGCGCGCAGAGTCAGGTGGAGTTGCTGCGCCGCCTGCCGCAGGACGGTCTGGCGTTGCTTGAAGATACGCTAACCCACTGGCACACCAACGCGCGCCTGTTGCAGATTATGATGGGCTGGTGGATGGCGCGTCCGCCTGAGGCGGCGGGTAGCGTCGCGCTGCCGAACACTTTCAGCGCCGAGCTTGGGGATATGCTGATGCAACAGCGTAACCGGCAGTGGCACCACTACCTGCTCTCGCTGCCGCCGGGGCGCTACGTGGTGGCGGTCGGCGCGCTGCACCTCTACGGCGAAGATAACCTGCCGGCGATGTTTCGCGCGTCTTAAAAAGAAGGCCAGTATCGCTACTGGCCCGTCAAAGAGGAACTTTCGTTATTATCGTTATGCCGTGCGCGTTGGCGAACGGTTGCGGCGATTGTCGCGCAAACCATCCACGCTGCCAATATAATCCAGCAAGCTGATACAATTTTTTCGCCCCTGTCTGGCGCTATGCTGCGCCGACAGGCCACAGAAATGGGAAAGGAAACATGACGCCCGCGGTTAATCTACTCGAAAAAAATAAGATAGCTTTCACGCTGCATGCCTATGAGCACGACCCGAATGAAACCAATTTTGGCGATGAAGTGGTGCGCAAGCTCGGGCTTAACGCGCAGCAGGTCTATAAAACGCTGCTGGTGGCGGTGAACGGGGATATGAAACATCTGGCGGTCGCCGTCACGCCGGTCGCGACACAGCTTGATTTGAAAAAGGTCGCGAAGGCGCTGGGCGCCAAGAAAGTCGAAATGGCGGACCCGATGATAGCGCAGCGCACGACCGGGTATCTGGTAGGCGGCATCAGCCCGCTCGGCCAGAAAAAACGCCTGCCGACGCTGATTGACGCGCCCGCCCGCGACTTCCCGGCCATTTATATCTCCGGCGGCAAGCGCGGGCTGGATATCGAACTGGCGGCGGAGGATTTAGCGAAACTGCTGAACGCGCAGTTCGCTGACATCGCCCGCCGCGACTGAGTTACTGCCAGCTCACCTCGCCTTTCGGCTCCAGTGCGCCCACATCCAGCGGCGAGCTCTGCTGGATGTACTGTTTCAGCACTTCAGCATCCACAAAACCGGTATTGACGTAACCCGGCTTTTTATCAATGGGCGGGTAGCCGTCGCCGCCGGTGGCGTTAAAGCTGAGCGTCGCCATGCGGTAGGTTTTCGCCGGATCGACCAGCTCGCCTTTGATTTTGACGTCATTCAGCGTGCCGCCAGACGCCGTAAAGCTAACGTTAGCAAACTGCGGATAGGCGCCGGAATCCGGTTTTTTCTGCGCGACGGCGGTCAGGTACTCCAGCACCTCTTTGCCGGTCATATCGACATACACCAGCGTATTGCCGAAGGGCTGCACCTTAAGCACATCTTTATAGGTGATGTCGCCGCCTTCGATGGAGTCACGAATGCCGCCGCCGCTCATCACCGCGAAATCCGCGCCGGTGCGCGCTATCTGGGCGTTAAGGATCAGGTGGCCCATGCTGGTCTGCACAAAACGCACTTTGCTGCGATCGCCTTCCAGCCGCCCGTTGACGCTGCCGATTTTGACCATCAGCTGCGCCTGGCCTTTTTTCTGGAATGGCGTCAGCAGCGAGAGCATCTGCGGGTTTTCCGGGATCTGCGGCGTGTAGAGCACGCGCTCGGTCTGGCCGTTATCCCAGGTTACTTTTTTCTTCAGGTTGATGGGGATGAGCTGATAGCGCACCAGCTTCATTTCGCCATTGCGGAACTGGAAATCGGCGCGACCGACATATTTGCCCCACTCATGGGCCTGCACAATCCAGGTGCCGTTCTGCTGATCCGGCGCGCACGGCGTGCCCGGCACGTAATCCACCTGTTTTTTATTCTCCGAGGCCATACAGACCGGATCTTGTGAGTGACCGCCCACAATCATCGTCAGCGCGCCTGCTGGCAGCGCTCGCGCCAGTTCGACATCCCCCGGCGCGTTAGAGCCGTGGTCGCCGTTATCGTAATGGCCCATGTGGGTCGCAGCGATAATCACGTCCGGTTTTTCGTTCTGCTGAAGCTCCTGAATCACCAGTTTCGCTTCGTCGGCTGGCTTGCGGAATTCGATATCGGTGAAATATTCCGGGTTGCCGATTTTGGCGGTGTCGTCAGTCGTAAGCCCAATGACGGCGATTTTGATGCCCTGCGGTTTGAAAATGGCCCAGGGTTTGAACAGGCGCTCGTTGGTGCTTTTCTGGTAGATGTTGGCGGAGAGCAGCGGGAATTTGGCCCACTTTTCCTGCTGGCGCAGCACGCTCAGCGGGTTGTCAAACTCATGGTTGCCGACGGCCATCGCATCGTAGCCAATCATGTTCATGCCGCGAAAATCGGGTTCGGCATCCTGTAAATCGGATTCCGGCACGCCGGTGTTGATATCGCCGCCGGAGAGCAACAGCACGCTGCCGCCCTGGGCCGAGACCTCACGCCGCACGCTGTCCACCAGCGTCTTCTGCGCCGCCAGACCATATTCGCCATATTCGTTGCGCCAGAAATGACCATGATGATCGTTGGTGTGCAAAATGGTGATGTTATACGTTTTATCCTGCTCCCAGGCGGATGCGCCGCCGCTCAGCAGGCTAAGCCCCGCCAGCAGCGCGACAGCCAACCCTTTTCTGGCTAACCCCATGACAACTCTCCCTATCCTTAACGTGAATGCTGAAATTACAGCGCCTGCCGAACATACTCAACTTTGTTTTCAGATTTGCGACTTTCCTCAAAACCACGGCGTAACGGCAAGCAAACTTTATGCCTTGTTACAAAGTCGGATATTTAGCGTTCATAAGCAAAAAAAGGCAGCCGTGCGGTAAATTCACAATATTGCTATCACCTTACGGTTATCTTCTTGTCAAAAAAGCGCCATTTTTCAACCCATCAACGCTGTTGAGCTTCCGTTTACTTTTTTGCTTAGCAAAAGATGCACTTTTGCCATCCTAAACACGAATTGGCCCGGCCTGTTTCCCGCATAACGCCTAGCCTGGCTACCGATAACATAGAATTCTGCGCCAGGTTCGAATTTTTTGCGCTTAATGAGGGATTTCGGAAAGTTTTCGCTAACAAACTGCCCCGCGCTGCCGAAAATTGTCATAAACTGTTACGAGTTGCACGCAAAACATCCGGTGTATCATATTCAACGAAAGGAGACGGAATGCATCACGCCACACCGCTTATCACCACACTTGTCGGTGGCCTTGTTCTGGCCTTTATTCTCGGTATGCTCGCCAACCGGCTGCGTATTTCACCGCTGGTGGGATACCTGCTCGCGGGCGTGGTGGCCGGGCCGTTTACGCCCGGTTTTGTCGCGGATACCAAGCTTGCCCCGGAGCTGGCGGAGCTTGGCGTGATCCTGCTGATGTTCGGCGTGGGTTTGCATTTCTCTTTGAAGGATCTGATGGCGGTAAAGTCTATCGCCATCCCCGGCGCGATTTTGCAGATAGCCGTGGCGACGCTGCTGGGCGTCGGGCTCTCGACGCTCCTCGACTGGTCGCTGATGACCGGCATTGTGTTCGGCCTGTGTCTTTCCACCGCCAGTACCGTGGTGCTACTGCGCGCGCTTGAAGAGCGGCAGTTGATTGAGAGCCAGCGCGGGCAGATAGCCATCGGCTGGCTTATCGTCGAAGACCTGGTGATGGTGCTGACGCTGGTCCTGCTGCCCGCCGTCGCCGGGATGCTGGAAAAAGGCGATCTCGGCCTTGCGACGCTGAGCCTCGATATGGCTATTACGCTCGGTAAAGTCATTGCATTTATTGCGCTGATGATGCTGGTGGGCCGCCGACTCGTGCCGTGGATCCTGGCGCGCAGCGCCGCCACCGGCTCGCGAGAGCTGTTTACGCTCGCGGTGCTGGCGCTGGCGCTCGGCATTGCGTTCGGCGCCGTCGAGCTGTTTGACGTCTCATTCGCGCTGGGCGCGTTCTTCGCGGGGATGGTGCTGAACGAATCGGAACTGAGCCACCGCGCCGCGCACGATACTCTGCCGCTGCGCGACGCGTTCGCGGTGCTGTTTTTCGTCTCGGTCGGGATGCTGTTTGACCCGATGATTCTGGTTCAGCAGCCGCTGGCGGTGCTGGGCACGCTGCTGATTATCCTGTTCGGCAAATCGCTCGCGGCGTTTGCGCTGGTGAAGCTGTTCGGCCACTCGCGCCGCACCGCGCTGACGATTGCGGTGAGCCTGGCGCAGATTGGCGAATTCGCGTTTATCCTTGCGGGGCTTGGCATGGCGCTGGATCTGCTACCGCAGGACGGGCAGAACCTGGTGCTGGCGGGGGCTATCCTTTCCATCATGCTTAACCCGGTGTTGTTTGTGCTGCTGGAGCGCTTTCTTTCTCGTCACGACGAACTGGAAGAACAGACGCTGGAAGAGGCGCTGGAAGAGGAGCAGCAGAACCCGGTGGATATCTGCAACCACGCGTTGCTGGTGGGCTATGGCCGCGTCGGCAGCCTGCTTGGCGAGAAGCTTATCGCTGAGGGTATTCCGCTGGTGGTGGTGGAAACTTCCCGCACCCGCGTCGAGGCGCTGCGCGAGCGCGGCGTTCGCGCGGTGCTGGGCAACGCGGCCAATGAGCAGACGCTGGCGCTGGCGCATCTCGACTGCGCGCGCTGGCTGCTGCTGACCATCCCTAATGGCTATGAGGCGGGCGAAATCGTCGCCACCGCGCGTGAGAAGCGCCCGGATATCGACATCATCGCCCGCGCCCATTACGACGACGAGGTGGATTACATCACCGAGCGCGGCGCGAATGAGGTGGTGATGGGCGAGCGGGAAATCGCGAGCACGATGCTGCGTATGCTCGATAAGCCCGAGCAGGCGCAGGAGGTTTTGAGCCACGGTTGATGGTGTGTAAGGTGGGTGCGTGACGGAAGGCGGGTGCGCTCACGCTTACCCGCCCTACGAACTTCTGGCGCAACGTGGCGCATAAAAAGGTGGGTGCGGCTGCGCCTTACCCACCCTACAAAAAACAATGGTCGCTCACCGTAGGGCGGGTAAGCGTAGCGCACCCGCCATAACGTAACGGTTATCGCTCCCAGTACGCCTCTTCCAGGCTATCTTCGCGCTCCGGCAGGCCACGCGTCAGACGCGGCGAATGCTGGTTCAGCACCTGATAACTCACGCGGTTCGCGTATTTACACACCTGCGCCAGCGACGAATAGGTCAGCCAGGTGTATTTATGCTTGCTGGAGTTCGGCACGTTGGTGCGGTGATAATTATTGGCGGTAATATCATGCAGCAGCGCCGCCAGCGCACCGTCACCGGCGCCGTTGGTGTTCATTATCTTCTCCGGCCCGCCCATGTACGGCGCGATATGGGAGAAAATACGCAGCGGCTTTTCGCAATCTTTAAAGCGCATGGCGCGGCTGAATTCATACTGGTTGAACTCCGCGATCGCGCCCGGCAACAGCGGATGCTGGGTTTTGCGCTTACTTTCCTCTTCGGTAAAGCCCGCCATATAGAGCCCGACCGGCCCGGCGGTGCAAAGCACCAAATCCACCCAGTCGAGCGCTTTATCCGACGCCAGCAGCGGATCGCTTTCGCCCGTCAGCGCTTCGCCCTCTTCTTCGTTCATCGCCAGAATCGACACGTGCTCTTTCAGGAAATCGCGCCACCACTGCGGGTTATCGGCAATCACATATTTGGTGCCGAGCGTCAGCACCACCGGCACGTTGTGCTTTTTGGCGTAACGAATGGCGGTCATGGTGGCGTCCGGCATCGGCTCGCCGGGTTTGCAGCGCACCAGATACGAGGTCAACACCAGCGCTGACGCGCCTGCAATCACCGCTTCCGGGATGCTCTCCGGGCGCAACTGGTTCATCTGGCCCGGGCTGATGGCGAAGGTGCGCTCGCCCTGCTCGCTTATCAGCGTGAAGCAGCGGCCAATCGCGCCGTCAACGCCCTGGAGATAGTTCAAATCGGTACGGCTTGAGGTGTTGCAGAGATAACGATAGGCGTAGCTGCCAATCTGCACGTTATTACACATCACGCCCAGCAGCACCGAGCGGTCATCCGCCAGCACGGAGTAGTTGTGCATGGTGTTGCCAATGGTGCCGCCGGCAAACTGATGGGTGATCAGATTTTCACGCACCAGCTCCTGATAGAGCGCTTCGGCGACGTCGTCTTCAATCACCAGCGAATGGCCGAGGCTCAGGCCGTAGCGTTCAATAAACGCGTCATCCACGCGGGCTTCGATATCCACCAGCGTCTGGTCGATACCCACCACCCAGGAGGCGCTGACGTCGGATTCAGGTTGAATTTGTTGCAGGAGCGGATCGCGGGCGCTGACGGGAAAATAGTGTTTGGACTTACGTTTGCCGGGAAATTTCATGGTATTGCGTGCAGGTGGCTAATCAGGCGGGGAATGGTAGCACACTCCCCGCCCCGCGCGCGATCAGCGGTAACGGTCGACCAGTTCCTTCATCATCGCGATATGCGCCGGATCGTCATTAAGTGCCGGAATGTATTCAAACTTCTCACCGCCCGCCTCAATGAAAATCTCGCGGTTCTGCTCTGCAATCTCTTCCAGCGTTTCCAGACAATCCGAGGAGAAGCCCGGACACATCACCTGAATATGCTTCACGCCTTTCTCGCCAAGCATCTTCATGGTTTCGTCGGTATACGGCGTCAGCCACGGCTCGCGGCCAAAGCGCGACTGGAAGGTCATCATCACTTTTTCCGGCGCGATACCGAGCGCCGACACCAGCTCGCGGGTGGTGTCGCGGCAGCGCTGCGGGTAGTCGTCGCCTTCATTGGCGTAGCGCTGCGGAATGCCGTGGTAAGAGAGCAGCAGCAGATCCGGCTCGCCATGTTTCTCAAACGAGCGCTGCACAGACTGCGCCAGCGCGCTGATGTAAGCCGGCTCGCAGGCGTAATCGCGGATAAGCGTCATGGACGGCAGCTTGCGATACCGGGTGGTAATACGCGCCAGCTCGTCCCATACCGCCGCTACGGTGGAGCAGGAGTATTGCGGATAGAGCGCGAGCACGATGATGTGATCGACATGCTGGTCGAGCAGCTTTTGCACGGCGCTGTCGAGCGACGGCTGGCCGTAGCTCATGCCGAGCGCCACCGGCACATCGCCCAGCGCCGCGCTCAGCGCTTTTTCCTGACGACGGCTGTAGACCATCAGCGGCGAGCCCTCTTCCATCCAGACGGACTTATAGAGTTTCGCCACGCGCGGCGAACGCAGCGGCAGAATGACGCCGCGAAGCAGCGGCCACCAGATAACGCGCGGTACGTCCACGACGCGCCGGTCGCTCAAAAACTGTTTTAAATAACGTTTTACGGCAGCTGACGTTGGCGCCTGCGGGGTGCCGAGATTGACTAATAAAACGCCGCTTTTTACTGACTGCATCACGGTTCCTCATTGATGTCCGGCGCGGACGGCGCGACTGAAACCCTCAGGCGCACCGCTGCGAATGAAAATCATTGTAACGTAAAAGTTATTCACCGGAACCGATAACAGCAAAAGGTGCTAGCGACGGTTTTCCGCCAGACGCCAGAGCGCCGCGACATTGCGGGCAGTCACTCGCAGATTGCGTTCGGCGTCATCCAGCGCCTCCTGAAGCGTCACGATGCGATCAATCACTGAAAACGCCGCGTCGATGCCATGTTCATGCACGATGTGATAATCGGGCGTCAGGCTGCCTGCAATCGCGACCACCGGGCGCTGAAACTGCTTCGCCACGCGCGCCACGCCAATGGGTGTTTTGCCGTGGATGCTCTGGCTGTCGAGCCGCCCTTCGCCGGTAATCACCAGATCGGCGTCGCGCACCGCCTGCGCAAGCCCTAATGATTCGATAACAATCTCAATGCCGGGGCGCAGCTGCGCGTTGAGCATACCGAGCAGCGCGGCGCCCATACCGCCCGCCGCCCCCGCGCCCGGCGCGCTGATGATGGTTTTGCCCGTGGCGGCTTCGAGGCGTTCGCCGAAGCGCCTGAGCGCGGCGTCCAGCGCCGGCACCATCTCAGGCGTCGCGCCTTTCTGCGGGCCGAACACCGCCGACGCGCCCTTTTCGCCGCACAGCGGGTTATCGACGTCGCAGGCGACGGTCACGCTGACCTGCGCCAGACGCGGGTCGAGCGCCGAGAGATCGAGACGTTCCAGCCCGGCAAGCGCCGCGCCGCCGGGTTTCAGCTCACGCCCTTCGCCGTCGAGAAACCGCGCGCCCAGCGCCTGCATCATGCCCGCGCCGCCGTCATTGGTGGCGCTGCCGCCGATGCCGATGATAATCGCCTTCACGCCCCGCTCCAGCGCCGCGAGAATAAGCTCGCCGGTGCCGAAGCTGGTGGTGATGCGCGGATCGCGCTGCGCGTTCGGCACCAGATGCAGGCCGGACGCCGCCGCCATTTCGACCACCGCCGTTTCGCCGTCGCCCAGCAGGCCAAAGAAACCGTCCACGTGATTGCCAAGCGGCGCGGTGACAGGCGTAGTGATAATCCGCCCGCCGGTCGCGGCGACCATCGCCTCAACGGTGCCTTCGCCGCCGTCTGCCATCGGCACGCAGACGTAGCTCGCCTGCGGGTAAATTTCACGGAAGCCCGCTTCGATAGCCTTTGCGACATCCATTGCGCTCAGGCTTTCCTTAAATGAATCCGGTGCGATAACGATTTTTTTCAGGGTTGTCATGATGTAGTCCTTAAGCAGCAACACCCAGTACGCCGAACATCAGCGCCGAAATGGTGGCAATGGTGAAGCCCACCAGCGTTTCATACGGTAAGAGTTTAAGACGTTCATGCACGGTCATCCCGACGCTGCCGCCGGTCGCGTGGAAAAAGCTGCCGTGCGGCAGGTGATCGAGCACGGTCGCGCCCGCGTGGATCATCGCCGCCCCCGCAATGCCGCTAACGCCCAGCTCCAGCAGCGTATGGCTGAAGACCGCGGACGCCACGGCGGTGCCGGCGGTGGTGGAGGCCGTCGCCATCGACATGAGCGTGCCGGAGAGCGGCGCCAGCAGCCATGCGGGCAGCCCGGTATGGGTCAGCGTGTCGATAAGCACATCTTTAAGCCCCGAATTGGCGATGATGCCCGCCAGCGCCCCGGTGCCGAGCAGCATGATGGCGACTGGCGCCATACGGGTTAAACCGGAAACCATAAACGTGTTGCACTGGCGCAGACGTCCCATCAGCAGCGCGCCCGCAAGACCGCCCGCCGGGAGCGCGATTAGCGGGTCGACGGCGATGCCCGCGATGGGGCGCAGCGACAGCAGCAGAATCGCCACCAGCGGCGCGCTGATGGCGGCGGCGAAGCCAGGTCGCGGGCCGGTATCCTGCACCGGCAACTCCTGCGCGGTGACCCGGCTGCCCTTATTGCTTAAGCGGTTCGCCAGAAAACAGGCCATCGCCAGGCCAAACAGCCCCGGAATAACGCCTGCCAGCATCACGGAGGTCAGCGGCACATGGAAGTTATCCGCCGCGGCGATCGTATTCGGGTTTGGCGACATCACGTTGCCCGCTTTGCCGCCGCCAATCATGGCAAGCAGGATAGCGATACGCGAGATGCCCGCGCGCTGGGCAATGGAGAGCGCAATAGGGGCGACGGTGATCACCGCCACGTCGATAAATACGCCGACCGCCGTCAGGATAAGTGTCGCGATGGCGAGCGCCAGCAGGCTGCGCTTCTCGCCCACTTTGCGCACGATGGTCTCCGCGATGGTGTGCGCCGCGCCGGATTCAATCAGCACGCCCGCCAGCACGCCCGCCGCCAGAATGCGCATCACCGCATTGGTAATGCCCTGCGCGCCTTCAATCATCAGGCTGACCGTGTGGACGAGATCCGCGCCGCCAACGAGACCGCCCGCCAGCGCCCCCGCCAGCATGCCGTAAGCCGGGGGCACTTTACGCAGAATCAAAACAATCGCGACGACCAACGCCGTCAGCGCGCCGAGAGTGGATACCGTTGTCATTATTGTTTTCTCTTTGAGGTAAGGGTCAGGACAACATAGCGTCGCGCAGAGGGGAAAGCCTGAGCGAAACCCACAAAGAAAGCGCGCCGCCGCCCGCCCGTCTTTGTGGGTTTCTACAAATTATGGCCGCGTCAGCATCCCGACGTAGAGCTGGAGACAGTCAGATAACTGGTTGATTTTCAGGCCGGTGATGGCCTCGATACGCTGTAACCGGTAGCGCAGGGTATTGACGTGAATATGCAGGGCGCTGGCCGTCTGCGCCTGCTCACAGTTTCGGGAAAAATAGTGGCGCAGCGTCTGGCGCAGCACGCCTTTTTCATCGCGCTCCGCAAGCCTGCGCCAGGGGGCGCCCAGCTCGTCGGCGCGCCAGTCGTCGCCGAGATCGCACAGCAATGCCGCCAGCGGATTTTCGTCATAAACCAGCGTCTTGTGGCGAAGCTTAAGGCGGCGCGCCATCGACTGCGTGGCCCGCGCCGCGCGCAGCGAACGGGACGGCCCCGCGTCGCCGGGATAAAAGCCGCCGAGGATCAACCGCACGTTAAACCGCCCCTGCCAGATCGCGTGCAGCCGCTGCGCCTGCTGCCGTTCCTGGTGCGGGCTCCACTGGCCGTTCTCCATGCTCGCCGGGCGCAGCATGACCATTTCGCTAAAGCCGGTCATGGCGAACAGCGCGTCACGCGCCTCGCGCTCAAGCTCCGCCAGCAGTTCGCGCATCTGTTGCGGATTGCCGTCGCGCAGTTCGATTATCCAGGCGATGCGCGGCACGGAGAGCGCCACGCCAAGCCACGCGGCCATGGATTCGCGCGCCTCGGGATCGCCGCCGCCCGCGAGCAGCTGTAGCGTAAGCTCCTCACGGTAGCGCTTCTCCCACTGATTCTGTTCAAGGAGCGCCGCCTGCTCGACCATCAGCTCGGCGGCCATTTTCACCAGCTCGCCGCAGGCGCGCACCTGCGACGGCTCGCCGGAAATGCCGATAACGCCAATCTGGCGCTGGCGAAAACAGAACGGCAGATTAATGCCCGGACGCACGCCCTTCAGATGGCGCGCGGTGGCGGCGTCTATTTCCACGACGCGGCTTTCGGCGAGCGCCAGCAGCGCCCCTTCGTGACGCTCCATCAGGCGCTGCGGATCGCCGGAGGCGATAATGACGCCGTGGCTGTCCATGACGTTAACCGGGTAGTCGATGATGCTCATGGCGCGCCGGACAATCAGCCGGGCGGTGGACTCATCCAGGAGCGGAGTCTGTCTGAACATGCGGTTTTCCCTGTGTGTTGATCCGCAGACGTTATACGCCGTCAGGCAGGAAAATTTAAGGCGCAGGCGGCAAGGATGTGAGGCGCAGAAAGCAAAACGCCGGGCTGAGCCCGGCGTCGGTCATACAACCACGGCTTAGCCGAGGATTTTTTCCAGTTCGGCGCGCACGTCGCTGACGGCTTTGGTGCCGTCGACTTTGGCGTAACGGGTGTTGCCCGCTTCCGCTTCTTTGCGGTAGTAGCCGATCAGCGGCTCGGTCATCTCATGGTATTCCACCAGACGCTTGCGCACGGTTTCTTCCTGATCGTCTTTACGGGTGGTCAGTTCTTCACCGGTCACGTCGTCTTTGCCTTCCACTTTCGGCGGATTGAATTTGATGTGGTAAACGCGACCGGAAGCCGCGTGAACGCGACGGCCAACGATACGATCGACAATCAGCTCATCCGGTACGTCGAATTCCAGCACGTAGTCAACGTTGATGCCCGCTTCCTTCATGGCGTCCGCCTGAGGAATGGTGCGCGGGAAACCGTCCAGCAGGAAACCGTTGCGGCAATCTTCCTGAGCGATACGCTCTTTAACCAGCGCAATCACCAGCTCGTCGGTAACCAGCTTGCCGGCGTCCATGATGTCTTTAGCCTGTTTACCCAGCTCAGAGCCAGATTTCACTGCGGCGCGAAGCATGTCACCCGTGGAGATTTGCGGAATGCCGTATTTCTCCATGATGAATTGTGCCTGAGTCCCCTTTCCTGCGCCCGGAGCGCCGAGCAGAATAATACGCATTGCGTAATTCTCCATACGTTTGCATTTTCACGACGTGATTGAAGCGAAAACCATACCATTAAAGGCGCTATCCCGACAACAAACGCGGCGGATGGTGAATGGTTTCACCGCGGCGTCGCGTGCAGAAAATCGGGTTTGGGGCATAAAAAAGGCGGGCACGTGAGCTGTGTCCGCCTTTTTGTGAGTGGTGGGTCGGGTTGTAAGCGTTTTAGCTGTGGCGGGTGCGCTGACGCTTACCCGCCCTACAAAACTATTCTGCGCCGCGTTGCGACGGCGGGTGCGCTTCGCTTACCCGCCCTACGTTAATGCAACGCCCTGAGTGTAGGGTGGGTAAGCGAAGCGCACCCACCTTAACAAAACGCCTCTAACGCGCGATCAGGAGACCAGCAGCTGGTTCATACGGCGGATAAACTGGTTGGGATCCTCCAGCGTACCGCGCTCGGCGAACAGCGCCTGATCGAGCAGCAGCTCAACCCACTCTTTAAACTGCGCCTCATCCTGGGTATCGGCGGTGCGTTTCACCAGCTGATGATCCGGGTTGATTTCAAAGATGTATTTCACGTCCGGCACCGCCTGGCCCGCCGCGGCGAAAAGTTTCGCCATCTGCGTGCTCATTTCGTCGTTGTCGGTGGTGACAATCGCCGGGGTGTCGGTCAGACGGTGCGTCAGACGCACATCTTTCACGCGATCGCCCAGCAGGGTTTTCACACGTTCGACGAACGGCTCCAGCGCTTTTTCCGCTTCTTTGACGCTTTCATCGACTTCATCCGCCAGTTTTTCCAGCGATTCGTCGGCTTTCGCCACAGACTGGAACGCTTTGCCGTCGAACTCGGTGAGATAGCTCATCATCCATTCGTCGATGCGATCGGAAAGCAGCAGCACTTCGATGCCTTTCTTACGCAGCAGCTCCAGATGCGGGCTGCTCTTCGCGGCCGCGTAGCTGTCGGCGGTAATGTAGTAGATCTTCTCCTGCCCTTCTTTCATGCGGGAGACATACTCTGTCAACGCAACGGTCTGCGCGGCGGAATCGGTATGCGTGGAGGCGAAACGCAGCAGCTTTGCGATCGCTTCCTGGTTGGCGCTGTCCTCCGCCGGGCCTTCTTTCAGCACCAGACCGAACTGCTTCCAGAAGGTCTGGTATTTCTCAGCGTCGTCTTTAGCCAGTTTATCCAGCATCTGCAACACGCGTTTGGTCAACGCGCTGCGCAGGTTGCGGGTGATGGTGCTGTCCTGAAGGATCTCGCGCGACACGTTGAGCGGCAGATCGTTGGAGTCAATCAGGCCGCGCACGAAGCGCAGGTAGTTCGGCATAAACTGTTCCGCGTCATCCATGATAAACACGCGCTGCACATAGAGTTTCAGCCCGTGTTTATGATCGCGGTTCCACATATCCCACGGCGCCTGAGACGGGATGTACAGCAGGCTGGTGTACTCCTGCTTCCCTTCCACACGGTTGTGGCTCCAGGTCAGCGGATCGGTGAAATCATGGGCGATGTGTTTGTAGAACTCTTTGTACTCGTCATCGCTGATCTCGCCTTTGCTGCGGGTCCACAGCGCCTGCGCCTTGTTGATTTTCTCCCAGGAAACGATGGTTTCGCCGTCTTTCTCCTCGCGGGTTTCAATCTCTACCGGCAGCGCGATATGGTCGGAGTATTTGCTGATGATCGAGCGCACGCGCCAGTCGTTTAAGAACTCATCTTCGCCTTCGCGCAGGTGCAGCGTGATTTCGGTGCCGCGATCCGCTTTGGTGATGTCCGCAACGGTGTATTCGCCTTCACCTTCCGATTCCCAGAACACGGCTTCATCGGCGCTCACGCCTGCGGCGCGGGTGCGCACGGTCACTTTATCCGCCACGATAAACGCGGAGTAGAAGCCCACGCCGAACTGCCCGATAAGCTGGCTGTCTTTCGCCTGGTCAGAGCCCATCGACTCAAGAAACGCTTTGGTGCCCGATTTCGCGATGGTGCCGAGATGGTCGATGACTTCATCGCGCGTCATGCCGATGCCGTTATCGGCGATGGTCAGGGTGCGGTTGTCTTTATCAAACGACACGCGCACGCGCAGATCGCCGTCGCCTTCATAAAGATCGGGGCTGGAGAGCGCACGGAAGCGCAGTTTGTCCGCCGCATCCGAGGCGTTGGAGATAAGCTCACGCAGGAAAATCTCTTTATTTGAATAGAGAGAATGGATCATCAGGTGCAGAAGCTGTTTTACCTCTGACTGAAAACCACGGGTCTCTTGTCCTTTCATAATGGTGATACCTCAACAAAACAGGCCACAGTGAACAAAAACGGTTGAGGGAGAGATGGGGATAGAGGGGAAATTTTTCAAGCGGCAGGAAAAAACGACGAACGCTGACTGGTTAAAAGCCGCGCAATGCGGCTTTCGGGAATGGCAGGCTGTAAGGCTTAAAACGTCATCTTATGGCGTCCGGCCAGCGAGTGCGACAGCGTCGTGCCATCGACCATCTCCAGCTCGCCGCCCACCGGCACGCCGTGCGCGATGCGGCTTGCGTCAACGCCATACTGGCCGCAGAGCTCGGCGATGTAGTTCGCGGTCGCCTCGCCTTCCACCGTCGGGTTGGTGGCGAGAATAATCTCTTTTAAGGGTTCCGCTTCCAGACGCTGCTCCAGACGGTCAAGGCCGATATCGTCCGGGCCAATACCGTCGAGCGGCGAAAGATGGCCCATCAGCACGAAGTAGCGGCCGGAGAACTGGCCGGTCTGCTCAATGGCGTGGATATCCGCCGGGCTTTCCACCACGCAAATCTGTCCGTTTTCCTGACGGCGCGGATTGGTGCAGATATTACATTTTTCCTGCTCGGTGAAAGTGCGGCAGTCGGCGCAGTGGCCGATTTCCGACATGGCGCGGGTCAGCGCCTGAGCAAGGCGCATCCCGCCGCTGCGATCGCGTTGCAGCAGCGTAAACGCCATGCGCTGCGCCGATTTCGGGCCGACACCCGGCAGGCAGCGCAGCGCTTCCATTAGTTGAGTCAGCAGAGGACTGGTCTGCATGAATGAAATTCCTTAACAACGAACAAAGCGTGTAGATTACCACTTGCGCCTTTATGCACGCACCCTAAACCTGCTTAGTTATAGGATAGCGTAAGCGTTCCGGCCGCGTTGGCTTTGCCTGGCATGACCCCGGCGCCGGTTTTGTAATAGTTCGCCGTAAACAGCAGCGTTTCCGACGCGCCCGCGCCGCCGGGGTGAGCAGGATCGGTAAAATAGCTGTAGCCCAGCGCGGCATCGACACTGCGCCGGGAGGTTAGCAGCGGGATCGGCGTATTCATGGGCAAGCCGGTTTTACCGCTGTCGTAACCGCCTGAAGCGAGTTTAAGATTAAGTTGTACGCCAATGCCGGTCGCGACGTCCGGCGCGCCGGAGTCGGACAGCGCGATAACCGTGTTATTCGCCGTATCGCCACTCGCCGCGGGCGCCTGCATCTCCAGCGTCACATTAGTGCCCGGCTCACAGGAGAGCGTAACGGTTTTCTGCGCCTCGCCCACCTGCACGCTGTTGTCAAACGCGGCGGCGTCAATATTCCCCATCACAAAATTTAGCGAAGCGGTGTCCGCCGTGCATCCCATGGCTTTCACATCGACTGAAGTGGAAGAAACATTCAGTTGCGAGGCGATATCGCCATTGGAACTCTCGCTTTCGCGCTCGCGAAAATCCACACGCGCCAGCGGCGACGGCAACATCAAACTACCGCTGCCTATTTTTCCGCCTGTTGCGACCAGCTGTAAACGGTACGCAGATCCCCTTAACGTATGATTGTTGCCAAACAGACTCCCGTCGCCGCGACGCCAGTCGTTATCGATGGTGGTTTCATCGTCATAAGGCCCTGCCTGGTTAAGCGTAAATACCCGCACGCCGATCCCATCAAGATTGGTAGGATAAATGTGATCGCCAAACGAGGCGCTGGTTTGCGGCGCATTCAGAAACAGAAAGCCGACGTAATAACCCTGATTACAATTATGTATCTCCACCTCATCATTACTCCCTGAAACATAGCCTGAGTCATACAACACGGTGTTTTGCGCATAGCCGCCGCTTTCCACGAGAATATGTTCAGGCAAATGCACTGAAGATATTGAGATTTCGTCGCCGCGACGGCGCTCGCACGCGGCATGGGTGGTCGTCGACAGGAGTGAAAAAAAGAACAGCAATATGAAGGCAGGCCAGCGCATAGCAGGGATCTCTTATCGTGTTATTCAGGCGGGTTATTGATAGACAAAATTGATGGTCACGGAACTGCTGAAATCTCCGGCGCCAGGCTTGCCCTCAGGAGAATACATGCGGGCTATCATGCGTAAATTGCCGCTGTGGGTGTCGGCATCGACAGGCACGCTATAGCTGACGCCATTAGCAAGATTGACCAGCGGTTTGCCGTCAGCATTAATCAACTGAAGTCCAATCCCGGTCGCGCCATTTTCATATTGGTTGGCATAGATGGCGGTGCCCATCGCGCCATTATCATAAGGCTGTCCGCTGAAGGTGGCCGTCGCTTCGCTCAGGCCCCCCGTACAGCCCGTGAGCTTTATCTGCACAGGAATGCTGGCGCTATTCGCCCCAGGGATCGACAGTTCCTGACGGTTGAACGTGCCGAGCTTAACGACGTTCGGCGCCTCGACATTGCAGGAAGGACGAATAATATTGCCACTAACCGAAAAATTAATTGTACTTTGTCCTACCCCCGCCCTGCCTGTAAGGGGAAATAAGGCGTCACAGATAAGCAGCGCTATTACCAATAAGCGTTGGGGGCCTGACACCGGGGCGCGTAACATTAAACCAGATATCATTACATGAACTCCGTTAACGGCAGCCGTGTTTACTGACACGCCGCCTGCTGAAAAATAATCGCGCCGTCGGACGCTGCGGGTTTCAACGAATAGTTGACGGCGCACTGCTGCTCGCTACCACTCCCCCACTTCACGCGCAGTTGCCCTTGCGGTTGCAGCCCGGCCAGATACACTTGCCCGTCTTCTCCGACGATATCGCTATGCGCCGCTGGCTCTGTATTATCCGTCGTCACCAGCGCGCCAAACGGGACAGGTTTGCCCTGAAACGTGAGCGTCAGCATCGCCTTCAGCCCGGAAAAGGTCTGATAGTGCGCTTTCACGACCGCTCCACGCGTCGGCACCACTTTCTTCGTGATATTTTCAATATCGGTATCGCTCACCTGCGCAAGCCCGCTGTCATCAAGCGAAATCGCATTTTCGTGATAAGGCCTGACATAGGGCACGACAGCGTTGCCCTGAGCATCGGTGTGAACATTGTTCTGGCCGTTTACAGGAATATCCTTTGCGCCCGGCGCCGACACCAGCGCGACGCTCTCATTCAGAGTTCGGGAGAACGTGAGTCCATCAGCATGCGCCACCATTCCACCGCGCAGCGCGTAGTTGTAGCGAGAAGTGAAATTGTCATAGCCATAGCCACCTGACATATCGCCCCGCGGACTTTGGTAATTGACGCTGACGTTACCGTTCGTTTTCTGATTTGTGGCGTTATACCCTTCCTGCACCTGCCAGTTGAGGCTGTTGTCCGCAAGCATTGAGCCGCTCATTCCCAGACTATGCAGGGTTGCCCCATGCTGGCTGCTGTTCATTGAGTAGTTCATTGAGGCCGAGGCAAGATGGCCTTTACGATCGAACGCACTGAACGGCACGTTGACCGTGAACGCGAGCAGCCGGTCATTTGTTATCGTATCGTCGTCATTATTACGGGCGACGTTCAGATTGCGGGCATAGCTAATAAAGTAAGAAACCTGCCCCCAGCTATTGCCGTAGCCGAGATTCATTGACGTCATTTGCGAACGGTCCCAGTAACGCTCTTTCATCAGCGATAACGAAAACGCGCCGACCCGGGTGCTTTGCGACAGCGTAACGTCAAACCGATGCTCCGCATGCTCCATATCTTCTGACGCCTCGTAAGAGCTGCGGGCGTTGATGAGATCCTGAAAAGAGTAAAAGCCGCTGGTGGCGTAGCGATAACTGGCGACAGAAATGTCCGTGCCGGTTTCCTGCAACGTTTTGCTATATCGCATACGCCAGGCCTGACCGACGCTATTTTTCATATTGCCGGGGCTGAGTCGATCAGCCAGTTGTGCCTTCGCCTGGGTCACATCCACCGACAGCGCGCCGAGATTGCCCAGATTCATCCCGGCCCCCAGCGCATAGCTGGTATACGCATCCTGCGCTTGCGTCAGGCCGCCGTAGAGTGTTAATGCATTTGATATCCCCCAGGCGGTAGCGGACTGGATAAAATCCAGCGAGGAGGAATTATCCCTGTCACTGCGGGTTTTACCCGCCGCCAATGACCAGGTGAGTTGATCCTCGCGCTGCAACACCGCAAGCGACGCGAAAGGCACCACAAAGCTTTGCTCACTGCCATCGGACTCCTTCACTGTGACATCCAGGTTGCCCGCGCTACCGGTCGGATAAATGTCGTCTATTTCAAAGGGGCCGGGGGAAACTGACGTTCTGTAGATGCTGTTACCATTCTGATAAACCGTGACTTCGGCGTCGCTGCGGGCGATGCCGCGTACAACAGGCGCAAAGCCCTGCTGGCTGTCAGGCAGCATGTCGTTATCTGAAGCCAGCGACACGCCGGTATAGGCCACGCTATCGAAGATTTTCGCGTCAGTATTTCCTTCGCCAATCACCAGACGGCTTTTCAGCGTGCGAATATCCCGAGAAACATGGCTGTAAACAGAGTTCCACTGGTGTTTTCCATCATTGATATTCAGCGTCGAATAATTACGCAGCCGCCAGGCGCCTACGTTAAGCCCTGGCAAGAGGCTCACAAACTGGCTGTGACTCACTGCATCATTAACGCGCAATGTCGTGGTTTGCCCGGAAACGCTGTAATTCAACAGGCCAGCGGTTATGCCGTCATCCCATTTTTCTTCCGGCACATAGCCACGCGCACGGTGCTCCATGGCAAGCTGTGGAATGGAAAGCTCAAAACGCTGCTGGTTTAGCACTAATCGGGCAGACAATCCCTGAATCGCCGTCAGGTTTGCACAGCCCTCGCCTTCTTTTATGACATCCGGATAACGTTCAATCTTTATATTCCAGCGCTGAAGGTGTTCACGCGTGACACACGGCATCAGCACGCGTTGATTATCAGCCGCCTCGACATAGCGGAAAGTAAATGTCCCGGCATCGGTTAATTCTCCGTTAATATAAATATCGACATTATAATCCCCGGCCGGAGTCTGTTCCTGGCTGAATAAGTTCAGATCAAGCGCAGGCGCTGCCGTTTCGCTGGTTTCCAGCAGATGAGGATTAAAATATTCATTTGCCCGGGCTACGCGCGTCACAGAAAACGCTGCGCAGATTACCCACAGGGTAATTATGGGCCGTATTTTCTTTAAAATGATCATCACGCGTTACCCGGTTATACCCGCAAAGAATTAATAATGCGCAGCGTGCTCGCTGCCGCTCATTCCAAAGTCGTTAATAATCTGCCATTTCACATCACCGTGACTCTGCACTTTAGTCATTGAAAAAGCGGCTGTGGAAAAGGGCGCAACAAACGTCGCGTTTTTAACCGGAACGTTATTTACAGTGACGGATGAGAAATTCATGTAAAACGGGGTCGGGTTATTCACTTTCACTGTATTGCCCAAAGCGCTCCAGGAAAGTTTATTGGCCACCGATTCGGGCACGCTGCCATGCAGACTTACTGGACGATAAATTAATTTAATCCGTGAGTTAATGGCAATTTGCAGTTCATTTTTAACGGGCGTTTCATCCATTGCCGGAATGCCTTTCACATTAAGCCAGAACATGGATTCGCGATCATCAGGCAATGATTTACCGGAACGTACAATACGAACAGAGGCCTTTTCTCCGGCATTCAGGCGAAACAGCGGTGGCGTAATAATCATGGTGTCTTTGGCTGCGGACGTTGCCCCGACAGGCGATACCCATGACTGCACCAGGTTAGCCGTTTTATCTTTATTCTGAACGGATAACGTAGCGGCTTTTTGTTGACCATCGAACACTACGCGGGTGCCGCCGACGACAATGCTTGCCTGCGCGGCGCTGACAGAGAACGCGCATAACAGGGCGATTACTAATGGTTTCATAAATACTCCGGATAAAAAGGGGGGCCCCCCTTTATTTATTGATAACTCACGCTATAGGTTAAGGTGCTGGTAACATTACCTTTGGTCACGCCGGTCGCGGTCGCCACGAGCTGTGCGGTATAATCCACACTGACATCGCCACCTTCAGTCGGAATAGCAATATCGGTATTACCATCATTGACCTTCACAACATCGGTACCGTTCTGTTTTAACAGAATAGCGACATTAGTTGCGGCATCGGTCGTTGCGATATTTTTGAAATAACTGTCGTCACCGTCAGTCTGGCCGCTAAATTTAATGTTGGCTTTAGCGACGCTACCTGCCGGGCAGGCCGAAAGCGTTATCGTGAAATTTTTCGGTGCGCCCGTGTCGCCTTTATTCACCAGATCCGCTTTCGCTGTTTCACCTAAATCAATGGTTGAACTTCCGTCGCCGACCGTTACTGTACACGCGGCATCAAGCACTTTTCCGTTGAAGGTTAACGTTTGACTGGTCGCCATTGCCGCTTCAGAACAGCAAAGGGTGGCCAGCACAGCAATAATGCTGCTGTTAAGTTGAGTATATTTCATCGTAATTCTCTGCATTCCTTTTAATGAATTAATAAAAGGATTTCCGACCTGATAATTAATTCCATACCCGTTAATGAAAGCGAGAACTAACTCCTTTTTATTCCCATTATCAAAGTGGCGATTTTAACGTGGAGCAATACCACGCCAGATACGCCATAGTTATTACAGCTCGCCTGAATATCGATAATATTCACAGGAGTTATAATATGCACAAATGGTAATAGTTAGTCTTTAATCATACAATTAATGAATACTTAAAAGGGATTTTACTGACATTTGCGGAACAGGCGTTCCGGCCAGAATCAAAAATATGCAGGGAGATAACGAGGGGGAAAAGCAGGACGACAGGCGGGGCCTGCCGTCCGGGTACATCAGAACGGCATTTTAAAGCCTGGCGGCAGTTGCATACCGGAAGACACAGACGCCATTTTTTCTTTCTGCGTCTCTTCGATGCGGCGCGCGGCGTCGTTGAACGCGGCGGCGACCAGATCTTCCAGCATCTCTTTATCGTCTTCGAGCAGGCTCGGATCGATTTCCACGCGACGGCAGTTATGCGCGCCGTTGATGGTCACTTTAACGAGGCCAGCGCCAGATTCGCCCGTCACTTCCAGCTGGGCGATTTCTTCCTGCATCTTCTGCATTTTTTCCTGCATCTGCTGGGCCTGTTTCATCAGGTTGCCCAGACCGCCTTTACCACCAAACATAAGCTTCTCTCTTTTGCTTCAGGTCGCTGACGGCAGTGCCGACAGCGAGGCCATGGGTTACAACAGGCAGCGATACTGCCTGTCAAAGGGGGCGAATACTCTCTTCATCCAGATCCGCATCGAAGAAACGACGCAGCGTCTGGATATTGGTATCCGCGATAATCGCTTCTCTCGCCTGGGCGAGCTTCTCTTCGTAGATCGCCTGCCGCCATTCCAGCGGCGTCCGGTGCGCCAGATTATCATCTTCAATGATAGTCAGTTCAACCGGCGCGCCGTACAAAACGCCCAGCGCGTCGGCGAGCGTTTTCTGCGCCGACGCCGAATTAAGGTGGCGCTGCGACGGGCGCAGATGCAGGCGGATATGCTGCCCGTCCTGCTCTTTCCATGCGTTTAGCGCGACCTGCTCGACCAGCTTCGGCACCTGCAAACGGCTGACCTCGGCGGCCCATTCGTCACGCGTAATCGCCTCTTCGGCGAGTTTCGCGGCAAGCTCTGGCGTCTTCTCGTGCTCCAGCGCTTTTTTCAGCGCCCGCGGCGTGGCGACGGGTGCCTGCTGCGCCTGCGGCACAATGTTTTTCGCTTTCCAGCGATACGCCTCTTTTTTGGCCGGGGCTTCGTCTTTCACCGCCGCGGGCCGGGACTGCACGCGCTCGGTAACGGACGCCAGCCGCTCCAGCGCGCTGTTATTCACCGGCCGCGCTGTGGCTGGCGCTGCCGGTTCATTCTTTTTTGTTTTGGCCGCTCCCTGAGCGCGCTGCAACTGACTGCGCGCCTGTAGAAGCTGGCTGGTGGCGTCGGGCAGCGGCGTCTGCGCGCCCGGCTGCGGTTGAGAAACGGGTGACGAAGCGGGTGCCGACGGCGCCTGATACGACGCCGTTGACGGGGCCTCTGGCGCGTGCACAACCGGCAGCACCGCGGCAGGCTGTACCTCGCGCTCCGGCTCCGGCAGCGGCGCGCGCGGGTGGAATGCCAGCGCGCGCAGCATGGTCATTTCCACGCCCATCCTGCGCTCCGGCGCCCACGGCAGCTCTTTACGCCCGATAAGCAGCGTCTGGTAATAGAGCTGGATATCGCCCGGCGGCACGGCGCGGGCCAGTTCGCGCAGGCGCGGCTCCAGCGGAGCCATGTCCGCGCCGAGCGCGGAAGGCGACAGCTGAACCATCGCGACGCGGTGCAGCAAGCCGAGCATCTCAACCAGCAGCGCCTCCCATTCGACGCCGCGCGCGGCAGCGTCGTTAATCTGTTGCATCACGCGCTCGCCGTCGGCGGCGACCAGCGCTTCAATGAGGCTCAACGCCTGGTCGTCATCGAGCGTGCCGAGCATGGTGCCCACCGCCTGGGTGGTCACCTGCCCGTCGCCGCTGGCGATAGCCTGATCGGTCAGGCTCAGCGCATCGCGCAGGCTGCCATCGGCGGCGCGGGCCAGCAGTTGCAGCGCGCGCGGCTCATGCGCGATGCCTTCCTGCGTCAGGACATGCTCAAGCTGCTGGCGGATTTGATCCGGATCCAGCGCCCGCAGATGGAACTGCAGACAGCGGGAGAGGATAGTCACCGGCAGCTTTTGCGGATCGGTGGTCGCCAGCAGGAATTTCACATGCGCGGGCGGCTCTTCCAGCGTTTTCAACAGCGCGTTGAAGCTGTGGCGCGAGAGCATGTGAACTTCATCAATAAGGTAGACTTTAAAGCGGCCGCGGGCTGGCGCGTACTGGACGTTATCCAGCAGATCGCGGGTATCTTCCACTTTGGTGCGCGAGGCGGCGTCAATCTCAATCAGATCGACGAAACGCCCCTGCTCGATTTCACGGCAGTTGTCGCACACGCCGCACGGGGTGGCGGTGATGCCGGTTTCACAGTTCAGCCCCTTCGCCAGAAGACGGGCGATGGAAGTCTTGCCGACGCCGCGCGTACCGGAAAAGAGGTAGGCGTGGTGAATTCGGCCCAGCGATAAACCGTTCGCCAGGGCGGTGAGCACATGCTCCTGGCCGACGACGTCAGCAAAGGTTTGTGGGCGCCATTTTCGGGCTAAGACCTGATAACTCATGGGCAGGCTCTGAAACGCTTGAGTGGTGGATTCTGAAGGGGTAATGCTAACACAGCCCCACCCGATGGGCGAGGCTGCCGGGAAGGAAGATCAATGGCCCGGGAACGGCACGAGGCTGTAGCAGGTGATGCCCTGCTTGTTGAGGCGTTCTTCGCCGCCGATGTCGAACAGATTAATGATGAACGCCGCGTCGGTCACGTCGCCGCCCAGACGACGGATAAGCTTCACGGTGGCTTCAATGGTGCCGCCGGTCGCCAGCAGATCGTCAACCACCAGCACTTTATCGCCAGGCTTGATCGCGTCAACGTGGATCTCCAGCTGATCGGTGCCGTACTCCAGCTCGTAGCTTTCAGCGATCGTTTCACGCGGCAGCTTACGCGGTTTGCGCACCGGGACAAAACCCACGCCCAGCGCCAGCGCGACCGGCGCGCCGAACAGGAAACCACGCGCTTCGGTGCCGACCACCTTCGTGATGCCCGCGTTTTTATAGCGCTCCACTAACAGTTCGATGCTCAGCGCATAGGCTTTAGGGTCTTCCAGCAGGCTGGTGACGTCACGAAAGAGAATGCCCGGCTTCGGGTAATCCTGAATGCTTTTGATGCTATTTTTAAGATATTCAAGCTGCTGCGCAGTTGCGGTCATGGATGTATGCCTGATAAAAACGGTATTACTCACAGGTTGCCGGACACGACTGAAAGGCGATTTTGTTCACCCTTTAATCAACGGCCCCTGTACTCGAAAACGCTCGAATTTACTGGCTGCGCGCGGTAAATGCAACCACTGCGGGCAGGCTTTACCTGTTTTGTTGTTTTTCATCAACCACCGGGATGCGCCACATGAAAATCAGCAGCCCGGAAAGAATAAATAACAGCAGAATACGCACCCAGAAAATCTTGACCAGCCACAGTGAGATAGCGAAAGTGGCGAGAATAAATAAAATCGCGCGCGGCTTTGCGCCCGGCGGCATCGCGCGGTGCTGATGCCAGTGGCGAAGATAATCGCCAAACCAGGAGCGGTAGAGCAGCCAGTGGTGAAAACGCGGTGACGAGCGCGCAAAACACCAGGCGGCCAATAGCAGAAACGGCGTCGTCGGCAGAAGCGGCAACACCACGCCCAGCGTCGCCAGCACTACCGCCAGCCACCCCAGGATGAGTAATATAGTCCTTTGCATAATCGTACTCGCGAAAGCAGGTGAGTTACTGTAGCACAGCGCGCATGGCCAGACGCCCGGAGTAAAATGAGAACCCCCCTATTATTACAATCGCTGAAGACCCGCGTCGCCACGCTGCGCGAGCTTATCGAACCGCTGGCGTCGCAGCGCCATTTTTCGCCGCGCTTCGACCGCCAGCTGTTTTCGTGCAGCGGGGCGCGGCTCGGCGATTATCTGGCGGAAGCCGAAGAGAGCCTCACGCACCTTGAGGCGGCCGTGACTCAGGGCGATGCGGCGCGCGTGGCGTGGCTTGCGGAGCGGCTCGCGGCGCAAATCGAGGCCTTACAGCGTGAAGCGGCGACGGCCACGCTGCGCCGTCATGAGAACGCGCATTTGCCGGGAGGACGGCTGCATGCAAGGCTTGCGGAGTATCAGGAATATGAACGGCGCCTGCTGGCGATGAAAACCGGGCGCGAGCGGCGATGTGCCGAAAATCATGACCCGCAACTGGCGCGTGAAATCGACGCGCTCAACGAGCGTCTGGCGCGCTGTCGCGCCGCGATCGCCCGCACCGAGCGCGCGCTGGAGCGCATCACGCGCTGAATAAATTATAAAGGAGAGAAACGATGTCGCTGGAACAAGCCCCTGATGAGGTCAAGCTCGCGGTCGATTTGATTATGCTGCTGGAGAATCACGAGATCCCGCCGCAAACGGTGCTCGCGGCGCTGGAGATTGTGCGTAACGACTATCTTCGCAAACTTAGCGAAACCGAAAAATAATCGCCCCTCCCCCGCGCGGGAGGAAGGGCGATTACCGGCGTCAGGCTTTGGCGGCGTTCGCCTCGCCGTCATCGTCATTGCGCAAATCGCGCTTCACTTCGGTATGCGTCTCGCCGTTATTGTTATGCAGATGCACTTCCAGCTGGTTAAAGGCGATATCGATATTATTTTCACGGCACAGTCTGTCGATAGTGCGGTTTAGTTCGTCCACGGTATAGCTGCGGTCGCGCAATTCACGCACATAAAGACGCAGTTCATGATCCAGCGAGCTTGGGCCAAAGGTGGTGAAGAACACCGCCGGCTCTGGATCGTGCATCACTTTCGGGTGATCCATCGCCGCTTTCAGCAGGATCTCGCGCACTTTGTCGAGATCCGATCCATACGCCACGCCAATGCGGATCACGACGCGGGTGATAGTATCGGTCAGCGACCAGTTGATCAGACGCTCCGTCACAAACGCTTTGTTCGGGATAATCACTTCTTTGCGGTCAAAGTCCGTGATAGTCGTGGCGCGAATGCGGATTTTGCTGACCGTGCCTGAGAATGTGCCGATGGTGACGGTATCGCCGATACGTACCGGACGTTCAAACAGGATAATCAGGCCGGAGACGAAGTTACCGAAAATCTCCTGTAAACCGAAACCGAGACCGACCGACAGCGCCGCCGCCAGCCATTGCAGTTTATCCCACGATACCCCGAGCGAGCCGAACACCGTCATAGCGCCCGCCGCGATAATCACGTAGTTCAGGATGGTCGTAATAGCGTACGACGCGCCCTGACGCATTTTCAGGCGTGAGAGCACCAGCACTTCCAGCAGGCCCGGCAGGTTGCGAATCAGCGCCCAGGCGACCATAAACGCCACGACGGCAAACAGAATACTGCCGAGCGTCACGTTCTTCGTGACCGCCGCCCCGGCTTCAGTGCCGTTGTAGTGCCACAGCACAATGCTGTCGAGATAGGCGAAAACGGTGATTAAATCGGACCAGATAGCCCAGAACACCACGCCGAACAGCGCGAACATCACCAGCATGGTGATACGCAAGGTCTGCTGGTTCACCTGATCGAGCGCCAGCGAGGTTTCCTCCACCGGCTCGGCCCCTTCGGCGCCCTCTTTCACCATATTCTGGCGACGCGCGACCGCGCGACGATACGCAATCCGGCGCGCCGCGACGCTCAGGCCGCGCAGCACGGTCTGATAGAGCAGGTTCCAGATAATCACCAGATAAACGGTATCTATCCAGCGCCCGGCGAGGCGCAGCGTGGTATAGAAATAGCCCGTCGCGGTCAGCACCAGCAGCGCCACCGGCACGATAGACAGCACCGTGACCGTGACCAGCCGCATGGTGTGCGACTCTTTATCGCGCCAGCTGTCGCGGCACATCGGCCATACCAGCGCGCTGATTAACAGCAGATTGAGGAAAATCACGCTCTGGCCGAACACGTCGTCCATGAGGTGCAGCGGCGACAGCTCCGCCAGTACCGACCAGAACAGCAGCGGAAGCAGCGCCAGGCTGACCCGAACAATCTGACGACGCCAGTGGCTGGTCAGGGTCGCGGGCATATTGAAGTGGCTTACCGCCATGCCGTCTTTTTCCAGCACGCGCCAGCAGAGGCCGAACACCAGCCAGAACACCGCCAGCTCTTTACTGAACGCCCAGAGCAGGTCGCTGATGTTCAGCTGCATGACATACAGAATGAGCCCCACCGCCAGAATAATCAGGCAGACCGGCAGCGCGCGGATGAGGTTTATCAGAATCGCTTTTGGCGTATGCAACTGGCTGTCATTACGCAACTGGCCGACTTCGCCTGCCAGCGTATTAAGGTACTGCCGCATCCAGCCGAAGCGCCAGCGGATAAGCCCGGCGATCAACAGCAGCGGCAGCCCCGCCAGAAACGCTTTCAGCATCGCGGGCCAGGCTTTCTCCCAGTTTAAGGTGATTTTCATCGACTTTAACTGATCGTGCAGCGCCTGCGGGAAGGCTTTCACCCACTCCCAGTCCATCGGCTTGTTGCTGTTAACCCAGAAAATCTGTTGGGTCAGCATCTCCTCAAGACTGGTGCTGACGCTCATTAACTGCTGCTGGTTGATTTGCAGGTTAATCGCCATCATCAGCTGGTTGCCGAGCTGTTTGTTGAGCTGATCCAGCAGCTCGCGGCGCATATCGACGACCTGCAACAGCGCGTCGTGCACGTCGTCGTTGATGTCGCTCTTATGCCCTTCTTCCAGCTTCGCGACAAACGCGTCGTTCTGGAACAGCGCGTCGCGCTGCTGGTTCACCTCAAACTGTTCGAGACGCAGATCCGCGATGCGGTTGGTCATATCTTCCAGTTCATCGGCGGAAGGCAGCGTCTGCTGTTGCTGATATAAAATGCGCGACAGCAGCAGGCTGCCTTTCAACACGGAGATCTGCTCTTTAAGGTTGCGCTCCGACTGTAAGGCCCGATCGAGCCAGTTCTTCACCCGGATATTCTGCTGCACCAGCGTGTTGCCATTCTGAGTGGCGTCGATCAGGCGCTGGCTGAGCTGATGGTTAATCTCCAGCTCCTGGCGCACCAGCGGGTTGTTCTGAATGCTGGAAGCGTCTTCCGGCGCAATCGCCTCCTGCGCCGTTTTCTCGGTCAGCGTCAGGCGCTTGCTGTTGACCGCTTCCTGCAACAGCTGCAACTGATGCTCCAGACGGTTAATGTGCGCCGTGGTGTAGTCGCGCTGTTTCTGGAGCGCATCCTGCAATACCGTGTTGCCTTCGAGACTTTTGCGCTGCTGTTCAATCTGGGCGTTCAGCAACGCCTGTTGCGCGAGCAGCAGCGTTTGTTGCGACGGGCGTAGCGCCTCTTCGCCAGGCGCGGTGCCGTTCAGGCGGTTGCGGATCTGCTGAAGCTGTTGCGAGGCGTTGTACATCGCGTTCTGGACGCGTTCCGGCTGGGTTTGTAGCGACACCAGCTGGCTGTTGAACGTCGCCAGATCGTTCTGCGCGGTTTGCAGGTCGTCAAGCACGGACGTGACCCGCGACTCCAGCTGACGCAGGGACAGGTTTTTCAGCGTCTGGCGCACGACCTCGTCGCTGTCCTGATTTTGTAGCGCGCTAAGGCTTTCGCTGGCCTGGCGCATTTTCTCCGGCGCCTGCAACACCTGCTGGCGCAACTGCACCGTTTCTTGTTTGATACGGTCGATTTTATCCAGCGTCTCAAGCGTCGCCGTTAAATCTTCGATCGCCAGTTTATCCTGTGCGGAGTGGTTTTTTTGCTTGCCGAGCGCGTCAAGCTGCGACTGCACCTCAGCGCGTGTCGGGAGATCGCCGCTCGCAGGCGCCGCCTGCGCCGTGACAGGCGAAAGCGCGCTGAAGATCAGCAGAAAGATAAAGAAAACAGCGGACGCCAGGCGCCGCGAAAGGGTAGTGTGCTGCATAATCATTTGAATGACGTCATGGCCTGACCGCACGCGGAATGCCTGCGGGGATACTGGAACGGCGCTGAGAATACCACGGCTCTTGCGCCTGGAATAGCGGCCCGCCGGGCTTTAAGATAATTTCAGAGTGGGTCAACGGCTGGCGCGGCGTCAGGCGCGCGACGCAAAGTGGGGCAGAACTGATACATCTCCAGCAAAATCGCCACCAGTTCGCGCGCCTCTTTTTTAAGATCAAACGTCTGCGGCGCGAAAAGCCAGTTCTCCACCAGCCCGGAAATATAGCTGCGCATCAGGATAGCGGCACGGCGGGTTTGCAGATTTTCCGGCAGCATGCCGGTCTGGATACACTGCGTCAGCGCCTGTTCAATGCGGTCGTAACTCTGGAAGCACAAACTGCGATGCGCCTGTTGCACAACTGCCATTTCACCAACAAACTCACATTTGTGATAAATTATTTCCATCATCAGGCGACGACGCTCTTCTGTCACTGTAGCTTCAAGTATATAAACGAGAATCTCCCGTAATACAGAGAGTGGATCGTCTGGGAATTTTGCCCGATACTCATTTTCAAGATCGCCAATGCTGGCCTCTGATGATTCCCAGATTTCGCTAAATAAATCCGACTTGTTCCTGAAATGCCAGTAAATGGCGCCTCGCGTTACGCCCGCCGCCTGGGCGATGTCCGCCAGCGACGTGGCTGACACACCCTGTTGCGAGAACAAGCGAATCGCCACATTCAGAATGTGTTGACGCGTCTCCAGGGCCTGCTGTTTGGTTTTTCGTGCCATAGGTCGGTGAATTTACAGGAGTCAGACTTACATACATTTTTGTATGTATGTACCATAGCATGACGACACTATAAACGCAGCAATGGGTTTGCGGACATTTGATCCATTGGTCATTTTTTGGAATCGAACACTCGAGGTTTAGATATGAACAAAAACAGAGGGTTCACGCCTCTGGCGGTCGTTCTGATGCTCTCAGGCAGCTTTGCGCTTACAGGATGTGACGGTGAACAGGCTCAGCAACAAGCGCCCCAGGCGCCCGAAGTGGGTGTGGTGACGCTGAAAAGCGAACCTCTGCAAATCACAACTGAACTTCCGGGGCGCACCCTCGCTTATCGTGTGGCGGAAGTTCGGCCCCAGGTCAGCGGCATTATTCTCAAGCGTAATTTTGAAGAAGGCAGCGAAATCAAAGCGGGCGTGTCGCTTTATCAAATCGACCCGGCGCCTTACCAGGCCTCTTACGAAAGTGCGAAAGGTGATCTGGCGAAAGCCCAGGCCAGCGCGAATATCGCGCAGGTGACGCTCAGCCGTTATCAGAAACTGCTCGGCACGCAGTACATCAGCAAGCAGGATTATGACAATGCGCAGGCGGAAGCCCAGCAGGCTAACGCCGCCGTTGTGGCAGCGAAAGCGGCGGTAGAAACCGCGCGTATCAACCTCGCGTATACCAAAGTGACCTCCCCTATCAGCGGTCGTATCGGCAAATCGAACGTGACCGAAGGCGCGCTGGTGCAGAACGGCCAGACCACAGCGCTCGCGGTCGTGCAGCAGCTTGACCCTATCTATGTTGACGTGACCCAGTCCAGCAACGATTTCCTGCGCCTCAAGCAGGAGCTGGCGAACGGCCAACTGAAGCAGGAAAACGGGAAAGCGAAAGTGACGCTCTCGACGGCTGACGGCCTGAAATATCCGCAGGACGGCACGCTGGAGTTCTCCGATGTGACCGTGGATCAGACCACCGGCTCCATTACGCTGCGCGCGATTTTCCCGAACCCTGACCACACGCTGCTGCCGGGCATGTTTGTCCGCGCCCGTCTCGAAGAAGGGGTTAACCCGACCGCGATTCTGGTGCCGCAACAGGGCGTAACCCGTACCCCGCGCGGCGATGCGACCGTGATGGTGGTCGGCGAAGGCGACAAAGTGGAAGTGCGTCCGGTGACGGTCGGCCAGGCGATGGGCGATAAGTGGGTCGTGACGGACGGCGTTAAAGCCGGCGATCGCGTGATTATCTCCGGGTTGCAGAAGGTTCGCCCGGGCGCGCAGGTCAAAGCGCAGGAAGTGACTGATAACCAGCAGCAACAGAAGCAATCCGGCGCCGCTGGTCAGACGCAGTCACAGCAACCGCAGTCTTGAGTTAACAGGAGCCGTTAAAACATGGCTAAGTTTTTTATCGATCGCCCCATCTTCGCGTGGGTGATCGCCATCATCATCATGCTGGCAGGTGGCTTGTCCATTATGAAACTGCCCGTGGCGCAATATCCGTCGATTGCGCCGCCAGCGGTGACGATTAACGCGACCTACCCGGGCGCGGATGCGAAAACGGTGCAGGATACCGTGACGCAGGTTATCGAACAGAACATGAACGGTATCGATGGCCTGATGTACATGTCCTCCACCAGCGACTCCTCGGGGACCGTGCAGATCACGCTGACGTTCGAATCCGGCACTGACGCGGACATCGCGCAGGTGCAGGTGCAGAACAAACTGCAGCTCGCCATGCCGCTCCTGCCGCAGGAAGTGCAGCAGCAAGGCGTGAGCGTCGAGAAATCCTCCAGCTCGTTCCTGATGGTGTTGGGCCTTATCAACACCGATGGCTCGATGAAGCAGGAAGATATCGCGGACTACGCGGGCGCGAACATTAAAGATCCGATCAGCCGTACCACGGGTGTTGGCGACGTGCAGCTCTTCGGTTCCCAGTACGCGATGCGTATCTGGCTCGACCCGAACAAACTGAACAACTTCCAGTTAACGCCTGTGGATGTGATCAGCGCCATTAAAGCGCAGAACGCCCAGGTGGCAGCCGGTCAGCTTGGCGGTACGCCGCCGGTGAAAGGCCAGCAGCTGAACGCCTCGATTATCGCGCAGACTCGTCTGACGTCCGCCGAGGAGTTCAGCAAAATTCTGCTGAAAGTGAATCAGGATGGTTCGCGCGTGCTGCTGCGAGACGTGGCGAAGGTGGAGCTTGGCGGCGAGAACTACGACATTATCGCGCGCTATAACGGCCAGCCGGCGGCAGGTCTGGGTATTAAACTCGCGACCGGCGCAAACGCGCTGGATACCGCAGAAGCCGTGCGTAAGACCATTGCCGGTCTTGAGCCGTTCTTCCCGAGCGGTCTGAAAGTGGTTTACCCGTATGACACCACGCCGTTCGTAAAAATCTCTATTTTCGAAGTGGTGAAAACGCTGGTTGAAGCGATCGTGCTGGTGTTCCTGGTGATGTATCTCTTCCTCCAGAACTTCCGCGCGACGCTTATCCCGACCATCGCGGTGCCGGTCGTCTTGCTCGGTACCTTTGCGATACTGGCGGCCTTCGGCTACTCGATAAACACCCTCACGATGTTCGGGATGGTGCTTGCCATCGGCCTGCTGGTGGATGACGCCATCGTGGTCGTGGAGAACGTTGAGCGCGTCATGGTCGAAGAAGGCCTGCCGCCCAAAGAAGCGACCCGTAAATCGATGGGTCAGATTCAGGGCGCGCTGGTCGGTATCGCGCTGGTGCTCTCGGCCGTATTTATCCCGATGGCGTTCTTTGGCGGCTCGACCGGTGCGATTTACCGTCAGTTCTCCATTACTATCGTTTCCGCGATGGTGCTGTCCGTTATCGTGGCGTTGATCCTGACGCCAGCCCTGTGCGCCACCATGCTCAAACCTGTCGCGAAAGGCGATCACGGCGAAGGCAAGAAAGGCTTCTTCGGCTGGTTTAACCGCATGTTCGACAAGAGCACGCACCATTACACCGACAGCGTAGGCAACATTCTGCGCAGCACCGGTCGTTATCTGCTGCTCTATCTGCTGATCGTCGTGGCGATGGCGTTCCTGTTTATTCGTCTGCCGAGCTCGTTCCTGCCGGAAGAGGACCAGGGCGTCTTCCTGACGATGGCGCAGCTGCCGGCTGGCGCGACGCAGGAGCGTACCCAGAACGTACTGGATGAGGTAACCAACTACTACCTCACCCAGGAGAAAGCCAACGTTAACTCCGTCTTTACCGTTAACGGCTTTGGCTTCTCCGGCCGCGGCCAGAACACCGGTCTGGCGTTCGTCTCTCTGAAAAACTGGGATGAGCGTTCAGGTGCGGAAAACAAAGTCCCGGCGATTACCGGCCGTGCGATGGCCCGCTTCTCGCAGATTAAAGACGCGATGGTGTTCGCCTTTAACCTGCCCGCGATTGTGGAACTCGGTACGGCGACCGGCTTTGACTTCGAGCTTATCGACCAGGGTAACCTCGGCCATGACAAGCTGACGCAGGCCCGTAACCAGCTATTGGGCGAAGCGGCTCAACACCCGGATCTCCTCTCGCAGGTGCGTCCGAACGGCCTGGAAGATACGCCGCAGTTCAAAATCGATATCGACCAGGAAAAAGCGCAAGCGCTGGGCGTTTCTATCAGCGATATCAACACCACGCTCGCTTCCGCGTGGGGCGGCAGCTACGTCAACGACTTCATCGACCGCGGTCGCGTGAAGAAGGTGTATGTCATGTCGCTGGCGCAATACCGTATGCTGCCGGGTGATATCAATAACTGGTACGTGCGCGGCTCAGACGGACAGATGGTGCCGTTCTCCGCCTTCTCGACCTCTCACTGGGAATACGGTTCACCGCGTCTGGAGCGTTATAACGGTCTGCCGTCCATGCAGATTCAGGGCCAGGCGGTGCAAGGTAAGAGTACCGGTGAAGCGATGGAGATGATGGAACAGCTTGCCAGCAAGCTGCCAACCGGCATCGGCTACGACTGGACGGGCATGTCCTATCAGGAACGTCTGTCCGGCAACCAGGCGCCAGCGCTGTACGCGATTTCGCTTATCGTGGTGTTCCTGTGTCTGGCGGCGCTGTATGAGAGCTGGTCGATTCCGTTCTCGGTCATGCTCGTGGTCCCGCTCGGGGTTATCGGCGCGCTGCTGGCAGCCTCGCTGCGCGGGCTTAACAACGACGTTTACTTCCAGGTGGGTCTGCTGACTACCATCGGCCTGTCGGCGAAGAACGCCATATTGATTGTGGAATTCGCCAAGGACCTGATGGAGAAAGAAGGTAAAGGCCTGATAGAGGCGACGCTTGAAGCCGTACGTATGCGTCTGCGTCCTATCCTGATGACCTCGCTGGCGTTTATCCTCGGCGTTATGCCGCTGGTGATTAGCTCGGGCGCAGGTTCCGGCGCGCAGAACGCCGTCGGTACTGGCGTCATGGGCGGGATGGTGACCGCCACCATCCTGGCTATCTTCTTCGTTCCGGTGTTCTTTGTGGTGGTCCGCCGCCGCTTCAGCCGTAAGAATGAAGATGTTGAGCACAGCCATCCGGTTGAGCATCACTAATAAACAAGGCCGCTCACGCGGCCTTTTTTTTACCCTTTTTCTGCCCGTCGCCTTTTAACGTCCCGCCCAAAAAATCATCATCTCCGCCTTTAGCTCGTCTTTTTTTCATTAGAAATATTTTATTGGGATTAATCTGATGCAGAAAAAGACTTTATTACAGAATATTCTTCAGGCGCGAATAAATGAAAGTTTTACACTAAGGTAAAACTAAGACTTAAAGCTTAAGTTTTCTTTCTGAATGCGTCTGCGTACCTTGTCTTTATTGATTCGCGTAAAAGAGTCTGCGCTGATGCGCGATTAACACCGGAAATGTAATTTTTCGTAATCGTGCCAGGAAAAAATCCTCAGGGTGCTTTATAGTAAAAGTAGATTAAAAATGGAGCGCCACGCCTCCGGACACTGGTTGTGTATCTGCCCCTGCGGTGCTGTTGACTAAAATTTTTCGCTAAAAAGGGGATACGTTATGGACGAATACTCACCAAAACGTCATGATATAGCGCAGCTTAAATTTCTTTGTGAAAGCCTGTATCATGATTGCCTCGCCACGCTAGGCGAAAACCAGCATGGCTGGGTTAACGACCCCACATCCGCCGTTAACCTGCAACTGAACGATCTGATTGAGCATATTGCCAGCTTCGGCCTTAATTATAAAATTAAGCATGAAGATGATACCGCTCTCATTGAACAATTGGATGAATATCTGGACGATACCTTTATGCTTTTCAGCAATTACGGTATCAATGCGCAAGATTTGCAAAAATGGCGCAAGTCCGGAAACAGGCTTTTTCGGTGTTTCATTAACGCCAGTAAAGAAAATCCTGTGAGCTTGTCTTTTTAAAAATAGAACAATCACTTAGGTGTATTATGACGACCAAACCATTAACCAAAACCGATTATTTAATGCGACTGAGACGCTGTCAGACAATTGACACGCTGGAACGTGTCATTGAAAAAAATAAATATGAATTGCCCGATAACGAACTGGCGGTATTTTATTCAGCAGCGGATCATCGTCTGGCTGAACTGACCATGAATAAGCTTTACGATAAAATCCCGACGTCTGTGTGGAAATTCGTTCGTTAATCTCCCGCTATTCTGTATGTGATTATCATTTTTGATAATGTCGGCGCCATGTTAGTGTCGAGCGATTCGCGTTGTGCGTGCCACACCGGATATGTCCTCCGTTAGCATGGCTCCTCCCCCTGCGATCTTCCCCCTTAAATGCAGTGAATAGTCAGCGGCGCATTTAATGGCTACTATCAGACTTTCCATTAATTGAGCGAAACCAGCCATGAGCGAAGAGAAACGCAAGATGATTGCGGGTGAGCTTTACCGTCCGAACGATCCGGAGCTGCGCGAGGATCGCGTGCGTGCGAGACATCTGCTGCATGAATATAACCACAGCGCGCCGGATGAAAAGGCACAACGTCAGGCGATCCTGAAGTCGCTGCTGGGCGAAGCGGGAAACGCTTACATTGAGCCCACCTTCCGCTGCGACTACGGCTACAACATCTACCTGGGCGAGAATTTCTACGCCAATTTCGACTGCGTTATCCTGGATGTCTGCCCGGTGCGTATCGGCGCTAACTGCATGCTGGCGCCCGGCGTGCATATTTATACCGCCACACATCCGCTGGATCCGACAGAGCGCAACAGCGGGCTGGAGTTTGCCAAACCGGTGACCATCGGCGATAACGTCTGGATCGGCGGGCGGGCTATCATTAACCCGGGCGTTACGCTTGGCGATAACGTGGTCGTCGGCTCCGGCGCCGTGGTCACGCATTCCGTAGAGGCGAACTGCGTGGTGGCGGGCAACCCGGCGCGGATCATTCGTCGTCTTTAAGCGCCGCTTCGGTTAACTGTTATGGTTTTTTGTTGGCCGTCTGTTACTTTTTTCGCACAGGGCGGCCTCTTAAAATGCCCTTTCCCGCGCCTGCGCGACACAGATTCTGAAGGTTTTGCATGACTGAAATCCAGCGACTGCTGACGGCCACGATTGACCGACTCAACAAAGAAGAGAAGCGCGACAACCGTCCGCGCTTTAGCATCAGCTTTATCCGTAAGCACCCGGGCCTGTTTATCGCCATGTATCTGGGCTGGCTGGCGACGCTTGCGGTCATGCTCCAGTCAGAAACGCTGGCAGGCTCGGTCTGGCTGCTGGTCGTGCTGTTTGTGTTGTTAAACGGTTTTTTCTTTTTCGACGTGAATCCGCGCTATCACTATGAAGATATCGACGTGCTGGATCTACGCGTTTGTTATAACGGCGAGTGGTATAACACCCGCGACGTGCCGGAGAGTCTGATAGAAGAAATTCAGGCGTCCTCGCGTGTGAGCGCCGAACAAAAAGCGCAGCTTGAGAAAATGCTGACCCGTAAGAAAGCATTATCGTTTTACGATATCTACTCACTGGATAAAAACACGGGCGCTGCCAGCGCGCCGGTGAATACCGCGACTGCCTCTCAGGCGCACTAATGAAAATCGCCCTCTTACGAGGGCGATGCTTACCGTCTTTTTTTCCTTCCCTGCACCGCTTTAAACCGCGGATTCGTTTTGCAAATCACATACAACCGTCCTTTGCGCCTGACTATCTGACAGTCAGGATGGCGCGCCTTCGCGCTGCGTAACGAATTCAGCACCTGCATGATTTACGCCTTTTTATCGTTAAAGAAACGCCCGAAGCGCTGCTGGAAGCGCGCGGCGCTGCCTTCGGTGGTAATGGTCTTCTGGCGCCCGGTGTAATACGGGTGCGACGCGGACGACACATCAATGGTGACATACGGGTACGTTTCGCCGTCGAGTTCGATTTCACGCTCGGTTTTGATAGTCGAGCCGACTTTGAAATATTCATTGGCGCTGGTGTCATGAAACACCACGGTACGGTAATGCGGATGGATATCAGGTTTCATCATTCGCCTCTGCATATGTTATAACATAACAATATCGTAAAGCGACGCTGGAGAAATTGCAAGGGGCTGACATAACCGGGCGTGTAAAAAGAAAAAGCCGGCGCATCAGACGCCGGCTTTGAAGGAGTAAATAATAACTTACAGGCGGAAGCCTGCCACCACGCGGTCGAGCTGCTGCGTCTGCTCGGTCATGGAGTGCGACGCTGCCGACACTTCCTGCACCAGCGCCGCGTTCTGCTGCGTCGCGCTGTCGAGCTGGTTAATCGCCAGGTTCACCTGCGAAATGCCCGCGCTCTGCTCGCGGCTGGAGGACATGATTTCGCCCATTAGCGTGGTCACGTTGCGCACGCCGCTCAGCAGCTCATCCATCGTCGCGCCCGCGTCATTCACCAGCTTCGTTCCGACATCAATATTGCTGGCGGAATTTTCGATCAGCTGTTTGATTTCGCGTGCCGACTGCGCGGAGCGCTGCGCCAGACTGCGCACTTCAGAGGCGACCACCGCGAAGCCGCGGCCCTGTTCGCCCGCGCGCGCCGCTTCCACCGCCGCGTTCAGCGCCAGAATATTGGTCTGGAAGGCGATGCTGTCGATCACCGCGATAATATCCACCACTTTGCCGGACGAACTCTGGATAGCGCTCATGGTGCTGACCACTTCGCGCACCACATTGCCGCCCCGCTCCGCCACCTGGGACGCCTGATGCGCCAGTTCGTTAGCATGTGCGGCGTTATCCGCGTTCTGACGTACGGTGCTGGTGAGCTGTTCCATGGATGCGGCCGTCTCCTCGATGGAGCTTGCCTGATCTTCGGTACGCGCGGAAAGATCCTGGTTGCCGGACGAGATCTGCTGCGAGGCCGACGACAACGCGCGGGCGCTATCACTCACCTGGCGCAGCATGGTTTGCAGATAGTCGATAACGCCGTTAAAGCTGTCGATAATCGCGTTGAATTCCGGGCTGCTGGTTGGCTCAAGGCGCTGCGTCAGATCCGCGCCGCCTGCAGAAAGTCGGCTGATATTGCGGTTAAGATCGGCGAGTTTGCCCATCATCGAGCGGATAAACAGCACCAGCACGCCCAGAAGCAACAGCAGCATCGGGATCTGCACCATGCTCAGACGCGCCAGAATGGTATCGGTTTGCGCGGTTAACAGCGCGGTCGGCAGGTCAACGGCGATAATCCACGGGCTGCCTTTAATGGATTGCAGCATCACGGTATGCGAATCGCCATCCAGCTCATACTCCTGCTCGGTTTTCTCGCCTGGGCGGAAAGTGCTGAGCGCTTTCTGCACCGTCTGCGCCATCGGATCGTCGCCCAGATCGGCAAGTTTCTTCAGGCTGGCGGTTTTGCCCACCTGATCGGCATCGCCGACGATTTTGCCGTCCGCTTCCACAATCAGCACGCGCCCTGAAATGGCGTCGTTCATCTGTTTCGCCAGCTGATTAAAGAAGCCCAGCGTCACGTCGATCGTCGCCACACCCCACGGCTGGCCATCTTTAGTGATCACCATCGCGCAGTTGGTGCGCGGCTGCGGGCTCGCGTCATCCTGGTAGGCGTTCGCCCAGGCGCAGTGGCTGGCGGGCGCGTTCAGGCCCGCTTTATACCAGACCTGCTCGTAATAATTCGGCGCCGCGTCGGAGTTCCAGTATGTGTTCACTTCAAGCTGATTGCTGGCGTTGCGCGCAAAGAAAGTACTGAATTTATTGCGCCCCGCCTCGCGTTTTTCCGGCAACGGCCAGATGCCCCCGCCAAAGACGTTGACGTCCTGGTACTGATCCACCAGCGCCGGTAGCAGGCGGTCGATGTCATCGCTTTGCATCGCCGCGACGCTCTGCGTCACGCTGCGCATCTGCGCCTGCACGCGGTTCATCTGCTCAACGATGCTGAACGCCACGTTATCCACTTCATAACGGATAATTCGCGTTTCGGTGCGTTTAATTTCCGGCGTCACGAAAAAGTGGATCACCAGCGCGGTAATGCCGCTCAGGGCAGCAAGAAACAGACAGAGTGAAAAGATAAACCTGGCTTGCGTTGTTTTTAGCATTGTTATTCACCTGGAAAGGATCAGAGGGTTCTTCTTTCAGGACAACGGCAGCGCAGCGGTAAACTTGAAGGCGAAATGCATGTTAGAAAATTAACAAAAATTTAACTCATTGACGGATAAAACAAATCCGTTTTTCTATGAAACATTTTGAAATAATTACTTATGCGCCAAGCAGAAATCCTTTTTACCCCAGGAGGTTATAAATCAGAAAAGAACGATATTGGGCGCGCGGGCGTCTTTCAGGCAGGGTGATGTTATGGCATCAAAGAAAGGAGAGCCCCCATGCGCCAGCGCTGTTGTTGTGCCGGTCTGTTTGCAGATAACCGACTGTGATTTTTCTTTGCTAACGGAGCGTTCCATGAGCACAACATTACCCTCTACCCTGCCGATTCTCGATCTCGCGAGACTCAACGCAGGCCCGGCTGACCGCGCCGCGTTTCTCGATCATCTGCGCTACGCCGCACGTGATATTGGCTTTTTCTATATCGTGAATCACGGCGTCGACACCCGACTGCTGGAGGATGTCCAGCGCGAAGCGCGACAGTTCTTTGCGCTGCCGGACGACGAGAAAGCGCAGGTGGCGATGATCCACTCGCCGCATTTTCGCGGCTATAACCGCGCGGCGGCGGAACTGACGCGCGGCAAGCCGGACTGGCGCGAGCAGTTTGATATCGGCGCCGAGCGCCCGGCGCTGGCGCTTTCCGCAAACGCGCCCTCGTGGCGGCGGTTACAGGGGCCGAACCTCTGGCCCGCCGCGCAGCCGTCGCTCAGGCCAACGCTGCTGCGTTTTCAGCGCGATATGGCGCAGATGGCGCTGCGTCTGCTGCGCGCCTTCGCCGAAGCTCTGCAACTCTCGCCAGACGCCTTCGACACGCTCTACGGCGAGCAGCCCAACGAACACATCAAGCTCATCCGCTATCCCGGCCAGCAGAGCACCGGCAGTAATCAGGGCGTAGGCGCGCATAAGGATTCTGGTTTCTTAAGCTTCCTGTTGCAGGATCAGCAAAAAGGCTTGCAGGTGGAAGTCACACCGGATGAGTGGATTGACGCCGCCCCTCTGCCGGGCAGCTTTGTGGTAAACATCGGCGAACTGCTGGAGCTTGCCACCAACGGTTACCTGCGCGCCACGGTGCATCGCGTCGTGTCGCCGCCCGCGGATAAAGAACGTCTCTCCATCGCCTTTTTCCTCGGCGCGCGGCTGGACGGCGTGGTGCCGGTCTACCCGCTGCCGCCGGCGCTGGCGCGCGAGGCGCATGGCCCGCAAAGCGATCCGCGCAATCCGCTGTTGCGCGATGTCGGCTGGAACTACTTAAAAGGCCGCCTGCGCTCGCACCCTGATGTCGCCGAACGTTACTACCGCGACGTGCTGCGCGAAAGCCACGAGCTGATCGCCTGATCCCTTACTAAGGAAAGCAAAATGAAGAAAACCACTATGACGCTGGCCGGGCTGGCGCTGCTGATTTCCGCGGGTTTACAGGCCGCCGAGCCGTTGCGTATCGCCGCCGATCCGGTGCCGCACGCCGAAATCCTTAACTACATTAAAAAGCTCGATCCGAAGCTCGATCTTAACGTCGTGGAACTGACCAGCGGCGTTAACGCTAACGAACTGCTGGCGAACGGCGACGTTGACGCCAACTATTTCCAGCACCTGCCCTACCTGAAGGATCAGGAAAAAGCGCTCGGCAAGACCTTTGCGGTCGCCGCCACGGTGCATGTCGAGCCGCTTGGCATCTATTCGCGGAAATATAAAGATCTGAAAGCGGTGCCGGAAGGCGCCACGGTGGCGGTGCCCAATAACGTCACTAACCTGAGCCGCGCGCTGTTCCTGCTGCAAAACCAGGGGCTGATTACGCTGAAGGCGGGCTTTAGCGATCCGGCGAGCAGCCTCGCCACGCCGAAAGATATTCGCGATAACCCGAAAAAGCTGAAGATCCTCGAAATCGAATCGCCGCAAATCCCGCGCTCGCTCGATGATGTCGATCTGGCGGTGATCAATGGCAACTACGCGCTGGAAGCGGGCCTGACGCCTGCGAAAGATGCGCTGGGGCTGGAGCGCGCCGACCATAACCCTTACGCCAACCTGCTGGTAACTACCCCAGCGCTGGCAAGCGATCCGCGCATCAAAGCGCTGGCGAAAGATTTACAGTCGCCGCAGGTCGCGGAATTTATTCGCCAGCATTACAACGGCTCGGTGATCCCGGTCGCGGCACCGCAGTCATGATAACGCTTGACGGGCTGAGCAAAACTTACGCCGGAGAGGGCCGCCCGGCGCTGGACGACGTCTCGCTCGCCATTCCTCAGGGCGCGGTGTACGGGATCCTGGGACGCAGCGGCGCGGGCAAAAGCACGCTGCTGCGCTGTCTTAATCTGCTGGAGCGGCCAACAACAGGCCGTATCCTGATGAACGGCACGGATATTACCCGCCTTGATGACCGCGCGCTGCGCCAGCACCGGCAGCGCACCGCGATGGTGTTTCAGCACTTTAACCTGCTCCACGCGCGCACAGTGGCGGACAACGTGGCGGTACCGCTGGAAATCGCGGGCGTCTCCCGCGCGGAGCGCCGCCTGCGGGTGGCGGAGCTGCTGGATCTGGTGGGGCTTACGGATAAAGCCGACGCCTTTCCCTCGCGTCTTTCCGGCGGGCAGAAACAGCGCGTGGGTATCGCCCGCGCGCTGGCCGCGCGCCCCGACGTGCTGCTGTGCGATGAAGCCACCAGCGCGCTCGACCCGGAGACGACCGCCTCTATCCTCGCGCTGCTTGCCGATATCAACCGCCAGCTGGGGCTGACTATCGTGCTGATTACGCATGAGCTTGAGGTGGTCAAAGCCATCTGCGATCACGCGGCGCTGCTGGAGGACGGACGTCTGGTGGAGAGCGGCAGGCTCGCGGATCTGTTAACCGCGCCCTGGTCGGTGCTGCGTCAGACGCTCGTGCGCGATAACGCCGCCTGGCAGGCGTTTTTACGCCGTCACGGCGTGGAGGAGAGAATATGGTGCGACGTGGCATGAGCTTTGAGGATCTCTGGCCGCTGCTGGCGCAGGGCACGCTGGAGACGCTCTATATGGTCGGCCTGGCGGCGTTTTTTACGGTGCTTATCGGCCTGCCGGTCGGCGTGGTGCTGTTTATCACCCGGCGCGACGGCGTACTCCCGCAGCCGCGGCTCAACAGCGTGCTGGGCGGCGTGATTAACATCGGACGTTCGCTGCCCTTTATCGTGCTGCTGATTGCGCTAATCCCGCTGACGCGCCTTATCATCGGCACCACGCTTGGCAGTACGGCCGCCGTGGTGCCGATTACGATCGGGGCGTTTCCCTTTTTCGCCCGCGTAGTGGAAAACGCGCTGGATGAAGTCGATCATGGGCGCGCCGAGGCGATCGTCTCGATGGGCGGCAACGCCTGGCATGTGATAAGCAAAGCGCTGCTGCCGGAGGCGCTGCCCGCGCTGCTGGCAGGCGTGACGCTCACGGTGGTGATGCTGATAGGCTTTTCTTCTATGGCCGGGGTCATCGGCGGCGGCGGGCTTGGCGATTTAGCTATCCGTTACGGTTATCAGCGTTTTAATAATGAAGTGATGGCCACCACGGTGCTGATTCTGGTGGCGCTGGTGCAGGGCGTACAGACGCTCGGCGACCAACTGGTGCGGCGTCTCGCGCACTGGCGCTGACATTCCCTCGTTACGGTGCAGTCGTTAATGCTGCGCCCGTTCTTTTTTGCCTTAACCCTAAGCAAAATCAATGCGGCGTGCCGTCGCAAAAGCCATTATCCCCCACTACGCTAGAAGTACTCCGGCACTTTTTTCTACATCAGGGCAGGCAGCCATCGTGACTATCGCAAAACTGATCAAAATAGTAACAGGCGTGCTGTTACTCAGCGTTTTGCTGCCTGTCGCGTTCAGTTTCTGGCTCGCCCGGCACCAGGCGGAACAGCATTTTATGATGGAGCTGGACGCCTATACCGAACGCACGCTGATCCGCACCAATGAAATCTTGCAGCAGGCGAAAGCCGCGCTCGGCAAAATCAATAGCTTCACCGGCGAACCATGCAGCGATGCGCATTTACAGGCGATGCGGCGTACCTCATTTGTGTTTCGCCATGTCCAGGAAGTGGTTTATCTGAAGGACAATACGCCTCTGTGTTCATCGCTGGTGGGCCGCAGCACCTCAAGATCGCTACCGCCGCCGACATGGATCAACAGCGACAATTACGATATCTGGTACAGCACGCAAAACGATATAGGGCTGTCGATACCGATGGTGATGATTGCCCATGGGCCGCACATGGTGCTTATCGATCCCAGCTCGTTTATCGATCTCATCCCCTTCAGCGCCTGGCCCATTAACACGGCCATCATCGGGCTGCCGCGTAACCGGGTGCTGACCAGTAGCGGCCCCTTTGATAAAACCGTCTGGGAAATGGCCCGTGAAAGCGGCGCCAGTAAAATCGAATATGCCGGTAATATCTATCTGATACACCGCGAGCCGCGCGCCGGGATTGCCGTGGTGGCCTGGGCGTCCCAGGCGCCGCAGACGGCGGAAATCCGCAAGCTTCAGCTTATCTGGATGCCAGCGGGAATTCTTTTCAGCATCGCGATAGCGTTCTGGCTGCTGCGCCTGTTAAGGCGTTTGCAGTCGCCGCGCTATCGCCTGCAGGACGGCATTAAAAACAATGAACTGGTGATGCACTACCAGCCGATTATCCGGCTGGCGGATGGACGCCCCACCGGCGCAGAGGCGCTGATCCGCTGGCCTCAGCCAGACGGCAGCATGTTAACGCCGGATATCTTTATTCCGCTTGCCGAACAGACCGGGCTTATCGGCCCGCTGACGCGCCGCATTGTGCATAACGTGCTGACCGATCTCGGCGACTGGCTGCGCGCGCATCCGCAGCAGCACATCTCCATTAATATTTCAGCCTTCGATCTGCATGATCCGCACTTTGTCGATATGTTCAGCCAGGCCCTGGCGCAGCACGGCGTCGCCCCACACCAGCTGGCGCTGGAAATCACCGAGCGCGGCTTCGCGGACCCGGCGCTCAGCGGCCCGGTTATTGCGCGCCTGCGCGCGGCGGGCCATAAGATTTACATCGATGACTTCGGCACTGGCTACTCCAGCCTGAGTTATCTGGAAGATCTGGATGTCGATATCCTGAAAATCGATAAATCATTTGTCGATGCGCTGGAGTACAAAACCGTTACGCCGCACATTATCGAAATGGCGAAAACGCTGCGGCTTGAGATGGTGGCCGAAGGGGTGGAGAACGAGAGCCAGGCGCTGTGGCTGCGCGAGCATGGCGTGCAATACGCCCAGGGCTGGCTCTACAGCAAAGCGCTGCCCGCCGAGGTGTTTATCGCCTGGTGCAACGCGCACGGCGTTACGTAAGCGAATGCCGCATCTCATACTGACGCACCGGCTGAATGCGAAACCCGCTCTGCTCAAAGAGCGGCGCCAGGCGATTATCGACCGCCACTGGCGTTGTTAACCCCGCAAAGCGCTCATGCAGCAGCGACAGTAACTGTCGGGCGCGCCCTTCACGCCGCGCCTGCGGCGCCACCCACAGCGCGCGCAGTTGCGGCTGGGCAAAACCGGTCGCCACAATAGCGAACGCCTGATTATCCAGTGAAAACCCAACGCCTGGCAGCGCCTGCGCCGTTTCCGGCGCCATCAGCCACGCGAGTGCTTCCGCCTGCGCGACCATGCGCTGCGCCACGTCGCCGGGATCGCAGGGGATCAGCGCCTGGGTATTCACAAACGCCGCCGGGCTATGAGCCTGAAAACCGACCAGCGTTTTCTCGCACGTAAACCCTACGCGCTCATACAGCGCCTGACCGGCGTCATTACCGATAATCACCTCAAGCGTCATGCTTTTCTCGCCGCGCTCGTGGGCTTCGTCCAGCAACTGCATCATCAGCGTTTTACCCACGCCTTTTCCGCGCCAGTCAGGATGAATGGCGAACGCCGCCAGACGACTGCGCCAGCCGCGCCGGGCGATAAGCGCCAGCGCGACGACATTCTCGCCCTCAAGCCAGACGCGGCTGGCGTTCAGGCAAACATTCTCCGCGCCGAAGCGATAAGCGAATGCCGCGCCGTCCAGCTGGAACGGCACCAGATAGCCATCAAAACAGCGGCACAGCATCGCGGCCAGCGCGTCGCAGCTCCAGTGGATCGCGGGCCGCGCGCGTAACGTTGCAGGGTTCGACATGGCAATTCCTCATCAGCGGAAACGCTCAGCATAACGCAGCACGGCAAAAGGCGACTCACCCTTTTTCCGCCGCCGCGACGGCCAGCGCGTCAGGCTTTACGCGCCGCGTCTGAAACCACGGCAGGCAGAGCTGAATAAGCGGCCCGATAGCCAGCGCATACACCACCGTGCCAATTCCCAGTGTGCCGCCCATCGCCCAGCCCGCCAGCAGGACGGAAACTTCAATCGCCGTTCGCACACTGCGCACCGACCAGCCGGTACGGGCGTTAATACCGGTCATCAGACCATCGCGCGGCCCGGCGCCAAACCCCGCGCCGATATACATGCCAGTCGCCAGCGCATTCAGCACGACAGCCGCGGCAAGCAGCCCGCTGCGCAGCGCGAGCGAGGACGGCGCAGGCAGCACGGCCAGCGCCGCATCTGCCGCCAGCCCAATCATAATGACGTTACTGATTGTGCCAAGGCCTGGCTTCTGGCGCAGCGGCACCCACAAGAGCAGCACCAGCGCGCCGACGCCGATTATTACCATGCCGAGATTAAGCGACAGCAGCCGCACCAGACCGACGTGAAATACATTCCACGGATCGGTGCCGAGATTGGCCCGGACAAACATTGCGGTCGATACGCCATACAGCGCAAGCCCGACATATAACTGAACTAAACGACGCCACATATTTTTTTCCTCACCCATAATCTGGCTTCTACTTTAAGGCCAGTGGCCGTAAGATTAAGGTCCAGTTTTAACAAAGTGGACTGCTTATGACACCTCGTCGCACCGGCACCGCGTCGCTGCTGCGCCTGCTTGGCCGCTGGCAGCAGGAGCACTCCCGCCTGCCGGTCTATCGTCAGCTGGCGCAGGCATTGCGCCTCATCATTATGGATGGACGCCTGCCGCTCGCGAGCCGTCTGCCGGGCGAACGTGAGCTGGCCGGCGCGCTGGGCGTCAGCCGCACGACGGTGGCGAGCGCGCTGGGGCTACTGCGTGATGAAGGCTTTCTGGTAAGCCGCCACGGCGCAGGCTCCGCGATCGCCCTGCCCGCCAGCGCCTCGGTCCCCACGCTGACCGGCAGCGGCGGCGCGCTTGATCTCTCCACCGCCGCGCTGAGCGCGGGGCCGGAAGTGTTAGCAGCCTGCCAGCGCGCCGTGGCGCAGCTACCGGACTATCTCGGCCATACCGGCTACGATCCGCAGGGACTGCTGCGCCTGCGTGAAATCATCGCCGCCCGCTACGGCGCGCGTGGCCTGCCCACCACTCCCGATCAGGTGATGCTGGTCAACGGCGCGGTGAGCGGTTTTGCGCTGGTTCTGCGGCTGCTGACCGGCCCCGGCGACCGGGTGGTGGTCGATAATCCAACGTACCCGCTCGCCCTCGCCGCCATCCGCGGAGCGTCATGCCGCCCGGTGCCGGTATCGCTGGCGGGCCAGGGCTGGGACCCGGACGGGCTGGCGGCCACCTTTGCCCAGACGTCGCCTCGCCTCGCGTACCTCATTCCCGATTACCACAACCCCACCGGCTACTGTATGGACGCCGCGACCCGTGAGCGCGTTGCGGCCGCAGCTACAGCCAGCCGCACGACGCTGGTCATCGACGAAACCATGGTCGATCTCTGGTATGAAGACGCCCCGCCGCCGCCGCTCGCGGCGTTCGATGCACAGGAGGGAGTCATCACGCTCGGGTCCGCAGGTAAAAGCTTCTGGGGCGGGTTGCGGCTCGGCTGGATACGCGCCAGCGCGCGCACTATCGCCTCGCTGATTCAGATGCGTGATACGCTCGATCTCGGCTCGCCGATGCTGGAACAGCTTGCCGTCGCCACGCTTATCGAGGCGTCGCCGCACTTTCTGCCGCCGCGTCGCGCCGCGTTAAAAGCGCGCCGCGATGCGTGTCTTGACGCCATGCAGCGCTATTTTCCGCAGTGGCGCGCGACCTTGCCGCAAGGCGGGTTATCGTTCTGGGTCGAGCTGCCTCGCCCGCTGGCGACGCGATTCGCGGCCAGCGCCGAAGGGCTCGGCATTCATCTTGGGCCGGGCAACCGCTTTGGCGTGGATGGCGCTTTCGAACGCTTTCTGCGGATGCCGTTTACGCTTGAAACGGAACAGCTGGAAGAGGCGTTTGGCCGGTTGCAGCCGCTCTGGCAGCAGTTAATGGAGACGCGCGCGCCACTCGCCCGTGGGCTGGTGTGACAGTGCGGCGATTAAGGTGAGTCTGAAAGAAGAGAAAAAAACAGATGACGAGCCTTCCGGCTCGCCATAAAAAACGGTCATCCATGACTGCACATAATTTGAGATGGTGAGGCGTATCATTTTATTATGCGAACGATAATGACGGCGCTTTGTAACAGCGCCGTGTCACGCGGATGATATATTCATGACGCCTTCAGCAGACGGAAATTAATGCTGACGCGGAACCGGAAAACCTTTCAGGGAAATGACAAACGCATCGCCCTCTTTTTTTATTTTTGCGCCCGCGTCGCACCAGTCTGACGCGATGCGAAAAAACTCATCGCTGCCAACATCCCAGCACAGACGGACATGTTTGACATAACCTGAACGCAACAGCTCACAGGCTTCCCGGTAGGTTGAAGCCGTGCCAGATAAAGAGGAGTCTTTCATTTTCTTTTCTTCAGCAGTTTACGTAGCGCTTTGATTTCTTTCACAGAAAGTGGGGATACATCTTCTTCTTCGGTATGCTGACTGTCGATCTCTTCGCTGTTCACCGCATCGTCTTCATCATTGAGCATCAACGCTTTGAGCAGCAGTTTTTCTGTGGCGGCGCTGAGCGTTTCACTGTGTTGCTCAGCATACTGACGAAGCTTTTCTTTAAGATCCGTATTTATTTTTACGTTAAGCACCGCAGCAGTCATAGAAAATTCCTTTCTTTTCAGATGAGAGCTATTTAATACCTCAATTGATTATTAAGATCCAGCGTTAAGCTCTTACTTATAAAAAGACGTTTTAAAAATGAGATATCGGTCTGTTGATTATTACAATAAGATGACAAATAAATGACAGTATAATTAATTTTAAAATACAGAATAAAATAATCCTGGCGGGAGCGTGGAAATAAATAGCTGTGGGAGTAGCCGAAAAACGCAGAAGCAGATGCTTAAAACCAGGCGAATCGAAGAAGGTTGTCGCGGCACAGAAGCCTGAAATGGGTGGGGGCCCTGCCAGCTACATCCCGGCACACACGTCATCTGCCTTGGCTGCTTCCTTCCGGACCTGACCTGGTAAACAGAGTAGCGTTGCGGGAGAACCAACAGGGCCCCCATTGAGAGCGTCGTTAAACGCGCAGGCGCATTATGTCTGTTGCCCCTGGCGATTGCAACCCAACGCGCGCCGGATGCCGGTTTATTGCGCAATCGGAGCAGGCGTAGTGAAGGTTTTGTAAGACGGCTGCATGAAAATGCGCGCCCGTAGGGTGGATAAGCGAAGCGCACTAACCGGACATGGGGAGCTACGCCTGTAGGGTGGGTAAGCGAAGCGCACCCGCCGGGCATGGGGAGCTACGCCTGTAGGGTGGGTAAGCGAAGCGCACCCGCCGGGCATGAGGATCTACGCCTGTAGGGTGGGTAAGCGAAGCGCACCCACCGGGCATGAGGATCTACGCCTATAGGGTGGGTATGCGAATCGCACTAACCGGACATGGGGAGCTACGCCTGTAGGGTGGGTATGCGAAGCGCACTAACCGGACATGGGGAGCTACGCCTGTAGGGTGGATAAGCGAAGCGCACCCGCCGGGCATGAGGATCTACGCCTGTAGGGTGGGTAAGCGAAGCGCACCCGCCGGGCATGAGGATCTACGCCTGTAGGGTGGGTAAGCGAAGCGCACCCGCCGGGCATGAAGATCTACGCCTGTAGGGTGGGTAAGCGAAGCGCACCCACCGCAGCAGGGAACACGCTGGTGGCGCAGAAAGAAGCCTCAACGGATGAGGTTTATCCCCGCTCGCGCGGGGAACACTGAATCGGCATGAAGCCCAACGATTTCGGGTTCGGTTTATCCCCGCTCACGCGGGGAACACCACACAGAACGTCAACACCGCCGCTCAAGAATCGGTTTATCCCCGCTCGCGCGGGGAACACGCGCCGGTTTTTTCTATCTCCTCCCAAATCTCCGGTTTATCCCCGCTTGCGCGGGGAACACCATATCCACGGCGACGACACTCTGCTCCCGTTCGGTTTATCCCCGCTCGCGCGGGGAACACTGTTTGTGTTGCCGAGGGATTTGCGTCAGCTGCGGTTTATCCCCGCTCGCGCGGGGAACACAGCAATGCGCGGGCGTCGGAGATTTGGCGCTGCGGTTTATCCCCGCTCGCGCGGGGAACACCTCTGGATGACCGGCGCTCACCCTGAAATCATCGGTTTATCCCCGCTCGCGCGGGGAACACTTGCGAGAGTTTTCCATAGTGGACTGGTCTCGCGGTTTATCCCCGCTCGCGCGGGGAACACGGAACACCACAGCCACAATGATTTCGCACTGGCGGTTTATCCCCGCTCGCGCGGGGAACACCGTGAAATTACACTTAACGAAATGCAGAACCCCGGTTTATCCCCGCTCGCGCGGGGAACACTCACCTGGCGTCGTTACAGTGTCGAGATCTGTCGGTTTATCCCCGCTCGCGCGGGGAACACGCCTGTGTCGTCAGCGTCCCCCCCAGAATCGCCGGTTTATCCCCGCTCGCGCGGGGAACACTCTAAAGCTACATCTCTGTATTTATTACACTTTTTTGGCAGTCAACATCCTACCAACGTTTGATTTACAATCTCATATTATTAAAGAACCATTAACCTACTGATTTTCCAACGGTAAAAAAGAAACAAGCCGCAGGCCGTCTAAATCCACCGGAATCCGTTGGTTAACGCCGTACGTCTGGAAATCGAAGCCGGATTCATTATTGGTGGCCCAGGCCATCACTACATTGCCCTCTTCCGCCAGTTCAGCAATCTGGTGCCAGATCATCTCACGCACCCGGCGCGACACATCCCCCACGTAAACCCCGGCGCGCAGCTCCAGCAGCCAGATGGCGAGCCGCCCGCGAAGCCTGGGCGGGACGCTTTCCGTCACGACCACCAGCATACTCATCAGCGGCTCCTGAAACCGGCTTCCGCCAGCGAATCGGCTTGTGGTATCGCGGGCGGCAGCATGTCTGCCGCGGGCTGCGGCAGTTCGATTTCACCGGCGCCCAGCACGGTCTCAATCAGCGGGATAAGCTTGCCGGTCAGCTTTTCGCTACGAAAAATATCCCGGCACGCCAGACGCACTTCGCGATCCGGCTGTTCCGGGTGGCGGGCGGCTATCTCAAATGCTTTCGGCACTACGGCATCAAATTTGATGATGTCCGCAATGTCGTAAACAAACGAGAGCGGCTTGCCGCTGTGAATAAAACCGATGGCGGGCGCGTAACCCGCCGCCAGTATCGCCGCCTCGCTGATACCGTATAGACAGGAGGTCGCTGCGCTGATGCACTGGTTCACCACATCGCCCTTTTCCCAGTCTTTGGGATCGTAACTACGCCCATGCCATTTCACGCCGTAGCGTTTCGCGAGCAGAGCGTATGTCTGGCGCACCCGCGCGCCTTCGATCCCGCGCAGCTGTTCGACTGACCGGCGCGCTGGCGGCGGCTCGCCAAAACGCAGCTCATACATTTTGCGCACCACCTTCAGGCGCAACGTCTCGTCGAGCGCGAGCTTCGCCTGGTAAAGCAGCTTCTCAGCCCGCGCGCCGCCCGGCTGCCCGGAGGCATAGAGGCGCACACCCGCTTCGCCCACCCATACCAGCAGCGTACCGACCTGCGACGCCAGCCTGATGGCGGCGTGAGACACCCGCGTGCCCGGCTCCAGCATGATGCAGGCGATAGCGCCCACCGGCACATGCGTGCGCACGCCGGTTTTATCCACCAGCACGAACGCGCCATCCAGTACGTCGAGATGACCGTACTGGAGGAAAATCATCGAAGTGCGATCGTTAAGCGGAATCGGATTGAGCGGAACAAAACTCATGCCCCGTAGCCCGGTTTGATGAGCATCAGCCCGCAGCCGAAGGCCCGGCATTTGCCAAAACCCTCGTGAAGCCGCGCCATAAATTGCGCCGGATCGGTCACGATAAGCGCGCCTTCATAATCGACCGTGCTGAACTGAATCAACTCGCCGCGTTTCTTCACGACCTGCTGCTGACGATATGCCGCGACGCAAGCCTGCGAGAGACGAAAGCCGCCTTTCTCGCCCTGCGCGACGAGCCACGCCAGCGCCGCCTGCTCCTGCTTCTCCCACACTTCACTGCGTTGCGAGAAAGGTCTTCCCTCGCGTTTGGCGTTCATCAGCACATCGTGCCGTTTACCGTTGCGGGTGACGACCGGATTAGCCCGCAGCGTAAAACGCAGCGCAGCGCCTTCATCAAGCGCTGGCGCAAACGGGCGCGTCTGAATCTCAAACAGCGGATGCGTGCGCTCGGGCGCGCTGGCGGATAACAAATAAAAGCAAAAGCCGTTTTGCAGCGTCTCGCGCCGATAGAGGTACTGACGCTGCGCCACACCGGGGAACAGCTCCCACAGCCACTGGTGCATGACATACTCGCCGCGCGCCATCATCTCCATCAGCCGCTCCGGCGTAAGCCTGGCGGTGGGGAGCGTTATTTTTGAGAGATACATGTCGCCTCCTGCGTCAGTCGTCCTTGTTTTACCGTCCGGATGTCGAAATCCCAGCGCCGACGGCTGAGCGGCTGATCGCGCCAGATCTGAATCTCATCCGCCGTGAGGCCCTCGTGCTCCCCCTCCCACCAGAGGTGCGGATGAAACTGCGCGAGCGCTTTCAGCGCCGGACTAAGCTCGCTCAATGCCGCGCCGTAGCACGCCTGCGCCTCACGCAGCACCACGGCGGCCTCGCCTTCACACAGATGCGGCCAGAGCGGCAGCCCGAGCGGGTGACTTTTTCGGCCAAGGTAAAGCGGAAAGACCGGCGCGCGCAGCGCCGTCTGTAAAGCTTCAAGCGTATAAGGCGCGCCGGGCGTCGCCGCGACGGCGACGAGCCAGTAGCCGTCGGCGTAGTAATCGCGCCGGGAAAGCGTCGTTTCGAGCATTTGCGCGTCGCGCAGTTCATCTTTACGGGTGACATAGCGCGCCTTGCGGGCTTCGCGCGGCACCTGCACCGTGTGGTAGTCCCGCGCCCAGGCGCTCGATTTCCCGGCGCAGACGATAAACTGATAATGCGCATTCAGCGCATTTAACGCCGCGTCGTCACGCCGGATGCCGAGCGCGGCGGCAAGCAGCCCGAGCAGCGCCGAGCGCCCCGGCAGCGCGCGCGTATGGCGCACCTCGCCGACGGCAATCTCCCCCCAGGAGGCCATCGCCCCCTGCAGCTGGAAAATAAGATAGCGGTTCATTGTCGCCCCTTATCCGCTGATAAAATCCAGCAGTTGCGCGACGGAACCTTCCCCTTTAACGCCATGCAGCATCGCGCACGGCATCGCGTCGCCGCCATAAACGTTATTCATGTTGTCGCGAAGCGTGGTGATGCGGCGCACCGCCTCTTCGAGCTGATCGTGACCGGTCACCGGCTCCCAGAATGCCGCCGCCAGCGAGCGCGGCTGTTCCGTGCTTTTCTCGGCGAGCGCCCAGCTGGCGTACGCGCGGGAGGCGAAACTGTTTTGTTTGCCGGTGGGCGAGATTTTCAGCGCGCACTCACCCAGCGCCCGCAGCGTTTGCGCCAGAAGTGGTTCGTCGCCGTTGAGGTTTTCCAGCAGGCGATCGCGGTCGATGCACAGGTAGGTATAAAAGAGCGCCGAGCCGAAACCGAGCTCGCCGATATGTCCGGCGCCCGCGTCTTCCGCCGCGGCCTGGCGCAGATCGTCCACTGCCGTGAAGAAATCGTCTTCCATCAGGGTTTCACCGACGCCGAACGCGTGAGCGACCTGACAGGCGGCTTCGATATTATGCTCCGGCGTTGACGCGAGCATGCGACCAAACAGCGCGATATCTACCGCCATCGCGTCTTTGCGCAGGAAATTGAGTTCATCCACCGTCGGTGCGCGTTTCTCCACCGCCAGCGTGCGAGCCAGCGCATGCACAGCCTCTCTTTCCGTCGGGCTGATATGAGCAAGCTGTTCGGTTTCGGTGTTGATGAGAGGATCTTTCTCCAGCCTTTTCTTATCTTTTTCGCTTTTCACTTTGCCGAAACAGGCTGCGATAGCGCCGCCCCACTCAATCGCTTTGGCCTGCGCGACGCCACCCGCCAGCATGATCTCCGCCGCCTCGCGGCCGATGCGCGCGGTACGGGTGCCGATATGTCCGCCGAGCGCCGCCTCAAAGAGTTCCGAGGTGCGCCAGGCGCGCTTGAGGCTTTGCGAAGAGACACGCAGGCGCGACGCGCCGCCGATGGTGACGGTTTTCGGCGCCCCGGTGTCGTCGCGGTTGAGGTTGGCGGCCGGGTAAGCGGTTAACAGATGAAGCTGAATAAACGTCGTCATGTGAATGTTCCTTATTCCTGAGTGGTAGCCGTGTCGGCCGGTAAATCAGTGTTTTCTGCGTCCGGGGCATCTGAGGGGTTGCCCGCCATGTAATAATCCAGCGCCCAGCGCACGCGGATGTAATCGGTCGGGGCACGCCTGTGCGCCGCGCGGCGCTCGCGTTCGTCTTCTTCTGCACACCAGCGGAAAATGCCCTCAGCCAAATCCGGCAGGTTGACCACGCCGCCGAGCAGTTGCACCGCACGGCGCAACTGGCGGAACAACTCCTCCTGCGTGCGCGCCTGGCTGAGCCGCCGGAAGCGCAGTTCAGACATCACCGCATGGTTGCCTTCTTTGTGACCGAGCTGTTCGGCAAAAGAGGCTCGCGTATCCACTGTCTTGACGTGGGCGGCCAGCGCCGCGACGATGCCGAGCGCGCAGAAGCGCCATTCGCGCCCCGCCACGTTCCACAGCGTCGGCACGCGCACCGCGAGCGACCGAAACCCTTCGCTGAGCCACACGTCGTCCAGCGTATGACTGCGGCGCAGGCTCGCGCGCAACCGCCGTCCCTGCTGTTCATTCATCAGCGCATACCATTTGAGTAAAGACTCACGGTGCGTCTGCGATAAGATGTTCACTTAGTTTGCCTCCTGCGTTTTTTTCGCCCGCGCGCCTTTCGCGGCAGGCTTCGTCTTCGCTTGCGTGAAAAACTTTTTGCGGGCTTTCATGATGTCTGCGAATTCCGTACGTTCCTGCGGATTGGTCAGCGCGTGGTCATCGAAGTAGCGGCGCGTATACCGCCAGATGTCGCTATTCCAGGCGCTAAGCAGCGCGCGGTTATCGCCAGTGGTGTCGGCTTTTACCGCCTCGACCAGTTCAAGGAACCGCGATTGCGTCTGCTGCCAGAAATCGATATCGATAAAGCTGAAATCGCCGCGCACGGTAGCGCCTTCGCCAAACCAAGCCTCTTTCAGCGCGCTGCGTAATTTACTGAGCATCAGGTTGGCGACACGCGCCGCGTCGCCCAGAGTCTGGCGGACAAACGGCTGTTGTGATTCGGGAATTTGCAGGAAGGGCAGATGATGCTCATACCAGCAGCGGGCCTTCATGTTGTCGAAATCGTAGCCAAAGCACCACAGGCCGGTTTGCGCGCCGGGCAACGGTTTTTGCTGGCGGGTTTTAACGATGCGGGCGGGCTGTTCCCGGTTGTTATCGCTTTCACTTTCCATCATCAGCCCCAGCCAGTCGCGCCACAGCAGGCCGCCCGGCTGGCCTTTCACCGAAAACATCTCACCCCCCTCTTTTTTGGGAATGCGGTGCGGGGTTAAGGGGTGCATCCAGCCCACATAGTTGATGCCATAATTTTTGACGGTCATGGACGTCAGCAGCGCATCGCCCGGCTCGCCGCAGAGATCGCAGGTGCCCGGCTGCGTGGCGGAGAAATCCACGCGAATACGGCGCGGCATTCCCCAGTACGCCTGCAACGCATCGGCCTGCTCCGGCGTTACGATGGCTTTTTCGCTGGTACGGGTCGGCGCCAGCCATGGAAAGACGCGGGCGTCGTAGCTGGGCGGGCGCGGCAGGCGGCCCTCGCGCTGCGGCAATACGTTGAGCCACAGCCTGCGCCACAGCGGCGGGGCCTCGTCCTGATAACGGTGTAACTCCAACAGCGTGGTCATCGGCCCGCCGCCGCGTAGCCCGGTGCGATAACCTTTACCGCCTGCAGGCGCGTTTAGCTGCAGCGAAAAGAGCGCCAGCGCCGCGCAGTGCGGGCAGAGTTTTTCGGTAGTGCCGCGCTTAATAAAATGATCTTTATTGAGCTTTAACGTCTGGGCGCCCGGCGTTTCCGGCAGCAGCAGCGCCAGCGCGACGCTTTCGCCCTCAAGCGGCTCGAAATCCTGCATAAACGAGGGTGTATCCGGCCCAAATTCAAACAGTTTCTCCAGCGGCGCCAGGGCATTGCGGATAGCGTCAGCCGTTAAGCCGTCTTCCCAGATATCCTCCCAGCCTTCGGCGTCTTTCGGGGCGAGCGCCGTTTGCAACAGCCCGAGCAGAAACTGCCAGGCGGCGCCCTGAAAATCCGGACGCGGCAAAAGCAGATCCAGAATGTTTTCATCGGCCAGATCCAGCGGCGAAATTTTCCCGCGGGAGCCGTCGCGGTAAATAACCGGGAGCCATTTTGTGGTGATTAATGAGCTCAAAACATATCCCTCCCTTGCCTGGCAGATATCCCGCAGGCATACGTCCTTTAAAGGTTTAACTAATGGATAACAGCAATTAATAAAAACAATTAATTCATGTCGAAAATAATTCAATCACCTCGATCGAACTCATTAAAAAATACGCCTGACGCTTCAAATAAAAAGTGACACAGCGCTAAAAAAAACATCAAGATAAATATTACACCTTTTGATTTTATTTCTTATCTATTACTCTGATTTCGTTCCCGTCGTTATAAACCGGGATAAACCAGTGTATTTTTTCTCCTGGTGTTTAAGCGTTCCCCGCGAGCGCGGGGATAAAAATCCCAGGGCACTCGCCCTGGGATTTACTAAGTTACGCCTCGCCGATAAGCCCCTCTTTGGCTGAATAGCCGCCCGGCAGCAGAATCACCACCGCCTCTGGTTTACGCTGCGCGCTGCACCACTGAGAAAGCGCGTCACCGCAAAGCAGTGTAAACTCGCCGCGGTGCTTGTCCCACCAGCTTTTGCGCACGCGCAGCGCGCTCATCTCCCAGGCGTTATCCCCCTGCGCGTAGGGCATTATGCCCTGCGGCGTGTCCCGGGCGAGCCACAGAGGGACCACCATTTCCCCCAGACGGGTTGAGGGTTCCGGCCCCCATAGCTCCGCGCTCTCAACGCTGTAGCCAACGTCGAGGGAAATTTCATATTTGCTCGCAATGGCGCGCTGGCAGTAATAGTCGGCCAGCGCCTTATCTTCAGAACGTTTCATGCCTTCCGGCACCTCAACGTCTTCGCCATATACGGCTTCGATTAACAGGCGCGCTGCTTCGGGCATCCGTATTTCGCCCTGTTCGCGCAAGACGCGCTGGGTCAGCCAGAGCCGGGAATGCGCCGGATAAACATAGCTGGTATTACGCATGGCGGAGGTCAGCCATTTTTCATCCGGCTGCGCCTGCCAACGCGGTGCGAGAATATCCAGCCGTGGCGAAGGACGTTCATCCGCGCCGCTTGATTTAAGCTGGCCGTATATATTGCGGATATGCCGTTGCAGCCGTCCGGCGCGCTGAATGAGTAAATCGACCGGTGCGAGGTCGCTAATTAAATAATCCAGATCTATATCAACTGATTGTTCTATCACCTGAGTGGATATAATGACCTTACCACTTCGATTAACAGAGTTTTCTTTTCCGAACCATTTCAGCGTTCTGTCTTCTTTATCGTTACGGTCGATAAAGGCAAACCGGCTATGAAATAAAATAATATTCTCTTCCGGGATATTTCCTCTGCGAATTAATTCCCGGTAGCTATTCACCGCATCATCGACAGAATTGCGTATCCAGCCGATACAACCGCCCCCGCGCGCCACGGCTTCGATTTTATCGAGGCACGCGGCTTCATCCTCCATCCAGCCAATACCGACACGTCTCTGCACCTGCGCACGCGTGGCGACGCGCTGCCCGTCGATGCCCTGTGCGTGAAGATGCGTGACCCACGGGTAGTCGTCAGGCCCCAGACGCGGTGGTTCATGGGTGGCGTTAAGCCCTTTATAAAAGGCGGCGATCAGACGCTCACGCTGCGTCTGCGAAAGCGTAGCCGAGAGTAGAATCGTGGTGTTACCGCAGCGGGCGCGCGCCTCAACGAGTTTTTCCACCACATGCGACATATACGCATCGTAAGAGTGAATTTCATCGGCGATGAGTACTTTATCGTTCAGGCCCAGCAGGCGCAGATTCTGGTGTTTGAACGCCATGACCGCCATCATCGTCTGGTCGAGCGTCCCGACGCCGGTTTCGGCGAGCAGCGCCTTTTTAGGCGACTGCGCAAACCAGGCGGCGCAGCCGTCATACGCCGCAGCCTCGTCGCCGGAGTCGTTCGGCAGTAATTCAGGCGCCCAGATGGAGGCGTTAAAGTTCTCAGATAACCGGCGCGCGCTGTGCGCCAGCACGAGGCTCGGGTGGCTGCCTTCGCGATACAGCCGCAGCCAGGCGCGTTCCATTCGCGCATACATGGCGTTCGCCGTCGCCATCGTCGGTAACCCGATGTATAACCCACGGGCATGCCCCGCCGCCATCAGGCGATGCGCCAGCACGAGCGCCGCCTCGGTTTTCCCGGCGCCAGTCACATCTTCAAGAATGATGAGATGCGGGCCTGGCGCATGAATATCTATCTCCAGCGCGTTTTGCTGAAGCGGCGTGGGCTCGGTAATAAAAGGAAAAAGCGTTTCGATGCCGTTAAAGGGCGCAATATCGCTTGCTGGCGGCAACAGGCGCAGCGCCCGTTGCGCCTGGGCAACAGCGCGTGCCCAGTAATCTTCAAACGGCATCGCCTGCGCCACCCAGGGGAAGTGCAGGTTAGCGGAGCCCGTCCAGTCCGCCAGCACCGTGAGCGCGGAGACCAGCCAGCTTTTCTTCGGGAATGCCTCCCGCCAGTTGTCGTCTTTCCATAACGGCGGCAGGGCAACCGCCGGGAACAGCGCATTCACCGCGTTGGCAAACTCTCTGGCGGCAGCGATATCTTCCGGCAGGAAATCGTTATGGCAGTTTTCACAGGAGACGGGCTTGCCGTGGTGGCCAATCACCGCAGGCATCCACCTGTCCAGCACGCGTTTACGCTCACGCGCCGACAACAGGCCTGTCATGCCCTGCGCCACACCATCACCAAGATGGTTTTGCCACAGCCATGTGCCGGTGACGGTATGGTGATGGCGGCTGTCGCTGACGTCGCGCTGGCCGTGGTCCAGCGCATCACACCGGTACTTTTGCTGAAACAGACGCGCAAATTTACCGATGTCATGCCAGCATAGCAGCCAGGCGAAAAAGGTCGCTGCGGTTTCGCGATCGTCTATGCCGAGCGCCGCAAAGAGAGCGGCGGCATTAAAGCGGTTTTCCTTAACCATCACATACCCGCAAGCGGCCACGTCCAGCGAATGGCATTGCAGTAAATGGTATTCATCGCCCTGATGATTTTCGCCCTTTCGGGCTTTGCCCCAGTATAAATATCCGCTCATAAATCAGCCCGTTGATGCATTTCGCCTATTCTGCGACGCACTCCGGAATCGTACTGTGAGCGCAAACGTATTTCGCTGCGCCTTAATCATATAACCAACTGATAATTAAATAATTAATATTAAAAGGAATGATAAAAAAACATGACACTGTTGCGCCCCTCCCTCATGCTTTCTTATGCTTAACGCCTCACATCAAGGAGCCCTCATGGACAATCAAGACACCTTCCCGCAGCGCGTTTACCAGATTGTCGCCGCCATTCCGGAAGGCTGCGTCACGACGTATGGCGAGGTGGCGCGACTGGCGGGCTCGCCACGGGCGGCGCGGCAGGTGGGCGGCGTGCTGAAGCGTCTGCCGGAAGGCAGCAAATTGCCGTGGCATCGGGTGGTAAATCGTCGCGGGGAGATTTCGCTGACCGGGCCGGATTTACAGCGCCAGCGTCAGGCATTGCTCGCGGAGGGCGTACAGGTCTCGGGGAAAGGAGAAATCGATATGGCGCGCTATGGATGGCGCTACTGAAAAGCGCCTCCGAAGAGGCGCTTAAGCGGGCTTAGTACGTCGTCGGGGCCGGAACGGCGGAGGACGGCGTAACCTGCGTCGGCGAGGTTGACGGTACGGTCGTTACCGCGCCGCCGCCAGCCTGTACCGGCACGGCGGTCTGCTGCACCGGCACCAGCGTCAGGTCGATTTTGGTACCGCCCTGGTTCACCGCAGGCTGCACGCGGTCGGTGATAAACACCAGTTTATTGTCAACCGTGATGGCTGCACTCAGCAGAATGCGGGCATTCGGCTGAATGTCAGACGGGTTAAACGGCAGCACGAAGCTGAACGGCGCCTGTTTGCCTTCGGTACGCACCACTTTCTGCGCCAGTACTTTCGACGGCGCATTTGCCTGGGTGGCGTCCGAGAGCGTTACGGTCAGCGCAGCATCCGGCGGCAGGGCCACTTTCTGGCGGATCCATACGGTCCCGGAAACGTTCGGCTGTTTAATGACCGGCTTCGTCGCGACGCCGGAGGTATTCGGGTTCGGGGCTGGAACAGCGATATCGGCACTTTTATCCTGCGCGCAACCAGCCAGAGCAACGGCAACGGCTAAACCACTTAACATGTGCACGAGTTTCATGGCGTTCTCCTTATTTTCAATGCACCAGTAAGCGCCTGGCACTCACCAGCGTGAGCTGTCACAACATGTTTGTCGGGCTAAGTGTGGCACATATCACTAATTTTCGCCTGGAAACGGGGCGCTATTAAGATTATTGAACCCCTCTGACCAGTTCTCTTTCTGCGTTATAATCGGAATATATTATTCGCACAGCTGTGCATTTCCCGGTAGCAGAGGACCCTTTATGAGTCAGGCGCTGAGCAATTTACTCGCGTTATTAAATCTGGAAAAAATCGAAGAAGGGCTTTTTCGCGGCCAAAGCGAAGATCTCGGATTACGGCAGGTGTTCGGCGGCCAGGTGGTCGGACAGGCGCTGTATGCCGCCAAAGCGACGGTACCGGAAGATCGTCTCGTCCACTCGTTTCACAGCTATTTCCTGCGCCCCGGCGACAGCCAGAAACCCATCGTCTATGACGTGGAAGTCCTGCGCGACGGTAATAGTTTTAGCGCCCGGCGCGTGGCGGCCATTCAGAACGGAAAGCCGATTTTCTATATGACCGCCTCGTTCCAGGCGCCGGAAGGCGGCTTTGAGCATCAGAAAATCATGCCGCCCGCGCCTGCGCCTGACGGGCTGAAATCGGAAACTGAAATCGCCCGCTCGCTGGCGCATCTTCTCCCGCCGCAGGTGAAGGACAAATTCCTGTGCGATAAGCCGCTTGAGATCCGCCCCGTGGAGTTTCACAACCCGCTGAAAGGCCACACGGCGAAACCGGAGCGTCAGGTATGGATGCGCGCCAACGGACAGATGCCGGATGACGTGCGCGTGCATCAGTCGCTGCTCGGTTACGCATCGGACTTCAATTTCCTGGTGGTGGCGCTGCAACCGCACGGCGTTGGCTTCCTGGAGCCGGGAATGCAGGTGGCGACGATCGATCATTCAATGTGGTTCCACCGTCCGTTCGATATGAACGAGTGGCTGCTTTACAGCGTGGAGAGTACGTCCGCCTCCAGCGCCCGTGGTTTTGTGCGCGGCGAGTTTTATACGCAGGATGGCGTGCTGGTCGCCTCGACCGTGCAGGAAGGCGTGATGAGAAAACGCGGGTAAGCTGGGCCAGAACGGCGGGTGCGCTTCGCTTACCCGCCCTACACAAGACGTTCACTTTTACCGTAGGGTGGGTAAGCGTAAGCGCACCCACCTTTTTACATAACCTCCTCAACTCTCCCCATAAAAAAACCTCCCGCATGCGGGAGGTTTTTGTGCTCTGGAGATAGCCCAACTATCAGGCGTTGTAGGCATTCTCGCCGTGGCTGTTGACATCCAGCCCTTCGCGCTCCTGCTCTTCGGAAACGCGCAGGCCGACTGTCAGATCCGCGGCTTTGTAAGCGATAAACGCCACCACGCCGGACCACACCACGGTAATCGCGATACTCTCAAGCTGCACCAGCACCTGATGGCCCATGCTCACGCCTTCGGCATAACCCACGCCGCCGAGCGATGTGGAAGCGAAGATACCGGTCAGGATGCAGCCCACGATGCCGCAGACGCCATGCACGCCGAACACGTCGCACGGGTCATCAACGCGCAGCCAGCGTTTCAGCATGGTCACACCCCACAAGCCTGCCAGACCCGCCGCGATACCCACGATAAGCGAGCCGCCAACGCCGATGTAGCCGCACGCAGGCGTCACGCCCACCAGACCGGCAATGGCGCCGGAGCAGGCGCCCAGCAGCGAGGGTTTACCGCGCAGCGCCCATTCGCCAAAGACCCAGGCAAGGATGGCCGCCGCCGTCGCGACAACGGTGTTCACAAACGCCAGGCCCGCGATTTCGTTGGCCGCGCTGGCGGAGCCGGCGTTAAAGCCGAACCAGCCGAAGTAAAGGATCGCGGTGCCGGTAAAGACCATCGGCAGGTTATGCGGTTTAAACGCTTCTTTGCCAAACCCGACGCGTTTGCCGACCAGATACGCGCCCACCAGGCCCGCCACAGCGGCGTTAATGTGCACCACGGTGCCGCCTGCGAAATCCAGCGCGCCGTGAGACGCCAGCAGACCGCCGCCCCAGACCATATGGGCAATCGGCACATAGGAGAAGGTGAGCCACACCGCCACGAAAATCACTACCGCCGAGAAGCGGATGCGTTCCGCCAGCGCGCCGACGATAAGCCCCACGGTGATACAGGCGAAGGAGCCCTGGAACGCGACGTGAATGTACTGATAGAAGCTGCCCATCAGGTCGGTAATTTTGATGCCCTTCAGCAGCAGCCAGTCGACGTTGCCAAAGAAGCTGCCGCCGCTGCCGAACGCCAGCGAGTAGCCATACACCACCCACAGCACGCAAACCAGCGCGAACGCGACGGAAATCTGCGTCAGCATCGAGAGTACGTTTTTCGCGCGGATAAGACCGCCGTAAAAGAGCGCGAGGCCGGGGATCGTCATAAACAGCACCAGCGCGGTGCAGATCATCATAAAGGCGTTATCGGCTTTATCCGCTACTGCGGGCGCCGCCAGGGCAATGCCCGGCAATAAAGCAAGCAGGCCGAAACCCGATTTAAAGGCTGTGTGTTTCATCTTGTGCATTCCTGTAACGGTTGGCCAGAAATCAGAGAGCCGCTTCGTCGGCTTCGCCGGTACGAATACGAATCACGCGTTGCAGTTCGGCGACAAAAATTTTGCCGTCGCCAATTTTACCGGTCCACGCGGCCTTGCTGACCACCTCGATAACCTCATCCAGCTGATCGTCTGCGATCGCCACGTCGATTTTTACTTTAGGCAGGAAGTTCACGCTGTATTCGGCGCCGCGGTAAAGCTCGGCATGGCCTTTCTGGCGCCCGAACCCTTTCACCTCGGTGACGGTAAGCCCCTGAATGCCAATGGTGGAGAGTGCTTCACGCACGTCTTCCAGTTTGAACGGTTTGATTACCACGGTAACCAGCTTCATAGATCCCCTCCAGTCAGAAATGGGTAATTCGGCAGCGACGATAAACAGGTAAAGCAAGCGGCGTGCCAAGAATAGAAAAGCGTGCGGCGGCGGCAGAAACCGCTGGAGGGAGGCGTCGTTAAACGGCGTGTGACGGGGAATAAAAGCAAAAACGCACCATGCCGGTGCACGGTGCGTTACATTTTTGCACCACTAAGGATGCGTGTTAGCAGAACGCGTAATTTTGGTGCATCAGGCGCTGAGCGGTTCCTCTTTCGCCGCAGCCTGTAACTCTTCGCCGGCAAGCTGGAGCTGATACATCTGCCAGTAGCGTCCGCGCGCCTCAAGCAACGCCTGATGACTGCCCCGCTCCACCGCCTGCCCGCGATGCAGCACCAGAATGGTGTCCGCCTCAACGATAGTCGAAAGACGGTGCGCGATAACCACCAGCGTCGTATGCGGACGGATAGCCGCCAGCGCGTGCTGAATCGCCTGTTCGGTACCGGAATCGATATTCGCGGTCGCTTCGTCGAGGATCAGGATCTGCGGCGCGTCCACCAGCACGCGCGCCAGCGCCAGCAGTTGCTTCTGCCCGACGGAGAGATTGTTGCCCTGCTCGCCGAGACGGGTATGAATGCCGTCGCTCATCCCGCGCGCCAGTTCGGCGAGTTGTACCGTTTCCAGCACCGCCCATACCCGCGCTTCGTCGATGTCGCGCCCGAGCGTAACGTTCGCGAAGAAAGAATCGGCAAGCACGACAGGATCCTGCTGCACCATCGCCACGCCTTTGCGCAGCACGCCATGGCTGAGCGAGGCAAGCGGTCGGCCATCGAGGCGGATTTCGCCCGACGTGAGCGGGTAGTAGCCCATCAGCAGACTCGCCAGCGTGCTTTTGCCGCTGCCGGTATGCCCGACCAGCGCCACGAAGTGACGTGACGGCACCGAGAGCGAAATATCTTTCAGCACCAGCTGATCGTCGCGATAGGCGAAAGAGACGTTATCCACCTCAATCGCCCCGCTCGCCAGCGGGCGCTCATCATGGCCGTAGTCCTGGCGCGGCCTGTCCATCAGCTCGAACACGCGTTCGCCCGCCACCAGCGCCTGTTGCAAAATCGACTGCTGGGTGGTGAGCTCGATCAACGGCTCGTTAAGACGACCCAGATAGCTGATAAACGCGTAGAGCACGCCCACCTGAATCGTCCCGGCGGCGGTGAAGCCAAACAGCATCAGCAGCCCGCACAGCACCAGCGCGGAAAAGAGGCTCAGCAACGGGCGCAGCAGAAAGCCGTCCAGGCGCAGCGTCTGCATACGCGCCAGATAGTGCGAATGGCTGGCGGCGTTCATGCGCTCGCCAAAACGGATCTGCTGGCGAAACTGCTGGATAACATTCATCCCGCTGATGACTTCATTAAAGCCGTCGTTAATGTCCGCCAGATAAGTCCGCACCCGTCGCACAATCGGCGTGCTGTAGCGCTGATAAATCGTCATCACGATAAGCACCGCCGGGAAGATGGTGATGGCCACCAGCGCCATGCGCCAGTCGAGGCTGAACATCGCCACCAGCATCGCGCCGATCAGCGCGGCGCTGCGCAGCACCGTCACCACCACCGTGACATAGAGATCGCGGATCACTTCGGTATCGTTAGTGACGCGCGAAATCAACTGCCCCACCGGCTGGGTATCGAACGCGCTGAGCGGCTGGCGCAGCGCGGCGTCCATTACATCGGTGCGCAGCTGTTGCACCACGCCTACCGCCGTCTGGTTAAACAGCAGCGCCTGCCAGTAATGCAGTCCGGCGGCGAGGATTTGCAGCAGCACATAGGCGAACGCCAGCCCGGCCACCAGCCCCAGCGGCAGCTGGTTTTTCGCTACCAGGTTGTCGATGAAATAACTGATGAGCGCAGGCCCGGTCACTTCCGCCGCCGCGGCGACCCAGAGCATCAGCACCGCGCCGCCGAGCGGTTTACGCCACGGCGAGCCATACGCCAGCAGACGTTTCAGCGTCGACCAGCTCTTTACGGTATTACGCATTCAGCGCCTCCTCGTCGTTCTCTTCCGGCGCGTCGTCCAGCGCCGCTTCGAGCTGCTGATAGCGATACATATCCCGATACCAGCCCGGCTGAAGCGCGAGCGCCTCGTGCCGCCCGCGCTGCGCCACCTGGCCGTGTTGCAGCACCAGAATTTCGCTGGCTTCGGTCAGCGCCGAGAGCCGGTGCGCGCTGATGATCACCGTGCGGTTTTCGCCCCACTGGCGCAGGTTATGCAATATCTGGTGTTCGGTGCGGCCATCGACCGCGGAAAGCGCGTCGTCCAGCACCAGGATTTCGGCCTCCAGCAGCAGCGCGCGGGCAATGGAGATACGCTGCTTCTGGCCGCCGGAGAGCATGACGCCGCGCTCGCCGACTTGGGTGTCATACCCCTGCGGAAGACGCAGAATATCGTCATGCACGCAGGCGAGTTTCGCCGCCTGTTCTATCTCTTGCTGCGTGGCGTCAGGTTTGCCCAGCGCGATATTGCTGCCGACCGTATCGGAGAATAAGAACGGCGTCTGGTTGACGACCGCAAGCCGGGCGCGCCAGTCATCCAGATGCACGCGCGCGAGCGAGACGTCATGAAACGTTATCTCTCCCTGGTCGAGATCGAAATGGCGCTGGATGAGCGACAGCACGCTGGTTTTCCCGGCGCCTGTCGGGCCGCACAGTCCCAGCATCTGGCCGGGCTTCAGCGTGAACTGCACATTATGCAACGTGGCCCGGGCGGCATGCGGGTAGCGGAATTCACGGATAGCGACTTTCAGCACGCCGCGTCCGGCAGGCAGCGACGCCTGGCCATCTTCCACCACCGGCGCCTCCGCCAGCAGCGCGCGAATGCGGCTGTATGCCGCGCTGCCGCGCTCGACAATGTTAAACATCCACGCCAGCGCCAGCATCGGCCAAATCATCAGGCCAAGGTACATCATAAAGCTGGTGAGCTGGCCGAGCGTCAGCGTACCGTTCATCACCATCCAGCTGCCGCCGCCGATGGCCAGCAGGTTCGCCATGCCAATCGCGATATAAATCGTCGGGTCGAAACGGGCGTCCACGCGCGCCACGCGCAGGTTTTTCACGCCGGTATCGCGCGCATCTTCAGAAAACAGCGCCGACTGCCTGTCTTCCAGGCCGAACGCCTTGATCATGCGGATGCTGGTCAGGCTCTCCTGGGTTCTGTCGTTGAGCGACGAAAACGCCGCCTGCGCGGCTTTAAATCGATTGTGCAACTGATCGCCGTAACGCTTGATGACAATCGCCATCACCGGCATCGGCAACAGCGCCAGCAGCGTGAGCTGCCAGCTAATCTGGGTGCACATGATGACCAGCACCGCGCAGCCCATGACCAGCGAATCGACCAGCGTCAGTACGCCCTCGCCCGCGGCGAAGACTACGCGGTCTACGTCATTGGTGGCGCGCGCCATCAAATCACCCGTGCGGTGACGCAGATAAAATTCCGGATGCTGGCGGCTGAGCTGGCGGTAGAAATCGCGCCGCAGTTCAACGGCCAGTTGATAGGACGCGCCAAAGAGCAGCACGCGCCAGACGTAGCGCAGCAGATAGACAACAATCGCAATCACCACCAGCAGGCCCACCCACAGCAGCACCTGGCGCGTGGTGTAGTGGTGTTGGGTGACGCCATCGACAACGTAGCCCACCACCTTTGGCGGCACCAGCTGCAAAATGGCGATAACAATAAGCAGGGCAACCGCGCCGAGGTAGCGACGCCACTCCCGGCTAAAATACCAGCTTAACTGAGCAAATAATCGCACGCGAAATTCCTGATTGGTCTGATGATAAAGCGCGGATGTCGTGGCGAGCCAGACGGTTCAGCGCTTAAGCGGCAGGGCCGTGGTGTATTTTATCTGCTCCATGGCGAAGCTCGAAGTGACATCTGACAGCCCCGGCACCCGGTTAACCAGACGTTTATAAAAGTCGTCATAGCTTTTCATATCGGCCACCTGTACCCGCATAAGGTAGTCGTATTCGCCCGCCATGCGCCAGAAACCGAGCACTTCCGGCATCTCTTCCACCACCGCGACAAACTGACTGTACCAGTCGCTGCTGTGATGCTGCGTTTTAATCAGCATAAAGGCGGTGAGGCCGAGGCCGAGTTTTTCCGGGTCGAGCAGCGCGACGCGCTTAATAATATAGCCGTCATCTTCGAGCCGCCGGAGCCGCTTCCAGCAGGGCGTTGTCGTCAGATTAACGGCATCGGCGAGCGCCTGCAAAGAAAGCGTCGCGTCCTCCTGAAGCAGCGCAAGTAGCCTGCAATCAATTTTATCTAACATTGCCGATTCCTGTAGAAAATTTTTCTCTCATACCAGCAACTGGCAGGCTAAAAGGCAACTTATTTTCCTGTCAGATGCTTTACGCTGGGCACAAATTGATAAACCGGAACGTATCATGTCCAGCACCTGGGTTCACCACGCCATTAATGAGATCCACGCCGACGCCCGGCGATCCGCGGATACCCATTTGATCCGCTTTACCCTGCCCGCGTTTCCGGGCATCTGGTTCTATCTGAAAGACGAAAGCACGCACCCTACCGGCAGCCTGAAGCACCGTCTGGCGCGCTCGCTGTTTTTATACGGTCTGAGCAACGGCTGGATCCGCGAAGGCACGCCGGTTATCGAGGCGTCATCCGGGTCCACCGCGGTTTCGGAAGCCTGGTTCGCCCGCATGCTGGGCCTGCCGTTTATCGCCGTGATGCCCGCCTGCACCGCGCGGCGCAAGGTGGAGCAGATTGAGTTTTACGGCGGCCGCTGCCATTTCGTGCAGAGCGCCTGCGAAATTTACGAGGCGTCGGAAGTGCTCGCCCGCGAGCTGCGCGGCCGCTACATGGATCAGTTTACCTTCGCCGAGCGCGCGACCGACTGGCGCGGCAATAACAATATCGCCGACAGTATTTTCCGCCAGATGAGCAACGAGCCGCACCCGGTGCCCGATTATATCGTGATGAGCGCCGGCACCGGCGGCACGTCCGCCACCATTGGCCGCTACCTGCGCTATCAGGGGCACGAGACGCGCCTGTTGGTGGTCGACCCTGAGAACTCGGTCTTTTACGATTACTGGCAGCAGCGCGACGGCGGGCTAAAAAGCCGCGTCGGCAGCCGCATTGAGGGGATTGGCCGCCCGCGCGTCGAGCCCTCTTTTATTCCCGATGTGATAGACGAGATGTTACAGGTGCCGGACGCGGCGAGCGTGGCGGCGATGCAGTGGCTGAGCGAACTGCTGGGCCGCAAAGTGGGCGCCTCCACCGGCACCAATATGTGGGGCGCGCTACAACTGGCGGCGCGAATGCGCGACGAAGGCCGCAGCGGCGCTATCGTCACGCTGCTGTGCGACAGCGGCGAGCGGTATCTGGAAACCTATCACAACCCGGAATGGGTGGCGGCCACGATTGGCGATATCTCGCCCTGGCGCGCCGCTATCCATGAACTTTTGCGTTAAGCGAACGACTGGCGGCACACGAGCGGCGCTGATACGCCGCTTTTTTTATAGATAATCTGTTTCTGGAAAAATTGCTCGTTTATATTAGTTTCGAAAATGTAAAAAAAGCCATCATAAGAATTAACCATTAAGCCGTCGCTCTGCCCTCTCATCCATAAATAAACCAAATGAATCATCAATTATTATTTTCTTAAGAAATAAACTAATCACTTTTAAGAATTTATTAAAATCTATCTTCATCAACTCTGTATAAAATCAGCATTCTTTCTCCCGGTATGCTGGCATAACGCCGCGCGCTTCTCGCGGTTAGTCAGTCTATTACTGGACACATTTCGGGTCATCCCGGCCAGATTGCGCAGGGATAGCTGGCATCCTGTAATCAGACAGATAAGAGATAATATGTTCAATAACAAAAGCATTTATATGGCTGCGATGATGATGTCTTTAAGCGCCTGTACCGCGGCACCAAAAAGCGTACCGGTGAAAAGCACCGCGCCGCAGGCGGCGAGCGTCTCCGCGCAACCTTCGCCGACGCCGGTTGAGTCCATGAACCAGCTGGCACCCGTAAATAACGATACCAAAGTGCGTCTTGAACGCTGTCTTGCTGAAACCAAACACCTATCGGATATCAATCGTGAAAAATATCGCGAGCAGATAGACACGCTATATCGCAGCATTAAAGCGACGCAATATTACGCCTCCATCAGTAACGATCTGTCCAATATTATGGTAGAGACCATCACGCCGCTGTATCAGTTCCGTGTTAATGACGCCTGCAATACGATTTCGCAGTCTCTGCTGGCCGAGCTGAAAAAAGGCGCAGGGCTGGCTAAATGAGAGGTGATGGGATGAAGGGAAGAATAAAAAGCCGCCTCACCGCGCTCGCCGCTTTGCTGGCGCTCGCACTGAGCGGGCAGTCGTCCTGGGCTGCGCAAAATAGCGCTGCCGCTCAGGGTAATGATTTTCTGTCGTCCATTCAGCAGATTGAAGTGAAGCAGATAGACTTCCCGGCACCCACCCGGCGCGCGCAAACGTCGTCGGCGTCGCGCGCGCAAATTAACGATCTCCAGCAAGAGATCGCCCGCCTGAAAAAACAGCTGAAAGCGGCGGAGCAGGAGAAGAAAAGCCTCAGCGCGCCCGGCGAACTCCAGGCGCAAAACGCGCAGTTGCTGAAAGACAACAGCGCGCTTGCGAAAGAGAACGACCGCCTCTCCCGCAACCTGCAGAGCGCACAGCGCGAACAAGGCGCGACCAGCACACAGCAGGCCGCACGCATCGAAGTGCTGGAGCAAAAAACCGCGGAACTTCAGGCTGCGCTCGCCAGTAAAACTACAGAGCTTGCGCAGCTGAAAAAAGCGAGCACGAGCCATTCCACAAGCGAAAGCACACTGCAGAAGCAGATAGCGCGTCTTGAAACGGAAAAGGCTGCCATCGCAGAACGCAATGCGCAGGACAGCGCGCGTGTTAATCGTGATATGCAGGCGCTGCGCAATGAGCTGAATAAGCGCGCCGATGAACTGGTGGCGCTAAAAACCACAGGCGATAAACGCGCGCAAAGCGAAAGCGCATTGCAAAAACAGCTCGCACAGCTGGAGCAGGAGAAAGTGAAGCTTACTGCGCAGAATGAGAAGATCGTCGGTGCGCTGAATAGCAAAGCGCAGGCGCTTCAGACGGAACTCGATAAACGCGCCGCCGAGCTCGCCGCGCTTAAAAAGGCAGGCGCAGAGCACAACCAGAGCCAGAGCACGCTGGAAAAACAGCTCGCGCAGCTGGAGCAGGAGAAAGTGAAACTTACCGCGCAGAACGAGAAGAACGTCGACGCGCTGAATAACAAAGCGCAGGCGCTTCAGGCGGAACTCGATAAACGCACCGCCGAACTCGCCGCGCTCAAAAAGGCAGGCGCAGAGCACACCCAGAGCCAGAGCGCGCTGGAAAAACAGCTCGCGCAGCTGGAGCAGGAGAAAGTGAAACTTACCGCGCAGAACGAGAAGAACGTCGACGCGCTGAATAACAAAGCGCAGGCGCTTCAGGCGGAACTCGATAAACGCGCCGCCGAACTCGCCGCGCTCAAAAAGGCGGGCGCAGAGCACACCCAGAGCCAGAGCGCGCTGGAAAAACAGCTCGCGCAGCTGGAGCAGGAGAAAGCGACGTTTACCGCGCAGAATGAGAAGAGCGTCGGTGCGCTGAATAACAAAGCGCAGGCGCTTCAGGCGGAACTCGATAAACGCGCCGCCGAACTCGCCGCGCTCAAAAAGGC
>NZ_CAWPHW010000023.1:0-213731 GCF_963888145.1 Cronobacter sp. EKM101R | reverse complement strand
AAAAGCAACTCGCGCAGCTGGAAGAAGAGAAAGCGACGCTTACCGCGCAGAACGAGAAGAACGTCAGTGCGCTGAATAACAAAGCACATACGCTTCAGGCGGAACTCGATAAACGCGCCGCCGAACTCGCCGCGCTCAAAAAGGCGGGCGCAGAGCACACCCAGAGCCAGAGCGCGCTGGAAAAGCAACTCGCGCAGCTGGAAGAAGAGAAAGCGACGCTTACCGCGCAGAACGAGAAGAACGTCAGTGCGCTGAATAAACAGCTCGCGCAGCTGGAGCAGGACAAAGCAGCGCTCGCAGCGCAGAACAACATGCTGCTTAAAACCAGCACGCTTAGCAAAGAAGAGAAAGAAAAATTACAAAAAGCGCAGGCGGAGCAAACCGCGTTGCTGCAAAAAAACCAGGCGGCAGAAGCCGCACTCAAAGCGCAAATAGCTACGCTTACGGAAAAACTTAACGCCTCGACCATGCTTGCCGCCAGCACGCAGGAAAAAGCCACGTCCCTTGCGACGGAGCTTGCCAGCGTGAAAGGCAGTCAGAGCGACAAAGAAAAAGCGCTGCAGAGCCAGCTACAGCAGGCGGCGCAGTTAGCCGCAGCGAAAGAAACGCTCAATAAGCAGCTTACCGCCGCACAAACGGATATCGCCACGCTGAAACAAGCGCTGGCGGACAAAGAGAGCCGTTTGCAGCAGTCGGATAACGCGCTGGCCTCGCTGAAAGAAGAATCACAATCCGTAAAAGCGCTGTCGACGGCTTCCGCTACCAGCCAGCAAAAAGCGCAGGCTGAGCTTGAGGCGCTTAAGCGCGCGAATGAGGAGCTTAACGGTAAACTGGCAAGCCTGAACGCCGACGCGGCAGCGCAAAAAGCGCAGGCCGAAAAAGAGAAAGCCGACTTACTGGCGCAGACAGAGAAACTGAAAGCCGACGCGGCAGCGCAGGCGCAGGCGCAGACCGCCAGTAAAACCGCACCGGAAGTGAGCGCCGCGACGCTTAAAGATAAGGCGAATAAACAGTCCTACGCGAATGGCGTTATGTTCTCAAGGCTGGTGCAAAAAAGCATGGACCAGATGGCGGATCTGGGTATCAAAACCAATCTTCCAATCCTGCTGGCGGGGATCAAAGATGGCCTCGCGCAAAAGGTCGCTGTTGAGCCAAAAGCATTGCTGTCATTGCATGAATCGATGCTGAAAGAGCTTTCCAGCCGCGAAGAGAAGAAGTATCAGACGGGTATCGACAAGCTTGAGAAAGTCACCGCTCAGAAAAAGCTGCTGAAACGTAATAAATCGCTGTTCTTTGTGCAGACGAAAGCAGGCAAAAAAGCTATTGCGCCGGGCGAGACGATTAACGTCACCTTCAAAGAGGAAACCTTAGAAGGCCGCGTGCTGAACAATAACGCGAATGTGCCGGTGCTTTATGACGAAAACCTGCCGTATATTTTCCAGCAGGCGCTGGAACTGGGTAAACGGGGCGGCATCATGGAGGTTTACTGCTTCGCAGGCGATCTCTATAACCCGGACACCATGCCGCCGGATCTTTTCAACTACTCGTTAATGAAGCTGACCGTCACGATAAGCGCTGGCAAATAAAAAAAGCCGGGGGTAACCCCGGCTTGCCGGAAGGCCACATCACTCGGGGGAGTATTCTTGATGCGGATGGTCCAGCCAATGTGTCAAATAGTGGGCGACCGCCTGTTTGCTGCAGTGCCCGATAACCGGCAGGTGGGGAAGTTCCGCAATGAGCTGCGGCATAGCGTTACCCATAATCAGCCCCTTCCCTGCCAGCGATAACATTTCGCGATCGTTCATCGCATCGCCAAACGCCATACAATCCGCCATCGTAATGCCAAGATGCAGGCTCAGCGCCTGCAACGCCGCGCCTTTGTTGCACCCGGGCGGCAGCACTTCCAGACAGTCGAGCGCCGAAAAGCAAATATGCGCCTGCGAACCGAGCGCCTCGCAAAGCTGAACGCGCAGCTTACACAGCGCGTCGTGATCGGCGACAAAGCAGATTTTCGTCACCTGGTGCGCGGGCAAACGCTTCAGGTCAGTCAGCTGATAGCGAAAACCGCTCCACGCGTGCGCCTCAAGTAACGCCAGGTCGTCGGTCTCCGTCAGCCAGCCGCTGTCATTAAACACGTGCAGACTGGCCGGGGTATTCCAGTGACCATGCAGCACGGCTTCCGCTACCTGCGGCGATAAATCCTCGGCGAACAACAGTTTGCCCGACGGCGCATGAATACGCGTGCCGTTGCCGGTAATGAGGAACGCCTCCAGCGCGATTTTTTGCAGCATCTGCCGCATTTCCAGCAGGTGACGACCGGTCGCGAACGCCAGCGTTACGCCGCGTTGATGCAGACGGCGCAACGCCATCTGTGTAGTTTCGCCAAGCTGATGGTCAGGCATCAGCAGCGTGCCATCCATATCAAAAGCGGCCAGTCGCGCCATGGTTTGTCCCCCTCTTTCGGTTGACTTGCAGTATTGCCTGGCATATACGGAACTAATAGTGAATAGTTACGAAAAGTTGTTCCGGGTTTTGATATGCGCCTTCTGAACCGCCTCAATCAGTTTCAGCGGCTGTGGCAGCCCTCGGAGGGCGCGCCGCAGGCCGTGACCATCGCAGAGCTTGCCGCGCGCTGCTTTTGCAGCGAGCGTCATGTCCGCACGCTGCTGGGCCAGCTCCAGCAACAGGGCTGGTTGCGCTGGCGCGCGCAGTCAGGCCGCGGCAAACGGGGCGAGCTCACTTTTCTGGTGTCGCCCCATACCGTGCGCGCCAGCATGATGGAAACCGTGTTACGCCAGGGGCAGCCTCATCATGCCCTGGCGCTGGCCCAGCTCGCGTCGGGGCAACTGCGCCAGTTGCTGCACCCGTTTCTGGGCGGCCAGTGGCACAACGATACGCCCACGCTGCGCATTCCTTATTACCGCCCGCTGGAGCCGCTGAGGCCCGGCTTTTTGCCAGGTCGCGCCGAACAGCATCTGGCCCGGCAAATCTTCAGCGGACTGACGCGCTTTAACCCCCACACCGCGCGTCCGGAAGGCGATATGGCGCACCACTGGAGCGTCTCGCCGGACGGACTGAGCTGGCGGTTTTATCTGCGCCCTACCCTGCACTGGCACAATCATGAGCCCATCGACGCCTGGCAACTCCAGCTGCGGCTGCAACAGCTGTTGTCACTTGAGACGCTGCGCCAGCTGTTCGCAAGCGTTAAAGAGATCGCAGTGGATCACAAACACTGCCTGCGCTTTGAACTCACGCGCCCGGATCACTGGCTGGCGTGGCGGCTTGCCAGCCATGGCTGTTATCTGGCCCACCCGGAGGACGCCGCGATCGGCAGCGGGCCGTTCCGGCTCGCCACGTTTTCGCCTGAGCTGGTGCGCATTGAAAGCCACGACCGCTGTCATCTCGGGCACCCTTTGCTGAATGCGGTTGAATACTGGATAACGCCGGATCTCTTCGACAGCGCGCTGGGCACCAGCTGTCGCCACCCGGTGCAGATAGCCATCGGGCAACAGGAAGAACTCGTGCATCTGCGCCCCGTCAGCAACAGCGTCAGCCTCGGGTTCTGCTATCTCGGTATCCGGCAAAACGGGCGGCTGTCGCGCGCGCAGGCGCGCTGGCTGATGCAACTCATTCATCGCAGCGGCATGATAGATAGTCTGCCGCTCGACGAGCATCTGATCACGCCCAGTCATGAACTGTTGCCCGGCTGGCATCTTCCGCAATGGTCCGACGAGCCTCCTCCGCCACTGCCGCCGTCGCTGACGCTGGTCTATCACCTGCCGGTCGAATTGCCGGTGATGGCCCGTCAGCTTCAACACTACCTGGCGGCGCGCGGATGCGCCCTGACGCTGCATTTTCATCAGGCGAAAAACTGGGACGGCTGCACGCACCTGGCGCAGGCGGATATCGTCATGGGCGATCGGCTGATTGGCGAAGCGCCGGAATATACGCTGGAGCAGTGGTTACGCTGCGATCCGCTCTGGCGACACCTGTTAACGGGCCCGCAGCGGGCGCATCTGGAAGCCACCCTTGACGCGGTGCAAAGCCATCCGGATGACCAGAGCCGTCACGCGGCGCTGCGCCAGGTATATCAAACGCTGATGCATGACGCCGTTATCACCCCGCTCTTTAACTATCGCTACCAGATAAGCGCGCCGCCAGGCGTAAACGGCATCGAACTTAACGCGCTCGGCTGGTTTGATTTCAGCCGCGCGTGGCTGCCGCCGCCTCAAGAAGCTGGTGGACGCGCCAGTGCGGCGCTACCATAACGGTTTTGCTATTCAATGACAGGGGCTTTATGAAACGTGCCGTTGTGGTCTTCAGCGGAGGCCAGGACTCCACCACCTGCCTGATTCAGGCGTTACACCAATACGATGAAGTGCATTGCGTAACGTTTGACTATGGACAGCGCCATCGTGCGGAAATTGATGTCGCCAGCGCCCTTGCCGCATCGCTGGGCGCGCGAGCGCATAAAGTGCTGGATGTGACGCTGCTTAATGAACTCGCGGTCAGCAGCCTGACGCGCGACAGCATCCCGGTGCCGGATTACGATCCCGACGCCGAAGGGTTGCCGAGCACCTTCGTGCCTGGCCGCAATATTCTCTTCCTGACGCTGGCCTCGATTTACGCGTATCAGGTGCAGGCGGAAGCGGTGATTACCGGCGTCTGCGAGACCGATTTTTCCGGCTACCCGGATTGCCGCGACGAATTTGTCAAAGCGCTGAATCACGCCGTCGCGCTCGGAATGGCGCGCGACGTACGCTTTGAAACACCGCTGATGTGGCTGAATAAAGCCGAAACCTGGGCGCTCGCGGATTACTGGGGCAAGCTTGATGTCATCCGCCAGCAAACCCTGACCTGCTATAACGGCATTCAGGGCGATGGCTGCGGCGAATGCGCCGCCTGCCATCTGCGCGCCAACGGGCTCAGTCAGTATCAGGCCGCTAAGCCTGCTGTCATGGCCGCGATGAAGCAGAAAACCGGGCTTAAATAGCCAGGTTTTTCCCGCTGATACGTTCAAATTCGCGGGCGTCGTGGCTGCAAAACAGTCGCACGCCCGCGCTGGCGTCTGCGGCCAGAAGCCGTAGACGTTTCTGGTTTGCCAGTCGCGCGGCTTTGTCTTTTTGCATCATCCACTGATAAAAACGCAGGCCCGGCGTACAGTGCGGATCTGCCGCCATTTCATCGCGATAAAACCAGGCGTCGCCGCCGTGCAGCAACCAGCCCTGCGGCGTATCAATCGCTACGCCCGCATGCCCTTCCGTATGTCCCGGCAGCGGGATCAATAAAATTTCCGGCGGCAGGCCATCAAGCGAGCGCACGGCGCTGAAACCAAACCACGGCTCGCCATGCGTCTGATACCCATGCCAGCCAGAACGGTTGCCCCACTGCCCCGGACGATAGCGCGCGCTGTCAAGCCACGTGTCGCGCCCGTCTGCGGCCGTCATTTCCCGTTGCATCAAATGCACCTGCGCGTGCGGAAAATCGCTGATGCCGCCCGCGTGGTCGAAATCCAGATGCGTCAGCACAATGTGGCGGACATCTTCCGCCTTAAAGCCCAGCGCCTGAATATGATGTAGCGCCGTTAATGATTCCTGGTACTGAATATTGTTCAGCGCCCGGAAAAAGAGCGGCAAACGGCGGCCAGGATGGCGCATATCATCACAACCAAAACCGGTATCCACCAGCACCAGCCCGTGATGTTCAGTTTCAATAAGCAGGCAATGGCAGATGAGATGCGCGTGCAACCCTTTACTGAAGCCATCGTACAGCGCGCCGCCCAAAGGACACATACAACCGCAGTTGAGATGGTGTACTCGCATAGCCTCTCCTTTGTTGCGCAGTCTTGAGAATTTAACAATGGCTTTGAAGTATAAACGGTGCTGAAGAATGTGACGGGATATGGGGCTGACAGCGTCGCGCTGTTCGTACAGCCAACAAAGTTTGTTTTATCCCCGCTCGCGCGGGGAACAGCCGACCGTCACGTTTAGCGAGATACAGGACGCCGGTTTATCCCCGCTCGCGCGGGGAACAGGTCTGACCGCAAAACACTGAGTCTGGTATGAACGGTTTATCCCCGCTCGCGCGGGGAACAGTACATCGATACTGCGAACAACGAGCGAGTCGTCGGTTTATCCCCGCTCGCGCGGGGAACAGGATACTCGACAGCGCGAACAGCGAGCTCACCGCGGTTTATCCCCGCTCGCGCGGGGAACAGGTCTGGCGTGTGTGATGTGACCCGCGTCACGCCGGTTTATCCCCGCTCGCGTGGGGAACAGCTTTGCTGCGAATGGAGCGTCATAGCCATGAGCGGTTTATCCCCGCTCGCGCGGGGAACAGACGATAACGTGGGTAATTCCCTCCCCGATCTGCGGTTTATCCCCGCTCGCGCGGGGAACAGGGGCACATGCTTCACCTTTCGCCAGACGGCGACGGTTTATCCCCGCTCGCGCGGGGAACAGAAAGCTCACACTCACCCCCTAATATGGCTTTACGGTTTATCCCCGCTCGCGCGGGGAACAGTCTGCCCGCGACACAAAAGATGGTGTCACCTCCGGTTTATCCCCGCTCGCGCGGGGAACAATGAACTGGTGGCTGACTATATCGGCGCGGAATCGGTTTATCCCCGCTCGCGCGGGGAACAACTTCATGGGGTTTATTATATACACACTAAATTCGGTTTATCCCCGCTCGCGCGGGGAACAAGGAAACCTGACGTTCACGGTTACGCGGCGTCCAGGTTTATCCCCGCTCGCGCGGGGAACAAGTCAGGTTCGTAACTGAAACGCAAAAAAGCAGCGGTTTATCCCCGCTCGCGCGGGGAACAACTGGCTGAACGTGTCGGAATGTCGGCCGCTGGCGGTTTATCCCCGCTCGCGCGGGGAACAATAATAAATCTGTATCGTGTGGTTAAATTTCATCGGTTTATCCCCGCTCGCGCGGGGAACAAGCAAGATCCGCAGAGAGAAACGACCGAGCGGACGGTTTATCCCCGCTCGCGCGGGGAACAAGGAACGCCCCTGTTCAGAGTGTTGATCAAGCCCGGTTTATCCCCGCTCGCGCGGGGAACAAACTAAAAGTAACGCTTTGTACTGCTTAGGATTTTTTCGCCTTCCACATCCTACCAACATTTTTACAACAACCCATCTTGTTAAAGAACGGCTGCCCTGTTGATTTTGAACGCCTTTTTCAGCAACGCTCGTGGGCCGTTAACATCTACCGGATTGTTTATCTTCAGCGGCGATAAATCCACGATGGCGGGCACACGCACCGCTATTGCAGAATTTACCCTGTGAGTTTTTCCAGTTTTTCACGCAGCTCGCCGTCAATCGGCAGCGCTTTCTGGGTTTTCAGATCGATACACACAAAGGTGATGAGCGCATCGGCGACTACCTCGCCTTCAGGCTCCAACGTGATGACCTGGCTTAGTATCCCGCTTTTACCGTTAAGCTGTTTCACCTGACTTGTGACGGTCAGCAGATCGCCAAGCACGGCGGGCCGCCGGTAGTTGATATTGATGTTAACGACGATAAACGCGATGTTGTTCGCCATCATCCATTTGAAGCTTTCATCGTTTTCCAGCCCATCCCAGCGGGCTTCTTCCAGAAACTCCAGATAACGCGCGTTGTTCACATGCTGATAAACATCGATGTGATACCCACGCACTTTGATTTGAGTCTGCATAGCGCTTAAACCTTTTCTTTTTTGTAGGGGATACAGGGTCATATAAAAAACAGAGGCCACACCACTGGTATGACCTCTTTAGTCTGGCAAAGTTTTTCAACTCTGCAAGCACGGATGATTAACGATTAGAGACGGATCCGGGAAAGGTTGCGTTCAACGAGCGAATTGCCCATTCCCGGCACCTGTTTTAAATCCTCTATGGACTTAAACGGGCCATACTCTTCGCGATAGCTGACGATAGACTGCGCTTTCTTTTTACCAACGCCGTTCATCGCCTGCGCAAGTTCATCCGCCGTGGCGGTATTAATACTCACGGTTTCTTCGAGGGTTTCAGGCGCCGTTTCCGGCTTCGCCTGCGGCGCAGCGGCAGCCGGTTTTTCTTTTACCTGCTCCACCTGCGCTTTGCCTGCTGATGGCGCCGCGGTTGCTGTGGTGCAAAAGATGCCGCCCGCGAGCGCGACGGCGAGACAAAAAGCGTTGATTCCACGTTTCATGCTGTGATCTCCTTGTTTGTTAACAGCACCGCCACCTTAAGCGGAGAGAGAAACGGGCTCAAACGCCAGATTTCAGAAATGGAAAAGGCCGCGAAAGCGGCCTTTGGGGTTTGCAGTGAATTGCAAAAATTGTGCGAGACGTCTCGTTATTGCTGTGGTGCCGTGCCCGTATCGCCAAGTTTGATTTTGGCGTCTTTACGCAGGCCCTTCAGCAGCGCGTCAAAGGCGATTTCCGCATTATTCTGGATAAGGCGTTGGCCCATGGCTTTCTTCTGCGCGTCCGGCATGGTGCCGCTGCGCACGTCATCCAGCGCCAGCAGCACGACGTTGCCCTGCATGTCGTTGCCAATGCCGTAGCTCGGCTTATCTTTCGCCGGCAGCGGCAGTGCGAACACGGGCTGCGTCAGGGTGTCCTGAGTAGTGCGCTCGAAGGTTTTCGCCGGGCTGAAAGCAATACCTGCCGCTTTCAGCGCCTCGTCCCCTTTGCCCGCTTTCAGCGCGCCCAGCAGTTTTTGAGCTTCTTCATTCGCAGCCTTGAGCGCCTTCTGGTGTTTCACCAGCGCGGTGACCTGCTCTTTGACGTCGGCGAGCGGTTTTTCCGCCTGCGGTTTGTGATCGGTAATGCGCAGCACGAAGGCGCGGTCGCCATCAACGGTGATGATGTCGGAGTTGCTGCCCGGCGTACCGTTCGCGCCCAGCAGGTTGCCGCCAAACACCGCGTCGGTAACCGGTTTAAAGTTCAGCTCTGCCGGCACTGCATCGCGGCTGAACCAGTCGGTGTCCACCGCTTTCACGCCAGCGGCTTTTTCCGCGCTGACCAGCGATTCGTTGTCGTTGTTCGCCGCATCGCTCACTTTACGCTGCAGTGCGAAGAACGCGTCCAGCGCTTTCTCCTGCTTCACTTTCGCGCTGATGTCGTCATGTACTTCAGAAAGCGGCTTCACTTTGGCAGGCGTGGTGTCGTCAAGACGCACAATCAGGAAGCCAACAGAGGATTTGATCACGTCAGAAAGCTGGCCTTTGTCTTTCAGACCGGCATTTTTGAACTCGTCCGGCGTGGTGCCTGGCTCCAGCCACCCCATATCGCCGCCGTTGCGGGCGGTGATGACATCCACCGATTTCTCTTTCGCAAGCGTTGCGAAATCCGCGCCCTGCTTGAGCTGCGCGAGAATGGCTTTCGCGTCGGCTTCAGTTTTGGTCTGGATCAGGCTGTAGCGGTTGCGCTCTGGCTGGCCGAATTCATCCTGATGTTTGTCATAGTACGCCTGGATTTCGTCTTCGCTGGCGTTCTCTGCAAGCGCGGCGGCGTCAAGCTTGATGTAGCTTACGCGGAACTGCTCAGGCGACTGGAAGCTGTTGGCGTGCTGCTGGTAGTAGTCTTTGATTTCCTGCTCGGAAACCTGCTGCTTCTGGGCCAGGGCATCGACGGCAATAGTCGCGGTGCGTGCCTGACGCTGCTGGGCGAACAAGGCGGCGAACTGATCGCTTTCGCCTGGCAGAATGAAATCGCTGCCCATGACGGCGCTGACCAGTTGATCGGTGGTGAGCTGGTTACGCAGCGCCTGCGCGTATTGATCGGCGCTCATGCCCATGCTGGTGATAATGGCGTTGTAGCGCGCATTATCAAATTTTCCGTCGCTCTGGAATGCCGGGTTTTTGAAGATGGACTGACGCACTTGCTCGTCGCTGATCTCCAGATGAAGCGAGCGCGCATACTGGTCGATCAGGGCTTCGTCAATCAGCCCCTGCAGCGCACGCTGGCGCAGCTCGGCCATATATTGTTCATTGGAAGCGAGCTCAGAGAAGCGGTCGCCCATTCTTCTCTCGAGGTTGTTGCGCTCGATGTTGACCGCATTTTCAAGCTGGGCCCGGCTGATCTCCTGGTCGTTAACTTTTGCGGCATAGTTGCTGTTACCGCCAATCAGGTAGTTACTCACGCCAGTCAGTATGAATGACAGGATAATCAAACCCAGAATGATCTTGAGCACGACGTGATTCGCCGCCGCGCGTAAATTGTCCATCATGGTGTAACAACACTCCGCTGTAGAATGACAGGTAGAACTCGCACAGAAACGTGGCGACATCCGCTGGGCCGCTGCGCGCAAAGGCGTATTGTGACAAGAAACCGGGGCGGTTGTCAGCCCATATCGGCAGATTACTCATCCAGAAAGAAAAAAGGCACATCTGACGATGCGCCTTGTTTTTTATCCCCTGGCTGCGATAACGCCAGCCACAGGATCAGTTAACCGCGTCTTTCAGGGCTTTACCAGCACGGAAACCCGGAACTTTCGCAGCCGCGATGGTGATTTCCTTGCCCGTCTGTGGGTTGCGGCCGGTGCGGGCAGCACGTTCACGAACAGCAAAAGTACCAAAGCCAACCAGCGCTACTTCATCCCCGGACTGCAGAGATTCAGTCACGGAATCAATCAAAGCATCTAACGCACGTCCAGCCGCTGCTTTAGAAATATCGGCACCTGCGGCAATTTTGTCTATCAGTTGAGATTTATTCACTCTTCTCTTCCTCTCTTTATATTTTATATCGCACCGGAATCCTTCGCGACGCGACCGCGCAGCAGTTATAACAGTCCTCACATGCCCTTACAACAGGAGTTGTTGATGGCACCCCGGACCGGCAATCTAAATTAGCTATACAAAAAAAGGCTGGCAAGTGCGAAAGCACTCACCAGCCCTGTTTTTCTCAGTGCGCTTGCGTCAGGTCACTATTTTGCGGTGGCGACCTGCATGCCGTACGGCGCGTTTTGCAGCGCCAGCGTCAGCACTTCTTCGATGCGCTTGACCGGGTGGATATCCAGATCGGCAATCACGTTCTCCGGGATTTCTTCCAGATCGCGCTTGTTTTCATCCGGGATCAGCACGGTTTTGATGCCGCCACGGTGGGCTGCCAGCAGTTTCTCTTTCAGGCCGCCAATCGGCAGTACCTGACCACGCAGCGTGATTTCACCGGTCATCGCCACATCGGCGCGAACCGGGTTGCCGGTCAGGCAGGAGACCAGCGCGGTGCACATGGCGATACCGGCGCTCGGGCCATCTTTCGGCGTGGCGCCTTCCGGCACGTGAACGTGAATATCACGTTTTTCGTAGAAGTCGCTGTTGATGCCAAGCTTCTCAGCACGGGCGCGCACCACGGTTAACGCCGCCTGGATGGACTCTTGCATCACTTCGCCAAGAGAACCGGTGTAGGTCAGTTTGCCTTTGCCCGGCACGCACGCGGTTTCGATGGTGAGCAGATCGCCGCCCACTTCCGTCCACGCCAGCCCCGTCACCTGCCCTACGCGGTTTTCGCTGTCGGCGCGGCCATAGTCGAAGCGCTGAACGCCCAGGAAATCCTTCAGGTTTTCACCGGTGATTTCGATGCGTTTGAGCGATTTATCCAGCAGTAACTGTTTCACCGCTTTACGGCACAGTTTAGAGATTTCACGTTCAAGGCTACGCACGCCCGCTTCGCGAGTGTAGTAGCGGATGATGCCGATGATGGCGCTGTCATCCACGTCAATCTCGTTCTCTTTCAGCGCGTTACGCTCAATCTGCTTCGGCAGCAGGTGGCGCTTCGCGATGTTGAGTTTTTCATCTTCGGTGTAACCGGACAGACGGATCACTTCCATACGATCCAGCAGCGGCGCCGGAATGTTCATGGAGTTGGACGTCGCGACAAACATGACGTCGCTTAAGTCGTAATCCACTTCCAGGTAGTGATCGTTAAAGGCCACGTTCTGTTCCGGATCGAGCACTTCCAGCAGTGCGGACGCCGGATCGCCACGCATGTCCGAGGACATTTTGTCGATCTCATCGAGCAGGAACAGCGGGTTTTTCACGCCCACTTTAGCCATTTTCTGAATCAGTTTACCCGGCATGGAGCCGATGTAAGTACGGCGGTGACCGCGAATTTCCGCTTCGTCACGCACGCCGCCCAGCGCCATACGGACATATTTACGACCGGTGGCTTTAGCGATGGACTGACCGAGCGAGGTTTTACCTACCCCCGGCGGCCCGACCAGGCAGAGGATCGGCCCTTTGATTTTATTAACACGGCTCTGGACCGCGAGGTATTCCAGGATGCGGTCTTTGACGCGCTCAAGGCCGTAGTGGTCGGTATCCAGGATTTCCTGGGCCTGACGCAGGTCTTTTTTGACTTTGCTGCGCGCATTCCACGGCACCTGCACCATCCAGTCGATATAACCGCGCACCACGGTCGCTTCGGCGGACATCGGCGACATCATTTTCAGCTTCTGAAGCTCGGCTTCGGCTTTCTCTTTCGCCTCTTTCGGCATTTTGGCCGCGTCGATTTTACGCTTCAGCGCTTCGTTTTCGTCCGGCGCGTCGTCCATTTCGCCGAGCTCTTTCTGAATGGCTTTCATTTGCTCGTTCAGATAGTACTCGCGCTGGCTTTTTTCCATCTGTTTTTTGACGCGATTACGAATGCGTTTTTCAACCTGCAGCAGGTCGATTTCCGATTCCATCATCGCCATCAGGTATTCCAGACGCTCGTTGATGTCGGACATCTCCAGCACCGACTGCTTGTCGCTGAGTTTCAGCGGCATGTGCGCGGCGATGGTATCCGCAAGACGCGCCGGATCGTCGATGCTGTTAAGCGACGTCAGCACTTCTGGCGGGATTTTTTTGTTCAGCTTGATGTAGCCTTCGAACTGGCTAATGGCGGTGCGCACCAGCACTTCCTGCTCGCGCTCGTCGATAGCCGGAGATTCGAGGTATTCCGCTTTCGCCGCAAAATGGTCGCCATTATCGGAAAGCGTGGTGATACGCGCGCGCTGCAAACCTTCGACCAGCACTTTGACGGTGCCGTCCGGCAGTTTCAGCATTTGCAAAATAGACGCCACGGTACCGACGGTAAACAGATCGTTCACGCCCGGCTCATCCGTTGAGGCTTCTTTCTGCGCCACCAGCATGACTTTTTTGTCATTATCCATGGCGGCTTCAAGACAACGAATAGACTTTTCCCGTCCCACAAACAAAGGGATAACCATGTGCGGATAAACCACCACATCGCGCAATGGCAATACGGGGATTTCAATGCGTTCAGAACGCTCAGGATTCATAGAGCTCTCTCTTAGTTTAGTTTCCGCCTGGTGATGGGGCGCATGTGAACGCACTTCACGGCATCACCAATTAAGTAATTCAGTATATGGGGATGTTTCCCGGACATTCAACGGCACGGAAGCAGGAAAAATAAATGGGGGAATATTTCCCCCATTGAATGTTAACTGATTGTCGGAACTGGCGGATTATTCGCCGGATGCCTGCTGGGCTTCCGGCTTGCCATAAATCAGCAGCGGTTCGCTCTGGCCGGCAATCACCGACTCGTCGATGACCACTTTTTCCACTTCGTCCATGGACGGCAGATCGTACATGGTCTCAAGCAGCGCCGCTTCTACGATAGAGCGCAGGCCACGCGCACCGGTTTTGCGGGACATCGCTTTCTTCGCGATGGCTTCCAGCGCTTCGTCGCGGAACTCAAGTTCCACGCCTTCAAGATTGAACAGCGCCTGATACTGTTTGGTCAGGGCGTTTTTCGGCTCTTTCAGGATCTGAATCAGCGCGTCTTCGCTCAGCTCGTTAAGCGTAGCCACTACCGGCAGACGACCGATGAATTCCGGGATCAGACCAAACTTGATCAGATCTTCCGGCTCAACCTGAGACAGCAGTTCGCCTTCGGTCGCTTTCTGCGATTTACCTTTCACCGTTGCGCCAAAACCAATGCCGGAGCCGGTTTCAACGCGGTTAGCGATAACTTTATCGAGGCCTGCGAATGCGCCGCCGCAGATAAAGAGGATCTTGGAGGTATCAACCTGCAAGAACTCCTGCTGCGGATGCTTGCGACCGCCCTGCGGCGGTACGGCAGCCACGGTGCCTTCGATAAGCTTCAGCAGCGCCTGCTGAACGCCTTCGCCGGACACGTCGCGCGTGATGGACGGGTTATCGGATTTACGGGAGATTTTATCGATCTCATCGATATACACGATGCCGCGCTGCGCTTTCTGTACGTCGTAGTCGCACTTCTGGAGCAGTTTCTGGATGATATTTTCCACATCCTCGCCCACGTAACCGGCTTCGGTCAGCGTCGTGGCGTCGGCCATGGTAAACGGCACATCCAGCAGGCGCGCCAGGGTTTCGGCGAGCAGCGTTTTACCGCTACCGGTCGGGCCAATCAGCAGGATGTTACTTTTGCCAAGCTCCACGCCGTTGGAGGTATCGCCGTTACGCAGACGCTTGTAGTGGTTGTAGACCGCTACCGCCAGCACCTTTTTCGCCTTTTCCTGACCGATGACGTAATCGTCAAGATGGCTACGAATTTCATGTGGCGTCGGCAGAGCGCTGCGTTCACGGTGCGGAGCCACTTCTTTAATCTCTTCGCGAATAATGTCGTTACACAGATCGACACACTCGTCGCAGATATACACGGACGGCCCGGCAATCAGCTTGCGCACTTCATGCTGGCTTTTGCCGCAAAAAGAGCAGTACAACAGTTTGCCTGAGCTGTCTTTGCGCTTATCTGTCATGAGTCAAAACCTCTTTTCTGTTCTTAGTGCCGCACGCGACAACGCCATGCCAATACCAGCGCCTGCCGCCAGGATACCGAGGGCCACCTCTTAATGAGTATAGCGGCCCTCGCGTGGCGGGCGTCAGTTACGATGGGTCATGATGGAGTCAACCAGACCATACTCTACTGCTTCACCTGCAGAGAGGAAACGGTCGCGCTCAGTGTCTCTCTCGATTTGTTCAAGAGGCTGGCCCGTATGTTGCGCCATCAGTTCGTTCATGCGTGCTTTCACTTTCAGGATTTCGCGGGCGTGGATTTCGATATCCGTCGCCTGCCCCTGGTAGCCGCCCAGCGGCTGGTGGATCATTACGCGCGAGTTGGGCAGGCAGAAACGTTTCCCTTTCGTGCCCGCTGTCAGCAGGAAGGCGCCCATTGACGCGGCCTGGCCCATACAAATGGTGCTGACGTCCGGCTGAATAAACTGCATGGTGTCGTAGATTGACATCCCGGCGGTGATTACCCCACCCGGCGAGTTAATGTAAAGATAGATGTCTTTCTCTGGGTTTTCCGCTTCCAGAAACAGCATCTGCGCAACAATCAGGTTAGCCATCTGGTCTTCGACCTGGCCGGTCAGAAAAATGATACGTTCCTTGAGCAGACGGGAGAAAATATCGTAAGAACGCTCGCCGCGCGAGGTCTGTTCAACAACCATCGGCACCAGAGCCATATGGGGTGCAAATTGATCACGTTCGTCACTGTATGACATATCCGTCTCCTGGATAAATATTCTGAGTAACCTGCTGCACTGATTCTACTTGAGACCGTACAGGATGACTATGCTCCTGCCGGTAAACACCTTACGGACGGATTATCAGCCAGTCGTACACTTTTTACTGTTTCATTAATGGGGATAATGATGCCCTGTTTCAAGCATAACAATCTTTTGCTGTTACGCTAACACCGAAACACCCCTTACCCGCCATTTTTGGGTAGGAAAAGTGACAAAAAAGCCCGTCACCCTGCGGTGACGGGCCCCATGTGCCTCGTCGTGAAACGATGAAAGGGCTTACGCCTGCTGGTTCATCAGTTCGTTGAAAGAGGTCGGTTTTTCGGTCACTTTCGCTTTCGCCAGTACCGCTTCAACCGCCTGCTCTTCCAGCGCCACGTTGCGCATGTTGTCCATCAGCTCATTGTTCTTGCTGTAGAACTCGATAACTTCTGACGGATCTTCGTAAGCGGAAGCCATCTCTTCGATCAGCGCTTTCACGCGATCTTCGTCAGCTTTCAGCTCATGGGTACGAATGACTTCGCCCAGCAGCAGACCAACAACGACGCGACGTTTAGCCTGTTCTTCGAACAGTTCGCGCGGCAGTTCCAGAGCCTGTTTCTCGTTACCGCCGAAACGCTGTGCAGCCTGGCGGCGCAGCACGTCGATTTCGCCGTCGATCAGCGCAGCCGGAACGTCGATGTTATTCGCGTTCACCAGACCTTCGATAGCCTGAGACTTGATGCGGTTACGCACGGCGCCTTTCAGCTCGCGGTCCATGTTTTTACGCACTTCAGCGCGCAGACCGGCAACAGAACCATCTTCAACGCCGAAACGTTTGATGAATTCTTCGGTCAGTTCCGGCAGTTCGCGCTCTTCAACTTTCTTCAGGTTGATGACGAACTTCGCGGCTTTACCTTTCAGGTTTTCGGCGTGGTACTCTTCCGGGAAGGTCACGTCGATGGTGAACTCTTCGCCCGCTTTGTGGCCTTTAACGCCTTCTTCAAAGCCCGGGATCATGCGGCCCTGGCCCATCGCCAGGACGAAGTCGGTCGCTTTGCCGCCTTCGAACTCTTCGCCATCTACAGAGCCGGTGAAGTCGATGGTGACGCGGTCTTCCGCATCAGCGGCGCCGTCTTTGTCTTTCCAGGTCGCCTGCTGCTTGCGCAGGGTGTCCAGCATGGTGTCTACGTCAGCGTCGGTCACTTCAACAACCGGTTTTTCCACTTCGATAGATTCCAGACCCTGCAGCTCAACTTCCGGGTACACTTCGAACTCTACGGCGTAGGTGAAGTCTTCGCCCAGTTTGTATTCGCCCGGAACATAGTTCGGTGCGCCAGCCGGATTGATTTTTTCTTTGATGATAGCGTCAACAAAGTGACGGCTCATCAGATCGCCCAGCACATCCTGACGCACGGACGCGCCATAACGCTGAGCAACAACATTCATCGGTACTTTGCCTTTGCGAAAGCCGTCGATACGCACTTTCTTTGCCACGTTGACCAGCTCGCTTTTTACAGCGTTCTCGATGCTGTCAGCAGCGATAGTAATCGTTACACGGCGCCCAAGGCCCTGAGTGGTTTCAACTGAAACTTGCATCTTGTTACCTCAAAAAATCACAGTGCTCGGTCAACTCTGGAAGCCCTATGGTATTCGCTTCGCAGAACCGGGACGTCTTCTTTAGCAGAAACACTATCCCTGTCGCCAGAATCGTCCCGAAGACATTCCGAAAAATAAGACGCAGCATTATAGCGGCATCCCCTTGGGGAGTCGAGAAAAGCCAGCCGAGGCATTGCGGCACTTTTCACACTTCCCGGCAAAATTACGACTGAAAAGTGCACATAGCGCGCAAAATTCAGGCAAAACAAAAACGGCCACGCAGGCCGTTTCGTTTTATTACCGCTGGCGCAACATACTGGAAAAGCTCCCGACGTTGCAACTGTGATCGATCAGGCCAGCGTGCCGGCTCCCCGACAGGCAGGAGAAGGCAGGACCGTATCCTGAAGCCCTTCCCACTCTTTGAGGGTGTAGGTGTGCAGCGCCAGCGCATGGACCGTCGAGGCCAGTTCTTCGCTAAGAATGCTGTAGATGAGGCGATGCCGATTTAAAAAACGCTCGCCGACAAAGCGATCGCTGACCAGCACGACTTTGAAATGGCTTTCAGAGCCCGCGGGCACGTTATGACGATAGCTTTCATCCACTACATCCAGAAAGACAGGCTCAAGGGCTGCCTTCAGTTTTTCTTCGATCTGCTCGCGTATCATCATAAGACTCTCCTCGACAACGCTGCGATGGCAGCCATCACTTTAAAGGTTAGCCGCTTTTACCGTTTCCATTGTCAAAAAACAACACAATTTTAACTTTTGCAGCCGCCTCGCTTTATGGCAGGCTTTGCGCCCTATAGCGCGGTTTTACGGTAATCGGTAACAGCGCTAAGCCAGACGACGGTCATAAAAAAGACATTGCGTTATTTTCAGTCGCCTGGCCTCTTCCCCTCACGCATGGCGATGCTATGATGGCGGGAATTTTCTTCTTTATTGCCCATGGACCGTTGAGAGCCTGAACATGTTAAAAAAAGTACTCTTCCCGCTCGTCGCCCTTTTTATGCTGGCCGGTTGCGCGACGCCGCCGACAACCATTGAAGTCTCCCCGAAAATGACCCTGCCGCAGCAGGATCCGAGCCTGATGGGTGTGACCGTCAGCATCAACGGCGCCGATCAGCGTCAGGATCAGGCGCTGGCGAAAGTCACCCGCGACAACCAGCTGGTAACCCTGACCGCGTCCCGCGATCTGCGTTTCCTGCTCCAGGAAGTGCTGGAAAAACAGATGACCTCTCGCGGTTATATGATTGGCCCAAGCGGCGCGGTGGATCTGCAGATTATCGTCAACCAGCTCTATGCTGACGTGTCGCAGGGCAACGTGCGTTACAACATCGCCACCAAAGCGGATATCTCTATCATCGCTACCGCGAAAACCGGCAATAAGATGACCAAAAACTACCGCGCCAGCTATTCTGTTGAAGGCGCTTTCCAGGCGAGCAATAAAAATATCGCCAACGCCGTTAACTCCGTGCTGAGCGACACCATCGCCGATATGGCGCAGGACACCAGCATCCACGAGTTCATCAAACAGAACGCGCGTTAATCATCTTTGTTTTTCCTGGCCCGGTTCGCCGGGCCGCTTTTTTTACGGCCGCCCATGCACAGTCATTATTTACGTCTTTTCCAGCAGCCGAAAACCGCCATTTTACTGATCCTCGGCTTCGCTTCCGGTCTCCCGCTGGCGCTCACGTCCGGCACGCTCCAGGCCTGGATGACGGTCGAGAATATCGATCTGAAAACTATTGGTTTCTTCTCTTTAGTCGGTCAGGCTTACGTCTTTAAATTTCTCTGGTCTCCGGTAATGGACCGCTACACGCCGCCGTTGCTCGGCAGGCGTCGCGGCTGGCTGTTTATCACGCAGGTATTATTGCTGATCGCCATCGCCGCCATGGGCTTTCTGGAACCCTCAACGCATCTGCGCTGGATGGCCGCGCTGGCGGTGCTGATTGCGTTCTGCTCGGCGTCTCAGGATATCGTGTTCGATGCCTGGAAAACGGATGTGCTGCCCGCAGACGAACGCGGAACAGGCGCCGCGATAAGCGTGCTGGGCTACCGGCTGGCGATGCTGGTGTCAGGCGGTCTCGCGCTGTGGATGGCCGACCGCTGGCTCGGCTGGCAGGCCACCTACTGGCTGATGGCCGCGCTGCTTATTCCCTGCATTATCGCCACCTGGCTTGCGCCTGAACCCGACGAGGCCATTCCCGCGCCGCGCACGCTGGAGCAGGCGGTGGTCGCACCGCTGCGCGATTTCTTCGGACGCAACAACGCCTGGCTTATCCTCCTGCTGATTGTGCTTTATAAGCTTGGCGATGCGTTCGCCATGAGCCTGACCACCACCTTTTTAATTCGCGGCGTCGGCTTTGACGCAGGCCAGGTGGGGATGGTGAATAAAACGCTGGGGCTGCTCGCCACGATTTTCGGCGCGCTGTACGGCGGCGTGCTGATGCAGCGCCTCTCGCTGTTCCGCGCGCTGATGCTTTTCGGCATTCTGCAGGCGGTCTCGAACGCCGGTTACTGGCTGCTGTCGGTAACTGATAAAGATCTGCTGAGCATGGCCGCGGCGGTCTTCTTTGAAAACCTGTGCGGCGGCATGGGCACCGCCGCGTTTGTGGCGCTGCTGATGACGCTCTGTAATAAGTCGTTCTCCGCCACACAGTTCGCTCTGCTTTCCGCGCTCTCAGCCGTGGGCCGCGTTTATGTCGGTCCGGTCGCGGGCTGGTTTGTGGAAGCTTACGGCTGGCCGACGTTTTATCTCTTTTCGGTCGTCGCTGCCGTGCCGGGCATTCTGCTGTTACAGCTGTGCCGGGGAACGCTGGAATATACGCGCGACACCGGCGAGTTTCTGCGCCGTCAGACGTACCCGGCGGGTTATCGCTTCGCGCTGCGCCTGCTGCTGCTCGGCTGCGCGGTTCTTGGCGTCTGGCTGCTGGTTATCATCAGCAACGCGCTCGGCCTGAGCGCGTTGACCTTCGGCGTCACCCTGCTTGAAGCAGGCATGCTGCTGGCGGTTGCCGGTATCGCGCTGGGTTGTCTGCTCGATTACCTGGCGCTGCGCCGCAGTACGGCGCGTTCAGAGCCCAAGGCGTAGTAATACGATCATATTGCTTATCATCGCGCTGTACACTTTAGTGCCGAATGGAATCAAAAACAGGTTAATGATCCACGGAAGCTGACTGATAAGCTTGACAGGAAACCCCACCGGCCCGGAGATAATATCAATGGGCCAGCGCCACCAGGACCGCGCATGCGGTCTTAAACACACCACCAGCACCGCCACGATAATGACCGCCATATACACCAGCGGCGAGATGTCATGATTTTTCTGGTAAAACCCGACGGTATAGCGCGCAAACTCTCCCACCGGCAGGGCAAGTAACGCGACCGATAACAGCACGTAGCCCACACGAATGCCGATCCGCGGGCGGCTGCGTTCTGGATAGCGGTTCCAGAAATGAGGTATGCCGAACAGGTAAACGACCACTATCGCGCCGACAATCCCGACATCCAGCGCCGTCACCTGCGGGTCGAGAGCCAGGAACCCCAGCACGCCGCCCCAGAAGATCACAGAAATGAAGGTATGGAGTGACAGCGCCCAGCCAGGCGTAGATAAAAGCGCAATAATGACCGGATTAAGCCGCTGCCATAACCCTGGTTGCTCGCTGCACATTATGTGTACACGCTGGCGAGCCTCATCAAGAAAGCCGGGCCACAGACGCCCCCACCAGGGTAGCGGCGCCTGCGGCTCGCTTATCAGCTTCCAGCGGGCTTTCGACAGCCAGCTCGCCTGATGCTGCCCGCGCTCCACGACCATCCGGTAATCTTCTTCCGTCGTGGTGATACGCGCCTCAAGCGCCCAGATCAGGACGTCAGGTAGGGCCGTGCTGCGGTAGTGATCAAGCTCCCAGCCCATGATTCTGCCCACATGCTCCAGCATGCCGCGCGTCAGCCACTGCTCTTCAGAGAGCGCATCGGCAAGCCTCTCGCTGAAATACCGACGTGCCGCCAGCGCATCCGGCAGTCCGTCAGCCAGAAACGCCTCTAACTGCTGACAGCCCGACATCTCGTCAGCCACAATGGTGATTGCGAGCGCCTGCGCTTGTTCGTTAAGCGTCTGCGGCTCCCAGTCTGCGAGGGCCACGGTTTCCGCCTGCGGCAGCGGCGTGTCCTGTGGCGTTACCGGCGGTTGCGGCGTAAAGCGGTACGTGATGACGTTTTCATCATCCGCCTCTTCATCCTCTTCTTCGTCGTCATAATCCTGATAGCGCTGCGCCGCCTCATAGGCTTCCCGCAACTGCTGATACTTTTGCGGATCCTGATCCGGGCGGTGCTGTTTGACGATTTTCGCCCACGCGCGGCGCAGTGCGGCTTTATCTTTAGTCGGCTCAAGGCCGAGTTGCGTCCAGGCGTCCATTAGCGCAATCCGTCGTCAAACTGCGCGAGGATCTGCTCCAGCGCCTGGCGCGCGAGCGCGATCTCACGCAGATCCTGACTCTCCAGCGCCTGCTCGAACTGCGCGCTGTAGTGATCGATAAGATGGCGTCTTTCGCCGAGCGTTTGCTCATAGCGCAGGCTCGCCTGCGACAGCAGTTGCCGGTTCTCCGTGCGATCGCGCGGGTGAATTTTCAGGGCGTCAAGCTGCGCCAGCCGCTGCTTAATCTCTTCCGGGCTAAGGCTGCCGGGCGCGCGCTCAATCACCAGCGACGCCGCGCTCTCCTGTCCGTCTATTTTGCACTCCACTTCCAGAATGCCGTCGAGGGTATAGGTGAAACGCACATCCACCGTCACCTCGCCCGCCGGGCGCGCGGGAACATCGAGCGTAAATTTATCGAGCAGAATATTTTCCGCGACCCGGCGCGCTTCGCCCTGGAACACAGCGATCTCCAGCTGGCGCTGGTTATCGTAAACGGTAGAAATAGAACGGAACATGCTGACCGGCACAAAGCTGTTGCGTTCAATGATGGGCAGGAAATAGCCGCTGTCATAGCGCTCGCCGTTACGACGCGCCGTTTCGATGCCAAGCGAATACGGCATGACGTCGGTCAGCACGATGTCATCCAGCGCGGCGTCGAGGCTGGCGAGCCCCGCCTGGATACCCGCGCCGAGCGCGACGACTTCATCCGGGTTGAGTTCAGCGCGCGGGAAGCGGCCAAACATACGCGCGGCCAGCTGACGCACCACCGGCATACGCGTGGCGCCGCCCACCAGAATCACATCATCCAGATCGCTGATATCAAAGCGGGCGTCGCGCAGCGCCTGGATGACCGGCTGTTTGAGGCGCGCCAGCAGCGGCTGACAGATCTCCGTTAAAGTGTCGCTGTCTAGCGTCCACATCATGTCATGGCCGCCCACATTGAGCGTGGCGGTCGCCTGCGCCTGGTGCGTCAGTTGTCGTTTGAGATTTTCAGCCTCTGCCACCAGTTGCGCTTCGTCCTGCGCGCCCGACGGCTGATAGTGCGGATAACACGAGAGCATCCACTGGCGGATGATATCGGTGAAGTCATCGCCGCCAAGGCGCGCGTCGCCGCTGCTGGCGCGCACTTCAATCACGCCTTCAAACATATCGACGATGGAAACGTCAAACGTGCCGCCGCCGAGATCGAAAACCAGAAACTTTTGCTCGCGGTTATCGGCAAGGCCGTAGGCGAGCGAGGCCGCCGTCGGTTCATTCACCAGCCGTTCAACCGAAAGCCCCGCCAGATGGCCTGCGGTTTTAACCGCTTTACGCTGGATATCGTTAAACCAGGCCGGGACGGTGATGACCGCGCGAGTGATGGCGCAGCCAAGCGCCACTTCCGCATCGGCTTTCAGCTTGCGCAGCACCAGGGCAGAAAGCTCCTCAGCCCGGAAGCGATGTTCGCCGAGCGCAAAAATTTTATCGGTGCCCATGTAGCGCTTGAAGCTGGCATGTGTGAGGGTCGGGTGGCTCACCAGCCGCGCTTTCGCCGCCTCACCCACAATTAAATGGCCCTCATCGTCCAGCCCGACGACAGATGGCGTCAGTAAACGCTGTTGGCCATCGGCGATCAGCGCGGCGCGTCCGTCATTAAACCAGGCCACCGCGCTGTTGGACGTGCCCAGATCGATGCCTACCAGAGGCGTTGCTGTTTCCATGCGTATCAACCCTTTACCCTGAGTATTTGTTGTTTTTTTGTTGCTTTTATCGCCAGAAAAAAAGCACAACGAAGAAAGTGTTTCATTTTTCTGGTCAATAAAATAGCATCTGATTTGCTTAGATATATTTATCGAAATTTGGTAGCAGAGACTTTAAATAATTTCGTTTATCATTCTGTGCGACATTATTTTTAACGATTCAGCACGGTGAAGAATTATTTCCGTGGCGTTATTGTTTCGCATTTGAAACCGCCTTGTTAATTTATTGTATGTTATTTTCTCCCCTATATACTCAATTCCCGTCTTGACCTTACTTTACATAGGATTTTGTTATAACCCTTGCCATGTGGCTGTCATGACTTACATTTTACATTTTGTTGCATTGGCTGTGACGGTTGCGACAGAACCCGGTTACACGCCGCAGACACTGCGCCATTCGTGTTTACAGTAATGTAACCTTCCCGTAAAATGCCCGGCACACTTTAACCGCCACCAGATCCCCCTGAATTGAGGTCGTTAAATGAGACTCAGGAAATACAATAAAAGTTTGGGACTGCTGTCATTATTCGCAGGCACTGTATTACTCAGTGGCTGCGATGCTGCGCTTCTCAACCCCAAAGGACAGATTGGACTGGAGCAACGTTCACTGATACTGACCGCCCTCGGGCTGATGTTGATTGTCGTGATTCCAGCCATCTTGATGGCTATTGGCTTCGCCTGGAAATATCGGGCAACCAATAAGGACGCAAAATACAGCCCCAACTGGTCACACTCCAACAAAGTTGAAGCTGTTGTCTGGACCATCCCGATCCTTATCATCATTTTCCTTGCAGTACTGACATGGAAAACCACGCACTCGCTCGAACCCAGCCGTCCGCTGGCGCACGATGCGAAGCCGGTGACCATCGAAGTTATCGCAATGGACTGGAAGTGGTTCTTCATTTATCCGGAGCAGGGTATCGCTACGGTCAATGAAATCGCGTTCCCGGCGAATACGCCTGTGGAATTCAAAATCACCTCCAACTCGGTGATGAACTCCTTCTTTATTCCGCGACTGGGTAGCCAGATCTACGCAATGGCAGGTATGCAGACCAAACTGCACCTGATTGCGAACGAAGCCGGCACCTACGACGGTATTTCTGCTAACTACAGTGGTGCAGGTTTCTCCGGCATGAAGTTCAAGGCAATCGCCACGCCGGATAACGAGACCTTCAACCAGTGGGTGGCTAAAGCGAAGCAGTCTGGCAAAACCATTAACGATATGGCGACCTACGACAAGCTGGCGGCCCCGAGCGAATACAACAAAGTCGAATACTTCTCCAGCGTAAAACCGGATTTGTTTAAAGATGTCATTAACAAATTTATGGGACCTGGGAAGAGCATGGATATGACTCAGTCTGAAGGGGAGCATAACGCCCACGAAGGCATGGAAGGCATGGACATGAATCACGCGGAAACCTCTCACTAAGGGGCCGAGGAATAATACGATGTTCGGAAAACTTACACTGGATGCAATCCCGTACCATGAGCCGATTATCATGGTTACGGTGGCTGCCATTATCGTCGGGGGTCTGGCGTTAGTAGCAGCTATCACTTACTTCGGTAAGTGGTCTTATCTGTGGAACGAGTGGCTCACGTCAGTGGACCACAAACGTCTCGGGGTGATGTATATCCTCGTGGCTATCGTGATGCTGGTTCGCGGCTTCGCGGACGCCATCATGATGCGTACCCAGCAATTGCTGGCGGCCTCCGGCGAAGCCGGGTTCCTGCCGCCGCATCACTACGATCAGATCTTTACCGCCCACGGCGTTATCATGATCTTCTTCGTGGCGATGCCGTTCGTTATCGGTCTGATGAACCTGGTGGTTCCGCTGCAGATCGGCGCGCGCGACGTGGCTTATCCGTTCCTGAACAACCTGAGCTTCTGGTTCACGGTTGTCGGGGTAATCCTGGTGAACGTCTCTCTGGGCGTGGGCGAGTTTGCTCAGACCGGTTGGGTGGCTTATCCGCCGCTCTCGGGCATTGAGTACAGTCCGGGCGTTGGGGTGGACTACTGGATCTGGAGTCTCCAGCTCTCCGGTATTGGTACGACACTGACCGGTATCAACTTCTTCGTGACCATTCTGAAGATGCGTGCGCCGGGCATGACCATGTTCAAAATGCCGGTATTCACCTGGGCGTCGCTGTGTACTAACGTCCTGATTATCGTCTCCTTCCCGATCCTGACCGTCACTATTGCGTTGCTAACCCTGGACCGCTATCTGGGCACCCATTTCTTTACCAATGATATGGGTGGCAACATGATGATGTACGTGAACCTGATTTGGGCCTGGGGCCATCCGGAAGTGTACATCCTGGTTCTGCCGGTGTTTGGTGTGTTCTCTGAAATCACCTCCACCTTCTCGAAGAAACGTCTGTTTGGTTACACCTCCCTCGTTTGGGCGACCATCGCGATTACCGTGCTGTCGTTCATCGTGTGGCTGCACCACTTCTTCACCATGGGTAGTGGCGCGAACGTTAACGCCTTCTTTGGTATCACCACGATGATTATCGCCATCCCGACCGGGGTGAAGATCTTCAACTGGCTGTTTACCATGTATCAGGGCCGCATTCAGTTCCACTCCTCCATGCTGTGGACCATCGGCTTCATCATCACCTTCTCCATCGGTGGTATGACCGGCGTGCTGCTGGCGGTACCGGGCGCAGACTTCGTTCTGCACAACAGCCTGTTCCTGATTGCGCACTTCCATAACGTCATCATCGGCGGCGTGGTATTTGGTTGCTTCGCGGGTATGAGCTACTGGTGGCCGAAAGCCTTTGGCTACAAGATGAACGAGAGCTGGGGCATCCGTGCTTTCTGGTTCTGGATCATCGGCTTCTTCGTGACCTTTATGCCGCTGTACGCCATGGGCTTCATGGGTATGACGCGTCGTGTGAGCCAGAACATCGACCCGATGTTCCAGCCGCTGATGATCGTTGCGGAAATCGGCGCGCTGCTGATTGCGTGCGGTATCCTGTGCATCATCCTGCAGATCTACGTGAGCGTCCGTGACCGTCACCTGAACCGTGACCTGACTGGCGACCCGTGGGGCGGCCGTACGCTGGAGTGGGCAACCTCTTCTCCGCCGCCGTTCTATAACTTCGCGGTTGTACCGGAAATCCACGAGCGCGACGCGTTCTGGGAAATGAAAGACAAAGGTGAAGCTTACAAGCAGCCGGCGCACTATGAAGAAATTCATATGCCGAAGAACAGCGCAGCAGGCATTTTCATCGGCGCGTTCAGCACCATCTTTGGCTTCGCGATGATCTGGCACATCTGGTGGCTGGCTATTCTGGGCTTCGCAGGTATCGTTATTACCTGGATTGCGAAGAGCTTCGATGAAGACGTGGATTACTACGTACCAGTAGCCACCGTTGAGAAACTGGAAAACCAGCACTTCGAAGAAATCACCAAAGCAGGGCTGAAAAATGTCAACTGAGAGCATTAATCACGAACTTGCCCATGGCAGCCATGAGCATGGGCACCACGATGCAGGAGCCAATAAAGTCTTTGGCTTCTGGATCTACCTGATGAGCGACTGCATTCTCTTTGCATGTCTGTTTGCTACCTATGCCGTTCTTGTGAACGGCACGGCGGGGGGCCCGACCGGGAAAGACATTTTCGAACTGCCGTTTGTGCTGGTTGAAACTTTCCTGCTGTTGTTCTCCTCCATCACGTATGGCATGGCGATGATCGCCATGAATAAAGACAAACAGAGCCAGGTGATGTCCTGGCTCGCCCTGACCTTCCTGTTCGGCGCAGGGTTCGTGGCGATGGAAATCTATGAATTCCATCATCTGATCGCGGAAGGCTTTGGTCCGGATAAGAGCGGCTTCCTGTCAGCGTTCTTTACGCTGGTCGGCACCCACGGTATCCACGTGACCTCTGGCCTTATCTGGATGGTCGTGATGATGATTCACGTCTCCCGCCGCGGTCTGACCCACAATAACCGCGCGCGCCTGATGTGCCTGAGTATGTTCTGGCACTTCCTGGACGTAGTGTGGATCTGTGTGTTCTCTGTAGTCTATCTGATGGGGGCGATGTAATGAGTCATTCAACCGATCACAACGGCGCCCACCACGGTGGCGTTAAGACGTACCTGATCGGGTTTATCCTGTCGGTTATTCTGACAGTAATCCCGTTCTGGATGGTCATGAACGGCTCCGCGTCTCACGGCACCCTGCTGGGTGTGGTCGTGGCAACCGCAGTCGTACAGATTCTGGTTCACCTGGTGTGCTTCCTGCACATGAACGCCTCCTCTGAGGAGCGCTGGAACCTGGTAGCCTTTATCTTTACGTTGCTGATTATCGCGATAGTAGTGGTAGGCTCTATCTGGATTATGTGGAACCTGAATTACAACATGATGGTTCACTAAGAGCGGCGAGTATGATTAAGCAATACCTGCAAGTAACGAAACCAGGCATCATCTTCGGCAACCTGATATCGGTTATCGGGGGATTCCTGCTGGCTTCCAAAGGCAGCATCGATTATCCCCTGTTCCTTTTCACCCTCGTGGGGGTGTCGCTGGTCGTGGCGTCCGGTTGTGTGTTCAACAACTACATCGACCGTGATATTGACCGCAAAATGGAGCGCACGAAAAACCGTGTGCTGGTGAAGGGACTGATTTCGCCGAAAATGTCGCTGGTGTACGCCACCTTGCTGGGTATTGCTGGCTTTATGCTGCTCTGGTTCGGCGCGAACCCGCTGGCGATGTGGCTGGCGGTCATGGGCTTTGTGGTGTACGTCGGGGTCTATAGCCTCTACATGAAACGCCACTCGGTCTACGGCACGCTGATTGGCTCGCTGTCGGGCGCCGCGCCGCCGGTTATCGGTTACTGCGCGGTGACCAACGAGTTCGATACCGGCGCGTTGATCCTGCTTGCGATTTTCAGCCTGTGGCAGATGCCGCACTCCTATGCGATTGCTATCTTCCGCTTCAAGGATTATCAGGCCGCCAATATTCCGGTGCTGCCGGTGGTAAAAGGGATCTCTGTGGCGAAAAACCACATTACCCTTTATATCATCGCCTTCGCCGTGGCGACCCTGATGCTCTCGCTGGGCGGTTATGCCGGGTATAAATACCTGGTGGTGGCGGCAGCGGTCAGCGTCTGGTGGCTTGGCATGGCCCTGCGCGGCTACAAGGCTGAAAACGACAAAGTCTGGGCGCGTAAGCTGTTTGTGTTCTCGATTGTCGCCATCACCTCGCTGAGCGTGATGATGTCCGTGGATTTCATGGTGCCGGATTCACATAATCTGCTGACTTACGTCTGGTAAGTCAGCAAGGCGAAAAAGGGTGCTGCGGCACCCTTTTTTATTGCTGCGATCCGACGGGCGATTTATTGACAGCATTAATAGTTAACCCTTGAAATATTTTCTAAATAACCCGGCATTTACCCTCCTCTGCCCTCGCACTACACTAAGACCTGCTTTTTATCTGAGGTGGTAATGAACGATAACAAAATGACGCCAGTCGAGTTGCGCGCGACATGGGGTTTAGGGACGGTCTTTTCTTTGCGCATGCTCGGTATGTTTATGGTACTGCCGGTCATTACTACTTACGGAATGGCGCTTCAGGGCGCAAGCGAAGCATTGATTGGCCTCGCTATTGGTATTTACGGCCTCGCGCAGGCGATTTTCCAGGTGCCGTTTGGTCTGCTTTCCGACCGCATCGGCCGTAAGCCGCTGATTGTCGGCGGGCTTGTGATTTTTGTTATCGGCAGCCTGGTCGCGGCGCTGACCGATTCCATCTGGGGCATTATTCTCGGACGCGCGCTCCAGGGCGCCGGCGCGATTGCCGCCGCCGTGATGGCGCTCCTTTCCGATCTTACCCGCGAACAGAACCGCACCAAAGCGATGGCGTTTATCGGCGTCAGCTTTGGCGTGACGTTCGCCATCGCGATGGTGCTGGGGCCGATTATCACTCACGCGCTTGGCCTGCACGCGCTGTTCTGGATGATTGCGGTGCTGGCGACCGCGGGCATTATCATTACGCTCTGGGTGGTGCCGGACAGCGGCAACCACGTGCTGAACCGCGATTCCGGCATGGTCAAAGGCTGTTTTCGCAAAGTGCTGGCGGAGCCGACGCTGCTCAAGCTCAACTTCGGCATCATGTGCCTGCATATTTTGCTGATGTCGACGTTCGTCGCCCTGCCCGGCCAGCTTGAAGCGGCGGGTTACCCGGCGGCGGCGCACTGGAAAGTCTATCTCTGTACGATGCTGATTTCGTTTGTCTCGGTAGTGCCGTTTATCATTTACGCCGAAGCAAAGCGCAAAATGAAGCGCGTATTTCTCTTCTGCGTGGCGCTGCTGCTGATTGCGGAAATCGTGTTATGGGGCGCAGGCCCGCACTTCTGGGAGCTTATCGTCGGCGTTCAGCTGTTCTTCGTGGCGTTTAACCTGATGGAAGCGCTGCTCCCGTCGCTTATCAGTAAAGAGTCGCCGGCGGGCTATAAAGGCACCGCGATGGGCGTCTACTCCACCAGTCAGTTTTTGGGCGTGGCGATCGGCGGATCGCTGGGCGGCTGGGTCGATGGCCTGTTTGATTCGCAAACCGTGTTCCTGGTAGGCGCGCTGCTGGCGACCGTCTGGCTGCTGGTGAGTACGACCATGAAAGAGCCGCCGTATGTCAGCAGCATTCGCGTAGAAATTCCGCCTGAAGTGACGGCCGATGAAACACTGGCGCAGCGTTTACGTGAAACAGCGGGTGTGAGCGAGGCGATTGTGGTGGCGGATGAGCGTAGCGCTTATCTCAAAATCGACACCAAAGTGACCAACCGCGTTGAGATAGAGCAGCGAATGCTCGGCGCTTAACCTGCGCAGCCAAGAAAAAGGGCGGAAAATCCGCCCTTTTTTGTGTCGTTTGTTCGTTTAGCGTTTAGTCACGGAAGTTGTTGAACTGGAACGGCTGGCCGAGGTTACCGCCGCGCACCAGCGCGATCGTCTGCTGGAGATCGTCGCGGGCTTTACCGGTGACACGCACCTGCTCGCCCTGGATCTGCGCCTGGACTTTCAGCTTGCTGTCTTTAATCAGCTTCACGATTTTCTTCGCCATCGCGGAATCGATGCCCTGTTTGAGCTTCGCTTCCACGCTCCAGTTTTTCCCGCTGTGCTCGAACTCTTCCGGCACCTCAATGGAGCTGCCTTCGATGCCGCGTTTCAGCAGCTTCGCACGCAGGATGTCCAGTAGCTGATTCACCTGGAAATCGGATTCGCTCGTCACTTTGATGGTCTGATTTTTTTCGTTCAGCTCGAAGCTTGCGGTCACGTTGCGAAAGTCGAAACGGGTTTCCAGTTCGCGCGTGGCGTTCTCAACCGCGTTCTGCACTTCGCGCATATCGACCTCAGACACAATGTCAAAAGATGGCATGTTTTCTATCTCCCTCACAGTATGTGCGTTGCATAATACCCGCAAAGGCGCATAACACAACCCGGAAACCGGCGGCAGGCGAAAGCCTAAGCGCTCACGTTATAATAGACGTATGACACAACGCCCGGCGCTGTTGCGGGCGAGGAGGAATAATGAAAATTACCGTGCTTGGCTGCGGCGCGTTAGGCCAGCTCTGGATGAGCGCGCTGCACAAACAAGGTCACGAGGTGCAGGGATGGCTGCGGGTGCCGCAATCGTCATATAACGTCAGTCTGGTGGAAACCGACAACAGCGCGTTTAACCACACCTTTACCACCAATGACAGCGAGTTTCTTGCACAGAGCGAGCTGTTGCTGGTGTCGCTGAAAGCCTGGCAGGTTTCTGATGCGGTGAGCACGCTGGCCACCCGGCTGCCTGCCGCCAGCCCGATTCTCCTGCTGCATAACGGCATGGGCACGCTCGATGAGCTGCGCGCCGTAACACAGCCGCTGCTGGCGGGCGTAACAACCCATGCGGCGCGGCGCGAAGGCAATCTGGTGATCCACGTCGCCTGCGGCACTACTCACATTGGCCCGGTCACGCCTGGCGCGCAGGATTACTCCCGGCTGGCGGAACTGCTTCAACAGGCGCTGCCGGATGTCGCCTGGCACGATAACGTCAATGTTTCCCGCTGGATCAAGCTCGCCGCCAACTGCGTGATTAACCCGCTGACGGCGCTTTATAACTGCCCGAACGGCGAGCTGCGCGCGCGACAGGACGAGGTGCGCGACATCTGCGCCGAGGTCGCCCTGGTGATGCAGCGCGAAGGGCATCACACGTCGCCGGAAAGCCTGCTTTACTACATCAATCAGGTTATCGACAGCACCGCCGCCAATATTTCATCGATGCTGCAGGACGTTCGCCAGCAGCGTCACACCGAGATAGATTACATCACCGGCTATCTGCTGCGCCGCGCCAGAGCGCATGGCCTGACGCTGCCGGTCAACAGCCGTCTGTATGAACAGATCAAACGCAAGGAGAATGAGTATGAGCGCATCGGCACTGGTATGCCTCGCCCCTGGCACTGAAGAGACCGAAGCGGTCACCACCATCGATCTGCTGGTGCGCGGCGGCATTAGTGTCACCACCGCGAGCGTCGCTGGCGACGGCAATCTGACAATCACCTGCTCGCGCGGCGTCCGGCTGCTGGCGGATGCGCCGCTGGTGGAAGTGGCGGACGGCGATTTCGATGTGATTGTGCTGCCGGGCGGCCTGAAGGGCGCCGAAGCGTTTCGCGACAGCCCGCTGCTGGTCGAAACGGTGCGCCAGTTTCATCTCTCAGGGCGGATTGTGGCGGCCATTTGCGCGGCGGCGGGCACGGTACTGGTCCCGCACGAACTCTTCCCGCTCGGCAACATGACCGGCTTCCCGGCGCTGAAAGAGACGATCCCTGACGATCAGTGGCAGGATAAACGCGTGGTCTGGGATCCGCGCGTCAACCTGCTGACCAGCCAGGGGCCGGGCACGGCGATTGATTTCGCGCTCAAGATTATCGATCTCTTGGTCGGGCGTGAAAAAGCCCATGAGGTGGCAGGCCAACTGGTGCTGGCCGCAGGCATCTACAGCTACCGCGACTATTAAGCGTCATCCCGTTAAGCCGTGCCCATAAAAAAATCCCCTCGGTTGAGGGGATTTTTGTCTCTGCGAAACGCGTGTGCGTTACGGGCGATAGACTTTCACGTTTTTAAAGCCCTGCTCCAGCAGGTAAAGCGCCTGCAGGCGGCTCATCACGCCGCGCTCGCACCACAGCAAGTACGTTTTGCTCTGGTCGAGATCGCCAAACTTCGTGCTGAGCTTGTAGAACGGCAGAGAAACGACCTCAACGCCTTCAACCACCAGCGGTTTCTCATCCTGTTCATCGACAGAGCGGATATCCAGAATGGCGTCGTTTGGGCCGAAACCGTTAACGGTTTCCACCTCCACTACCTGCTGTTCAGTCTGCTCGGCGATTTCACGGATATCCACATTGGTGGCTTCAGCAACGACGCGATCAAGGATAGTGAAATCGAAATTCGCCTCTTCGGCTTCGATTTTCGCTTTCACGGCCTTCACGGTCGGGCTTTTCGAAATCACGCCGCAATATTCCGGCATGGTGCGGGCAAAATCTTCGGTGCCGATTTTACGGGCGATATCGATGATGTGCTCTTTGTCATAAGAGATAAGCGGGCGCAGCACCAGCGTATCGGAGACATTATCGATAAGGCGCAGGTTGGTCAGCGTCTGGCTGGAAACCTGGCCCAGCGCTTCGCCGGTGACCAGCGCCTGCACGCCGTAGCGTTCCGCCACTTTCGAGGCCGCACGCACCATCATACGCTTGAGCACCACGCCCATCTGGCCGTCGTCCACTTTCTCAAGGATTTCGCCGACGACAGGCTCAAAGTTGATCGCCACAAAACGCACGCGGTGCGAGCTGCCAAAGCGGCTCCACAGATAATGCGCCACCTGGCGTACGCCGATTTCGTGCGCCGCGCCGCCCAGGTTGAAGAAGCAGTAATGCACGCGGCAGCCGCGACGCATCAGCATATAGCTGGAGACGCCGGAATCGAAACCGCCGGAAATCAGCGACAGCACATCTTCCTGAGTGCCTATCGGGAAACCGCCAATGCCTTCATACCGGCCTTTCACCAGCAGCAGGCGATCGTCTTCAATCTCAAGATTGACGGTGACGTCAGGCTGCTTCAGTTTTACGCGGGCGGATTCAATATGCTGATTTAAACCGCCGCCGACGTAGCGCTCCACTTCAATAGAGCTAAACTCATGTTGACCGCGTCGCTTAACGCGCACGCAGAACGTTTTCCCTTCGAGCTGCTCACGCCAGTTGGCGAGCGCCTTTTCGAAAATGTCATGCATGTCCGTGAACGGGACATCGTCCACCTCAAGGACATGGTGAATACCGGGAATACGTGTCAGGGCGTCAAGCACGGTATCGTGCATGGTTTCATCTTTAATACGCACCACGATATGGTCCCAGTGGCGAACCACGGCAAGATTTTCATCGTAGTGTTTCAGGACGTTACGAATATTCCCGGTCAGGATTTTTATAAAGCGCAACCGCACAGACTGGCTTTTAATGGTGATTTCCGGGAATAATTTAATGATAAACTTCATGGTGGCTATGATTCGTTGGCAAGCCCACCGGGGCTTAGAAAATGGTACAGCAGGCAGAACCGCGCCTGCATCGTGAGCCCGGCAGTATATCACCATCGCGGTGTCACTGCGCCTATTACCAACCCACAAGGCGTTATTTGCTAATCTTTGCGTCTCCGCTACCATGCAGTGTCGCTAACATGACCGTTAACCCTTAGAGTCAGATACTTACTATGCCGAAGAAAAATGAACAGCCGGCCAGTTTCGAAACGGCCCTGTCGGAGCTTGAGCAGATAGTCACCCGTCTGGAAAGCGGCGACCTGCCGCTGGAAGAGGCGCTGAATGAATTTGAGCGCGGCGTGCAGCTCGCGCGTCAGGGCCAGGTAAAACTGCAGCAGGCTGAGCAGCGCGTTCAGATCCTGTTGTCTCAGAATGAGGACGCGCCTCTTACCCCCTTCACGCCGGACGCCGAGTAAACATGGATTTCAGTCAACAGCTTCAGTCGCAGGCCGAGCGGGCCAACAGCGCGTTACAGCATTTTATCGGCGCTCTGCCGTTTCAGAAGAGTCCACTGGTTGAGGCGATGCTCTACGGCACATTATTAGGCGGTAAACGCCTGCGGCCGTTTCTGGTGTACGCCACCGGCGAGATGTTTGGGGTCAACCCGACGGCGCTCGACGCCCCGGCGGCGGCCATCGAGTGCATTCACGCCTATTCACTGATGCATGACGATCTGCCCGCTATGGACGATGACGATCTGCGCCGCGGACAGCCGACCTGCCATATTCGCTTTGGCGAAGCGAGCGCCATTCTTGCGGGCGACGCCCTGCAAACGCTGGCGTTCTCTATTTTAAGCGACGCGCCGATGGAAAACGTGGCGCTGCGCGACCGGCTCGCGATGGTCTCAGAACTCGCGAAAGCCAGCGGTGTGGCGGGCATGTGCGGCGGCCAGGCGCTCGATCTCGAGGCCGAAGGCCAGCAGGTGGATCTCGACGCGCTGGAGCGTATCCATCGTCACAAGACGGGCGCGCTTATCCGCGCCGCGGTGCGTATGGGCGCGTTGTGCGCGGGCGATAAAGGCCGCGACGCGCTGGTTTACCTTGATAGCTATGCAGAAAGCATCGGCCTCGCCTTCCAGGTACAGGATGACATTCTGGATGTGGTGGGTGATACTGCAACCCTTGGAAAACGTCAGGGGGCCGATCAGCAACTTGGCAAAAGCACCTACCCCGCCCTGCTGGGTCTTGAGCAAGCCCAGGCGAAAGCGCGCAGTCTGTGCGACGACGCTCTGGCGGCGCTGGCGCCGCTGAAAGCACAAGCGCTGGATACCGCGACACTGGAAGCGTTAGCGAATTTCATAATCCAACGTGATAAATAAACGTATAACACCACGATGAGTCTCTGATGAGTTTTGATACTGCCAAATACCCGACCCTGGCGCTGGTGGACTCCACAGCGGAGCTGCGCCTGTTGCCAAAAGAGAGTTTGCCGAAGCTGTGCGACGAACTGCGTCGTTACCTGCTCGACAGCGTGAGCCGCTCCAGCGGACACTTCGCCTCCGGGCTTGGCACGGTCGAGCTTACCGTGGCGTTGCATTACGTCTACAACACGCCGTTCGACCAGCTTGTCTGGGACGTCGGCCACCAGGCCTACCCGCACAAAATCCTCACCGGACGCCGTGACCGCATCGGCACCATCCGCCAGAAAGGCGGCCTGCACCCATTTCCGTGGCGCGGCGAGAGCGAATATGACGTATTAAGCGTCGGCCACTCGTCCACGTCGATAAGCGCTGGCATCGGTATTGCCGTCGCGGCGGCGCGTGAAGAGAAAAACCGCCGCACCGTCTGCGTGATTGGCGATGGCGCGATTACCGCGGGCATGGCGTTTGAGGCGATGAACCACGCGGGCGATATTCGCCCGGATATGCTGGTTATCCTGAACGACAACGAAATGTCGATTTCCGAGAACGTTGGCGCGCTCAATAACCATCTGGCGCAGCTGCTTTCCGGCAAGCTCTATTCAACGCTTCGCGAAGGCGGCAAACGCGTGTTCTCTAACGTTCCGCCCATCAAAGAGCTGCTCAAGCGTACCGAGGAGCACATCAAAGGCATGGTCGTGCCGGGCACGCTGTTTGAAGAGCTGGGCTTTAACTATATCGGCCCGGTGGATGGCCACGACGTGCTGGGCCTGGTGCATACGCTCAAAAACATGCGTGACCTGAAAGGCCCACAGTTCCTGCATATCATGACCAAGAAAGGCCGTGGTTATGAGCCGGCGGAAAAAGATCCGATCACCTTCCACGCGGTGCCGAAATTCGATCCGGAAAGCGGCACGCTGCCGAAAAGTAGCGGCGGCCAGCCGAGCTATTCGAAAATCTTCGGCGACTGGCTGTGCGAAACCGCGGCGAAAGATGACAAGCTGATGGCGATCACCCCCGCCATGCGCGAAGGCTCCGGCATGGTCGAGTTCTCGCGTCAGTATCCGGGGCAATATTTCGATGTGGCGATCGCCGAGCAGCACGCGGTGACCTTCGCAGCAGGGCTCGCTATTGGCGGCTATAAGCCGGTGGTCGCGATTTACTCTACGTTCCTGCAACGCGCCTATGACCAGGTTATCCACGACGTCGCCATCCAGAAGCTGCCGGTGCTGTTCGCTATCGATCGCGCGGGCATCGTCGGCGCCGACGGCCAGACGCATCAGGGCGCGTTCGATCTCTCATTCCTGCGCTGCATCCCGGATATGGTCATCATGACCCCGAGCGATGAAAACGAGTGTCGCCAGATGCTGTTCACCGGCTATCACTACAACGACGGCCCGAGCGCCGTTCGCTACCCGCGCGGCAACGCGCTGGGCGTGACGCTGGAGCCGCTCCAGAAGCTGCCGATCGGTAAAGGCGTGGTGAAACGCCACGGCGAAAAAGTGGCGCTGCTTAACTTTGGTACGCTGCTGCCGGAAGCCACGCAGGCCGCCGAAGCCCTTAACGCCACGCTTGTGGATATGCGCTTTGTAAAACCGCTCGATGAAGCGCTGATCATGGAGCTCGCCGAGCGCCATGGCTCGCTGGTCACTATCGAAGAAAACGCCGTGATGGGCGGCGCCGGTAGCGGCGTAAACGAAGTGCTGATGGCGAAGCGCAAACCGGTGCCGGTGCTGAATATCGGCCTGCCGGATCAATTTATTCCTCAGGGCACCCAGGATGAAGCCCGCGCGGATATCGGCCTGACCGCTGCGGGTATCGAACAACGCGTGCGAGACTGGCTCGCCTGACCCCTGCTCCGCTTCCGCTCCTGCTATGCTTAACGGTGACCTTTGTAACCCTAAAGCAGGAGCGGAACCATGCAATACAAACAATTAGGAAAAACCGACCTTCAGGTTTCCCGTCTGTGCCTGGGCTGTATGACCTTTGGCGAGCCGGATCGCGGTAACCACGCCTGGACGCTTCCCGAAGAAAGCAGCCGCCTTATCATCAAACACGCCATCGACGGCGGCATTAACTTTTTCGACACCGCCAACAGCTATTCCGACGGCAGCAGCGAAGAGATTGTCGGCCGCGCGCTGCGCGATTTCGCGCGTCGTGAAGATGTCGTCGTCGCCACTAAAGTTTATCACCAGGTCGGCGACCTGCCGCAGGGGCTCTCCCGCCCGCTGATCCTGCGCTCCATTGACGACAGCCTGCGCCGCCTCGGCATGGACTATGTCGATCTGCTGCAAATCCATCGCTGGGACTACGACACGCCGATAGAAGAGACGCTGGAAGCGCTGAACGACGTGGTGAAAGCGGGTAAAGCGCGCTACATCGGCGCGTCGTCCATGCATCCGCACCAGTTTGAACAGGCGCTGCGGCTGCAAAAAGAGAACGGCTGGGCGCCGTTCGTCACCATGCAGAACCACTACAACCTGATTTATCGCGAAGAAGAGCAAGAGATGCTGCCGCTCTGCTATCGCGAGGGCGTGGCCGTTATTCCGTGGAGCCCGCTGGCGCGCGGACGTCTGACCCGCCCGTGGGGCGAAACCACGGCGCGCCTGGTCTCCGACGAATTCGGCAAGACGCTCTACAGCGAAACCGAAGAGAACGACGCGAAAATCGCTGAACGCCTGGCGTTTATCGCGCAGGATAAAGGCGTGAGCCGCGCGCAGGTGGCGCTGGCCTGGCTTTTAAGCAAGCCGGGCGTTGTCGCGCCGATTATCGGCGCCTCGCGCGAGGAGCAGTTGCAGGAGCTGATTGACGCGGTCGATGTGACGCTCACCAGTGAAGAGATGGCCGAGCTGGAGACGCCTTACAAAGCGCACCCGGTGGTGGGCTTTAAATAAACGAAGATAAAAAAACAGCCCTCTGCGACGAGGGCTGTTTTGTTTAAATCAGGCCGATGGGCCAGTGATGGCCAATCCAGTAGAGAAGCCCCGCCGAGATAATCCCCGCCACGATATCATCCACCATGATCCCCATGCCGCCGTGAACGTTGCGGTCAAACCAGCGGATAGGCCAGGGTTTCCACATATCCAAAATGCGGAAAATCACAAACCCGGCGGCGACCCACTGCCAGTCGTGCGTCGGCAGCGCCATCAGCGTTATCCACATGCCGATAAACTCATCCCAGACGATGCTGCCGTGGTCATGCACGCCCATATCTTTGGCGGTCTGGTGACAGAGATAGACGCCAAGGCTGATCCCAAACATCACCACCAGCGAGTAAAGCTGCCAGGGCAAAAAGGTCATCAGATACCAGAACGGGATGGCCGCAAGCGACCCCATCGTACCCGGCACCCACGGGCTTAAGCCGCTGCCAAAGCCGGTGGCGAGCAGATGCCAGGGGTTGCGTAAATTCAGCCGGCTTTTGGCGACATCCTTATTAAACGTGCGTTTCGAAGTGGTCATATCCTTTCCAGTCGAGCGTTACCGGCGCGCCATCGCGTAAAAATACCATGCCTTCCGACGCCGTGGTCAGCTGGCCGATGCAGGTAACGGGCACGCCAAGATGGTTTACCGCGACTTCCAGCGCACCGCGATTGATTTCCGACACCGTAAAACAGAGCTCATAATCTTCACCGCCCGACAGCGCCCAGCGCAGCGCCTGCTCCGGCTCAACATGGCGGGAAAGCGCCTCAGAATACGGCAGATCGTTCAGCTCAATGCGCGCGCCGCAGTCGCTCGCCTTCAGGATGTGCCCGAGATCGGAAATCAGCCCGTCGGAGAGATCGATAGCGGCGCTGGCGAGCCCGCGCAGCGCCTGCCCATGCAGCACGCGCGGCGTGGGGCGCAGATGGCGTTTCACCAGATACTCGGCGTCGCTTTCATTATCGACGTCAAGACGCTTTTGCAAAATCGCAAGCCCGGCCGCGCTGTCGCCCGGCGTGCCGGTGATAAAGACCCAGTCGCCAGGGCGCGCGCCGGAGCGCTTCAGCGCCCGTCCGGCGGGAACAAAGCCGTGAATGCCGAGCGTCATGGAGAGCGGACCGCGCGTGGTGTCGCCGCCGATAAGCTGCATATCGTAGTAGTTGAGTTGTTCAAACAGGCTGTCGCTGAAGGCTTCAAGCCAGGGTTCGTTAACCTCCGGCAGCGTCAGCGCCAGCGTCAGCCACGCCGGATCGGCGCCCATGGCCGCCAGATCGCTCACATTCACCGCCAGCGCCTTGTAACCGAGATCGCGCGGATCGATATCCGGTAAAAAGTGAATGCCCGACACCAGCGTGTCGGTGCTGATCGCCAGAGTTTGCTTCTCCGGCACGGTCAACAGCGCGCAGTCGTCGCCAATGCCGGTCTCGACATCAAGACGAGAGCTTCTGACCCGATCGAAATAACGTGCAATCAGGGAAAACTCGCCGCATGACATAAGGTTAAGCCTCAACAGATGAGAAGAAGAAAAGGCCGGGATCCCGGCCTCAGACAGCAGACGAAGAACAGCAGGTTTCTTCGTGTTGATGACCATAGTAGACAATCGCCAGCTTTTCGCCTGCTCTGAGCACAGAACGGTAAAAGAAAACGAGCATCAGGTCTCGCCTGCCGATGGCAGGCGGCGATTACTTTTTGTTGGGGCGGATATGCGGCGCTGCTTTATCAAGCACGCCGTTCACGAACTTGTGGCTGTCTTCAGCGCCGAAGACTTTCGCCAGCTCAATCGCTTCGTTGATAGCCACTTTGTACGGCACATCGTCACGTTTTGAGAGTTCGAACAGCGCAATGCGCAGCACCGCTTTCTCTACCTGGCCCAGCTCTTCGAGCTGACGGGACAGGTACGGCTTCATCAGGCCGTCGAGATAGCCGCTGTTGGTCGCCACCCCGGAGAGCAGTTCGCGGAAATACATCACGTCCACATCTTTGACATCCTGTTCCGCCAGGAACTGGTATTCAACATCGGCGATGTCATTGTGGGACAACTGCCAGGAGTAAAGCGCCTGGACGGCACACTCACGGGCGCGGCGACGAGCAGCAGGTTTCACGGAATTCCCCTTACAAAAAAATCAGGCCTGGATAGCCTTCAGGACGTTAATCATTTCAAGCGCGGTCAGCGCCGCTTCGGCGCCCTTGTTCCCGGCTTTAGTGCCAGCGCGTTCGATGGCTTGTTCAATACTTTCAGTGGTGAGTACGCCAAAAGCTACCGGGATTTCGCTCTGCTGCGCCACGTGGGCCAGACCGTTGCTGGCGCCGCCGGCAACGTATTCGAAATGCGCGGTGCCGCCGCGAATCACCGTACCGAGCGCAATCACCGCGTCATATTTTGCGGTTTTCGCCAGCGCCTGAGCCGCCAGCGGCAGCTCGTAAGCGCCCGGCACCCACACGACGGTGATATTTTCATCTTTTACCTGACCAATGCGTTTCAGGGCGTCGATCGCGCCTTCCAGCAGACTGTCGTTGATGAAGTTGTTGAAACGCGCAATGGCGATGGCGACGCGAGCGTCCGGGGCAGCAACGGTAGCTTCAATAATGTTCATACTCTTACCTTAGGGTTATGTAGCCCCCGCAGGGGGGCGGATTTTATCATACTCTTTCGCGCACTGCTTACGTTTTACGTCCCGCCGTCAGGCGAGCGTCAGGCGCAGGCGCAAATCGGGGCCGACCTGCACGGCATCGCGAAATTCCAGACGCGGCGCATCGGCGAGCCGCTCAAGTCCTGGCAGCGCGAAAAGCCCGCGGGCCTCGCTGCCGAGCAGCTTCGGCGCCATATAAACGATCAGTTCATCCACCAGCCCCGCCTGGAGCAGCGCGCCGGCGAGCTGCGGCCCCGCCTCCACCCACAGGCTGTTCACCTGGCGTTTGCCAAGCTGCATCATCAGCAACACTACATCGAGCTTGCCGTTGTGCACGGGCGTCGGCAGTTGTTCCACGCCCTCGGGCCAGACGGCGTCGTCCGGGCAGGCGCGCGCAAGCCAGGTTTCGCCGGGCTGATTAACAATCTTGTGCGCAGGCGTCACCTGATTCTGGCGATCGAGTACGATCCGCAGCGGCTGGCGCAGGGTTTCACGAGGGTAAATCGCCTGCGTCGCTTCGCCGAGTTCGTCCCAGCGCACCGTCATCGATGGATCATCGGCCAGCACCGTGGCGCTGGTAGTGAGGATAGCATGGCTTTCCGCGCGCAGACGCTGCACGTCGCGCCGCGCCTGCGGAGAGGTTATCCACTGGCTTTCGCCGCTCGCCATCGCCGTGCGTCCGTCAAGGGACGCCCCAAGCTTGAGCTGAATAAACGGGAAACCGGTGCGCATACGCTTGAGAAAGCCTTTATTGAGCGCTTCGGCCTCGCTCATCATCAGGCCGTGGCTGACCTCAATACCCGCCTGCTGAAGGCGGTACAGACCGCGGCCCGCGACTTGCGGATTCGGATCCTGCATCGCTGCGACGACGCGCGCGACACCGGCGTTAATCAACGCATCGCAGCACGGCGGCGTGCGCCCGTGGTGGCTGCAGGGCTCAAGCGTGACATAGGCGGTCGCGCCGCGCGACTTATCGCCCGCCATACGCAACGCATGGACTTCGGCATGCGGCTCGCCGGCGCGCAGGTGAAAGCCTTCGCCGACGATAACGCCGTCTTTCACAATCACACAGCCCACGCGCGGGTTCGGATGCGTGGTAAAGCGTCCCTGGCTCGCGAGCTTAAGCGCGCGCGCCATGTAAAATTCGTCAGACATCAGTTAATCCTGTAAGCGGGCGATTTCTTCGCCGAATTCGCGGATATCTTCGAAGCTGCGGTAGACCGACGCAAAACGGATGTAGGCGACTTTATCGAGCTTTTTGAGCTGCTCCATCACCAGGTTGCCGATAAGTTTGCTCGGCACTTCACGCTCGCCGGTCGCACGCAGATGAGACTTGATATGGTTGATAGCCATCTCCACGTCATCGGAGCTGACCGGGCGTTTTTCCAGCGCTTTCTGCATGCCGCTGCGCAGTTTGTCTTCATTGAAAGGCTCGCGCACATCGTTGCTTTTCACCACGCGCGGCATGACCAGTTCCGCCACTTCAAAGGTTGTGAAACGTTCATGGCACACCAGGCACTGGCGGCGGCGACGCACCGAGGAGCCCTCTCCCACCAGGCGGGAATCGATCACTTTAGTGTCAACGGCGAAACAGAACGGGCAATGCATAGCGCTTCCTGACTGAAAGAGTTAACTGAACAACAGTTTACCCTGAACTGGCGGGACTACAAAGACGCAACCTTTTTGAGACAAAGGCGCTATGCCAGACGCGCCGTTACGCTCTACCATGAATACACCGCCACTTTTTCAGGAAAAGCGAATAATGACAACACGTTATCTGAAATGGTCAGTCGTCGCCAGCGCGCTGGCTTTAAGCGCGTGCGCCCCGCAAAGCGAAGTGCGTCAGATGCATCAGAATGTCAGCACGCTCAATCATGAGATGACGAAGCTGAAGCAGGAGACCGTCAAAATCACGCAGCAGAACGCGCTGAATGTGAAATCGAAAAGCGGTGTTTATCTGCTGCCGGGCTCGAACACGCCTGCCCGCTTAAGCAGCCAGCTCGGTATGCTGAAGATGTCGCTGCGCAACGTCGCGGCGGGCGCGAACGGTACCCAGGCGACGCTGTTTATTCAGAGCGAATCCAACGAGCCGCTGCCCGCCTTTACCGGCACCGTCGAGTGGGGTCAGTTGCAGGGCACCACCGAAAACTATCAGGAAGTAAATGTGCAGAACCAGCCGTTCAGCGCGCCTGCCAGCACGCTGGCGCCGAGCGATGTTTCCATTCCGCTGACGCTTACCGGCATCACGCCAGAACAGTTAGGCTTTATCCGCGTGCACGATATCCAGCCGCTTATCGCGGGCGATGCCGTCGTCGCGCCCTGAGTCCCTCCCGCCAGCGGCGCGGAGTTTGTTACATTCGCGCCGTACCCTGTGCTTGCTTTTTTGGCGGTCTGAATTTCGCACTCCTTCCTCATTGCTCTGTAAAAAGGGTGCGCTAGGCATTGGCTTAGTTCCCTTATGCCGCTAGAATCCGCGTTCCGATGTACGCAAACGTGAACGCAATCGATTACGTACATGACAAGAATGTGAAACGCCACATATTTTTGTGAGGCTGGATACTTATAATAGGCAGCACAATTTATGCGGTGGCGGTTAATCCGCCTTGCGCGAAAGCGTTACTCCACCCAGAAATGGGGATTTCCTGAAAACAGTGGCTCTATTATGAAAAAAATTGTTTTAGCTGCCGGTGCAGCCCTGGCGCTCTCCACCTCTTTTACTGCCGGCGCGGCAGAAACCAGCAACAGTGAATTCGTTTCCGACTGGTGGCACCAGAGCGTAAACGTAGTGGGCAGCTACCATACCCGCTTCGGACCAACCATCCGTAACGATACCTATCTGGAATATGAAGCGTTCGCGAAAAAAGACTGGTTTGATTTCTACGGCTACGCGGACGCCCCGGTGTTCTTCGGCGGCAACACCGATGCCAAAGGGATCTGGAACCACGGCTCTCCGCTGTTTGTGGAAATCGAACCGCGTTTCTCTATCGACAAGCTGACCGGCACCAGCCTGGCGTTCGGCCCGTTCAAAGAGTGGTATTTCGCGAATAACTATATCTACGATATGGGCCGCAACTCCTCGGGTCGCCAGAGCACCTGGTATATGGGTCTTGGCACTGATATCGACACCGGCCTGCCGATGAGCCTCTCCATGAACGTTTATGCCAAATACCAGTGGCAAAACTATGGCGCGCAGAACCAGAACGAATGGGACGGCTACCGCTTCAAAGTGAAATACTTCGTGCCTATCACCCAGCTGTGGGGCGGCAACCTGAGCTATATCGGCTTCACCAACTTTGACTGGGGCTCAGACCTCGGCGATAAAGGCGGTTATGCGCTTAATGGCGTGAAAGCGCGCACTAACGACTCCATCGCCTCCAGCCATATCCTGGCGCTGAACTACGATCACTGGCACTACTCCGTGGTCGCGCGTTACTGGCACAACGGCGGTCAGTGGAACGACGATGCTGAACTGGCGTTTACCAACTACAACACCCGCACTACGGGCTGGGGTGGCTACCTTGTAGTAGGTTATAACTTCTAAGCCTTACCCCGGTGAACCTGTGAAAAAGCCAGCCTCTGCTGGCTTTTTTTATGGCCGTTTATGATAGATGGCCTGCTGTTTAGCCCTATGCCATGCGCCTGTTATCACTGCGCTCCCCCATTATCAGGGCGAAAAAAAACCGCAGGCCGAAACCTGCGGTTTTTATTCACTGTAACCCGATGGCGTGATTACGGCAGGAGGGACGGTTGGTCCGCGCCCTCTTTTTCCACCTTCTGCTGCAGCAGGTGTTCACGCTTCATGCCAAGCTTCAGCGCAAGGGCGGAAGCGACATAAATGGACGACGCCGTACCGATAGAGACACCGATAAGCATAGTCAGCGAGAAGCCCTGCAGCATCGCGCCGCCGAACAGGTAAAGCATCAGGATCACGACAAGCGTCGTACCGGAAGTGATCAAGGTCCTTTTCAGCGTCTGGGTCAGCGACACGTTAAAGATTTCGTAAGGCGTGCCGCGGCGGATCTTGCGGAAGTTCTCACGAATACGGTCGGAAACCACGATGCTGTCGTTCAGCGAGTAACCAATAACCGACATCAGCGAGGCGATGATGGTCAGGTCAATTTCGATCTGGAACAGCGACAGCACGCCCATGGTAATGATCACGTCGTGCGCCAGCGCGATAACCACACCAGCCGCCAGACGCCACTCAAAGCGGAACCCAACGTAAACCAGAATGGAAAGCAGCGCGACCAGCAGCGCCATCGCACCCGCCTGGGCGAGATCGGCCCCCACGCTCGGCCCCACGAACTCGATACGTTTCACCGCCGCGTTCTGGCCGGTGGCTTCGTTAATCACCGTCAACACTTTGGTGCCGAGCGCCTGCCCGCCGGTTTCACCCTGCGCAGGCGGCATACGCACCATGATGTCGCGGCTGCTGCCGAAGTTCTGCAGCAGCGGTTCTTCAAAGCCCGCCTTTTCCAGCGACTCGCGCATCAAATCCAGATCCGCCGGTTTTTCCAGGCCAATCTCGATAACCGTACCGCCGGTAAAATCGAGCCCCCAGTTAAACCCGCGCACGCCCATCACCACGATAGAGGCGACAAGCAGCAGCCCCGAAATGGCGAAGGCCCAGTAGTCCCAGCGCATAAAGTCATAGACTTTGCGGCCGTGGTTTAATTGTTCAACAGTATATTCCTGTGCCACAACGCACTCCTCAGATAGACAGCTTGTTGATGCGTTTGCCGCCGTACAACAGGTTTACAATGGCACGGGTACCGACAATAGCGGTGAACATGGAGGTCGCCACGCCGATACCGGTCGTGATAGCAAACCCTTTAATGGCGCCGGTCCCCACTGCGTACAGGATGATGACCTTAATCAGCGTCGTGACGTTGGCATCGAAAATCGAGCTGAACGCCCCACGATAACCTTCATCAATCGCCTGCTGCACCGAACGGCCGTTGCTGAGCTCTTCTTTAATACGCTCGTTTATCAGCACGTTCGCATCCACCGCGACAGCAAGGGTTAACACAATCCCCGCAATACCCGGCATGGTGAGCGTCGCGCCCGGCAGCAGCGACATGATGCCCACAATCAGCACCAGGTTCGCCAGCAGCGCCGTGGTGGCGATAAGACCGAACTTCTTATAGAACAGGATCATGAACAGAATGGAGACCGCGAGGCCCGCCAGACACGCTTCCAGACCCTGAGTGATGTTCTGCATACCCAGCGTCGGACCGATCGTGCGTTCTTCCACAATCTGAATCGGCGCAATCAGCGCGCCCGCACGCAGCAGCAGCGAAAGCTGACGCGCTTCGTTCGGGTTGTCGATGCCGGTAATCACGAAGTTCTGACCGAGGCGCGCCTGAATGGTCGCGACGTTGATCACTTCTTCCTGTTTCATCAGGATGCTGCGGCCGTTAGCGTCTTTCTTACCGCTGTCCTTATATTCCACAAAGAGCGTCGCCATCGGTTTATGGATGTTGTCTTTGGTGAAGTTGGACATGATATTGCCGCCCGAGCTATCGAGCGAAATATTCACCTGCGGCATGTTGTACTGGTCAACGCCGGAGGTGGAATCGGTAATATGGTCGCCGGTCAGGATCACGCGTTTGTACAGCACGACAGGCTGGCCTTCACGGGTCATCTTCACTTCAGAGTCGCCAGGAATACGCCCGGCGGCGGCAGCGGTGCGATCGACATTGCTGTTGACCAGACGGAATTCCAGCGTCGCGGTCGCGCCCAGAATCTCTTTAGCGCGCGCCGTATCCTGAATACCCGGCAATTCGACCACAATGCGGTCAGCGCCCTGACGCTGCACCAGCGGCTCGGCAACGCCCAGCTGGTTCACACGGTTACGCAGAATATTGATGTTCTGCTGAACGGCATATTCGCGCGCTTCGCGCAGACGCTCATCAGACATCACCGCGCGCAGGCTGTTGTCGCCCTGGCTTGAGACAACCATGTCGCGATGGCGAGCCGTCAGATAAGAGACCGCCGCGTCGCGGATATCGCTGTCACGGAACTGAATCGTCACGCCGTAGTTATCGGCTTTACGCACGTTCGTCCAGCTCAGCCCTTTTTCGCGCAGATCGCTGCGCAGGCTGTCCATATTCTGTTCCTGGAGCTTGCTGAGCGCCGTGTCCATATCGACTTCCATCAGGAAGTGAACACCGCCGCGCAGGTCAAGACCCAGCTTCATCGGTTCGGCAGAAATAGCAGTAAGCCAGCGTGGGGTGGCAGGCGCGAGGTTAAGCGCGACGACGAATTGATCGCCCATCGTGCTCATCAGCGCTTCACGAGCACGCAGCTGAGTATCGGTGGAGTCAAAGCGCGCAAGGATAGCGCCCTCTTCCAGAGCCACAGATTTCGCGGAAATTTTTTCTTTTTGTAACGTATTCTGGACCTGGATCAGCGTTTGCTCACTGGCGGCGACGCCGCGCGCGCCAGTGATTTGAACAGCCGGATCCTCACCATACAGGTTGGGAAGTGCATAAAGCAGGCCGACGATAAGTACGGCGACCAGCATGAGGTACTTCCACAAAGGATAACGGTTTAACACGGCAGTTCCCTTTGGGAAAACAATGGATTACAGCGCCTTCATGGTGCCTTTCGGCAGGACGGCTGCGACGAAGTCACGCTTGATAACCACTTCGGTGGTGTCGTTCAGGGCGATAGCAATGTAGCCGTTTTCCGCTACTTTGGTCACGCGACCCACCAGACCACCGTTGGTGAGCACTTCATCGCCTTTGGCGATGGAGCTCATCAGGTTTTTATGTTCTTTGGTGCGCTTCTGCTGCGGACGCAGGATCATGAAATAGAAAATCAGACCGAACACGACCAGCATCAGGATCAGAGACATCGGGCTGCCCTGCGCCGGCGCACCGCCAGCGGCTACCGCGTCAGAAATAAAAAAGCTCATTCAAATTCCCTCATTATTAAATTAATCAACGTTCAACGGTGGCACCGGCCGCCCCTGGCGTTGGTAGAAATCCGCGACGAAGTGCTCTAATTTACCCTCTTCAATAGCCTTGCGTAAACCAGCCATTAAGCGCTGATAGTGGCGAAGGTTATGAATGGTATTAAGCCGCGCGCCCAGTATTTCGTTGCAACGGTCAAGATGATGCAAGTAGGCGCGTGAATAATTGCGACAGGTATAGCAATCACACTCAGGATCAAGCGGCCCCGTATCGCTTTTGTACTTCGCGTTGCGGATTTTCACTACGCCTTCGGTGACGAAAAGATGGCCGTTACGCGCGTTACGCGTTGGCATGACGCAGTCGAACATATCGATGCCGCGACGCACGCCTTCGACCAGGTCTTCCGGCTTGCCCACCCCCATCAGGTAGCGCGGCTTGTCCGCCGGGATCTGCGGGCAGACATGCTCAAGAATGCGGTGCATATCTTCCTTCGGCTCGCCGACAGCCAGGCCGCCGACAGCGTAGCCATCAAAGCCTATCTCTACCAGACCTTTCACGGAGATATCGCGTAAATCTTCGTAAACGCTGCCCTGAATAATACCGAACAGCGCGTTTTTGTTGCCAAGGCTATCAAAGCGGTCACGGCTGCGTTTCGCCCAGCGCAGCGACATCTCCATGGAGCGCTTCGCGTAATCCCAGTCGGCCGGGTACGGGGTGCACTCATCGAAGATCATGACGATGTCAGAACCGAGATCGAACTGGATCTCCATCGATTTTTCGGGGTCGAGGAAGATCGGATCGCCGTTGATCGGGTTGCGGAAATGCACGCCCTGCTCGGTGATTTTGCGAATATCGCCCAGGCTGAAAACCTGGAAGCCGCCGGAATCGGTCAGGATCGGGCCTTTCCACTGCATAAAGTCGTGCAGGTCGCCGTGCAGCTTCATGATCTCCTGGCCTGGACGCAGCCAGAGGTGAAAGGTGTTGCCGAGGATAATCTGCGCGCCGGTGGCTTCTACTTCTTCCGGCGTCATGCCTTTGACGGTGCCGTAAGTGCCCACGGGCATAAAGGCCGGGGTTTCCACAACGCCGCGGTCAAATACCAGGCGGCCGCGGCGTGCGCGGCCATCGATCGTATCAAGTTCGAATTTCACGTTTTTCTCCACATCAGAGAGACAGTCTGATGATTACTGTTACAGGGTAAGGGCGCCCCTTACCCCGGCCCTCTCCGGTTAAAGAGAGAGAAAAGAGCGACAAGCGACCGGTTATTCGCCCGGACGCTCGTTAATGGCCTGCGGATTGTACGTGATGTACATCGCATCGCCGTAACTAAAAAAGCGATACTCCGCTTTTACCGCTTCGCGGTAGGCGTTCATGGTGTGCTTATAGCCCGCGAACGCAGACACCAGCATGATGAGCGTCGATTCCGGCAGGTGGAAGTTGGTCACCAGCGCGTCGATCACCTGGTACTGATAGCCCGGATAGATAAAAATCTGGGTGTCGCCGAAAAACGGCGCGATGAGCGCGTCTTGCGCCGCCTGTGCGGCGCTCTCCAGCGATCGCACCGAGGTGGTGCCCACGGCCACCACTTTATTGCCGCGCGCTTTCGCCGCCAGTACCGCGTCGACCACCTCCTGCGGCACTTCGGCGTATTCAGAGTGCATCACATGCTCTTCGATACTCTCCACGCGTACCGGCTGGAATGTCCCCGCGCCGACGTGCAGCGTCACAAACGCCATCTCAATGCCTTTCGCGCGCAGGCGCTCAAGCAGCGGCTCGTCAAAATGCAGGCCCGCGGTCGGCGCCGCGACGGCGCCCGGTTTCTGGCTGTAGACGGTCTGATAAAGCTCGCGGTCGGCCTCTTCATCCGGGCGTTCAATGTAAGGCGGCAGCGGCATATGGCCGATGCTGTTAAGAATATCCAGCACCGGGCGCTCATCGTTAAACTGCACTTCGAACAGCGCGTCGTGGCGGGCGGTCATCGTGGCGTTTACGCTTTCATCATCGCCCAGCAGGAGTTCAGCGCCCGGCTTCGGCGCTTTAGAGGCGCGGATATGGGCCAGCACGCGATGGTCGTCGAGCATACGCTCCACCAGCACTTCAATCTTGCCGCCGCTCGCCTTGCGGCCAAAGAGGCGCGCCGGGATCACGCGGGTATTGTTAAAGACCAGCAGATCGCCGGGGTTGAGCTTATCGAGCAAATCGGTGAAAGTGCCGTGCGTGAGATCTCCCGTCGGCCCGTCGAGCGACAGCAGGCGACAGGCGCTGCGCTGGGCTTGCGGATAGTGAGCTATCAGGGATTCGGGTAGTTCAAAGGAGAAATCGGTCAAACGCATGGCTGGAACTCTGACATAAAAAACAGGCGGCTAGTCTAGTGCCGGGGCGCGCTCCCTGCAACTGATTAGCCGCTTTATCTCTCTTTAAGGAAAGGATCGTTATGAATTTTCTTGCCCATCTGCATCTGGCGCATCTGGCGCAAAGTTCGCTGCCTGGCAACCTGATGGCGGACTTCGTGCGCGGCAAACCGGACGGGCTCTACCCGGCGGATGTCGTGGCGGGAATTTACATGCACCGGCGCGTGGATGTGCTGACCGATAACCTGCCGGAGGTGCGCGAGGCGCGCGAGTGGTTTCGCCCGGAAACCCGCCGCGTAGCGCCGGTGACGCTGGATGTCATGTGGGATCACTTTCTCTCGCGCCACTGGGCGCAAATCTCGCCTGAGCTCCCGCTGGAGGCGTTCCTTGCACACGCGCATGCGCTGATTTTACCCACGCTGCCCGACGCGCCGGAGCGCTTTGTGAACCTCAATGACTATCTCTGGAGCGAACGCTGGATGGAGCGCTACCGCGAGATGGACTATATCGCCCGCGTGCTCAACGGCATGGCGAGCCGCCGTCCGAAACTCGCGGCCCTGCGCGACTCCTGGGAGGATCTCAACACCCATTACGTCGCGCTGGAGCGCCAGTTCTGGCGCTTTTACCCGCGGATGATGGAAATGGCGCGCGAGCAAACGCTCTGATTACGCCGCTTTCTCACCGCGAATATCGCGCCACAACCGCCAGGCGAGCAGCAGCAGCCCGGCGGCGCCCGCCACCAGCACACCCCAGATAATCCAGGTATACAGCGCGTTGCGCTGCGCGCTGGCGTCTTTGGCCGTCAGCCGCGCGTCGCCGCCGAGCGTCACCGCTTTTACCGTCTGCGCGTAAGGCAACAGCTCAGGATCGTGCGAGTCCGGCACCAGCGTTTGCAGCGCCAGCGCCTGCGCTTTAGCGGCGCCATTGCCCCAGGCGAGCAGGAACGGGCCGCTGCCCTGGGCATTAAACACCAGCGTTTTTTCGTCATGCTCGCCCGTCACTTCCGGGAAGGCGTCGCCAAAGCGCTGATTAATCGCCCGCACGCGCAGCGCGGAAATCAGCTCGCCGTGCAGCGGCAGCGTCACCGCCGGGCGTTCCGGCAGACGATAAATAACGGTACGCGCGAGCGGCTGCCACGCCATGTTATCCGCGCTGCGATAGTCTATCTCCACCGGTACGACGGCGTTCTCAAGCGCCGGGCGCAGCGTCAGCGCATCGAACGGCTGCGGACGCGCCCAGTGATAGATAGCAGTGTCGAATTTCTCTTTAGTGCCGCTGGCGGCAAGCGAAATACGCCGTGGTTGCGGGTGCGGCGCCTGCCACTGCCCGGTGGCGGACGTGAAATCGAGCGGCGCGCTGGCGTTTTTCACTACCACCAGCAGGTATTTCGCGCCAAAGAGCGACAGGCCGTCACTGAAATCCACCGTATTCTGCAACAGCCGCCGATCGCCGGACGTTAAATCCATCAGCGGCGCATCGGCGATGATGGGCTGCCAGTCGCGCAGCGTCTCGCTGGCGAGCACGTCCACGCGGGCCTGCCAGCCGTTTACCTGTTGCGGCCACGCCAGTTGCAGCTGCGTTAGCGCGCGCTCGCGGTTGCTCTCGTCAAGAGGAATCAGCCAGCTGGCGCTGAGTTGCTCAACCGGCGCGTTCTCCATGCGGATCTGCACGCCAGACGGCGACGTCAGCAGCACGGCGCTCTGCCCTTCTTCACTGGTTTTCACCGGCTGCGCGTCAAGCTTATAGACCGTCAGCGGCGCGCGTTGCGGCGCAGGCGCGGGCGGTGTGGTGGTTTCAAGCGCAAACGGCAGGCTTGCGCCCTGCGCATTAAACACGCGGATATCGCGCAGATCCGGCCAGGCGCTCTGCGAATAGACGGCCTCCGGCAGCGGCAGCCGGTACCACGGCGATTGCCCTTCCACCGCAAGCTCCACGCCGCGCGCATAATCCTGCGGGCGCTCGGCGCGCGAGGTATCGTCACTGGCCGCGCACGTGGCGGCGAACGCCCAGGCAAGGGCCACCCATAACTGTTTCATTCTGCCTCTCCCTGACGGGCATTAACCGGCCGCGCCGCTTTCGGCGGCAGCGGTGAGAAATAACCGACAATCAGCACCAGCACCGCGACGCCGATAAACGCCACGGCGCGCGCAAGACCGCCGCCGCCCGCGCTGTCCACCAGCATCAGCTTCACAATCACCACGCCGAGCAGGCCCGCGCCGCAAAACCAGCCCCGACGCGCGCCTTTGCGTGTGGCGCTCACCATCACCAGCAGCGCCAGCAGCATCCAGAGCAGCGCGAACGTGGTCTGGACCAGGCGCGAATCCCACAGCGCGTCGGACTGCCAGGGAATATCGCCCGTCCACGCGAGCGTGCGCAGCACCAGCCCGTTGCCCCACCAGAACAGCAGCGCAAGCCAGGCGAGCGGCGCCCACGGCTGCGCCTGCTTCAATAACGGCGACCAGAAGCGCGTAAGCAACTGCCACCAGTTCAGCGCCGCCAGCAGCGCAAAGCCTGCGCCAAGCTCAAGCGGGTTAATCAACGGCAGATACGGCCAGTCGACCGTCACGCCGTTCATCAGGTTACCCGCGAACAGTAAAAACGCCAGCACCGGCGCGACCGGCAGCAGCCCTGGCCCGCTGTAGAGCGCAGGCCACTGCGCGCACGGCCACCAGCCGCGTCGGATCGCTTCATTCACCAGCAGCACGATACCGGCGCTGACGGCCAGAATAATCCCCGTCTGCCAGGCCTCGTTGCCCCACGGCAGGTCATCGGTAAACCACCAGGTTTCCGCGCCTGCGGCAAGCAGCAGCATCCAGAATAGCGACAGATGCAGCGCCAGCTGGCGGCGCGCCGGCAACGCGCCGGCATCGCGGCGCAGCAGCCAGAGCGCGCACGGCAGCGCCAGACACCAGACAAGACTGTGCCAACCCGCCAGCACCAGCGCGCCGTCGATAATTATCTGTTCAGAAAGCATCAGCGCCATGCCCGGCCACAGCAGCCAGACGGCGCAAGCGAGATCCGGCCACGCCGCTTTGCGCGATGCCGCGCGCCACAGCATGACGGAGAGCGTAAGCAGCGCAAGCGTCAGGGCCAGGCCCTGGGAGATATCCGCGAATGCCCAGCGGGCGGCCTGCAACAGCGCCACCAGCCAGAACGCGATCCCTACGCCAAGATGCGCCCGGCTCACCCGCCGCTGCGGCAGACGCCACAGCCAGCCGCCAGCCAGCCAGCAGAGCGCCAGCACCGCGCTGATAAACGCCGCGTTCAGCAGCGTAATGCCGTCAATCCAGGCATAAACGGCGCTGGCTGCCGCCAGCGTCAGCAGCGCGCTGCCGCTGTAGCTCATCCGCCGCTGGGCCTGCTGCATGCCAAACCACAACAGCCCCAGACCTTCCAGCGCCCAGGCGAGCGCCGTCCAGCGGGCCGATAGCGCCAGCGGGATAGCGAGCGTGACAAACGCGCCGCCGAGCGCCAGCCCGCCCAGCGCCAGGATACGCCCCTCCTGCGGATAGCGACGCAGCGCGGCGCGCGCGAGCAGCAAATAGACCAGCCCGAAGCCGAGCGCCGAAAACGCCGGGCCATACGTCCAGTGGCGGGTAATCGCATACTGCATCCCAAAGCCGACCAGCGGCGGCGCGAACAGCAGCACGCCGTCGACGATTTTCTTGCGCCCCTGCGCGCGCAGCGACAGCGCCACGCAGACCACGCCGAAGAGCAGAATATTAGCGATGAGAAAGAGCTGGCAGCTCAGCCATTCGTCCGGCTGATAGCCGTTTATGCCCCAGACACCCGCCACGCCAAAGGTAAACAGCAGACCGAGCAGGTTGAGTTCACGCCAGTGCTGCCAGACGCTGACGGCGGCAATGCCCACCGACAACAGCAGATAGAACGAAAAGAGCGCGATATGGCTGCCGCCGCCGGTCGAGAGCAGCAGCGGCGCGAGATAGCCGCCGAGGCTCGCCAGCATCGCGAGACTTAACGCGCGTTGCAGCACCGCCAGCGCGACGCTTGCGGCGCACACCACCAGCATCAGGCCGAAGGCCAGCGGCATCGGCAGCATCTGCCAGAGCCGGAACGCGCCGAAAATCGTGATATAGAGCGCGCCCACCGCGCCGCCCTGGAGGATCAGCGCATAAACCGGCGTTTTGTGGCGCAGTCGCCAGCCGAACGCCAGCAGAACCAGCGCCGCGACGCCCGCGCCGGCAACGCGCAGCTCAAGCGGCAGCATGTCGCGCTCAACGCTGTAGCGCAGCAGGAAGGAGATGCCTAAAAAGAGCAGGATGACGCCGATTTTGGCGAGCGGATTGCCTTGCATAAACCAGCGCGTCAGGCTGGTGATAAGCCCGCCTGACGCCGCGGCATGGCGCGGTTCCGGCGCGGGTTCTTCGCGGCGCGGCGCGGGTTCTTCGCGGCGCGGCGCGGCGGCGGGCGCAGGGGCTTTCGCCGCGTTGCGCACGGCCTGCGACCAGACCGGCGGCGCGTCCGCCTGCGGCACCGGTTCAGGCTCAGGCGCTGCCACAGGCTCCGGCGCGATAATCACAGGCGCAGGCTCCGGCGTGGCTACCGGCACGGCTTCTGCGGCAGGCGACGCCGACGCCGCGGCAAGCCGCGCCTCCAGCGTCTCGACCCGATGGCGCAGGCGATGAAGTTCGGTTTCGTTACGCGCGCTGCGTTTTAGCGCCATGATAGCCAGCACGGGCACCACAACCACGCAGAAGAGCGCAATCAGAGCAGCAAATACAAAAATCTCATCCATTGATTTCAGACCCTGCGGCAGAAGTGCGGCTACTTTCCCATATCTGGATGAAAAGCGGTATTCCTTTACCGCGTTTCGTTACGCTTATCGTGAATGCAGGATAAGCGCCGCCCCGGCGGCGAGCTGCAGCGTCCGCCCTTCCAGCGCGCCATCGCCCTCCTCGCGCGTCCAGGCTCTGTCATCAAGCAGCGGGGAGAATGGCAGCGTCACTTCGCAGGCCGCGCCGCGGTTCAGCGCCACCAGCACGCGCTCCTGTTGGAAGACGCGCGCGAACACGATGACATCGCCTTTTGCGTACACCACCTGGCACGCGCCGGAACGCAGCGCCCGGCTGCGGTGGCGCAGGCGCGCGAGCCGCTGATACAGCGCCAGCAGTTCGCCGTCCTGCTGCGCGTTATCCCACGGGAACGGCTGGCGGCAGAACGGATCGTTGCCGCCCTCCACGCCCACTTCATCGCCATAGAAAACGCAGGGCACGCCGGGCCAGCAGAAAAGCCACACCGCCGCCGCCCGCAGGCGCGCCGGGTCGCCTTTGGCGATAGTTTTAAAGCGCGCGGTATCGTGGCTGTCGAGCTGGTTAAACATGCGCAACTGCTGCTGGTGCGAGAGCGCGGCGCGGTACTCCTCCATCCAGCGGGCACAGTCGGCGGCGTCAAGCTGCTGCGGCTCAAGCCCGTGATCCACGCCTGCGAGAAAGCTCCACACCGGCGTCGTAAAACCACGGTAGTTCATGGCCGCATCTTCCACGTCGTTTTGCAGCCACTGGCGCGCATCGCCAAAATGTTCGCCGAAGACAAACGTCTGCGGATTCACCGTCTTGGCCGCGCGGGTGATCCCCTCGACGTGGCGCAGGTTCTCTTTCGCGCCGCCGTTTTCACCGAGCATATGCACCACATCAAGCCGCCAGCCATCGATACTCCAGGGCGCTTTCAGCCAGTACTTCACCACGCTCTCTTCGCCCTGATAGATCTCCTCCACCACGCCGCGCTCGGCGAAATCGAGTTTCGGCAGGCTGTCGTAACCGAGCCAGCAGAACGCATAGCCGTCATCGGTGAAGCTGTACCAGTTGCGCGTCGGCGAATCAGGATGGTGACAGGCGCCGTCCGTGCCGTGATTGTGGCGATCGAACCACGGATGCGTGTCGCCGGTGTGGTTAAAGACGCCGTCCAGAATCAGGCGCATATCCGCCTCGCGCGTTTTTTCACGCAGGCGCAGCAGCGCTTCATCCCCGCCGAACTGCGGATCGACATGGCGGTAATCGGCGGTGTCATACTTATGCACGCTCGGCGCGCTAAAGATGGGGTTGAGGTAGAGCGCCGTGACGCCGAGCTTTTTGAGGTACGGGATTTTTTCAGCGATCCCGTCGAGATCGCCGCCGTAAAACGTTGAGCCGCCTGCCTCTGCGCTTACCGGCTCGTGCCAGTCGCGCAGGATAATGTCGTGCCCCTGAGCGTGGTGATAGTAGATCTTGTCCTGCTGCGCCCCGCGCGGCGTGCTGCGGGCGAAGCGGTCCGGGAAGATCTGGTAGAAGACCTGATCCTGCACCCACTGCGGGCCGTCATCCGGCGCATCGATGGCGAAGAGCGCCAGCCGGGCGGGCGGAAACTCGCTCAGCCCCAGCGGGCTGAACCACTGCTGGCGATCGCCCCATAACAGCTTAAAGCAGTAGCGGCGGCGCGGCTGACCATCGCCGAGCGAAATGCTCGCCTGCCACGCGCTGACCTGCGGATGCGGCGCGGCGGCCAGGCGCTTCATCTCAAATGGCGTTTCTTCGTTATCGCGCTCGTAACGCAGTACGACCTTTTCCGGCAGCGCGTCGCCCGCAAGCCAGAGGGTGATCAGTAATTTCTCCCCCTGCCGGTGAATAAAGGGCGCAACGGGGAGATGCCAGGCATTCAACATACACTTTGATCCTTAATCGACAGAAAACAGGCGCATCTTTCCACACGGGCAACCGCGCGCCTTCCTCATTCTGGATTTTATTGGGGGAGGAGAAGGGAGGCGGAGAAACGACGTTGATCGTAGAGCGAAAATGACATCCCCGCCAGGCGGCGGGGATGGAGGGGAGCGTTACGCGGAAAGACGAGCGTCGCGGCGGCGTTTGAACACCCAGCCCACCAGCAGCAGCGCAATCCACGCAAAACCAACGTAGAGCGAAATGCGGGTATCCGGATGATAGCCAATCAGCGCGATGATAAACGCCAGGAAAATCAGGCCGACGATGGTCGTCGCCACCCCGCCCGGCACCTTGAACTTCAGGGCCTTCACTTCATCCGCGCTCAGGCGGCGGCGGAACGCCACTTGCGAGAGCAGGATCATTATCCAGACCCAGACGGTCGCAAAGGTCGCGAGCGACGCAATCACCAGAAAGACGTTTTCCGGCATGATGTAGTTGAGATAAACCGCCAGCAGCATCGCAAAGCACATCACCACCACCGTCACCCACGGAATGCCGCGGCGCGACGTTTTGGCGAACACTTTCGGCGCACTGCCCTGCTCGGCCATGCCGTGCAGCATACGGCCCACGCCGAACACGTCGCTGTTAATCGCCGACAGCGAGGCTGTCAGCACCACGAAATTCAGAATGCCCGCCGCAACGGTGATCCCCATATGCTGGAACGTCAGAACAAACGGGCTGCCGTTGGTGCCGACTTCATTCCACGGGTAGATGGACATAATCACGAACAGCGTACCCACGTAGAACACCAGAATACGCAGCGGCACGGAGTTAATAGCGCGCGGGATGGAGGTGGCCGGATCTTTGGCCTCACCGGCGGTGATGCCGATAATCTCAATGCCGCCGTAGGCGAACATCACCATTTGCAGCGCCATCACGGTGCCAATCCAGCCGTTCGCGAAGAAGCCGCCGTTACTCCAGAGATTATGGATGCCGGTCGGCTGGCCGCCGTTGCCGATGCCCCAGATGATGATGCCGATACCGGCCGCGATCATGATGATAATGGTGGCGACTTTAAAGAACGAGAACCAGAACTCCAGCTCGCCGAACACTTTCACGCTCATCAGATTAATGGCGCAGATGATAAGCACCACGCTCAGCACCCAGACCCAGTGCGGCACCGTCGGGAACCAGACGCCCATATAGATGCCGAACGCGGTAACGTCGGCGATGGCGACAATCAGAATTTCAAAGCAGTAGGTCCAGCCGGTGATATAGCCTGCGAGCGGGCCGAGGTTATCCTGCGCATAGCGAGAGAAGGAGCTCGCCGCCGGGTTATGCACTGACATCTCGCCGAGCGCGCGCATGATGATATACGCCGCCACGCCGCCAATGATGTAAGCCAGCAGTACGCTCGGGCCCGCCATTTTGATGGCGTCCGCCGAGCCGTAAAACAGGCCGGTGCCAATCGCTGAACCCAGCGCCATAAAGCGGATGTGTCTTGTACTCAATCCGCGCTTGAGCTTGTTCTCGTTTTCCATCTTTCCAGTACCACGTCATACAATAAAAAACCACGGAGCCAGGCCCCGTGGTTCAACAATCAACCGACGATCAGTGAGCGGTAGTTGTGACGCTCCGTCCGGCCGCGCGATCCCAGACCACCGCCGCCACCGTAATCACGATGGTCGGCAGCAGCCAGGCCAGCCCCTGATCCGCCATCGGCAGTTTCTGAGTCCAGGCCGGAAGGATACCGCTTATCGCCGAGGCTTTCACCCCATCAATCAAACCGAACAGCAGACTGATCGCCATCGCCGGGGCGATAACACGGCCTGAATTATGCCACCAGCCGCGGGTAAAGCTCAGTACAACGAGTGCGATACACGGCGGATAGATGGCCGTCAGCACCGGAATAGAGAACTGAATCAGCTGGCTTAAGCCGAGGTTCGACACCACCATGGAGAAGAGACCCAGGATAAACACCAGCGCGCGGTAAGAGAGCGGCAGGTATTGCGCGAAGAACTCGGCGCAGGCGCAGGTCAGGCCCACCGCCGTCACCATGCACGCCAGGAAGATCAGCGCCGCCAGCAGGAAGCTCCCCGCGCCGCCGAAGGTGTGCTGAACATAGGCGTGGAGGATTGCCGCGCCGTTAACGGATTGATCGACCAGCGTCGCGCTGTCAGAGCCCAGACGGAACAGCGCCAGGTAGAGCAGCGTCAGGCCGACGCCCGCCATCAGGCCCGCGAAAATGGTGTAGCGCGTCAGCAGACGGGAATCAGTAACGCCGCGCGAACGGGCCGCGTTGACGATAACAATCCCGAACACCATCGCGCCCAGCGTATCCATCGTCAGATAGCCGTTGACGAAGCCGTTGGAGAACGCCGCTTTCTGATAGGCATCCGTCGCCACGCTGATATCGCCCGCCGGCCAGACAATCGCCGCCACAGACAGCACCACCAGCGCGATGATTTTCAGCGGCGCCAGGAAGTTACCCACAGTATCCAGCAGTTTGCCCGGATAGAGCGACACCAGAATCACCAGCGCGAAGTAGACCAGGCTGTAAATAAGCAGCGGCAGCGCGCCGTCGCCGGTGAGCGGCGCAATGCCCACTTCAAACGACACGGTCGCGGTGCGCGGCGTCGCGAACAGCGGCCCGACGGCCAGATAGCAGACGGTCGCCAGCAGAATACCTGCCACGCGGCCAATCGGATGGCTCAGGCTGTCAACGCCGCCGCCGACTTTCGCCAGCGCCACCACGGTCAGCACAGGCAGACCCACGGCGGTAATAAGAAAGCCGATCGCCGCCGTCCAGACATGCGGACCGGCCTGCAAACCAACCATAGGAGGGAAAATGATATTGCCCGCGCCGACGAACAACGCAAAGGTCATAAACCCCAGTGCGATAATGTCGCGCGATTTTAAGTGATGGGTCATAAGATTTACTGCCTGTGGATGTGGTGTTGAAATTGAATAATTTTTTACCGCCAGTCACCTGACGAAAACGCCGCTATTTCCCGGGCTGACAGCGGGATATGCTTCCCGATTACGCTGGCGAAGAATTGTTTTTCGATTTACCACGCAAAAACAGTCGGTCTGGCAATAGCAGGGGCGCAATTTAAACGCTTATAACGTTTAAAGGCAAGACGGGATCTTAAAACCAGACCTTTATGCCAGATCTAAGTTTCAGGGCAGTGATAAAATCTAAAATCGTAAAAAACCTCCGGCGATTCGCGCGAGCAAAAAAGCGCCAAACGCTGAAAAAAGCGTTCAGAGGCGGCAAAAAAAATGAATAAGGCCAGCTTATGGCTGGCTCTGGAAAGGAAGCTTTACGAATTAAACCGTAGAAACGGCTTTAGCAGGCGTGGCGACAATCAGTCGCTCCGGCAGGAGGAACGAAAACGTGGTGCCTTTGCCAGGCGCGCTTTCTATCTCAAGACGCGCGTCGTGGTGCGTCAGCGCGTGTTTCACAATCGCAAGCCCCAGCCCGCTGCCGCCGGTCTGGCGCGAACGCGCCTTGTCCACCCGGTAGAAACGCTCGGTCAGGCGCGGAATATGCTCCGCAGCAATCCCCGGCCCGGTGTCGGCCACGCTAAAGCGCGCGCCGTTCGCCACATGCTCCCAGCGCACCGTAATGTGCGTCCCGGCGGGCGTATGGTTGACCGCGTTATACACCAGATTTGAAATCGCGCTGCGCAATTGCTCCTCGTTGCCGAGCACTTTAAGCTGCAGGTCCACCTCAAAAGTAAACGTCTGCCTCTGCTGGCTGAGCGTCTGCGCTTCGCGTTCCACCACCCGCAGCATCATCGGCACGTCGATCGTTTCGTTGAGCTGCATCGCGGGCGCCGCCTCGATTTTCGAGAGCGTCAGTAGCTGTTTCACCAGCCCTTCCATGCGGTAAGTCTGCTCGCGCATCGTGTGCAGCGCTTTTTCACGCAGCGGCCCTTCGAGCGTCTGCTCGTGCATCATTTCCAGATAGCCCTGCAACACAGTCAGCGGCGTGCGCAACTCATGGCTGACGTTGGCGAAAAAGTTGCGCCGCGCGCCTTCGAGCTGATGCATTTGCGTGACGTCGCGCGCCACCATCAGCAGTTGATCTTCGCTGTACGGCATGACGCGAAACTCAAGATGACGCCCGTTATTGAGCACCAGATGCAATGGCCGGTTGAACTCCTGGCCGCGCAGATAGCTGGTGAATTCCGGGTAGCGCAGCAGGTTTAAGATGTTCTGGCCGTTATCGTCGGGCCAGCGCAGGCCGAGAAGCTGTTGCGCAAGACCGTTGCACCAGAAGATGACGCCCTCTTCCGTGGTCAGCACCACGGCGTCCGGCAGGGATTCCGCGCCGCTGCGAAAGCGTTTGATAAGATTACCCAATTCGCGACGGCGTTTTTTATTGCGCAACTGCATCTGGTGCAGGCCGTAGAGCAAGGGCTCCCAGCTGCCGCTGCCGGGCGGCGGCGTCATGCTGCGATCCACCCACAGCCACCAGGAGAGCCGCAGCAGATTCCAGAAATGCCAGACCAGCAATCCGGTTACCGCCGCCAGTAAAAACCATGCCAGATAGCCGAATATCGCCCCGAGCACCAGCGCCGGAATACAGCACAGCAATAGCTCCAGCACCAGTCTTTTCCATGACAGCCGTTCCAGCACGCGTCACACTCCTGTTTTGGGTTTAAAAACGGGTTGAGAACCGATAACCCGTACCGCGCACCGTTTGTACCATTCTGTCATGACCGCTGTGTTCCAGCGCCTTGCGCAGGCGGCGGATATGCACATCCACGGTACGATCTTCCACATACACATTGGTGCCCCAGACGTGGTTCAGCAGCTGTTCGCGGCTGTAAACGCGCTCCGGGTGCGTCATAAAGAAGTGTAACAGCTTGAATTCGGTCGGCCCCATATCGAGGGGATTTTCGCCGGTCATCACGCGGTGCGATGACGGATCGAGGCTTAAGCCCTGCATTTCGATGACTTCATCCACCGCCATCGGCGAGATACGGCGCATGACGGCTTTAATACGCGCCACCAGCTCTTTCGGGGAGAACGGTTTGGTAATGTAATCGTCGGCGCCCGTTTCCAGGCCACGTACGCGATCTTCTTCTTCACCGCGCGCGGTCAGCATCACCACCGGGATCTCGCGGGTCAGCGCTTCGCGTTTGATATGTTTAATAAACTGGATCCCCGATCCGCCGGGCAGCATCCAGTCCAGCAGAATCAGATCGGGCCAGGGCTCATTGAGTTGATTCACCGCACTGTCATAATCTTCCGCTTCCACCGGCTGGAAGCCATTTTGTTCCAGTACGAAACACACCATCTCGCGGATAGGTGCTTCATCTTCAACGACCAGAATACGTCTCGCCATGATTCGCCCTGTTAAATAAAGTAAACAGTATGTAATGCGGCGCCATTATGCGTCAGATTTATGACAGATTTATGAAAAAGATGACCGTAAGATGACCTGTTAGCGCGAGCGGTAAAACCCGGCGGCGCGACGAAACAGGACACCCGCCGTACTGGATGTTTATAATCCCCTTCTCGCTTTTTCGCCACAGGGCATCCCATGCGTATTCTGCATACCTCAGACTGGCATCTTGGTCAAAATTTTTACGCCAAAAGCCGCGCCGCCGAACATGAAGCCTTTCTCGACTGGCTGCTGGACGCGGCGGTTGCGCATCAGGTAGATGCGATTATTGTCGCGGGCGACATCTTTGATACCGGCGCGCCGCCCAGCTATGCGCGCGAGCTCTATAACCGCTTTGTCGTCAAACTTCAGGCGGCAAACTGCCCGCTTATCGTGCTTGGCGGCAACCACGATTCGGTGGCGACGCTCAATGAATCCCGCGAGCTGCTGGCCTGCCTGAACACGCAGGTTATCGCGAGCGCGCAGCTCACGCCGGAAAGCCAGGCCACGTTATTGTACCGCCGCGACGGCGAGCCGGGCGCGGTGCTCTGCCCGGTGCCGTTTTTACGCCCGCGCGACGTGCTGCGAAGCCTCAGCGGGCAGTCGGGCCGGGAAAAACAGCAGCAGTTGCTGGAGGCCATCAGCCAGCACTATCAGCAAAGCTATGAGGCCGCCTGCCAGCTTCGCGGCGAGCGTAATCTGCCAATTATCGCGACCGGCCATCTTACCACCGTGGGCGTCACCAAAAGCGACGCGGTGCGCGACATCTATATAGGCACGCTCGACGCCTTTCCGGCGGACCGCTTTCCGCCCGCCGATTATATCGCGCTAGGGCATATTCACCGCGCCCAGAAAGTCGCGGGCTGCGAGCATATCCGCTACAGCGGCTCGCCGATTGCGCTGAGCTTTGATGAAACCGGCAAAGCGAAAAGCGTTTATCTGGTGGAATTCGCCGACGGCAAACTGCGCGACGTCACGGCCCTGCCGGTGCCGGTCAGCCAGCCGCTGGCGGTACTGAAAGGCAGCCTGGAATCCATCACCGCGCAGCTCGAACAATGGCGCGACGCGCCGGACGAGCCCAGAGTGTGGCTCGATATCGAAATCGACACCGGCGAGTTTCTGCATGATATGCACCGCCAGATAAGCCAGCTGACCGAAAGCCTGCCGGTGGAAGTCGTTCTGCTGCGCCGCAGCCGCGAAATGCGCGAGCGCGCGCTCGGCACGCTCAGCACCGAAACGCTCAGCGAACTGGGGGTGGAGGAGGTATTTGAACGCCGCCTGGAGCTGGAAGCCCTGGAGGAGCCGGAGAAAGCGCAGTTGCGCACGCTCTTCGCCCGCACGCTGGAAAGCCTGCACGAGGAGGACGAAGCATGAAAATCTTAACCCTGCGGCTGAAAAACCTGAACTCGCTGAAAGGCGAATGGAAAATCGACTTCACCGCCGAGCCGTTCGCGAGCAACGGGCTGTTCGCCATCACCGGGCCGACCGGCGCGGGTAAAACCACGCTGCTCGACGCCATCTGCCTTGCGCTCTACCACCGCACGCCGCGCCTGAACGCGCTGTCGCAAAGCCAGAATGACCTGATGACGCGTGACACCGCCGAATGCCTGGCGGAGGTGGAGTTTGAAGTCAAAGGCGTCGCCTGGCGCGCGTTCTGGAGCCAGAGCCGCGCGCGCGGCCTGCCGGACGGCAACCTGCAGGCGCCGCGCGTGGAGCTGGCGCGCTGCGAAGACGGCAAAATCGTCGCCGATAAAATCAAAGATAAACTCGACAGAATAGCCGCGCTGACGGGCCTGGATTACGACCGTTTCACCCGCTCCATGATGCTCTCGCAAGGGCAGTTCGCCGCCTTTCTCAATGCCGAGGCCAAAGCCCGCGCCGAACTGCTGGAGGAGCTGACCGGCACCGAAATCTACGGCCAGGTCTCGGCGCGTATTTTCGAACAGCATAAAGAGGCGCGCAGCCAGCTTGAGAAGCTCGAATCCCAGGCGCAGGGCGTGCGGCTGCTGGACGATGCGCAGCGCGAAAGCTTAACCACAGGTTTGCAGGCGCTCACTGACGATGAAAAAACGCTGCTCGCCCGCCAGCGCCAGTTACAGCAAGAACACCTGTGGCTGACGCAGCGCACGGCGCTTGCCAGCGCGCTCGACGCGGCGGGCCATGCGGCGGCGGCGGCGGATCAGGCGCTACAGGCCGCGGCGCCTCAGCTGGCGCGTCTTGAAACGGCGCTACCGGCGGAAAAACTGCGCCCGGCCTGGCTGCGGAGTCAGGAGCTGGAAACCGCCCTTGCCGCCACTGGTCGCCAGCATGAAGAAGTAAGCGTTCGCTTACAGGAAAGCCAGCAGCGCCGCCGGGAGATCCGCCAGGCCGCCGCGCAACAGGCGCAGGCGCAGACGGCAGAACTCACGCAACTCGGCCAGTGGCTGACGGAGCATGACCGCTACCGCCTGTGGAGCAGCGAGCTCGCGGGCTGGCGCGCGGTACTGGCGCAGCAAAAGCGCGATCGCGCGCAGCTGCGCGCGCTGAACGAGACGCTCGACGCCACCCGCCGCAAGCGCGACGCGCTGCCGGACGCCGGGCTGGCGCTCTCACCGGAGGACGCCGCTCAGGCGCTGGCGCAGCTTAACGACCAGCGGCCGCTGCGCCAGAAGCTTTCGACGCTTCAGTCAACTTTCGCGCCGCTGACGCGCCGTAAAGCGCGCCTGCAGGAGACCACCAGCGCCCTGCATACGCAAATTCAGCTCGCCGAACAACAGCTGGCGCAAAAGCGTCAGGATTACAAAACCAAACAGGATGAAGTCACCCGCGCGAAAGCGGTGTGCGAGCTGGAGCAGCGCATCGCGAGCCTCGTTGAAGAGCGCGCGCGACTGCAACCCGGCAGCCCCTGCCCGCTCTGCGGCGCGACCGAACACCCGGCCGTTGAGGCGTACCAGGCGCTGACGCCTGACGCGAGCCGCCTGCGTCTTGCGCAGCTTGAGCAGGAGAAAGAGCAGCTCGGCACCGAAGGCGCGGCGCTGCGCGGCCAGCTCGACGCGCTGATGAAACAGCGCCAGCAGCAGGAAAGCGAAGCGGCAAGCCTGCTGGAAGAGGAGCAAGCGCTCACCTCACAATGGCAGACGCTGTGCGCCGCCGCCGCGCTGGATTATGCGCCGGGCGAGGATCTCACCCCCTGGCTTGACGCGCAGACCCGCCGCGAACAGCAGTTGCATCTGCTGCGCGAGCGCCAGATGCTGGACGCCGCTATTGACGGCGCGCTGCGTCAGATAACCACGCTGGACGCCGCCTGTCAGACTCAGCAGAACGCGCTGCGCGACCAGCTCGACGCCTTCGCCCTGCCCGCGCCGGATGATGACAACCCCGCGCCGTGGTTCGCCGAACGTGAAGAAGAGGCGCGCCGCTGGCAGCAGCACCACGAACGCCAGCAGCGCCTGCGTGAACAGCTTTCCGCCTGTGAAGCGCTATTGACCCTGTTGCCGCAGGAGGGCGACGCGCAGGCGGCATCGTTATCCGCAGACGAACTGCCGCGCGCGGGCCAGGAGATCCATACGCGCTGTTTATCGCTGGAAGCGCAGTGGCAGACGCTCGGCGCGCAGCTTGAGCAGGAGCGCGCACGCTGCCAGAGCGCCCAGCACGATTTCGACGCGGCGCTTACCGCCAGCCCGTTTGTGGATAAAGCGGCATTTGTCGCCGCCCTGCTGGATGAGGCCATCCGCAGTCAGCTCGAAGCGCAAAAACAGCGGCTGGAGCGCGAGCGCGAGACGCAGCAGACGCTGCTTGCCCAAGCGCAGCAGGCGCTGGAGCGCCACCTGAGCGCGCGCCCGGCATTGATGGACGACGCCGCTGACGCCCGTCAGAGCGAGGCCGCGCTGGCGGTTATCACGGAACAACTGCGTGACAACACCACGCGCCAGGGCGAACTGCGCCAGCAGCTGCGCCAGGATGAAGAGAGCCGCACGCAACTTGCCGCCCTTCTCGGGCAGATTGACCAGGCGCGGCGCGAGGCCGATGAATGGGGCCAGCTCAACCATCTGGTCGGCTCGCAGAAAGGCGATAAATTCCGTAAGTTCGCCCAGGGGCTGACGCTGGATAATCTGGTGTGGCTGGCCAATAACCAACTGACGCGCCTGCATGGCCGCTACCTGCTTAAACGCAAACTGAGCGAGGACCTGGAGCTGGAAGTGGTGGACACCTGGCAAGCGGACGCGGTGCGCGACACCCGCACGCTCTCCGGCGGCGAAAGCTTCCTGGTGAGCCTCGCGCTGGCGCTGGCGCTTTCGGATCTGGTGAGCCACAAAACCCGTATCGATTCGCTGTTCCTTGATGAGGGTTTCGGCACGCTGGATGCGCAGACGCTCGATACGGCGCTGGATGCCCTGGACGCGCTGAACGCCAGCGGCAAAACCATCGGCGTCATCAGTCACGTGGAAGCGATGAAAGAGCGTATCCCGGTGCAGATTAAGGTCAGAAAAATTAACGGCCTTGGCGTGAGCCGCCTGGCGCGGGAGTATCAGGTCGATTAAGGCCGATAAAAAAAGGGGCGTTGCGCCCCTTCTTTTTAGATTAACGCACCACGGGCCAGAGCCACGCGGCGCCGCGCACGCCGCTCGAATCGCCATGCACCGCTTTGCGCACCGGCGTTTCGCACTCGCCGCCAAACACCCAGTGTTTCATCAGCGGCGGCACGGTTTTATAGAGCCGGTCGACATTGCTCATGCCCCCGCCCAGCACAATCACGTCCGGGTCGAGAATATTGACGATATGCGCCAGCGATTTCGCAAGCCGCATCTCGTAGCGGCTGAGCGTAAGCTCCGCCAGCGCGTCCTGGGCCTCCACCAGCCGGATGATTTCACTGCCCTTGAGCGGCTGGCCGCTGAGGCGATGATAGTCAGTCGCAAAGCCTGTGCCGGAGATAAAGGTTTCGATACAGCCCTGTTTGCCGCAGTAGCACGGCACGTCTTCACGGTAGCGCAGCTCATCTTCATCCATCCACGGCAGCGGATTATGCCCCCACTCGCCCGCGTTGCCGTTGGCCCCGATATGGCTTGCGCCGCCCAGCGCAATGCCGGAGCCGCAGCCGGTGCCGATAATGACCGCAAAGACCGTCTGCGCGCCTTTCGCCGCGCCATCGACGGCCTCCGACACGGCAAAACAGTTGGCGTCGTTGGCGAGCCGCACCTCGCGCGCCAGCCGCGCGCTGAGATCTTTATCCAGCGCCTGGCCGTTCAGCCATGTTGAGTTGGCATTTTTAACGACGCCCGTATAAGGCGAGAGCGTGCCCGGAATGCCGACGCCCACGGTGCCGCGCTCGCCGGTCTCTTTTTCGGCAAGCTCAACGAGACCGGCTATCGTCTCGATAGTTTGCGGATAGTCGTCACGCGGCGTCGGCACGCGGTGGCGAAAACGCTGCTCGCCGTCGTCGCTGAGCGCAATCACTTCGGTTTTGGTGCCGCCTAAATCGATCCCAATACGCACGTCTGCTTCCTCATATTCAATGACTTACCAGGAGAGTAGATAACCTGTCCGTGAAAGGCAATGAAACGCCGCGGCTGATTCGTTATCATGCCCGCTGCGTTTAACTACCAGGCCGTGGAAATTAACATGCTGTGGTTCAAAAATTTAATGGTTTACCGTTTAAACCGCGACGCCGCGCTGCGTGCGGATGAGATGGAAAAACAGTTAGCTGCGTTTACCTTCACCCCGTGCGGCAGCCAGGATATGGCGAAAACCGGCTGGGTGCCGCCCATGGGCGGCGGCAGCGACGCGCTTACCCACGCCGTTAACGGCCAGATTGTGATTTGCGCGCGCAAAGAAGAGAAAATCCTGCCCGCGCCGGTTATCAAGCAGGCGCTGGAGGCGAAAATCGCCCGTCTGGAGGCCGATCAAGGCCGCAAGCTTAAAAAGACGGAAAAAGATTCGCTGAAAGATGAAGTGCTGCATTCCCTGCTGCCGCGCGCCTTCAGCCGCTTCAGCCAGACCATGATGTGGATTGATACCGCCACGGGTCTTATCGTGGTGGACTGCGCGAGCGCCAAAAAAGCGGAAGATACCCTGGCGCTGCTGCGTAAAAGCCTCGGCTCGCTGCCGGTGGTGCCGCTGACGCTGGAAAACCCGATTGAGCTGACGCTCACCGAATGGGTGCGCGCCAATAACGTGCCGCAGGGTTTTCAGCTGCTGGATGAAGCAGAGCTTAAAGCCATACTGGAAGATGGCGGCGTGATCCGCTGTAAAAAGCAGGAGCTGGTGAGCGACGAAATCGCGGTGCATATCGAAGCGGGTAAAGTGGTCACTAAACTGGCGCTCGACTGGCAGCAGCGCGTGCAGTTTATGCTGTGCGACGACGGCTCGCTGAAACGCCTGAAATTTGCTGATGAGCTGCGCGATCAGAACGACGACATTGCGCGTGAAGATGTGGCGCAACGCTTTGACGCCGATTTCACGCTGATGACGGGCGAACTGGCGGCGCTGATTCAGAACTTAGTGGAAGCGCTGGGCGGAGAAGCCCAACGCTGATGCCTTCGCGTCGCCCCGCCCGGGGCGGCGCGCTTACAGGTAGCGGCAGAGGTATGATGTCGGCTCGGCCACCTGCAAATGAAACTCGCTGTGCCCCGGCACATGGAACACCTGCCCCGCCTCAAACGTTTTCCATTCGGTTTCGCCCGGCAACAGGACATTGAGCGCGCCGCTGACGACGGTCATCTCTTCCGGCTGCGCGGTGCCGAATGTGTATTCCCCTTCCGCCATCACGCCTACGCTCGCCCGGCCCGTACTGCTGCTGGTGAAGCCGATAGATTTCACTTTACCGGAAAAGTATTCGTTACTCTGAAGCATAAGCAGGCCCTTATCGAAAAAATGGTTGGAAAAACAATATAGAGGGCCAGCCTGAGCGCTGTCACGCAAATTGTGCGAGGCGCTCAGATAAGCAGTTCGGAAGCGAGTCGCGCCACCAGGACGTTACTGAGCAGCACCGGCACATCGAGCGCCTTTTGCAGCAGATCGCGGTGTTTTTGATGAAAGCCAAGGCAGTCGAGCAGAAGAACATCCGCCCCGCGGGTCAGCAGATCGCGCCCGGCGCCGACCAGCTCGTCTTCGGTGCCGTAAAACGGATTGGCGAGTGAGTAAAGCGGCGGGTTTTCGAGCACCTGCCATTTCCGGGTCTGTGTCGCCATCAGCTCCGGAACAGGGACTATAACCCCCACCTGATGCCCGTCGACAATCGACGAGACCAGCGGTGGAATAATACGATCCGGCTCCAGCAGAATGGCGTTGCGCGCACGCAGACCGCTGAAGCGCTGCGTACTCATCAGTAAAATCACGTCATAGCCCTGGTTATCCAGCACTTCGATAACGCTTTGCAGCGCCCTTTCGGTTTTGGCTTTTGAGACCGTCGCTTTTTCACCGTCGGACAGCATGGCGATGAGCGTCTCTTCCTGGCCCGTTGCGCCATAATCTTCCATCGCCTCGGCGCGCGACAGTTTCCCCATCAGGCTGATATGGGTAATTTGCTGCTCATCAATATGTTCGGTTAACAACGGCAGTACCTCGCTGACAGGTACCACGCCGAGGGTAAGTATGGCCAGAGTCGCACGCATGTTAATCGCCTTGGTTTACAGCCTCTCAAAGAGTTAACGACACTTTCCGCTGAATACTTGAGCGAAAACGAAAGATGAATCAAAAAGCGTAGCAGCTTACGCATACAGCCGGGAAAAGCCTGCCGCAGGCTACCGAAAAATAATCATAACGTATCGTTAACATTAGCTTTGGATAAAAGGTGTGATGCAAAGCGGCAGCTACTGATTTTAGGAGTGGCGGTAAGCGCAACGACTGCGCCTGCCGCCGGTCGCGGTCAGGATTTGTCCGGATCTTCGTAACGGCGCTTGGCGTCCAGCGCTTCCTGTTCGGTGGGATGTTCGCTGATAAGTGAATCGGGCTCGGGGTGATCGGCGCGCAGCTGATAACTGGTGACGGTTTTACCCGGTACGCCTTTCTCAACAGGCACCACGCGCGCCTCGCGCGGATAAGGGGGTCTGGTCGGCATAGCTCTTCCTTAATTTATCGGGGAGGAGCGTTAAGTATAGACAATCCCGCCACTTAGCTGGCATGGGCAACATGCAGCGCGTCAATAATGCGCGAAACAATCACCGCGGGCGCGTCGGCGGCGTCAATCACATGGTGGGCGCATTCACGATAAAGCGCGTCGCGTACCGCCAGCACATCGGCAATTTCTTCCGTCACCGGCTTGCCGGTGAGCGTCGGGCGCTGGCCCGCTTCCGGGAACGCCTCAAGGCGCTGCGCCAAAACCTCGACGGGCACGTTGAGATAAATCACGATGCCATGCGCACGCATGAACTCGCGGTTTTCGTCACGCAGCACCATGCCACCGCCGGTCGCGACCACCGTCGCGGGCGCGGTGACTGCCTGCAACGCCTCGCTTTCACGATCGCGAAAACCCGGCCAGCCTTCTTTCTCCACCACCTCGGCGACCGTCATCTGCGTCTGCTCCAGCAGCCAGCGGTCGGTATCGGCAAAGCCGTATGCCAGCGCGCGTGCCAGCGCCTCGCCGGTAGTGGTTTTTCCGCAGCCGCGCGCGCCGACTAAATAAATGGGTTGATTCATGGATGGATTACCTCACCTTTCACGCAAGGCGAAAGGGTTAGACAGCAGGCCGTAAGCCGTGAGTTTAACAACAAACTAGTACACAAGACAGGCGTAAATTTAAACTTACAAAAAGGTTAAAGATGAATGGCGGCCCGCGCCGCGCAACCCTTCTTCTGTCTTAAGGGTGTAAAGCCACGCTACCACTGGCGAGCATTCGCCAGGCGCGCCCACCATACTTGAAAGCACCCGGTGAACACAACCCCACCGTTCGCCGCACCCGGTTACATATTTCTTATTTCCTTTACGCGCCGGATATTTACAAGCGGCGATTTTTCTCCAGACTTAACTATTGACGCGTTCAATGACAGAGGGATGAATCATGCAATCTGAAGAGCAACGTCTGATTGACGGGCTTTTTGACCGACTCAAAGCCGCCGGTGAAAACAGCGCGCCGCGCGACGCGGACGCCGAACGCTGGATTGAGCAGCATATGCGCAACCAGCCTGGCGCCGCTTATTATATGGCGCAGACCCTGCTTATCCAGGAAGCGGCCATGAAACAGCTGAATGGCCGTATTCAGGCGCTCGAAGCCGAAGTGGCGCAGCTGAAACATTCAGCAAGCCGTCAGCAGAGCAGCGGCGGTTTCCTGGCGGGCCTGTTCGGCGGCAACAAGAGCGAGCCGGAAGCCCCGCGCCCGCAGGCGACGCCGCGCGGCTCCGACCCTATTCCCGGCGCGCAGCAGTACCAGAGCGCACCGCAGGCGGGCTACGCGCCGCAAGCCGCGCCCGGCCAGTACAATAACGCCCCTCGCGGCGGCGGCTTTATGGCGGGCGCTTTGCAGACTGCCGCAGGTGTGGCGGGCGGCGTGGTGCTCGGCAATATGCTGACCAGCATGTTCAGCCACAGCCAGCCGGAGGAGATCGTCAATATCATTAACGAACCGGCGCAACCGGCGGACAACAGCCCGGTGAACGCCGTTGAGGATTACAACCAGGCGGATGACAGCCAGTTCCTGAACCAGGACGCCGGGCTGCAACAGGACAACGGCAACGACTACGTGCCTGCCAGCAGCGACGACGACTGGAATAACGATTTCGCCGGCGATGACTTTGGCGGCGACGATTTCGGCGGCGACGACGACAATTGGGTTTAAGCCTGACGCTTTTGGCCGCTGAGCCACTTATCCAGTTCAGCGGCGAATTGCTGCCTGTCGCGCTGGCTTAAGGCATCCGGGCCGCCGGTCTGAATGCCGCTGGCGCGCAGCGTATCCATAAAATCGCGCATCGTCAGGCGTTCGCGAATGGTGGCTTCGCTGTAGCGCTCACCGCGCGGATTGAGCGCCACGGCGCCTTTGGCTATCACTTCCGCCGCGAGCGGAATATCTGCCGTCACCACCAGATCCCCCGGCTCGCAGCAACGCACAATTTCGTTATCCGCGACGTCAAACCCCGCAGGCACCTGGCGGGCGCGGATAAACTTTGACGGCGGCACGCGCAACGGCTGGTTCGCCACCAGAATCACCGGCGTTTCGGTGCGCTCGGCGGCGCGGAACAGCACTTCTTTAATCACTTTCGGACACGCATCGGCATCCACCCAGACTGGCATTACGACTCCTGATTGTCGGCGGGAATAATGGAGATTTTGCCATTTTTCTCAAGGATGGCGAATTTTATCTCCTCCAGCCGGTCGATCCCCTGGCTGGTGCGGGCCGAACTTAAAATATCCTCCCGCGAGATCCCCGCTTTTTTCATACGCGTGGTCAGCAGGCGGCCATTCTCCACCAGGATCAACGGCGAGCCGTCGAGCAGCAGATCGAGACGCGGAAACGCGTTTTTTACATAGCTCAGCAGAATATCAAGCACGATAAGCGTAATGATGGTGATCGCCGCCCCCGTAAACGAAAAGTCGTTGCCGAGCAGCGCCTGCTGGGTCGCCTCGCTGATGATTAACAGCAGCACGAAATCAAACGAGTTCATCTCCAGCAACGTGCGGCGACCGGCGATTTTCAGCACCACCAGCAGCAGAAAGTACATGCCTGCGGCGCGCAATACGCTGTCCATGATCTTCTCCTACGGATAAACCCACTGGGTCAGATGCACCGGCGACGCGCCTTCCAGCGTCACGGTGGAGGTTAAGCGCCCGGCCGACTGCGGCTGCGTCACTATCCAGACGGCGTGGGCGCCATCGGGCGTCGGCGCGAAGGTGAGCGTCAGCGTGTGCTGCCCGGTATGGGTCACCACCGGCTGCGGCTGAAGCGTTTGCAGCACGAAGCGATCGGCAAAATCGCCGCCAAACGCGATAGTCACCGGCTGATTTTTAGGCCCCTGAATGCGCAGCGCAAACGGCTCGTCGCTTTCGGCGCGCAGAAAACGCTGATACTCGACGGTCAGGCTTTTCTCCTGATTCGTCGCCGAGGTTTCACTCAGCCAGCCGTCGGAAAACCCGCCCAGCAGCGCAACCAACACAATCGCGAACAGCAGCCAGTTGCCGCCCCGCTGGATGCGCCATTCAATACGCTGGGCGTGCATATGCTCACGTACCGGCGCGTCGCGGCTGGCGCTTTCGTCAGAAACGATTTTGTCCATTCCCCACCTCCCGGATTCAGGATAAGCGTAGCCGAAGCCTTAACGGATTGCCGGAAAGCGCGTTAAGCTATAGCGCATGTGAATCTGGACGCGATAAAACGGAGTGATGCTGTGGAAAAGAAAACAGGCTTTATCGGTTGCGGCAATATGGGCAAGGCCATTCTCAGCGGCCTGCTGGCAAGCGGCCAGGCGCGGGCGGAAAACGTCTGGGTCTATACGCCGTCGGAAGAGAGCCGGGAGGCGCTCAGGCAGGAATTTGGCGTGAACACCGCCTCCAGCGCGCAGGAAGTCGCTCAGGCGACGGACATCGTGTTTGGCGCGGTCAAGCCTAACATCATGCTTAAAGTCATGAGCGATATCGCCTCCAGCCTGAATAAAGATTCGCTGGTGGTTTCTGTCGCCGCCGGGATCACGCTGGATCAGCTCGCGCACGTGCTGGGACACGATCGTAAAATTATTCGTACCATGCCGAACACGCCGTCGCTGGTGCAGGCCGGAATGACCTCCATCACCCCGAACGCGCTCGCCAGCGAAGAGGACATCCAGAATGTGCTCGCGATGTTCCGAAGCTTCGGCGAGGCGGAAGTGGTCGCGGAATATCTGATTCATCCGGTCGTGGGCGTCAGCGGCTCAGCGCCCGCGTATGTCTTTATGTTCATCGAAGCGATGGCCGACGCCGCCGTGCTCGGCGGCATGCCGCGCGCGCAGGCGTATAAATTCGCGGCGCAGGCGGTGATGGGCTCCGCCAAAATGGTGCTGGAAACCGGCAAACATCCGGGCGAGCTGAAAGATATGGTCTGCTCGCCGGGCGGGACGACCATCGAAGCGGTGCGGGTGCTCGAAGAGCGCGGGATGCGCGCGGCGGTGATAGAAGCGATGGCCCAGTGTATGGCCAAATCGGAAAAGCTCAGTAAGGGCTAAAAAGAAAGGGCTACCACGAGTAGCCCTTTTTGTTGCTTCACTGCCCGATATCGCGCAGCTTCTTGCCCGCCATCAGGTTCTTTTCAATATGCTCAAGCGTGACGTTTTTAGTTTCCGGGATAAGCCAGAACGTGACGCCGACAAACACCAGGTTCAGCGCGGTATAGAGCCAGAAGGTGCCCGCGGCGCCGATATGGTCGATAAGCGTCAGGAAGGTGGCGCCGATAATCATGTTCGACACCCAGTTAGTGGTCGTTGAACAGGTAACGCCGAAGTCGCGGCATTTCAGCGGCTGGATTTCCGAGCACAAAATCCACACCACCGGCGCGGCGCTCATGGCGTAGCCCGCGATGCACATCATGGTCATGCCGACGGAAAGCCAGGAGATGCCGGTAGAGATTTCGCCGTGGTCGACTTTCATCAGGCAGTAGCCGAGCACCAGCGTGCCGATCGCCATGACGCTAAAGCCGATTTTCAGCGCCGGTTTACGACCCGCTTTATCCACGGTGAACACCGCGATAAAGGTGGCGAGCATAAAGGTCAGCCCCACCACGACGGTGGCTATCATCTGCTCTTCGGTACTGGCGAACCCCGCCATCTGGAAGATTTTCGGCGCGTAATACATGATGATGTTCATGCCGGTAAACTGCTGCATCGCCTGGAGCAGCATCCCGAGAAACACGGCGCGGCGCACGTTGCGGTTAGCGGTAAACAGCGCCCAGCCGCCCTGCTTCACCTTCAGGCTTTCGCGAATTTCATTCAGTTCTTCACGCGCTTTTTCCGAGGTATCACGCAGCATTCGCAGCACCCTTTCCGCCTCGATGTTCATGCCTTTGGCCGCGAGCCACCGCGGGCTGTTGGGCAAAAACACCACCATCACCAGCAGAACCACCGCTGGCAGCGCCAGTACGCCAAGCATGGCGCGCCAGTTGCCGCTGTAGCTGAGTGCGGTATCGGAAAGAAACGCCAGCAGAATGCCCAGCGTCACCATCAGCTGATAGAGGCTTATCATTTTGCCGCGCACTTTCTCAGAGGCCATTTCAGAGAGATACAGCGGCGCGGTGTAAGAGGCGATCCCGACCGCCACGCCGAGAATGACGCGGGCGGCCAGCAGCACTTCCAGCGAATGGGCGAAGGCTGATCCAATCGATCCGATAATAAACAGCGCCGCCCCCGCGAGCAGGCTGTACTTACGCCCGAGACGCGACGAGAGCCAGCCGTTAAACAGCGCGCCCAGCGCGGCCCCGAGCATCATGCTGCTCACCACCCACTCCTGGGCGCGGCTGCTTAAGCTGAAGTGATCGGTGATAAAGGGCAGCGCCCCGGCGATAACGCCGATATCGAGGCCAAACAGCAGGCCCGCGACGGCAGCGGAAAAAGAAACAAACAGATTCATGCGGCGCGCTTTACGTTCCTGAGCGCTGGCAGCAGGCGTGACTTCACTTACCGAGGACATCTTTTTTCTCCCGTTAAAGGCAATCGGCCATTGCCATAACGGTAGTGGTAACGCCGGTAAATCGTCAGGCGGGAAACGCCGTAGATATGGATAAAATTGCTGTGGCATCACGTTTTGTGATGAAGGTTATAAAACCGAAAAATCGCTTCACCTCGCGATATAACCCCGCATGGCGCGATTTAATGTGACTCAGCACGACAATTTTTAAACAACGCATCTGCTATCCGCCGTTTATCTCATGGACAATCAGAGAGCTTTCTGGTTCTGTTCACAGCGCGTGCTCCCTCGCTACGGCCTGTGCTGGAAGTACGCGCAGCCTGCGCCACGCCATCACCCGGACAGCGCAGAAAAATCGCTGTGCATTATTATGCAACGCGCCAGGCGTACCAAAAAAAATAAGCGTATAAGGCAGGAGAGAATATATTTACGCGCCAGCGTATAACCACCCGGATAATTATCGGCATGAGCAATAAGAAAAAAGTATGAGCGCGACAACGCGGCAGACAGCCGCGTATTATCCGCACCATTGCGCTGGCACAACAGAATAAAGAAAGGAATATCCGCAGGCGATGCGTTTATTCAGACAACAGCGTGTTAAGCGTGCCGGAATAAACCCCTGCGGATAATACAGCAGGTAAGCGTAACAGAATCCGATGACACTAAAATAACGCGGCTCGCCCGTTATACGCTCAGGTTCTGGGGTGCCGCAGCAGCTTTTTTACGTATTGCTGAAGCAGCTCGGTATCACGCTGAGGCACATTGCTTTCAGGCTGAACGCCGTCCAGCGCCCCTTCCACGCTTGCAATCAGCGTCTGTTGCGTCTCGTTGTCCAGATGGCGCAGCAGAGCAGTGACGACAATTTCAAGCGCCTCGACCTGAGCCACTAACTCTTTAGATTCTTCTTCCTTTTCTGCCAGCTTGACCAGTAGTTCAGCTATAAGATTTTTCATAACTGTCTTCCCGTGAAGTTGTTGGCAAGAAGTTATCATTACCCATTGAGGTTGCCTAGTGATCGCAACGGCTTTTTTTACCATCGCATCGGTTTTGTGCGGCGCCACAAAAAATCGCTGTCAGCGAAACGTTTTACCGGCAAAATATGGGCGCGGCAGAAAAAAGGTTCACCGTCTGTTCTTACTGGGCCCATTAATTCACCGCCAGGCGGCGGCTCTGTTATTAACGACGTGCGTTTTTTCTTAATGCCGTGCCGAACTGCCAGACGTTAATCAGCAACACGATGGCCGTGGCGATGAATACCCAGCGGTAACCTGCGGCGGCGGAGATCCCGGCCCCCATCAGCGGCCCCAGCACATTGCCGAGATACATAAAGGACTGGTTATAACCAAAGATACGTCCGGTCACGTTATCGGAGGAGTATTTCACCAGCAGCGTCTGCACCGCCGGGAACATCGCGCCGTCGGCGAAGCCGAGCAGAAAGCGCAGCACCGCGAGCTGCATCGGCGAGGTGACAAACGACATCGCGAAAAACAGCACCACCGCCACGATAAGCGTCGCCATCAATACCCGCGCGGTGCCGATGCGATCGCCTAATCGTCCAAGACGCGGCGCGCTCAATAATGCCGACACGCCCGGCACCGCCGCGATCATCCCGCTTAAAAAGGCGATATTGCTGCTGTCTGGCGTCAGCTCTTTGATAAACAGCGCCAGAATGGGGCTGATGGAGCCGTTGGAGAGCTGGATAACCATGGTCGTGATAAACAGGCTCAGCACCAGCCACGGCGCCGGCAGGCTCGCGAACACCGCTTTGCCGCTCAGCTGTTCGCCTTTGGCAAGCGTCGGCCGCACGCCCTCTTTAATCAGAAACAGCGTCACCGCGAAACTTATCATCAGCAGCAGCGCGGTAATCAAAAACACCGGGCGCAGCCCGACGCTGTCGGCCAGAAAACCGCCCATCAGCGGGCCCAGGATCACGCCGCTTATCTGCGCGGTGGAGAGCGTGCTGAGCGCCCAGCCGCTGCGGTCGCGCGGCACCTGGGAAGCCACCAGCGCCATCGCGTTGGGAATATAGCCGGACGTCAGCCCCATCAGCGCGCGCAGCGCGAAGAGCTGCCAGACGCTGGTGGCGAACGCCTGGAGTAAAATCGCCACCGCCATGCCGAGCGAGGCGCGCAGCAGCATCAGCTTGCGGCCTTTGCGGTCGGCAAGGCTCCCCCAGAGCGGCGAGACGATAGCGGAAACCAGAAACGTGACGCTGAAGGTAAGCCCTGACCAGAGCGACAGCGCCTCGTGCGACTGCACGCCGAGCTCGGCGACATAAAGCGGCAGAAACGGAAGGATTTGACTGATGGCAAGGCCGGTGAAAAAACAACCAAACCAGACGGAGATAAGATTGACCTTCCAGGATTCCATACGCGCAATATATCTAAATTAATGATGAGTCAGGGTATCAGGATGCGCCGCCGTGTAAGTGCGCACATGTGCGGCCTGTAATATTTTGGACGCTTATTATTAATATAAAATCATTTGTGACATTTATCACACCAAAGCGCGCCCGGCGCCGACGATTATCCTTAGCGGCAGATGCCGAAGCCGCGCATGCCTAAGTGAAAATGGTTGGCGTGAGCGGCGTTGTAGTCCGGCCCGAGCGCATTGCCGAAGTAGAGACAGCTCTGGCCGAACAGGGCGCGCAGGGTGTCGCCGCGCGGGCCGCTCTCCTTCCAGCCTTTCAGCACGCTTATCTGCTGGCCGTTGGCGAAGCGAAACGCGCTGACGTCCAGCGCATCCGCCGTCGCGTGTTCGCTTAAGCGCGCATTGGCGCGATGGTAGATATTACGGCAGGCGTAGCTGCCGTAGTGGTCGATGCGCACCAGCGGGCTGCCCATCATCGACGCGCTAATCGGTTTCGCCTGCTGTTGTACATACATGGCGCTGCTGAGCGCCAGCGGACAGCTTGCCAGAAACGAGCTGCTGAGCTTCACCTCGCCGAAGCGTAACACCCGCACGGGCGCCGCCAGCGGGCAGTCGCCCTTAGTGGCGTTCTGTACACGGTACTGGATCATATCCCGCTTGCGGGCTTCATCGAGCAGCGCCAGGCACGCCTGTGGGTTATTCGCCATCTGGCGCAGTTTGTAGCGCGTCACCATGGTGGGCGGATCGAGCGGCGAGAGCGGCGCGAACGGGTTATACCAGGCCGGCAAATAGTCATACAGCCAGACGCCTGCGAGCGCCGTTAACGCCAGGGTTGTCACCATCGCTATCCCTTTTTTCGCCATGCCACCGCCAGAAAACCAGAGACAAAATCAAAGTATAACCGCTGCGCGCCACACCACGCCGCTGCGCGCCACGAACCACATGAATCCGCCTGCCGGGCGTGCTATGTTGTGGACTTTCGTCTGCTTTGAGGATGGGTTGTAAAAATGGCAAAACTGCGCGTGGGCATTGTGTTTGGCGGAAAATCGGCGGAGCACGAGGTGTCGCTTCAGTCGGCGAAAAATATCGTCGATGCGATTGATAAAGAAAAATTCGACGTCGTGCTGCTGGGCATTGATAAACAGGGCCAGTGGCATGTGAACGACGCGTCCCGCTATCTGCTGAACGCCGAAGATCCGGCGCGCATTGCACTGCACCGCTCCGAGAAAAATGTCGCGTTGATCCCGGGCCTCAGCCAGCAGCAACTCATCGAATCAGACAACCGCCAGGCGCTGCCGCAGCTGGATGTTATCTTCCCGATAGTCCATGGCACGCTCGGCGAAGACGGCTCGCTGCAGGGGATGCTGCGCATGGCGAACATTCCGTTTGTCGGCTCCGGCGTGCTGGGCTCGGCGGTCAGCATGGATAAAGACGTCGCCAAACGTCTGCTGCGCGACGCCGGTCTTGCGGTCGCGCCCTTTATTACGCTCACCCGCGCGAACCGCCAGCGCATCACCTTCGCGGAAGTAAAAGCGCAGCTTGGTCTGCCGCTGTTCGTCAAACCTGCGAACCAGGGCTCCTCCGTCGGCGTCAGTAAGGTTAACGACGAAGCGCAGTATCACGCGGCCGTCGCGCTGGCGTTTGAGTTCGATCATAAAGTGGTGGTGGAAACCGGCATTAAAGGCCGTGAAATCGAGTGCGCGGTGCTCGGCAACGAGGAGCCGCAGGCGAGCACCTGTGGGGAGATCGTGGTGAGCAGCGAGTTTTATTCCTACGACACCAAATACATCGACGATCAGGCCGCCCGCGTGGTGGTGCCTGCGGATATCGCGCCTGACGTGAATGAGAAGATCCGCGCTATCGCGGTTCGCGCGTTCCAGGCGCTGGAATGTGCCGGTCTTGCGCGCGTTGACGTGTTCCTGACGCCGGACAACGAGGTGATCATTAATGAGATCAACACGCTGCCGGGCTTTACCAATATCAGCATGTATCCGAAGCTGTGGCAGGCGAGCGGTATCGGTTACCAGCCATTGATTACCCGCCTGATTGAGCTGGCGCTGGAGCGCCATCAGGCCGATGCGGCGCTGAAAAGCTCCATCACCGGCTAAACGCCAGGCGTTACTCTTCTGCCTCCGCCGCGCTCGGTGCTTCCGGGCGACGGCGGATAATAAAGCCCGCTATCCAGAAACAGATAACCCAGGTCACCAGCCCCACCGCATAGGTTTGCCAGCCTTTCGCCTCAAATCCCAGCAGACCAATCACGCCATTCATAATAAAAATCAGGCCTATAGCGACCGCATAATAGTGCCAGTCACGGCGAATTTTGGCAGAGAGTTGCATGGTTACTCCGAAAGCGTCAAAAAAAGCATCTTCGCATATCGCGTCGTGCCTGTCTGTGGCCCGCGTCGCGCGGTGTGACGCACGTTACGGTTACGCTTAAAGACGTTTAAAAGCGTCAGTAAACTGACGTAAGCGCACCGGTAATAACGCGTTGTGAGGCAAGAAAAGTCCGAATGTTAAGCATTTATTAATTGAGTTACAGAAATGTGAGAATCGACATAATTTTGACATTCAGGAGTAATCTGCCCGCCAAATTACCACGAATCCGATATTGACAAATAAAATCTCCTGCCAAACTTCCCCTTGTAGCACCCTGGCGTGACGCCAGTACGAAGGTAAAATCCCCGGAGGTCTGTATGGCTGAGATATCGTTACCCAAACCCATAATCGCCGGGAAACCAGGAAGATCCACCGCGCTCGGCAACCTCGCCTACGCGCTGTTTGTACTGTTCTCTTTCTGGGTTGGCGCGCAACTCCTGAATGTCGTGGTGCATGCGCCAGGCGTTCTGGATAATCTGATGCAAATGCAGGAAAACGGTCGTCCGCAAATCAAAATGGGGCTCGCTGTCGGCACCATCTTTGCACTGGTGCCGTTTCTCGCAGGCTGCGTCTTTGCGATGGTCATGGCGTTTTTCTTCCGCCTGCGACGTCGTCGCTTTTAACCTTTACTCATACAGCGTGCCCGACGGTCGTCCACACGCTTTGCAAACCACGCTGTGGTGAGCTTATGCGTGATCTTCGGGCTTTCCAGTTGAATACCTGGCAGTAACTCACGCGGCAATGCGCGGCCCGCGCGTTTATCCGCCAGCGCAAAGACTTTTTTGTACAGCGCGCTGTCGCTGAAATCCTCGCTATCCCCTTTCGCCAGCGCCCGGTGGATCTCGCTCTCGCTCATATCCAGCCTGTCGGCAAGCTTACGCACCGCGTTTTCGGTAGCGCCCGGCTCATTGCTGTCATAGCGAATCAAATCGCCATCAAGCGCCAGTTTAACGCCGCTCGCTTTACTGACCGCATTCTGAAACGCCGCGTTGCGGCTCGCATACCAGCCCGCGTTGAAATCCGCGAAGCGATAGAGCGGGCGCGAATAATCGACCGGATAGTTCAGCAGATGGTAAATGCCAAACCACAACCCGCCGCGACGCGTAAAGACCTCCTGGCGCAGCGTGCCGTCAATGTCATACGGATAGCCGCGTTCGTGCTGCTCGGCAAACGCGATGCTGACCTGCATCGGCCCGCCGGTATGTACCGGATTTAAGTTGCCAAACAGCGTCTGGCCGAGCGGCACCATGCCGATAAAATCATCGAAAATCGCGCTCAGCTCGCGCTCGGATTTCACGTTATCGAGCCGCTCGCTGTAGCTTTTGCCGTTGGGAGATTTGATAAGCAGCGCGGTGCGCACCACAAAGGCGGGAATGTGCAGTTTACCGGCGCGGCGCTCAATTTCCTTCCAGGCGATATTGCCAAGCCCCGGCACCTGCGGGTCGGACTGGTAATTCGATTCCTGCTCCGCCACCGCCAGCACCGAACAGATATTCTCTTCGGTCGCCGGGATTTTCTGCGTCTCAAACGCGCGGGCGATGTCACGCGCCCAGCCGTCGCGGTCTTTCACGCTCGCCGGCATTTTTTGCTTTACCACGGCGCGCACGTCGAGCGGTTTCGCGCCCTTTTCGGTGGTCGTGGTCTGGCTGGTACAGCCCGCGAGCGTCAGCAGCGCGACGAGCGTAAGAGGACGAAAGCGGGCGGGCAAGACAAACGTGGCGGCCATGATAATCCTGTCTGGCGGGGTTCAGGGCGTTTACCCTGCCACGTTTTTGCCGCCGCGAAAAGCGGATCGCTCCGAAGACGCAGCGGCAAACGCCCTTACAGCGCTTCCTGCGCTTCAGGTTCGGGGTCAGGTTTATCGTTCAGCGTGCGTTCAAAGCTGCGCAGACGTTTGTAGATAGACATCAGTTCCACAAGCGTGGTCCAGGAGCTAATCAGATACTGGAACGCGCCGCGCACTTCGCCAAACACGTTGCCTATCTGCGACATCAGCCCGAGCGTAATCGACCCTGCCGCAATCGACGGGAACATCAAAAACAGGCCGAAAATCGCATCCACCTGCAGGTAGAGAATGCGGGCGATGTTGAAATAGGTGTAATGGAAGTAGAGCCGGAAATAGTTGTAGCGCACGTTGCTGAACAGCGCCTGCACCGTGTGCGGATCGGCGCGCGTCGGATCGTCTTCGCCGTAAACCAGCTCTTTACGATAGGCCGCCTCAACGCGCTGGTTGCGAAACTCCAGGCCCGGCAGTTTGATCCCGACCAGCGCCAGCAGGCCGGTGCCCATCAGCGCCCAGACAATCGCGGCGATCACAAGCCCATAAGGCACTTCGCCCACGACCGGCAGTTCTTTCACATGCGGCGAGAGCGCCACCAGCACAGGCAGGAAAGCAATCAGCGTCATCACGGCTTTCAGCAGCGACACGCCCATATCTTCAAGCGTGGAGGCGAAACGCATAGTGTCTTCCTGCACACGCTGCGCGGCGCCTTCGATATGGCGCAGACGCTGCCAGTGCTCCATGTAGTATTCATTCATGGCAGTGCGCCAGCGGAAAATATAGTGGCTGATAAAGAAGTTATTCATCACGCCGACCGTGACGTAGATAAGCGCAATCCCCAGAAACACCATGAGACCGCTGTAAAGCTGGCCGATTTTGACTTTATTGGGCGCGCCGAGCGCCGTCTGGATCAGATCGAAGAACGGCGCGTACCAGGCGTTAATGGCGACGCTCAGCTCCACCATAAACCAGGTGACGAAGATCAGCAGCGCCGAACCCAGCACCGACCAGCGCTGCCAGCGGTGCGGGCAATAGACGCGCCAGAAGGCGGCGAACAGCCCCACGCACAGCGCGTAGTAAGCGTAGAAAAGGATAAAATTGCCCGACCAGAAACGGGCCGCGCTGATGGGCAGTTCGCCCGTCACGCCAAACCGTTCGGCAAGCCAGCCGCCGCCCATCTGCCAGACGACGACGGCAATCATCGCCCAGATCAGCGCCGAAAGAAAAAAAGCGCCGGGACGAGGAAAAAAGGATTTAAACATCAATCACTCCTGCAAATATTTTTGTTTTTGCTGTTGCTGTATGGCTTGTGTCCTGCCCTCGCGGCAGGGGGTCTTGAGTGTAACGCCGCAGACGACGACAGCGCCGCCCGGAGTGTTTCCGGACGTGTAACGGCGCGCCAGCCCTCTGCGACGTGTTGAGACAAAACGCGCGCCGTTTAGTTCGCCTGCCAGGCGCGCAAAATATCGTCGGTAGCCACGACGCGCAGCGGGTTGTCCGGCACCGTCAGGGTGCTCCACACGTCGTTGTAATGCTCGATAAGCACCGGGGCGGTGGCCGCGCGGCGATCGGCGGTGGTATGGGCGTCGCGGGCGATGGTCAGCTGAAAGCCGCGGCTCGCCGCCTGTTTGATGGTGGTATCCACGCAGTAGTCGCTGGCGCAGCCGCATACCACAAACGCGCTGATATTGTGCTCGCGCAGCAGCGCTTCAAGCGGCGTGCGGTAAAAGGCGTCGCAGGCGGTTTTGGTCACGCGTAAGGCATTCGGCGGCACGTTAAGCTCTGGCAGAAACGCAAACCCCGGCGAGTCTTCTTCCAGCCCGCCCGGCTCCGTATGCTGAATAATGATGACCTGCTCCGCGCCCGCCATCAGCTGATTGATGCGGGCGACGCGCCCTTCGCGGTCAAAACGCGGCGTGGCGAAAACGCCGTTCTGCATATCGATAACCATCACAACCCGTGGTACAGCCATCACGCACTCCTTTTCAGGGAAAGCAGGAGATTATCACAGGCGATACGCGAAGCACCGCTGGAAAAATTTTGCGCAAAAAAACGAGCTGTTACGCATCGTTACGTTTTTTCGGTCGTTGACGCGCTTTTCCGGCCTTTGCAGATCCGCGCGCAGTAGTATAAATACCCTCTATTCTCGTTCACTGAATGGATTGCTTCGTTGAAACGTTGTCTGCTCTCCTGCGCCCTGCTGATAAGCGCAGCCTTTTCTGCGGCCCAGGCCGCGCCAACCTCGCCCGACCCGGTCTTCGCGTCCGATATCGTTGACCGTTACGCTAACCATATTTTCTACGGCAGCGGCGCGACCGGCATGGCGATTGTCGTGATTGACGGCAACCAGCGCGTGTTCCGAAGCTTCGGCGAAACGCGCCCCGGCAATAACGTGCGCCCGCAGCTCGACTCGGTTATCCGCATCGCCTCGCTCACCAAACTGATGACCAGCGAAATGCTGGTGAAAATGCTCGATCAGGGCGTGGTGAAGCTTGACGATCCGCTAAGCCGCTACGCGCCGCCCGGCGCGCGCGTGCCGACGTATCAGGGCGAGCCGATTAGACTGGTGAACCTCGCCACGCATACCAGCGCCCTGCCCCGCGAACAGCCCGGCGGCGCGGCAAAACGCGCGGTGTTTGTCTGGCCGACGCGCGAACAGCGCTGGCAGTGGCTTTCCACCGCCACGTTAAAAGCGGCGCCTGGCGCCACGGCCTCTTATTCTAATCTGGCTTTCGACTTGCTGGCCGATGCGCTGGCTAACGCCGCGGGCAAGCCTTACACCCAGCTGTTTGAAGAGCAGATAACTCGCCCGCTCGGCATGAAAGACACCACCTTTACGCCGTCGCCCGATCAGTGCAAGCGCCTGATGGTGGCGGAAAAAGGCGCCAGCCCGTGCAATAACACGCTGGCGGCCATCGGCAGCGGCGGCGTTTACTCCACGCCAGACGATATGATGCGCTGGATGCAGCAGTTCCTGGCGTCCGATTTCCATCGCCGCAGCGCGCAGGCAGACCGCATGCAGACGCTTATTTATCAGCGCACGCAGCTTACGCGCGTCATCGGCATGGATGTGCCGGGCAAAGCGGACGCGCTGGGGCTGGGCTGGGTCTACATGGCGCCGAAAGACGGCCGCCCCGGCATCATTCAGAAAACTGGCGGCGGCGGCGGGTTTATCACCTATATGGCAATGGTGCCGCAGAGCAATATCGGCGCTTTTGTGGTGGTGACCCGCTCGCCGCTGACGCGCTTTACCAACATGAGCGACGGGGTAAACGATCTGGTGACTGAGCTTAGCGGCAACACGCCGCGCCAGACGCCCGCCCTGTAATCGCCAGACGGCGCCCCCGCGGCGCCGTTGTCTTTCAGTAATTGAGCGGCAGCTTATTCACCGCCACCAGCTTTCCCTTCTGCATCTCAATGTATTTGCCCTTGCGCAGCTCGGCGAGCACCTCGGCGATAACCGAACGGGAAATGTGGGTGTGGTTCTGAATATGGTGAATGACGCCGACCTGAGCGCGCACCTCCGGGCTCCAGCCCGCCATCGTCAAGAGCGTGGCGCGGATCTGCGAATAGGTCGTGGTGCCGATAAACTGCGCGTCGCGCCACTCAAACCAGCGCATCAGCCAGGTCTGCCAGTGGCAGAAGGCTTTCCACAGCTGGCGGTGTTCGATGATATCGATAGCCCGCCGCACCGGCATACGAAAACCGCGACACGGCGTTTCGGTCACCAGCGTATAGCGCAGCGGATCCGGGATCACCGCGTCGGAAAAGCTTAAATAGAGCGGCGAGGTCATTAAATCGACGTGGATATGGTTTTGCTCACGCCAGACATTGAGGCTTCCTTCCTTAAAAAACCAGCACTGCTGCTCGCCCTGCTCGTTGATAAACGAAAGCTCACAATGGGCGTCAATATCAAAAGGCGTTCCTGCCGGGCCGAGATGACGCTGAAGGGCGTCGAGATGATGTAAGGGTTTGACCAGATCTAACACGCGAGATATCCATTTCAGGTGTGTTGGAGGGAACTGCCTGTCCGCGCGGGACAGGCAGCTTTTGACGCTAACTGACGAGATTACCAGGTATATTTGACGCCGACATTGGCGGCCCAGTCCTGATCCACATCGCCGCCGCCCAGGTAGTTCGCATCGGCATAGGCGCTGAAGTTTTTCGTGAAGCTGAACTTACCGCCAAGCCCTGCGCGCACGGCGGAGCCTTCAACGCCGTTATCGATATTGTCGCCGTTCACGTCGGCGTTATTACCGTTTGCGTCGTCATAGACGTAAGCCAGTTTCGCGTAAGGCGTGAAGGCCTGATCGTTACCGTAATTGAACGTGTAACCGAGATCCGCCCCCAGCTCATAGCGCAGGCTGTCATACGACTGGCTGTTGACGCGCATGTCGTTGCTCAGCTGATAGCCGTCGCCATCCTGGAACAGCCCGGAAATGCTGGCGTACGGCGTCAGGTAGCCCTGCTGATTAAACTGCCAGTCATAGCCCAGTTTCAGGCCAAAGCCCCAGGCGTCAGAGGACGCATCGCCGGACACCGCTTCGCCGTTGCTCATCACCGCGCTCAGGTCATTGCTGTAATGGCTGTAGCTCAGGCTGGAATCGAGGAACACGTTATTAGCGAACTGCGCGGAAGAGTACAGGCGCGCGGACTGGCTGTCCTGATCGACGCTGCCGGTACGATCGTCCATATCGCCTTTCGCAAAGCCTGCCGCCGCGCCGATCATCCATTTCGCGTGATTGCCTTCCACTTGTTTATCAATACCGACCATCAGGCCATTCACATCCTGGTCATAGCTCAGCTCGCCGGTATCGCCGTTAAAGTTGCCGCCGAAGTACGTCACCCACGCGCCGCCGGTATCCGCCGGGGTATGGCGTCCCTGCGCGAGGCGTGTGCTCAGCACATCCTGCTCCAGATTCCAGATATTGGTATTGGCGGAAGGAATACTCAGCGCCATATTGGCGTAGTCGGTCAGCTCGCGCTGTTTCAGCACCACGGTGTCGCCCTGCTGCTGCGCTTCATAGGTGTACGCGCCCAAATCCGCTTTGTTGGCGGCGGTAAAACGCGCCGAGGTGGCGTCGTTATCGTCATATACGCGCAGCACTTCGTTGCCGTTATAGTCCGCGACCGCGCCCGCGCCGGTGGCGTTATCGATACGCACCCGATAATTGCCCGCCACATCGCCGTTCACCGCCAGATGGCCGTCTGAATTGAGCGCAATCACACCTTCGTCATAATCCGGCTGATTCGGATCGTTGGTGACGTACCGCGCGTTATTCAGGGAGGCGTCCAGCACGTAGTCGCGGCTCGCCACATTCAGCACGCCGTCGTCGGTCAGCACGACATTATCGGCATCCACCTGGCCGAGCCCGAGATTGAGCTGCGCGCCGTTATCGATGGTCAGCGTGTTGGCGTACAGCGACGCGGTATCTTCCGTGAGCGTCGCCTGGCTGCCGCTGTCCAGCGTCAGTGAATCCGTCGCCACCGCGCCATCGTCGCCGATGTTAAGGGTTGAAGCATTGGTCAGCGTGATGGAATCCGCCAGCAGCGATGAGCTTTCGACATTCACCTGCGAATAGTTATCGACCGCCAGCGCGTCGATGTTCGAGGCTTTGCGGGTATCCCACTCGGAGCCGTTTTGCAGCGTCACGTTGAAAATACCGCTCTGGTAAACCTCGTTCCCCGTCACGTGGCCCGCTTCGTTAAACGCGGTGTCGCTGTCTTCGATGCCAAAAGTAGAGCCAGGCCAGAGGCTGTTCGGCTGATAGTCATACAGCTCGGCGGTCGCTTCCACGTTAGAAATCGCCGCGCCTACCCATTTACTGCCGTTGGTGAGCGTCACGTCCAGGCGGTCGGTGTTATCCCAGCCGTTGGAATCCAGCGTGCCGTCGCCGTTCACGTCATAAGCGTCAACGTGCGTGGTCACCGGGTTGCCGTTTTCATCCAGCGTGGTGCGGTCATAACCGCCAAAGTTTTCATCAAAGGTGCTTTCGAAATAGATGTCGCCGTTAATCGTTGACCGATCGAAAGCGGCCGTCGTCTGCATCGCGTTATCCGCCCCCGGACTGGCGACCACGGCCAGCGCAATATCGTCAGCGGTAATGGCGTTGTCGTAATCGCTGGCTTTACCGGTGTGGCCATAAAAACCGTCGGTGCCTTCATCCGTCCATGAGCCGGAGCTCAAAACAGAATCTTTTACCACAATGCTGTTATTAAAAATCTCGCTGCTATTTGCGCCGGTAGAAGAAGTGACGTCCTGATTATCTTCCCACTCATACCCCTGCGTCAGAGTAATACCTGCGACATGGGAATTATTCTGGATAACCAAATCGGTTTCCTGATCCAGCGTAATAGCGGTGCCAAGGTTAAAAATATCCTGAGACGCCGTCGTTTTATCGTCGGCGTTATAATAGGTGTAGTGTTCGAAATCATCGTCGATGGTGGAATTATCGACAGTTAATGCGAGACGATTATAGCGATAATCTCCGGTGCGGTTATCGCAGTTGTCTGTCATGCATGCAGAGGTGATCATCCCGTGAATGGTGCTGTCTTTAATGGTTAGCGCGTTGCGGTTAGCATTATTGCTGGTGCCGTCATCGAGATACCAGGTGGAAATAACGCCATCGACATGCGCGCCGGAAATTTGCGGATAAATATTGCCGTTATAATAATCAGCGCCATAATCGTAACCGACATAGCCCTGATACATAATGCCGCCGTCATAATAAAACGTGTCGTAGCTTTTGCCTGAAATATCCGTGGCAGCGGAGGCCTGAGAAGCGATAGCCATCGTGCAGGCCACGGCTAATTGTGAGACTACAAGTTTCTTTTTCCAGGAGTGCATTTATCATCCCTCCTCAGGGACGTCACAAAGTTGGTCCATCAAATGGTGTGCCGTAATACAAGCGTGATGTATTAACGACAAAATTATGCACGCTGGAAAATTAAAGGTTCAATTCTTCTTTACGGATTGTACGGTTCCACACTCGCTTATTCTTTAAGAATAAAACCTGGTTTTTCCTCATCGCCCTTTGCGCTCTCGCCTGGTCTTCTGCAGGCTTTTTAAATCGCCGCAAAATGATTATCCATTTTAATATCCTGCCATGGATTATTGGCTTAAAAAATAAAATAGCCACCACTTATAAAAAAAGCGCGCCGCTGCGTTACCGGCACTTTTCCCATTACCTGCGTAATACTCATCTATAATGTGAATATCTTAATGGCATGGAGAACGTGAATCGAATGAACGAAAAACTTCAGCACGCCGCGAAACAGGCCGGTATCTGGCTCAGTCAGCACAAGCTTCGTCTGGCGACCGCGGAATCCTGCACCGGCGGGCTTGTGACCTACTCCCTGTGCGCCACCGAAGATACCACTGCGTTTTATTCGAGCGGTTTTATCACTTACACCAATGAAGCCAAGCAGCGCATGCTGGGCGTAAAAGAAGAGACGCTGCGCCTGTATACCGCCGTCAGCGAGCAGACGGTGCATGAAATGGCCGCCGGCGCCCGCGAGCGCTCGGGCGAAGATGTCAGCCTCGCGGTAAGCGGTTATGCCGGGCCATCTGGCGGCTCAGACGGCACGCCGCCGGGCACCGTGTGGTTTGGCTGGGGTATGCCTGACGGGGAAACCGTAGCGGAAAAACGTCACTTCAACGGCGATCCGAAAACCGTTATCGATCAGGCCGCGGTCTTCGCGCTGGAGCGCCTGATTGAGCTGCTCCAGGAACGCGTTTCATAACGCGCGCGTCAGGGTCTGCCCGTGCAAACTCCCCGGCAGGCCTTGTCCCTTGCGGCGGCGCGTGACTTAGCGCCCACAATCGTCAAACATCCCTGTCTGTTTCGGGTTAAAATAAAGCCTGTCCCATTTCTCTGATAAGAAGCAATTATGGCCGATTTTTCATTGAGTTCCCGCCCGCGCCGCCTGCGTCAGAACGCCTCGCTGCGCGCCATGTTTGAAGAAACCTCGTTAAGCCGCAACGATCTGGTGCTGCCGATTTTCGTTGAGGAAGAGCTGGACGACTACAAACCGATCGCCGCGATGCCGGGCGTGATGCGTATTCCGGAGAAATACCTCGCTCGTGAAATTGAGCGTATTGCGAAAGCGGGCATCCGCTCCGTAATGACCTTTGGTATTTCGCACCACACCGACGAGTGCGGCAGCGACACCTGGAATGAAAACGGTCTGGTGGCGCGCATGTCGCGTATCGCCAAAGACGCCGTGCCGGAAATGGTCGTGATGTCAGACACCTGTTTTTGCGAATACACCAGCCACGGCCACTGCGGCGTGCTGTGTGAACACGGCGTGGATAACGACGCGACGCTGGTGAACCTGGGCCGTCAGGCTGTGGTTGCCGCCGCCGCGGGCGCGGACTTTATCGCGCCCTCCGCCGCGATGGACGGCCAGGTGAAAGCCATTCGCCAGGCGCTGGACGCCGCGGGCTTCACGGACACCGCGATTTTCTCTTACTCCACCAAATTCGCGTCATCGTTCTACGGCCCGTTCCGCGAAGCCGCGGGCACCGCGCTGAAAGGCGACCGCAAAACCTATCAGATGAGCCCGATGAATCGCCGCGAGGCCATCCGCGAATCGCTGCTGGATGAAGCCGAAGGCGCGGACGCGCTGATGGTCAAACCGGCGGGCGCTTATCTCGATATCCTGCGCGACGTGCGCGAGCGCACCAGCCTGCCGCTCGGCGCCTACCAGGTAAGCGGCGAATACGCGATGATCAAATTCGCCGCCCAGGCGGGCGCGATTGACGAAGAGAAAGTGATCCTCGAAAGCCTCGGCGCCATCAAGCGCGCGGGCGCGGATCTTATCTTCAGCTACTTCGCGCTCGATCTGGCCGAGAAAAACATTCTCTGACCTGTCGCGGCGGGCGTTCTGTCCGCCGCGTTGTCTCCTCCTCAGCACGCTGTGACCGTTCCTTCACGCCCCTGACATCGGGCCGTCATCTTCCGGGTCTATCACTGTTCGCAGACGGTTCCCGAGGAGACACAACCGTGTTCAGCATCGATAACGTTCTTGACGATCTCTACCCGCAGAAAACCCCCGCCCCCTGGCTTAAAAAAACGCTCAAACGCCTGCTGTATGAACAAGAGTTTCAGGAATTCGCCGCCCGGCATCGCCATCTCAAAGGGCTCGATATGGTCGAGCAGGTGCTGGAACATCTTGATATTCGCTGCGATCTTCCGGCCCGGTCGCTTGAGCAGATCCCGGATAACGGCCCGCTGGTTGTCGTCGCCAACCACCCGACCGGCACCGCCGACGGACTGGCGCTGCTCTATGCCATCTCCCGCGTGCGGCGCGACGTACGCGTGGTGGCGAACCGGATGCTGAGCCATCTGGAGCCACTGTCGTCGCTCTTTATCGCCGTGGATAACATCGGCAACCGCAGCCGCAAAACCGCCATTAAAGCGATGGAAGCGCATCTTGAGCGCGGCGGCGCGCTGATTTTCTTTCCGTCCGGCGAAGTATCGCGCCCCGGCCTCGACGGCATTCAGGACGGCGTCTGGAACGCCGGTTTCGTGAAGCTCGCGAGCCGCTACCACGCGCCGGTGCTGCCGGTGCATATCGCCGGGCGCAACAGTCTCGCGTTCTATGGCGCGGCGCTGGTCGCCCCGCCGCTCGCCATGCTGATGCTTATTCGCGAGATGTTTCGCAAACGCGGCACGACGCTGCCGGTCAATATCGGCGAGCGAATTCCGTGGAGCGCCTGGCATGACGCAAACGCGCACCCGCGCGACACGGCGGCGCGTTTTCGCCTGCACGTGTCGCGTCTCGGCAAAGGGCAGCCGGGCTGCTTTAAAACCGAATGCGCCATCGCACGCCCGGAAGACCGGGCCGTGCTGCGCCGGGCGCTGGCCCAGGCGGAGACGCTGGGCGAGACGCCGGACGGCAAAACGATTTATCTGTGGCGACGCAACGGCATGGAAGAAGCCCCGGTGCTGCGCGAGCTGGGGCGGCTTCGCGAAATCGCCTTTCGCGCCGTCGGCGAAGGCAGCGGCAAACGGCGCGACACCGACGCCTATGATGACGATTACTGGCATCTGGTGCTGTGGGACGACGCGGCGCTGGAAATTGTCGGCGCGTACCGGTTTATCCCGACCGCGCCCCAGGTGGCGCAGCGCGGGCCGCAGGGGCTTTACAGCTACAGCCTGTTTCACTATGACGATCGGATGGAGGCGATCTTAAGCCAGGGAATTGAGCTTGGCCGCAGCTTTATCCAGCCGCAGTACTGGGGACGTCGCGGGCTCGATTATTTGTGGTCGGGCATCGGCGCGTATCTGGCGCGCTACCCGCAATACCGTTATCTCTTCGGGCCGGTGTCGATATCCGGCGGCCTGCCGCCTGCCGCGCGGGATCTGCTGGTGGCGTTCTACCGGCTCTGGTTCCCGGCGCAGCATCCGCTCGCCGCCTCGCGCCGCCCTTACCCGGTGTCGTTGCCGGAGGCGCTGGCGCAGTTTGGCGGCGAAAGTTATCAGGAAGATTTAACGCGGCTGAAGTCGCTGCTGGGGAATCTGGGGTGCGGTATTCCGCCGCTTTACAAGCAATATTCAGAGCTGTGCGAGCCCGGCGGCGTGCAGTTTATCGATTTCGGCAGCGATCCGGCGTTTAACGATTGTGTGGACGGACTGGTGTTAGTGGATTTAACGCGTCTTAAAGCGTCACGTCGGGAGCGGTATATCGGCGCGCCTGCGCCCGCGGTTGAATCGCCGTAATCGGTGTTGTTGGCGGGTGCGCTTCGCTTACCCGCCCTACAAATTATGTTTCGCCCGTAGGGTGGGTAAGCGAAGCGCACCCACCGTTTTTTCCGCGCGGGCGTTAATCGGTTGGTAAAGTGGATGGTTTTGCTCCGGCTAAAAAAAATCGGCCCCTCAGGGCCGATTTCCGCCGGGAGCCGGGATTGCAAAGGGGGCGGCGGCGAGCCCCCTTTGCACGTTCGCGTGAGCAAAGCGCCCATATGAAGGTGACTTTATGGCGAACGGAACCTATTCACCGCCCTGGTATATATTCTCTCATACCGACGCTCTTTCTGAACGAGATCGAGAAACCCCGAACGGCGGGTGCGCTTTGCTTACCCGCCCTACAAACAGAACAATGCTCATCGTAGGGTGGGTAAGCGAAGCCGCACCCACCAGTCAGCCAGCCTGAACGCCAGCCATAAAAAAACACCCGGCAAGCCGGGTGTTTTTAATTACTGGGGGAATCGTACAACTTATGCAGCAGGCTGGGCAGCCGGTTTAGCAGCGTCATGTTTTACTGCTTTTTTGTGGTGCTTTTTCGCAGCCTGAGCTTTCTGCTCTACAGCCGGTTTCTGAGCGGCCGCTTTTTTGTGGTGCTTTTTAGCAGCCTGGGCTTTCTGCTCAGCAGCCGGTTTCTGCTCAGCGGCTTTTTTGTGGTGTTTTTTCGCAGCCTGAGCTTTCTGCTCAACAGCTTTTTTATGCGATTTTTTGTGATGCGTTTTAGCCGCAGGCGCTTTAGCCGGCGCAGCAGTGGTGGTGGTTGCAGCAGCAGCCGGAGCCGGTGCAGCGGTGTTATCAGCAGCGAACGCAGCAGCAGACAGACCCATAGTGGCGGCAACAACCAGCGCTAATACTTTTTTCATCTCTATACCCTCGAATTGGCTTTTAGTTACCCCGCGTCGGGGCTCTGGAAATCACTATAGAGAACCCATACCGCCGCTTCAGTGAGTGATTGGTATCGGCGTGTAACCGAATGTACAAGCGCTGCGTAAAAGAAAGGGCGCCGTAGCGCCCGCAGATTAACCGGCCCGGTAAAAGGGCTTATCGCCGAGGATCGTCGCGCGGTGCATCACGCGCCGGGCGGGGAGATAATCGGCGTTGGCATAGTGTTGCGTTACGCGGTTATCCCACAGCGCCACGTCGTTTTCCTGCCAGCGCCAGCGCACCTGAAACTCCGGCTTTGTAATGTGCGCGAAAAGAAAACTCAGCAGCGCATCGCTCTCTTTGGGCGACACATCGACAATGCGCGTCGTAAAGCCTTCGTTCACAAACAGCGCCTGTTTGCCGCTCACCGGATGCGTGCGCACCACCGGGTGCAACAGAGGCGGATTCTTCTCCACCGCCGTGAGCCAGCGCTGATGCTCCTCCGCCGTTTTCGTATGCTTCCACTCCGGGAACGACTTACGGAAATCGTGTTCGGCGCGCAGGCCGCTTAACAGTTGCTGAAAGGGCGCGGAGAGCGCCTCAAAAGCCGCGATGCCGCTCGTCCAGAGCGTATCGCCGCCGGTGGGCGGCAGCGCTTTGGCCGCCAGGATCGCGCCCGCAGGCGGCGTATCGATAAAGGTCACGTCGGTGTGCCAGTTATCGTTATCCGGCGGGTTATCGTTATGGGTATCCAGCACGATAATCTCCTCCACCCCTTCCGCATGCGGGTAAACCGGGTGGATATGGAGATCGCCAAAGCGCATCGCCAGCGCCCGTTGCTGTTGCGGAGTCATCGGCTGGTCGCGCACGAACAGCACCTGATGGCGAATGAGCGCGTGATACAGCTGCTCGAACTGGCTGTCGTTCAGCGGTCGCGCCAGGTTGATATCGGAAACCAGGGCGCCGATATACGGCCCCAGCGGCGTGATGGTTATGCGTTCGCTCATTGCGTTTCTCCATGCCAGGGCGTCAGACGGCGCGTCAGCGCGCGCAGCCCCAGTTCTAAAATAAAAGCCACCAGGGCTATCACCGCGATGCCCGCCAGCACGACGTCTGTCGCCAGAAACTCACCGGCGGACTGCACCATAAACCCAAGCCCGCGCGTGGCGGCGATAAGCTCGGCGGCGACCAGCGTCGACCAGCCGACCCCAAGCCCGATGCGCAGGCCGGTTAAAATCTCCGGCAACGCGCCGGGCAAAATCACATGCCACAGCAACTGCCAGCGGCTCGCGCCTAAGGATTGCGCGGCGCGAATGCGCACCTGTTGCGCGCTTTTTACGCCCGCGAGCGCCGACATCGCCACCGGGGCGAAAATCGCCAGATAGATCAGCAGCACTTTGGAGGTCTCGCCGATGCCGAACCAGATAACCATCAGCGGCAGATAGGCGAGCGGCGGAATGGGCCGGTATAGCTCGATCAGCGGATCGAGAATAGCGCGCAGCGTCGGGTTCAGCCCCATGGCGATGCCTACCGGAATGCCGATAAGCGCCGCGGCCAGCAGCGCGGTCAGCATCCGGCCGAGACTCGCGCCAAGATGCGCCCAGAGCGTGGCGTCCATAAAGCCCTGCGGCCCGGCAATCGTCAGGAGCTGGCGCAGCACCTGCTGCGGTGCGGGCAGAAACAACGGACTCACCAGTTGCAGCGCCGTCGCCGCCCACCAGAGCGCCAGCAGCGTGGCAAGCGTGGCGAGGCTTATCGTCACCGGACGCGCGGCCACACGGCGGCGGCGCACCGGCGCACGCGTTGCGTTATCGTTAATCAGTACGCTCATGGGCGCTCTCCCGTAGTTCAAAGACCCGGTTCAGGACATATTCGCGACGGGCGATAAACGCCGGATCGGATTTGATCGCGCGCGCCGGTTCGCCCGCGACAAACCGCCTCGCAAAATCAAGGCTCAGCCGCTCCTGCACGCGCCCCGGCCCCGGCGACAGCAGCACGAGATCGGTCGCCATAAACACGGCTTCTTCGATGTCATGCGTAATCAGCAGGACTTTTTTGCCGCTCCCCGCCCACAGGCGCAGCAGCAGCGTCTGCATCTGCTCGCGCGTAAAGGCGTCCAGCGCGCCGAAGGGCTCATCCAGCAGCAACAGTTGCGGGTCGGCGGCCAGCGCGCGGGCGATGCCGACGCGCTGCCGCTGCCCGCCGGAAAGCTGCCAGATAAACCGATTTTCCGCGCCCTCAAGCCCCACTTTCGCGAGCATCTGCCGCGCCAGCGCGCGGCGTGCTTCACGACCGACGCCCTGAAGCTGCAACCCAAACGCGACGTTATCGAGCACGCTGCGCCACGGCAGCAGCCCTTCATGCTGAAACACCACGCCGCGGTCGGCGCCCGGCCCGGTGACGGCGCGGCCGTCGAGCGTAATGCTGCCGGTTTCCACCGGTAAAAACCCGGCGATGAGATTCAGCAGCGTGGTTTTGCCGCAGCCGGACGGGCCGAGCACCACCAGCAGCTCGCCGTCATTGAGCGTCAGGCTGATATCGGCAAGCGCGGGCTTGTCGTCGAAACTGGCGTGAAGGTGAGAGACCTGTAGCATCGCGCCCCCTTACGGCTGAGCCAGCGGCTTCACAAAGCGATCGGTGACGAACGCGCGGTAATCCTGCCCGGCCTGCGCCACTTTGCCCTGCGCTTTTAAAAACGCGGCGGTATCGACAATCGCCTGATTCACCGGCCCGTTAAGCTGCTCCACCTGCTGGCGAGCGGTAAGGTAGGTATTGCCCTTCACCAGCCCCGGCACATCGGTCTGCGGCACGCCGCTTAAGCGCGCGAGCTTATCCAGATAATCCGGCTGCTTCAGCCAGCCGTCGGGATCGTCGAGATATCCCCGCTGGGCCGCCAGCGCGCTGCGGGCAAACGCGGTCACCACGTCGGGGTGTTTTTCGGCGAAATCTTTACGCACCACCCAGACATCCAGCGTCGGCGAGCCCCATTTCCCGACTTCCGAGGAGTCGGTCAGTACGGTGCCCTCTTTTTCCAGCGCGTTGACGGCTGGCGCCCAGACGTAGGCGCCGTCGATATCGCCCCGCTGCCAGGCGGCGATAATGGCGGGCGGCTGAAGGTTAACGATGCTCAGTTGATCCGGGCGGATACCCCAGTGTTTCAGGGCCGCCAACAGGCTGTAGTGCGTGGTGGAGATAAACGGCACGGCGATGCGTTTACCGATAAGATCCTGCGGCGTGCGAATCGATTTTTTCACGACCAGCGCCTCGGAGTTGCCGAGCTGCGAGGCGAGCAGGAAGACTTCGATGGGGACATTCTGACTTGCCGCGACGGCCAGCGGGCTGGAGCCGATATTGCCTATCTGCACGTCGCCTGAGGCGAGCGCGCGCACCACGCTGGCGCCGCTATCGAATTTACGCCAGTCCACCGTGGCGCCGCTTTCTTTGGCAAAGGTGTTATCCGCCTGCGCCACTTTGGCGGGCTCGGCGGACGTCTGGTAAGCGACGGTGACGTCCACCGCCTGTGCCTGAAATGCCCACAGCGCCAGCGCGCCGATGAGCGTAATACGCGATGTGATTGCCATACTGTCTGCCCCTGTAGTCTCTTGTTATAGGGGCAGTATTTCCGGCGCGGGACGTCAGATAAAGGAATAAAAAAGCATCGTTAATGCCGAATCGTTTTTAGAAAAAAACCGGCAAAGGTTAGCGAATTTTGTGCGGTGGGAAGCGGTGAAGGAGTCTTAGGTTAGCCTCTGGTAAAAATGGCGGGTGCGCTTCGCTTACCCGCCCTACATTTCAAAATAAATTAACGGTAATGGGAATGGTTTTGCTCCGGCTAAAAAAAATCGGCCCATGAGGGCCGATTTCCGCCGGGAGCCGGGATTGCAGAGGGGGCGGCGGCGAGCCCCTTTTGCACGTTCGCGTGAGAGAAAGGCACAGAGGGAAATGACGTGATGGCGAACGGAACGATTTCACCGGCCTCTTATATGTGTCCTGCTCGCGCTTCCCAACTGGCGGGTGCGCTTCGCTTACCCGCCCTACAATTCAGGCCATCCTCTGGTAAAAATGGCGGGTGCGCTGCGCTTACCCGCCCTACATGCTACATGCTGCGTATTTTGTAGGCCGGGTAAGCGAAGCGCACCCGGCAATGATGCTCAACGCTGCGCGTTCAGCGCCGCGATATCCGCAGGCGTGGTGCGGCAACAACCGCCAATCAGCGCCGCGCCCGCCGCGCGCCACTCCGCCAGATAGTGCGCCAGCGTCTGGCAGGCGTGCCCGCTGTGATGCCAGGTTTTGCTCACTGCGTCATACTGCTCGCCGGAGTTCGGGTAAACCACCAGCGGCAACCGGGTGGCGTCATGCAGATGCGCCAGCGCGGCGGTGGTTTTCTCCAGCGCCACGCAGTTGATGCCGAGCGCCACTATCTGCGGATACGGCGCGAGCGCGGCCGCGACGTCGGCAAGCGGCGTCCCGTCGCTGATGTGGCCGCTGTCGCGAAGCGTAAAGGTAAACCACGCGCGCGCCTGCGGGTAGCTTTCCAGCAGCGCGGCGAGCGCACGGGCTTCAGAGAGCGACGGCAGCGTTTCGCAGGCCAGCAGATCCACGCCCGCCGCCAGCAGCGCCTCCACGCGCGGGCGATGGAAATCCGCAAACTCAGCCGCAGAGAGCGCATAGTCGCCGCGGTATTCCGAACCGTCCGCCAGATACGCGCCATACGGCCCGACGGAGCCCGCCACCAGCAGCGGCCCGGCATCCGGCTGTTCTTTATAAAACGCCTCACGGGCCTGACGCGCCAGCTCGACGCTTCGCGCAATCAGCGCCCGCGACTGCGCCTCATCCAGCCCGCGCGCGGCAAAACCGGCAGGCGTCGCCTGGTAGCTGGCGGTAATGGCGCACTGCGCCCCGGCGCGGAAGTAATCGAGATGCACCGCGTAAATCAGCTCCGGCTGCTCCATCAGGACTTTCGCCGACCATAAGCTGTCGGCGAGATTGCAGCCGCGCGCTTCCAGCTCGGTCGCCAGCGCGCCGTCCAGCACCACAAACGGTTGCTGGTTTAAAAGAGGGGTTAACGGGTTATTCAGCGACATGGCGAGGCTCCTCGGTGCGGCGCGTGCGGAAAAATTGCGTCAGATAATACGCGCCGTAGCAGAACGCCACAAACGGCAGCCCGCACCAGAGCGCGATGCGCTGGCCAGGATCGAACGCCAGCCCGACGCAGGCGATAAGACAGAGTACGAAGCCCAGGACAGGCGTCAGCGGATACCAGGGCGCGCGGTAATGTAATTCATCGAGTGCCCGACCTTCGGCCAGATGACGGCGGCGGAACATAAAATGCGCGGCGCAGATGCTGAGCCACACCGCCACCACCGCGAAACCGGAAATCGCCGAGAGCGCCACGAAGACGGTATCCGGCGCCACGATGCTGGAGAACAGCGCCAGCACGCCGCCCAGCATACTCACCGACAGCGCCGTCAGCGGCACGCCGCGACGCGTAAGGCGCGAGAAACCGCGCGGCAGCGTGCGCTCATTGGCAAGCGACCAGAGCATCCGCCCGGAGGCGTACAGGCCCGAGTTAGCCGCTGATAAAATCGCGGTGAGGATCACGAAGTTAATGATATCGGCGGCATAAGGGATGCCGATTTTCTCAAACACCAGCACGAACGGGCTTTTCACGACGCCCGCCTGATCCATCGGGATCAGCGCCGCCAGCACCAGCACGGTGCCGAGGAAGAAAATCACCAGCCGCACGATGGTCGTGCGAATCGCGACCGGCACGGCCTGCTGCGGGTTTTCAGTCTCGCCAGCCGCGATGCCGATAAGCTCGGTGCCGGAAAACGCGAAATTAACCGCCACCATCGTCATCAGAATCGGCAGCGTCCCGGCAGGAAACCAGCCTGCGGCGGTCAGGTTGTGGAATAGCGGCGCGGGCGAGCCGTCTTTCATCGGCAGAATGCCGAACATCGCCGCCCCGCCCAGCAGGATAAACGCCACGATGGTTACCACTTTGATGAGCGAAAACCAGAATTCGCCCTCGGCGAACAGCCGCGTGGAGAAGACGTTAAGCCCGAAAATCACCACGCAGAAGACCAGACACCAGATCCACACCGGCACCTGCGGAAACCAGTACTGCATGCAGAACCCGGCGGCGGTAAAGCTTGAGCCGAGCGCCACGGTCCAGGTGAGCCAGTAGAGCCAGGCGACGGTATAGCCGGTCGCCGGGCCTAAATAGCGCGCCGCGTAAACGTGAAACGCGCCGGTCTCCGGCATGGCGACAGCCAGCTCGCCGAGACACTGCATCACCAGCCAGACCACCAGCGCGCCGATAAGATACGCCAGCAGCGTGCCCGCCGCCCCGGTCGTGGAAATAATATAGCCGGTATTAAAAAACAGCCCCGTGCCGATAACGCCCCCCAGCGAGAGCATGACCAGATGACGGGCCTTCATGGTGCGTTGTAGCTGCTGCGATTCCTGCATAAACCCTTCTATACGTTCAGACGTCTAAACATCCATAACTGAACGTTATACCGGGAAGCGATGGAAATTGCAAAAGCCGTCGCGCGCTCAGCCACTTATCCCCAACCGGGCCGCCCTGCCCGCGTGAGTCATTCACCCCATACATACTTCGCAACACCCTCGCCTGGCGAAGCCGGAGGGCGGTTACTACCTTTAAGTCACTATAACGAGAGCGCCTCCCCACCGGAGAAGCCGCTCTTATTCGCTGCGGCGCATGCCTGCGGCACTGGCAAGGCACGTTTGAGGAAGCACAATGCAAGAGTCGCTCTGTACCCTGTTTTATGACGGGAGGCCGCTGACGGGCCCGGCGAACATCCCGCTTATCGATTTTCTGACGGCGTGCGACGTAAAGCTGCCGCACGTCTGTTACCACCCTTCGCTTGAGCCGATGCAAACCTGCGATGTCTGCTGGGTGGAATATCAGGGCGAACTGGTGCGCGGCTGTACGCTGAAAAGCGCGCAGGGCATGGAAATCGCCAGCCGCACGCCCGAGGCACAGGCGGCGCAGCACGAAGGGATGGACAGGCTGCTCGCCAAACATGAGCTCTACTGCACCGTCTGCGAACACAACACCGGCGACTGCACCCTGCACAACGCCGTCGCAGACATGCATATCCCGATTCAGCGCTACGAATATCAGCGCAAACCCTACGTGAAAGACCACTCCAACCCGTTTTACACCTACGACCCGGATCAGTGCATTCTGTGCGGGCGCTGCGTGGAGGCGTGTCAGAACGTCGAAGTCAACGAGACGCTGAGCATCGATTACACCATGGCGCACCCGCGCGTGCTGTGGGACGGCGGCGACACCATCGCCGGCTCCAGCTGCGTGAGTTGCGGGCATTGCGTCACCGTTTGCCCCTGCAACGCGCTGCTTGAGAAAACCATGCAGCCGGACGCCGGGCCGTTTACCAGCATGAAGCAGACGCTCAAGCGCCCGATGATAGACCTGGTGAAAGCCATCGAAAACACCACCGGAGCGGAGATCATTACCGGTATTTCGGTGATGGACATGCACTGGCGGCAGCCGGAAATCAAACGCACCAAAACGGTCTGCACCTACTGCGGCGTCGGGTGCAGCTTTGAAATCTGGACGCGCGACCGCCACGTGCTGAAGGTGCAGCCGGTCGCCGACGCGCCCGCCAACGGCATCTCCACCTGCGTGAAGGGCAAATTCGCCTGGGATTTCCTCAACGATAAAACACGCCTCACCACACCGCTCATCCGCGAGAACGACCGGTTTCGCGAGGCGAGCTGGGACGAGGCGCTGGCGCTGGTGGCGCGCCGCCTGCTGGCAATCCGCGATCAGTACGGGCCGCAGGCCATCGGCTTTATCGGCTCCAGTAAGGGCAGCAACGAAGAAGCCTATCTGACGCAGAAAATCGCGCGCCTCATCATTGGCACGAACAGCGTCGATAACTCGTCGCGCTACTGCCAGAACCCGGCCACCAAAGGGCTGTTCCGCACCGTCGGTTATGGCGGCGACGCGGGCACCATTGAAGATCTGCATAAAGCGTCGCTGATTGTGATTGTCGGCAGCAACACTGCCGAGAACCATCCGGTGATCGCCGCGCGCATGAAGGCCGCGAAAAAACATCACGGGCAGCAACTGCTGGTGGTCGACCCGCGCCGTCACGAAATGGCCGAGCGTGCCGACCGTTACCTGCGCATTCGCCCCGGCACCGATATGGTCTGGGCCTCAGCGATGGCGCGCTATATGTTTGACCACGGCTACGCCGACGAGGCGTTTCTTGCAGCGCACGTCAACCAGGTGGACGAATACCGCCAGTCACTCGCGCCGTTCACGCTGGACTTCGCCGCCGGCATTACCGGGCTGACGGTGGATGAGCTGACCGCCGCCGCCGAGCTTATCGGCAACGCGCCGTCCGTCTGCATCGTCTGGGCGATGGGCGTCACCCAGCACAGCCACGGCGCGGACACCAGCACGGCGCTCTCCAACCTGCTGCTGGTCACCGGCAACTACGGTCGCCCCGGCACGGGCGGCTACCCGATGCGCGGGCACAATAACGTACAGGGCGCGAGCGATTTCGGCTGTCTGAAAAACTACTATCCCGGCTATGAATCGGTGAGCGATGAAAAGGTACGCGCCAAATGGGCGAACGCCTGGGGGGTCGCGCCGGAAAAACTGTCGCTGGACGTGGGCTCGGATAACTTCGAGATGGTGGAGCACGCGCGCACGAAACAGGTTCGCGCCATGTATGTCATTGGCGAAGAGACGGCGTTTTCCGACGCCGACAGCACTAACGTGCACGAGGGCTTTACCGACCTCGATTTCCTGGTGGTGCAGGATCTCTTTTTAAGCCGCACCGCGCAGTTCGCCGATGTGGTGCTGCCCGCCTGCCCGAGCATCGAAAAAGACGGCACGTTCGTGAATACCGAGCGGCGCATTCAGCGTTTTTATGAAGCCATGCCGCCGCTCGGCGACAGCCGCCCGGACTGGCGCATTCTGACCGAGCTGGCGGCGCGTATGGGCCACAACTGGGGCTATACGCACCCGTCGCAAATTATGGCGGAGGCGGCGAGTATCGCCACGCTGTTCGCGGGCGTCAGCTATGAGCGCCTTGAGGGCTGGAACTCCCAGCTCTGGCCGGTGAAGCCCGACGGCGAAAGCACGCCGCTGCTCTACACCGACGGGTTTCATTTCCCGGACGGCCGCGCCGTGCTCTACCCGCTGAAGTGGCAGCCGCCCGCCGAAGCGCCGGATGACGAATACGATCTGGCGCTTAACAACGGACGCATGCTGGAACATTTCCAGTCGACCAACCAGAGCGGCCGCGGCGGGCGCACAACCTCGCTGTCGCCCGACTGGTTTGTGGAGATAAGCCCGCAGCTTGCCGCTGAGCGTGAACTTTGCGAGGGCGACTGGGTGACGCTCACCTCGCGGCGCGGCTCGCTGGAGGTGCCGGTGGTCATCACCGATCGCGTGGCGGGCGCCTCGCTCTTTATCTCCATCCATCAGGGCAAACCGGGCATTAACGCGCTCACCGGCGAGCACCACGATCCCGACGTCAATACGCCCGCGTATAAGGAGCTGGCGGTGAAAATGGAGAAACGCTCCCGCGCGCCGCACCCTTCCCCGCTGCCGCGGCACAATTTCCGCTACGGCGCCCGCACGCCGATGGCGGGCGTGCCGGTCGAAGAGAAATGGCAGCGTGACGATTATCGCCTGCCGCCCGAGCAGGAACCTCACCCGGAGAAATTTTAATGGCCAAAGCGATTGACTATCAGCCCGAGCCGCCGCACATCGGCCCGACGGCGGACGAAGAGCTGCAACGTCTGCTCCAGACGCTGCATGAACATGGCGTGCTGCGCCTGACCAACGATCTGGTGGCGTCCAACAACGAGTGGATCAAGGTCATCATCGACGGTCTGAGCCGCAAAGGCTCGCTGAACGTTATTCAGAATATCTCTGTATTGCTGATGGCGCTCTCCACCATTCCGCCGGAGCGGATGTATAAGCTCGCCTTCGGCGTGCGCGATTTCGCCGCGGAGCTGAGCCGCGAAGAAGAACGCCCTGAAAGCGAACAGACCGACGCGCCGGGCGCGCGCGGCGCCTGGAAAATGCTGCATGACGACGAGCTGTGGCGCTCGCTGACGCCGCTGCTGAACGGTCTGAAAGCTTTTTCCCGCCGGATGGAAGAGGAGGTGGATAAACCCATCTCATCGTTTACCGGCAAGCCGAGCGATGCCTGACGATGATTAGCCCGGAAACCGCGCTGCTTCTGGCGCGCAGTCAGTTCGCCTTCACGATTGGATTTCACATCGTGCTGGCGGCGCTGACGATTGGCCTCGCGCAGTGGCTGATGCTGCTGGAAGGCTTGTGGCTGTGGCGCAGGCAGCAAATCTATCTCGATCTCTATAAGTACTGGAGCAAGGTATTTGCGCTGAACGTCGCGGTCGGCGTCGTCACCGGCGTGCTGATGGAATTTCAGTTCGGCGCCAACTGGGGCGAGCTCTCCAGCCGCGCCGGGGCCGTGATGGGGCCGCTGATGTACATGGAAGTGCTGGTGGCGTTTTTCCTCGAAGCGGGCTTTATGGGCGTGGTGCTGTTCGGCATGGGGAAAGTGCGCCCATGGGTGCATTTTCTCGCCACCTGCGTGGTGGCGGCAGGCTCGCTGTTCAGCGCCTTCTGGATATTGTCGGCGAACTCCTGGATGCAGACGCCCGCAGGTTTCATCATCGGGCCCGATGGCCGTTTTCAGCCCGTTGACTGGTGGGCCGTGATTTTCAACCCGTCCTTTCCGTACCGGCTGATGCATATGTCCATCGCCGCGCTGCTTGCCACCGCGTGCCTGGTGGCGGCGGTTGGCGCGTGGCACCTGCTCAAACGCCCGCAACAGCCGGGCGCGCGGCGAATGTTCTCCTGGGGGCTGTGGGTGTTGTTCGCGCTCGCGCCCTTACAGGCGGTGGTGGGCGATCTGCATGGCGAAAACACCCGCGATCACCAGCCGGTCAAACTGGCGGCGATGGAAGGCAGCTGGAACCCGCCGCCGCCTGGCGAAGGCGAGCCGCTGCGGCTGTTCGCGATCCCGGATATGGAGGCGCGGCGCAATCACCTTGAAGTGGCGATCCCGTCCGTCGGTTCGCTCTATCTGCGCCACAACCTCACCGGCACCATTCACAGCCTGAATCAATATCCGCCGGACGAACTGCCCTGGGTGCCCGGCGTGTTCTTCGCGTTTCGCGCGATGGTCGGGCTCGGCTTTCTGATGATTTTCTTTGGCGTCGCCGGGCTGGTGGTGCGGCTGCGTGGCCGGTTATGGGAGGCGCGCTGGCTGCAACGCGGCATGGTGGCGATGGCGCCTGCGGGCGTTATCGCGATGCTCGCAGGCTGGGTCGTCACCGAGACGGGCCGCCAGCCGTGGACCGTCTACGGGCAGTTGCTGACCCGCGAGAGCGCCTCGCCCATCGCGCCGTCGCTGGTGCTCGGCTCGTTTGTCGCGATTGTGGTGGTCTATCTGCTGGTTTTCGCGCTGGGTATGGGGTTTATGCTGCGCCTGCTCGCGAAACCGCCGGGCGACGACACGCCCGACGCCAACCCGGCCGTGGCGGCGCAAACCGGCAGCGGCGTGACGCCGCACAGCCTGCGGGGGCATTCGGATGACTGAACTGCTGCTTTCACTGCCGCTGTTAACGCTGCTTTGCGCCGGGGCGCTCGCCGCAGGCGTGCTGGTTTACGTGCTGCTCGACGGCGCGGATCTCGGCGTGGGGCTGCTGGCCCCGTTTCAGTCGCCGCAGGCGCGCCAGCAGATGAATATTTCGCTGCTGCCGGTCTGGGACGGTAACGAAACCTGGCTGGTGCTGACCGCCGGCGCGCTGCTGGCGATGTTCCCGGTCGCTTTCAGCATTCTCTACAGCGCGCTCTACCTGCCGGTCTATATCATGCTGCTGGCGATGATTGTGCGCGGCGTGGCGATTGAATACCGCCACTTGCGTCCGCGCCTGTTTGACGCGCTGTTTATCGCAGGCTCCTGGCTGACGTCGTTGAGCCAGGGCGCGACGATGGGCGCGTGGGTTGAAGGCATCACGCATGACGGCGCGAAATTTACCGGCGGCGCGATGGACTGGCTGTCGCCCTTTTCGGTCTTCTGCGCCATAGCGCTCAGCGTCGGCTATGCGCTGCTGGGCGCGTGCTGGCTTATCTGGCGCTGCGAAGGGGAACTCAACGCCTGGGCGCGGCGTCAGGCCATGTGGCTTGCTATCCTGACCGCCGTGCTGCTGGCGGGGCTGCTGGTCTGGACGGTGCAGCTTAATGAGACCTACCGGCTGCACCTGCAACTGTGGCGCTGGAGCGGGCCGCTGGTGGCGATGGGTATGCTGGCGCTCGCGGGGGTGATTCTGGCGCTGCGCCAGCGGCGCGATTTCCTGCCGCTCGCGATGACGCTCTTACTGTTCATCGCCGCGTTCGGCGCCATGCTGCTGGCCGTTTTTCCGTTTATTCTGCCGCCCAGGCTCTTACTCATTCAGGCCGCCGCGCCGCCTGCCACGCAGAAGCTGATGCTGACAGCCTTCGGCGTGTTTGTCCCCATCACGCTTATCTATAACAGCTGGGGGTTCTGGGTGTTTCGCGGCAAGATTCACGCCGCGCGGGAAGATGACCGCCCCTGACGCAGCGCCTGCGGCGGCACGCCGAAACCGCGCACGAAAACTTCACGCATATGGCGGCGGTCGCGAAACCCCGCCTCGCGGGCGATGGCGTCCATAGAAAGGCGGCTTTGCTCAATCATCAGGCGCGCGGCTTCAAGACGCAGCCCTTCTATGGCTTTCGCCGGTGATTTGCCGGTTTCTTCGCGAAACAGGCGGCTGAACTGGCGCGGGCTTAAATGCACCACATCCGCCAGCTCGTCGACCGTCAGCGCCCGGCTTAAGTTTTTACGCGCGTATTCCAGCGCGCTCTGGATGCGGTCGGATCGTGGCGAGAGCGCGAGCATCTCCGAGTGCTGCGTCTGGCCGCCCGAGCGGCGATGATGCATCACCAGCCGGTGCGCCACGGCGCGCGCCACTTCCGCGCCCAGATCTTTTTCCACCATCCCAAGCGCCATATCCAGCCCTGCGGTCATGCCTGCGGAGGTCCAGACCGCGCCGTCGGTGATAAAGATGCGGTCCGATTCCACCCGCGCCTGTGGCACCCGCGCTTCCAGCGCCTGGGCGTGCGCCCAGTGGGTGGTGACGCGTTTGCCGTCGAGCAACCCCGCATCGCCGAGCACAAACGCGCCGGTGCAGATGCCCGCGATGCGCCGCGAATGGCCGGGCGCCGCACGCAAAAACGCCGCCACCGCTGCGCTGGCGGGTGCCTCCAGCGGGTTAATGACGCCGCCCACAAGCCAGGTATCGGCGCGCGCTACGTCACTCAATGGCTGGCTGCTTACCGTCACGCCTGCCGATGAACGCACCGCCCCGCCCTGTTCCGACCAGGTTTCCAGCACGTAAAACGGCTCGCCGATGACCAGGTTGGCGAATTCAAACACCGAAGGTGTGGAAAGCGCCAGCAGCTGGAAACCCTCCGCCAGTAAAAACCCTATTTTGTGCATACGCGCCTCCGGGGCGAAGAAGAATCACCGTTTTACGATAAACACGCCTGGCTGAACAGGGGGCGGCGCTATTTTCGTGCGGCGCCCCCGATGAGGTTTAATGAACCGGAATGGGGTTTTCCACCATCGCCTGGTTGAACTGATTCACCAGCTGATGCTCATTGCGCCCCGGGTTGTCGCGCACCGGCAGCACGCGGTCGACAATCGCTTCGTCTTCGCCGCTGGCCAGTTTTTCCAGCGTCTCGCGGATGAAATCATCCAGCGGCATGGCGCGATCGTCACCGCTTTTATAGATAAGATCGGTATCGACCCACGGCGGCGCGATTTCCACCACCTTCACGCGGGTATCGCGCAACAGAAAACGCTGCGACAGCGTATAGGAGTGGATGGCCGCTTTGGTGGCGGAGTAAAGCGCGGTGGCGGCCAGCGGCAGGAACGCGAGCACCGAGCTGTTATTAATCAGCCAGGATTGCGGCTGCGTTTTCAGGTGGTCGATAAACGCGGCGCTGACGCGCACCGGCCCGAGCAGATTCGTCGTGACCAGCGTTACCGCCTGTTCGTCGTCAAGCGCGCCTGCGGCATCGTCAAAGGGCATGATGCCCGCGTTATTGATGACCACGTTGAGCGTCGGATATTTCTCTGTGAGGCGTGCCGCCGTCTCTTTAATCTGCTGCGGATCGGTAATATCCAGCACCACATAATCCATGCCCGGATTCGCCGCGGCCACCTCTTCGAGCAGCGCCTGGCGCCGCCCGGAGATGATGACCTGATTGCCGAGCTGGTGCAGCGCCTGCGCCAGACCACGCCCGATACCTGACGTGCCGCCGGTAATGAAAATAGTGTTGTCGGTCAGTTTCATGGTGATTCTCCTGTGTATTAGTGAGCGGCCAGATAGCGCGGCGCAGGTGTGTTAACGGATAAATGCTGCATCATGGTCTGACGGGCGGCTTCATAGGCCTGCCATTCCCCTTCGTCATGCAAAGAAGGCAGCGTGATAAGTTCGCGGCGGTCGAATCCCACCAGGGCGGCATCCACCAGCGCCTGCGGCGTCATCACGATAGACGGGTCGAGGTGTTCCAGCGCAAGTCCGCCGGTTGCCCAGAAATCGGTGGCGGTCGCGCCCGGCAGCACCGCCTGCACCTGAATGTTCTGCCCGTGTAATTCGTGATGCAGCGACTGGCTGAACGCCTGGACGTAAGCTTTCGACGCGCCATACACGCCGTTTAAAATTTCCGGCGCGATGCCGACGATAGAGGCGATATTGATAATCGCGCCCTGCCCACGCGCCACCATGCCGGGCACGACGGCATAAGTCAGGCGGGTCAGCGCGATGACGTTAAGGTCGATCATCTGTTCCATGCGGTCGATGTCGCTCTCAAGCAGGGAGGTATGCGTCCCGACGCCTGCGTTATTGACCAGCAGCGTAACGCTGGCGTCCTGGCGCAGCGTGGCTTCAAACGCGCGCAGCGCCTGCGGATCATTTAAATCAACCGCGGCCACTTCCACGCTGCGGCCCGTTTCGGCGGAAATCCGGCTCGCCTGCTGGTTCAACGGGTCGCGATGGCGGGCGACGATAATCAGGTCGTAACCGCGGCGCGCCAGGCGGTCGGCGTAGACGGCTCCGATGCCGCCGGAGGCGCCGGTAATGACAGCCGTGCCCAGATGTTGTGCTGCATTGTTCATCGTTATTCTCCGCTGAGGTGAGGTGTTTGCGATGAACAAAGAGTACCGAAAGGGGTGATGTCCTGAATGACGAATAGGGTAGTGATTTAAGACATCATGCGGGTGGCGGAAAACGCTTCCTTTAGCCGCGCGGGTAAACCTTTTCTGTTATGCAGTAAATAAGAAAAAGAATAACAGGAAGCGGTAACGGGAATATTCGCGGCACCAAAGAGAAGTGAATATTCACTCTGCTTAAATTCAACAGAATAAGAAAAACAAAACATTTTACGGATTAAAAAGAAGCGTATTATTCGCGGCGGGTGCCTGAGGCTTTCTGGTTTCAGGCATTATGCTGGTTCTGGAAAGATGAAGGCCCCGAGTTAATTACCTTAACCCGAGGCCGACACATGAACCCGACAGTTCATATGTTAGCCTCTTACTCGCCTGACGGCAAGGAGAATGGCTATGAAGGACAATACTTTTATCTGGTGCATTATTATTGTTTGTGTGACGGTATTAGTGTTCACCACCCTTTCACGGGAAACGCTTTGCGAGCTACGCTTGCGGGGCGCGAGTATGGAGATTGTCGCTTCACTGGCTTGTAAACCCAGAGAGTAAGCGTCTGACGCGGGGAGCAATCCCCGCGATTTGACTGGCGGTTTTATGCCTTCAGGCACCCTTATTTATTATTTTCGGGCGCGCGCTAATTATATTAACCGGTAACAGATTCTTGTATTAGCCGTAATTGCGACAGACGACTGGCGGTGCGCCCAATATCATCCAACGCTACATCACCTGTCATTTCCGCCACTGAATACGCGCTCGAAATAAATAACTGGCGCTGTTTATCATAAAGCACATCAATAAGATTAATAAACCGCTGCGCCGCCGCCGGGCTGACGCGTGAAAGCAGCGGCACGTCGTCAATAAACCAGCAGGAATAGGTTTCACACAGCGTTAAATAATCCATGACCGCCGTCGGCGCTTCACATATTCCGGCAAAGGTAAAATGCAACACAGTCTCCGGCGGCGACGCGGCATAAAAGGTGTGATAACCGGCCGTGACCGCGAACTCGCCATGCGTAGTGGCGAGCCCCAGCGCCTCGCGCTGGGCGGGCGTGCCGGGCCGCAGCCACGCGCCTTTACTGAACAGCCCGGCATCGCTCCCGGCATCAAGGCGGTAATCGCGCTCACCGTTGAGCGCGAAAATCGTCATCTCGCGCTCGATAAGCGCAATGGAAGGCACAAACAGTTCATGGTAGAGCGGATGCGAAAGCAGTTCGCGCGGCGAATAGTTGGAGGTCAGAATCAGCGTGATTTTCATCGCCTGCGCCACTTCTAACAGCTTTTTCGCGAGCATCGCATCACCCGGATCGTGCAGGTGAAACTCGTCAAAGCAGAGCAGCCGGGCTTCGCCTAACTGCGCGCGCAACGCCTGCTCCAGCGGCTTATCCACCATGCGCTGATGCAGCTCGCGGAAAAAGTCATGAAAGTGGGCGCGCTTTTTCGCCGTCAACGGCAGCGAGGCAAAGAAATTATCGACGATGAAACTTTTGCCGCGCCCCGGCCTGCCCCAGACATAGAGCCCGGCGAAGCGTGCGCGTCCAGTCAGCAGCGGCGCAGCGAGGCTTTCCAGCTCGCTGATGAGGCGAGTCTGATCCGCATCGAGGCGCAGCGCTTTTTCCTGCGCGCGCAGATGCATGGTTTCGCGAAACGAAAAGGGGGCGGCGGTCCCGGCCATCGCGGCAGCTCCATATGTAAACAAAATGTTATTAACCCACAATCCGCGCGCTTTTTCAAAAGCAGCCGCACAATCTCGCAAAGAGACGCAAAAAAAAAGCCCCGCACGGAGCGGGGCTTTCTGTGATAACGCGTATCAGGTATAGAGCGACGCTTCGCCCGCCGGGCGGGTTTTAAAGCGGCGGTGGATCCAGAGATACTGCTCCGGCGCACGCAGGATTTCGCGCTCAATCACTTTGTTCATGTAGCACGCGGCGGCAGCCTCGTCTTCACGCGGATAGCCCTGCAGCTCCGGTTGAATGATCAGCTTATAGCCGCTGGCATCGGGGTTGCGGATCATCACGATGGTCAGCATCGCCGCCTTGCTCAGGCGTGAAAGCACATATGTGCCGCGCGTGGTGGCGGCGTCGTTCACCGCAAACAGCGGCGCAAAAGTACTGCCGCGCGGGCCGTAGTCCTGGTCCGGCGCAAACCAGACCGCTTCGCCCTGCTTCAGCGCATTGACCATCCCTTTGAGATCTTTACGGTCGATCATCGCTTTGTTGGAGCGCATGCGCCCTTTGGTCTGGGCCCACTCCATCGCTTTATTGTTGTGCGGACGGTACATCGCCATCATCGGCTTACACAGCCCCATGACGCGCCCCCCCAGCTCCAGCGACATAAAGTGCACGCCAATCACGATAACGCCGCGCTGCTGCGCGCTCGCCTGATGCAGGTGATGCAGCCCTTCGACGTTAAACCATTTTTTGATGCGCGCGTCCGACCAGAACCAGGCCATGCCGGTTTCCAGCAGCGCCATACCGAGCGACAGGAAATTTTCCTGAATCAGTTGCTCTTTTTGCGCCTCGCTAAAATTCGGGAAGCAGAGTTCAAGGTTACGGCGCAGGATTTTTTCACGGCGCTTCAGGAAGCGGCGCGAGTTGCGGCCGAGGAATGCGCCGAGGCGCATCAGCAGCGGATGCGGCATCTGCACCAGCAGCCACAGCAGGCCGAGGCCCAGCCAGGTAAACCAGTAACGGGGATGCAGCAGCGCCCGGGAAAAAGGCATGACGTTATTCATAAAGCCCCTCTATGCACAGAGATGTATCGCATAAAGAAGCCGTTCCGTAAGCGGTACAAACCAGACAGAAAATCATTCAGCAGGGATAATGCCTTCCTGCTACGTAATAAAGACGGTAAAGAGGAATATAGAGGGGCGCGGTTATCGCTCCCGGTTTGAATGACAGTAATGTCAGAATGTGAATAAAAAATGGCCTTTCCGTGAATGTTGAAACATTCCGTTGTATTACTGCACACTTCCTGACGATAACGGCGACGGCACGCCGTCATTAAAAAAATTAACCCGCTAATGATAACAACCTTTATTAACAGAAATTTGATCCAGTCATCAGAATATTCTGCGGCCGGAATCTCGCATCGCCTTGTATTTAAAACAACTTTTTAACATACCCCCGGTGATTATCCGGGCGGCTTCACCCACGGCGATGACGCTAAGCGTCAGAGTGAGGCTTTTGCGCGCGGAAAGATAGCGTATTTTTGTAAAGAATGCGATGGAATTATGAAGAGGAGTAAAAATAAACGCTTTAGGATTATTACCCTCGTCATTTACTTTTTAAGGGAAATATTGCTAAACGCCGGGTATTATTCCCCGGCGAATGTTTATCACGATTAAAAATAATGTCTTATTCCGTAAATCGCCCAGTATAGCGCAGACGCCCCCAGATAAATCCAGCAACCCCAGTAAGCCAGCGGCTCGCGGTCGCTTTTCGCTCTCGGCAAAAAGGCGAAAAGATAACTGGCCGCCGCGATTAACGAAATAAAATAGAAAAACTTCATACTGCCCCTCCTGAAATTATCCGCATAACCGTTTTCAGACGCGCTTATTCACAGGATAGACAGCGTTAGCAGATTATGCGCAGTTTCCGGGCTCGCCGCGGTGCACCACGACGTTAAACCCTTCCTGCGCATCGGGCGGAACGAAATACCGCGTTACCTGCGCGAACTGGGCATCGGTGGCGGCAAAATCATGGTCACCCTGCTGGTTTCGCGCCCGCAGACGCGCAAGGCACACCGCGTCAGGCACATCCAGCCAGTGCAGTTCATGCGCCGCGCCGCTCGCGGTAATTAGCGTTTTCATCCACGCGCGGCTTTGCGGCGTGTTGGCCGGGAAATCGAGCACCAGGCTGACGCCTGCACGCAGCAGCGCCTCCAGATGCGGCGTCATCGCCTCTTTAAGCCTGGCGGCGCAGCGCACGTAATCGGCTACATCGCGCATTTCCGGGCCGTAAAGCCGCGCAAGCCAGGCGTCTTCGCTGACGATAACGGCGTTATGTTCGCGCGCAAGCGTTGCCGCGAGCGTCGATTTCCCGGCGGCGATTTTGCCGCACAGCAGACAGAGCGTCGGCGTAGGGGGCGATGAAAGAGATGGAGACATAGCGAACCTCACAGTGTTGAGCCTGCAAGGCGCCCGCCGTGCAGGCGGGTCAGCGATACGCGTTATCCCACCGGCCTGAGGGCAGTGCGAATAATCGCGGCGTTTACAGCAGAAAATAGGTTCATCCCTTCACGCTAGCAGGCATCGCCTGGTTTTTATACCTGCTATTTTCAGGAGGCTACGCCTTTATCACCGTCACGCCCCGGGCTTCGAAAGGCGTCAGCAGAGTGTCGGCGGTATCGCCCTCAACAATCAACGTATTGACCAGCGACATATCGCCAATACAAAACGCGGAAGCGGCGTTGAGCTTTTCACGCGAGGCCATCACCACCGTTTCCGCGGCGCGTGAGGCCAGCGCGCGTTTGACGCACGCCTCTTCGTAATCGCCGGTGCTGAGGCCCGCGTCCGCATGCACGCCGGTGACGCCCAAAAAGAACAGGTCGGCGCGCAGATGGCTCATCGCTTCAATGGCCGCCGCCCCCACCGAGACTATCGAGTGTTTAAACAGCCGCCCGCCGATGAGGATCACCTCAATGCGCGGATGCTCCACCAGTTGCAGCGCAATGCCGGGGCTGTGGGTGATCACCGTAATGGCGAGATCCGGCGGCAGGCATTTCACCAGTTCGCCGGTCGTGGTGCCGCCGTCGAGCATCACGATTTGCCCCGGTTCAATCAGCGCGGCGGCGCGGCGCGCGACCGCCCGCTTGGAATCAAGCGAAAGCTGGCTGCGCCCGGCGTAATCCACCACTGCCGCCGAGGCGGGCAACGCCCCGCCGTGGACGCGTTGCAGACGGCCTTCGGCCGAAAGCTCGCGCAGATCGCGCCGGATCGTATCTTCAGAGACGTTAAACCACTCACTGAGCGCGCGGGACTGCACCTGCCCTTCCGCCGCCAGCTTTTCCAGAATGAGCTTCTTACGTTGTGACGTCAGCATGCCGGTTTCCTGTTGCACGAATTTTCTTGACCATGCACGAATATGCACGTTATGTTGCCAATTCTACCTGTGGAGACGTCATCATGCCATCTGTTCGTGAAAAAGTACGCATCATCGAAACGCAAACCCTGTCAGACGACTGGTATGTGCTGAAAAAATATACCTTTGATTACCAGCGCCGCGACGGCCAGTGGCAGCGCCAGAGCCGCGAAGCCTACGATCGCGGCAACGGCGCCACCATCCTGCTGTATAACCGCGCCGAGCGCTGCGTCATTCTCACCCGCCAGTTTCGGCTGCCGGTTTTCCTCAACGGCTACGACGGTTTACTGACCGAAACGGCGGCGGGCCTGCTGGATGAAGCCGATCCCGAAACGCGCATCCGGGCCGAAGCCGAAGAAGAGACCGGCTATCTGGTGGATAACGTCGAGAAAGTATTTGAAGCCTATATGAGCCCCGGCTCGGTCACGGAAAAACTCTATTTTTTTATCGGCGAATATGATCCGGCGCGGCGGAGCGGCACCGGCGGCGGCGTCGCGGATGAGGGCGAGGACATTGAGGTGGTGAAAATGCCCATCGATGACGCGCTGCGCGCGGTGCGCGACGGTGAGATTGTCGATGCCAAAACCATCATGCTGCTGCAATACGCGGCGCTGAACGCGATAGTCTAAGGAGAAAACTATGAGCAAAATGATACTGGTGGCAGGCCCGTGGCGCAGCGGCACGAACGGCGATGAAACCCTGATGCGCCAGAATCTGGCGCGTCTTGAACAGGCGGCGCTCGCGCTGTTTGAACGCGGCCACGTGCCGGTCATTGGCGAATGGCTCGCGCTGCCGCTCGCCCAGGCCGCAGGCAGCGAAAAACCGGGCGATGCGATAAGCGAACGGTTTTTATATCCGGTCGCGCACCGTCTGGTGGCGAAATGCGACGCGGTGCTGCGCCTGCCGGGCAGCTCTACGGGGGCGGACCGCGATGTGGAGATCGCCCGCGAGCACGGGCTTGAGGTTTACTTTTCGCTGGCAGACGTGCCGCAGGCATAATGCCGGAACTTGCACGTTTGGCACCGCAACCAGGCAGATTCGGGCGGCGGTGCCGGTATTAAATGATCCTGTCACCCCACTCCACCGCTTCGAGGAAGAGTTGCGTCACCTGCGCTTCGCTCATATTGAGCTGTTTCATCCCCTGCGTAACGCCCTGCCAGTGATTCTGCTCATAGCCTTCATAGAGATTCAGCAGCGCGCCGAGCGTGCCGCCGCGGTTTAAGAGCGCCTCGCGCACAATCGCCGGTACGGTGATCTGCTCAATCAATACCGCCATCGGCACGCTGAGGATAATATCCAGCCGCGAAAACAGCCCGGCGATAAAGGCGTCGTTTTCATTGATATCGGCGCCCGTGTGCGCCACCGCCATTTCGCAGAATCGCCCGCAGGCGAGGCTGTAGTTAAAGAGCTCCGTCACCGCCGGTTCGCTGCTGTGCGTCACCGCCAGTATCGCGATAAACCGGCGCAGCTCGCTTAATCCTAAGAAATAGAGAATATTGCGAAAGGGCAGGACATCCGCGTTGGCGTGATGATTAATCTTATATTTAATGTTATTGACATAGCGCATCAGCTTATACGTAATCGCCACATCGCGGCTGATTAGCTCTTCTATTTTGCGCATATCCGGGTTTGCCGACACCACTTCATTAAGCAGTTGCAGAATAAACATCTGCTGCTCAGGCAGTTTACGGGTCTTAATCATTTCCGGTTCGCCGTAAAAATACCCCTGGAACCGCTGGAACCCCATCTCTTTGTAAAGGGTAAACTGTTTGCGGGTTTCGACTTTTTCCGCCAGTAATTTCCGCTGGCTGATATTATTGTCACGGATAAAGGCTGACACTTCCTGTGGGGTTAATGCCTGAATATCGAACTTAATAATGGTGACATACGGCAGGAAATTCGCCCACGCGTCGCTGAGCCGGAAGTTATCGAGCGCGAAGCGAAACCCTTTGTAGTACATCTCACGCACCATCTTTAACAGCTCGGGTTCCGGAGCCGCATTCTGGTGAATTTCGATAACCACTTTTTCCGCCGGCAGCGTTTGCGCCAGGCCGTTGACGATCATCTCATGAGGAAAATTAATATAGGACGTATGTTGTCCCACCAGGCGTTGCAGCGGCGTGACGAGGAACTGCTCCGCAAGCAGATGGTTGGTGGCGTATTCTTCCGTCACCAGCGGAAAGGTATTGGTCAATCCATTGCGATAAAGCAGCTCATACGCGACGGTATTTAGCGCGGCGTCAAAGATGGGCTGCCTGGCGATAAAGGAATACATATTCACCTCCAGTCTGGTATTTACGTAGCATCCCTGGCGAAAACGCAGTTTACGCTGAAGCTCACGGCCCGCAGACATTTTTAACGCGGATTTTATGAAAAATTATGATGATGGTTAAGTTTTATCTTATTCATCGATTCTGGTCAGCGCAGTGAGCGCCAGATATCGCCGATTTTTCATTCAATTCGTCAAAATAATCGGTTACTTTCGCTACGATGTTTTTTAGCGGTAATAAAATTTTATTTTTCTTTCATAAAAAAGACGCGGGCGAACGCGTCCATTTTCACAGAACGGTTATTTTTCGGTGTCCATTCGCGCCGTTGAGATCCGCGTGCGCAACTGCCCGGTCAGCGTCACATGGGCGATAGCGTCCTCGCCATTACACAGATATTCCACCGCCATTCGTCCCAGCTCGCTGTAAGGCAACTGAATACTGGTAAGCGCTGGTGTGAGCTGTTCAGAGATTTTCTGATCGTCGTAACCCGCCACCCATATATCATCCGGAATACGCACGCCATGGGTCGCCAGCGCCTGATAACAACCGATCGCCAGCCAGTCGCTGGCGCAGAAGATGGCATCGGGACGCGGCGTCAGCGCAAGCAGCGCCTGTGTGGCCTGAAAGGATTCGCTGAACTGCCAGTTGGTTTGCAGGATAAGCGCGGATTCCGCCGCGATATCCGCCTCTTTCAGCGCCGCCAGATAGCCCGCCAGCCGCTGTCTGGTCGCTTCCATCCACTCTTCGCCGGTGATATGCGCGATGCGCCGCGCGCCCTGGGCGATGAGATGACGGGTAAGCAAGAACGCGTTAGCGTAGTCGTCTGGCACGAATGAGGGCACTTGCGGCGAATGCGGCGCGCTCTGGTTCAGCAGCACCAGTGGCAGCGATGTGCACTGATGAAACGGCGTCATATCAATCACCGTCGTCACTGGTGAAGCCAGAATGACCCCGACGCAGTTACGCTTTTCGAGCTGACGAATGATATTGCGCGCCAGCTCTTCATCATCCCCGTAGTCGTACACCGTCAGCAGTACCTGATTGCGCCAGGCGGCCTCGCGCGCCTGACTGATGGCGTCAATAAACGGATCGAAGCTTTGTAACGAGCTTATCAGGAGCGCGATTTCCTCCTGGTTACGCGGCGAGTGGATAGCCGGAATGCGGTCATAGCCCAGCTCTGCCGCCACTGCCATAACACGCTGGCGGGTTTCATCACTGAGCTTAATATTGCGCGACTGGTTAATCACCAGTGATACCGTCGCCTGGGAGACTCCCGCCGCCCGCGCGATATCGTTCATCGTCACTTTATTTTTTCGCATCGTCCTTTTCCCGCGCCTTTATGAGCCACGCATCATAACCTGACATCCCCGCTCACGGGTAACGAGCTGCGTAGCGCGTCACGCTTTTTACCGGATCACCCAGGAAGTTTGTGACTGCTTTCACCTTTCTCCACCCTGCCATTTGCTGGTTCAACAGACAACTAATATTTATTAGTTAATTATTATTAATTGATGGGAGTGATGAATGAAAGAGCAGTGGAGTCAGGCGCAGGCGCAGGCGTGGTACAAGGAGCAAGGCTGGCTGTGCGGATTTAACTACCTTCCTTCAACGGCGGTGAACTGGACGGATATCTGGCAGGCGGAAACGTTCGATGAACCGACGATAAACCGTGAACTGGGCTGGGCGGCGCAAGCGGGCTACAACACGCTGCGTATCAATCTGCCGTTTATCGTCTGGGAACACGATCGCGACGGGCTTTTGGCGCGTATTAACCGGTTTCTGGCTATCGCCACCGTACACGGTTTTCGCACCATGCTGACGCTCATGGACGACTGCGGCTTCTCTGGCGACGAGCCTTACCTTGGCCCGCAAAAGCCGCCTGTACCGGGTAAACACAACAGCCAGGCCGCGGCGAGCCCCGGACGCGCGAAAGTGTGCGATAAAAGCAGCTGGCCGCAGGTTGAGCGTTATGTGCGCGATATTATCCGCCAGTTTGGTCGCGATCCGCGTGTGCTGCTGTGGGATCTCTATAACGAGCCTGGCAACCGCGGTATTTTCTCAAGCGGCACCGAAGAAGTGCTGTATGACGAAAAACTGGAGCGCTTTGCCATGGCGCTAATGCAGCAGGCGTTTATCTGGGCGCGTGAAGAGGATCCGACACAACCGCTGACGGTCTGCGCCTGGCATCTGCCCGCGGAAGAAGCTAACGAGCGCTACTTCACCCACCCCATCGACCAGGCGGCGCTCGCGCTTTCGGATGTTATCAGTTTTCATGCCTACACCCACACCGCACGCATGGTGGCGATTATCCATCAGCTTCAGCAACTCGGCCGCCCGCTGTTTTGCACAGAATGGCTGGCGCGCCACGTCGGCAGCACGATGGAAGAACAGTTACCGCTGATGCATGCGGCCAATGTGGCGCCCTATCAATGGGGTTTAGTGCGTGGCAAAACCCAGACCTGGCTGCCCTGGCCGGTGGTGATGAAAAACAGCCCCGACTACTGTCGTCTCTGGTTTCACGATGTCTTTGAAGAAAACGGCATTCCTTTTTCGCGGGCGGAAATCGAGCTGGTACGCAGATTAAGCAAAATCGGCCTTCACCCCGTCTTTTCATCAACTTCTGTATAAGCGTATTTGCCCGGCCCTGGTGGTCGGGCATCAAGGTGGACACTATGGCAAATGCAATGAAAATCCCGTCGCGCGAACTCTGGTCTTATTTCGGCTATGGATTAGGACAGTGTTTCAGCTTTGGGCTGGTGGGTTCGTTTATCAACTATTTTTATACTGACGTACTCGGCATCTCCGCCCTCGCCGCGAGTACGATTTTTCTCATCGCCCGCGCCTGGGATGCGATTCACGATCCGCTATTTGCCAGCATCATGGATACGGTTAACAGTCGCTTCGGGCAATTCCGTCACTTTCTGTTAATTGCGCCGCTGCTCATTACCGGCGTCACGCTGCTGTCGTTTTATAAAATCGACGCAGACATGACGACCAAAATTATTTATGCCGGTGTGACCTATATTCTCTGGGGCACGCTGTATGCTATTTCGGATATTCCGTTCTGGTCGATGTCATCGGTGATGACCAATGATTCCGTGCAACGCACCCGCGCCGTGACCGCAGCCATGCTCGGCGTCAACGCCGGTATCGCCTGCGCCAGTATTTTCTTCCCGCGTCTCGCCGCCTTTTTCGCTCAGTACAGTGACGATAAAGGCTATTTTATGGGTGCGCTGGTCATGATGTTGATAGGCCTTCCGCTGATGATCAACGGTTTTATGCAGGTTAAAGAGCGCGTGCCGCCAAGCCCCGAAAAAGTGACCATCCGCGATACGTTTCGTAATTTACGCCACAACAAACCGCTATTTATTATTCTGATGTCGTTCTTTTTCTGCGTATTTCATAACGTCGCGAACGGCATTTATATTTACTTCTTTATTTATAATCTGGGCGATGCGGGCTTACAGACCGTTATCGGCGTGCTTGGCATTGTGGCCGCCATCGTCTGTCTGACCGCGCCGCTGCTGACGCGCCGGATGCAGAAACGTCGGCTGTTTATGATCCTCTGTGGGCTGGATATCGCGGTACGCGCCATCCTGTGGTTCGCAGGCTTTGAGCACACCGCGATGCTGTTTGTGCTGCTGGGCCTGAGTAATATTTTCGTGATGATGACGAACATCCTTACCTCGTCGATGATTGCCGATACCATCGAATATGCCGAATACCATACCCACCGGCGCTGCGCGGCGATCACTTTCTCCGGGCAAACATTCACCGGCAAAATGTCCGTCGCGGTCGGTGGTGGACTTATCGGCGTGTTCCTGACCTTTATTGGCTATGTGCCGCAGGCGCACAGCCAGACGCCGGAAGTCCTGAACGGGCTATTCTTCGGTATCTGTCTGCTACCGGCCATCGGCTCGCTGATTCGCTTACTGTTTATGTCGCGCTTTACCTTCACCGAAGAGAAACATGCCGAGATCTGCCGCCTGCTGGCAGCGCGTCGCGAGGCGCAGACGGCGAAATAACCCCACGCCCGCGCCGCCGCGCGGGCTGTCTATAACCCCATCCGAAAGCACATCGCCCAGAGCATGTATATACCGCCCGTGAGAAGAAGCACCCGGTAGCCCCAGACTACAGCGGACTGATGGCGCAGAAACGCGCGCAGCGGCTGGCGGTGCAGATTCGGCGCATTATATTTTTCATGAAACCCGGCCATTTTCGCGACACCTCGCTCCGCCAGCGCCGCGAAAAAATTAACCATTAACATCACAATCACCGCTATATAGCCTTTGATAAACCACAGTCCCGCCGTGCGGTATTCGGCTGGCAAAAAATGGCCCGATTTTTTTAACTGAATGGCGGTGATACTGAGCGCCAGATGGACGCCGAGCAGAATAAGAAAGTGCTTACCTACCGTTTTAAACGGTTTTCTGAGCGTCACAAACCAGAAATACGCCAGCAGTAACGCCGACGATATCAGCCAGATGAGAAGATTCCCTGCCATGGTTATTGTCCCTTTTACCGTAATTTTCCGGGTCACCTTCGCATACTCGCCGCATGCTGTCATGGACGAGTAAGGCGGCATCTTGCATAACAGCCTATGAAAGGTAATGATTTTGCCTGCATAACATAAGCAAGCCTTATTATTCGGAAAACATTATCAGTCAGAATCAAAGAGAATAAGCGATAACCTTTACAGGAGGTAAAACGTTGAAAAAAACAGATGCACGCCTTTTATTAGCCACAATATAACAAAGGCTTACCAAAGCTGATTATCACTCCGCTAATTATTTCATCCCTGATGACTTTTCTGTTTCTATTATCGCCACTCGCATTTACTTACCCATAATTTTTAAAACTTTACAAAGCTGATAAACCTTTAAACTTTAATTTCTCTTATAGGATTTTCCTGAGACATAAATATCACTGAAGAGTGCTACTTATTAATTTCGTCGTAACGAGTCCACGGAGAATGCCATTACCGGCAGTCAATATTCGGCTCGTGGGATCCTCATGGAGACAGCATTTTGACCACCTTAAAACCTCTTCTGGCCAAAAACCGTAGCTGGGCGCAGCAGCGTCTTCAACGGGACCCGGATTACTTTGGCAAACACCTCGACCAGCAGCAGCCGCACTCGCTCTGGATTGGCTGCTCCGACAGCCGCGTACCGGCCGAAGTGCTGACCGGCGCTCACCCTGGCGAGCTGTTCGTGCATCGCAATATCGCCAATATGATTGACCCTGACGACGACAATTTCATGAGCGTGCTGCAATACGCGCTCCATTACCTGAAGGTGAAACGCATTGTGGTATGCGGCCATTACGGCTGCGGCGGCGTGCAGGCGGCGCTGACGCTGCCGCAGATGTCGCTCGCGCAGGAGTCCTCGTCGCTTGCCCGGCGCATCAGCCACCTGCGAGAGGCGCTTTCAGAGCATATCGCCGGGCGCGACGCGTCGCCGCCGGATGCGCAAACCCTTAATCAACTGGTGGAAGCCAACGTTATCGCGCAGTTTAACCGCCTGGTGCAGACCCGCACGGTGCGCAATATCTGGCGCAGCGGCCAGGAGCTGAATGTTTACGGCTGCGTCTACGACCTGGCGTCCGGCCATCTTGAAATGCTGACGGAACAAACCGGGGAGGAAGCCGTATGAATATGAATACGCTACGCCAGGATAGCCTGGCGGGGGTGGTTGTCTTTCTCGTGGCCCTGCCGCTCTGCCTTGGCATCGCCCAGGCGAGCGGCCTGCCGCCCTTTGTCGGCCTGCTGACGGGTATTATCGGCGGGCTTCTGGTGACGGCGCTGAGCCCGTCACGCTTCGCGGTCAGCGGCCCGGCTGCGGGTCTCGTGACGATTGTGGTGGCCTCGATTGAAACGCTCGGCTCGTTTTCCGCGTTTTTGCTGGCGCTGGTGCTGGCGGGCGTCCTGCAAATCGTGTTCGGGCTTATCCGCGCCGGGCGGTTTATTTCGCTGGTGCCGGGCAGCGTGATTAAAGGCATGCTGGCGGCGATCGGCCTGCTGCTGATCATGCAGCAGATCCCGGTGGCGCTGGGCTCAGCCGATGAAAACAGCCTGCTGGCGGTGTTTAGCGATGGCTTCGCGTTCTCGCCAGTTTCTATCGCGGTGGCGGCCGCCGGGCTGCTGCTGATGGCGCTCTGGGGCTCGTCCACCGTCCGGCGCGTGAAAAGCCTCGCGTGGATCCCAGGCCCGCTGGTGGCAGTGCTGGTGGGCTGCGTCACGTCCCTCGCGCTAAGCCACACCTCGCCCGCGCTGCTTGAACGCCTGCCGCTTATCACGCTGCCGGAGTTCGCAAGCTTAGGCGCGCTGGTCTCTGAGCTGGAGACGCCTGCCTGGCAAGCCTTTACCAATCCGTCGGTGTATGTGGTGGCCGTCACGCTGGCGCTGGTGGCGAGCCTGGAAACGCTGCTGAGCCAGGAGGCGCTGAAAAAGCTGCGCCCGCAAAACCCGCCGCCGTCGCCAAACCGCGAAATGCTGGCGCAGGGCGCGGGCAATCTGCTGGCCGGTCTCGTGGGCGCGATGCCCATCACGGCGGTCATTGTCAGGAGTTCCGTGAACGTCAGCACCGGCGCGCAGACTAAGCTCTCTATTTTCATCCACGGCGCGCTGCTGCTCATCTGCGTGCTGTGGTTTCGCGAGGTGTTGATGACCATTCCGCTGGCGAGCCTGGCGGCGGTATTGCTCTACACCGGCTATAAACTCGCCACGCCGCGCCTGTTTGTCGAGCAGTTCCGCGCGGGCGCCCAGCAATACGTGCCGTTTCTCGCGACCATTATCGGGATTATCGCGTTCGGCATGCTCGCCGGTATCGGGATCGGTCTGGTGGCCCAGATAGCGCTGAGCCTGTGGCACAGCCATCGCAACGCGTTGCAACTGGCGCGCTATGACGATCACTATGTGCTGCGCATCCACCAGAACCTGACGTTTATGCATAACCCGCGCCTGCAGGCGCTGCTGGATAAGATCCCGGAGAAGAGCGTGGTGATTGCCGAGCATGACAACGCCGACTACTTCGATCCGGATGTGAAAGCCGTCCTGAGCGACTTTGCGCAGAACGCGCCGCAGCGCGGCATCCGCCTGACGCAATGGCCGGTGACCTGACCCTGCCGGGGGCCTTTTTGCCGGCCCCCGCCCCTCCTCTTCGCCACTTTTTGCGCCCTTCAGCTACGTTTATAAGACTCTCCGGGATGAAGCGGATGCCGCAACGCTGTAGTATCCGGCTGCTTTTAATGACAATAAGGACGCACCATGAACTCGAAAGAGATGTCCAGGGCCTTTTTTATCCTGATCCTGTTTATCGTTTCGATCCTGTTTTTCAATCTTGTAAAACCGTATCTTTCCGCCGTGCTGTGGGCGGTTATCCTGGCCGTGATCTTCTACCCGGTAAAGCGCCGCCTTTGCCACATGATGAACGGGCGTAACAATATCGCCTCGCTCTTAACCGTGGTGCTTATCTGCGTGTTGGTGTTTGTGCCGCTGGCGGTGGTCGCCTCGTCGCTGGTCAGAGAGTTCAATACGCTGTACACCGATTTGCAGGCCAATGACACCACGTTCCCGACCTTGCTCGCGGATGGCGTGCGTATTCTGCCGGACTGGGCGCAACAGATGCTGGCGGAAAACCACCTCGACAGCGCCGCCGCCATTCAGGAGAAGATCTCCGGCGTCGCGCTCAAGGGAAGCCAGTATGTGGCGGGCAGTATTTTCCTTATCAGCCGCAACACGTTCAGCGTGGTGATAGGCTTCGGCATCATGCTTTATCTGCTGTTTTTCCTGCTGAAAGATGGCTCGCGGCTGGTGGCGGTGGTGCTGAACGCCGTGCCGCTCTCGGATAAAGTTAAACAGCGGCTGTTCCGCCGCTTTGCCGCGGTGGCGCGCGCCACGGTGAAAGGCACCGTCGTGGTGGCTATCGTGCAGGGTCTGCTTGGCGGCGTGGCGTTTTACTTCGCGGGTATTGGCGCGAGCATTCTCTGGGGATCGCTGATGGCGTTTCTGTCGCTGGTGCCTGCGGTCGGCGCCGCGCTTATCTGGGTGCCCGCCGTCATTTACCTTTTCACGACAGGCGCGATTATCAAAGCCGTGCTGCTGACCGCGTTTTTTGTGGTGGTGGTTGGTCTTGCCGATAACCTGCTGCGCCCGCTGCTGGTGGGTAAAGATATCCGTATGCCGGACTGGCTGATTTTGCTCGCCACGCTCGGCGGGCTGGAGGTGTACGGCATTAACGGTTTCGTGGTCGGCCCGCTTATCGCCGCGCTCTTTGTCACCTGCTGGAACACCTTCTCCGCAGGCCCGGGACGCACGCACGCGCTGCCTGAAAAAAACGAGGATGAAACCGCCTGAACAGTTTGAAAAAAGTGCGGTTTAGAACACCGGGGCGGCATTAACGCCCCATTCAAAGCTGTCCGATGTTACACTCGAAAGGCTTTTTTTGTGCGAATTTTACGCATCATATATTCTGTATGATGCGTTTTTGTTTCCGCCACGCGCGGGTTTGCATCTTTTCGGGAGAGTAATTGTATGACGGAAAACAAGACCGGCGGCTCTAAGGGGCTGGCCATCTGGTCTGTATTACTGGGGCTGGTACTGCTTGCTATCGGCCTCTTCTTTGTTATCGGCGGCGGCAAGCTGGTATCGCTTGGCGGCAGCGTCTACTTTCTGATTGCCGGGGTGGTGACCCTGCTGTCGGCCATTCAGTTTTTGCGCCGTCGCGCCTCCGCCGTGCCGCTGTTTATTCTGGTGTTTGTCGGCACGATTATCTGGGCGCTGTATGACACGGGCCTGTCGTTCTGGGGGCTGGTGTCGCGCCTGATGGTGCCTTCAGGCATGATGCTGCTGGCGTTTCTCACCTGGCCTGCCCTGCGCCGTCGCGAAGGCAAAGCGCCGCTGGCGAAACTCTCTTACGCGTTCAGCGCCGTTATTGCCGTCGGCATGGTGGTGACGCTTATCCAGATGTTCCAGCCGCACCCGACGGTGGCTTTCAAAGGCGATCCACTGCCGCTAAAACCGGTCGATAAAGAGAACGCGCAAAAAGACTGGGCGAATTACGGCAATACGCCGGGCGGCAGCCGCTTCGTCGCGCTGGATCAGATTAACCGCGATAACGTTAAAGATTTGAAAGTCGCCTGGACGTTCCACACCGGCGATATTCCTGACAGCCCGACCGGCAACGGCGCGGAAGATCAGCAGACGCCGCTGCAAATCGGCAATACGCTTTATCTCTGCACGCCGCACAACAATGTAATTGCGGTAGAAGCGGACAGCGGTAAGCAGATCTGGAAACGTGAAATCAACGCCAAAGCGGAAGTCTGGAACCGCTGCCGCGGCCTTGCGTATTTCGACGCGACCAAACCTGTCGTGCAACCGACCCTGCCGGGTGCCACACCGGTGCCAGCGCCTTCGCTTGCCGCGGGTGCCGCCTGCCAGCGTCGCATTCTGATGAATACCATCGACGCGCGCCTGATTGCGCTCAACGCCGATAACGGCGAATTCTGCGAAGGCTTCGGCAATCACGGCGTGGTGGATCTTAAAGCGGGGCTTGGCGAGGCGCAGGACCCGAAATATCAGCTCACCTCCGCCCCGACGATGGCCGGGACGACGGTGGTTGTCGGTGGACGCGTCGCGGATAACGTGCAGACCGATATGCCAGGCGGCGTACTGCGCGGTTTTGATGTGATCACCGGCGAGATGCGCTGGGCGTTCGACCCGGGTAACGAGGATCCGAACGCCCGCCTGCAACCGGGCCAGCACTATGCGCGCAGCACGCCGAACTCGTGGGCGCCGATGTCATACGATCCGGCGATGAACACTGTGTTTATCCCGATGGGCAGCTCCTCGGTGGATCTGTGGGGCGCGAACCGCACGCCGCTCGATCACAAATATGGCGCGTCGGTACTGGCGCTGGACGCCACCACCGGCAAAGAGAAATGGGTGTATCAGACCGTCCATAACGATCTGTGGGATTTCGACATCCCGATGCAACCGAGCCTGGTGGATTTCCCGCAAAAAGATGGTAAAACCACGCCAGCCGTGGTGTTCAGCACCAAAGCCGGGCAGATTTTCGTTCTCGATCGCCTGACCGGCAAGCCGCTGACAGAAGTCAAAGAGCTGCCGATGAAGCCTGGCGCTATCCCGAATGAGCAGTACACCAAAACGCAGCCGCATTCGGTCGGTATGCCGCAGATTGGCGCGCAGACGCTGACGGAATCGGATATGTGGGGTGCGACGCCGTTCGATCAGCTCGCCTGCCGCATCGCCTTCAAAGGTATGCGTTACGACGGCCTGTTTACCGTGCCCGGTAGCGATAAATCCCTGAGCTTCCCCGGATCGCTCGGCGGGATGAACTGGGGCAGCCTCTCCACCGACCCGAATAATCATTACATCTTCGTCAACGACATGCGTCTTGGCCTGTGGGTGCAGATGATCCCGGCGAATACCGACGCTGTCGATCGCGGCAGCAACGGCGGCGAGGCGATCAACACCGGCATGGGCGCGGTGCCGCTCAAAGGCACCCCGTACGCGGTGAATAAAAACCGCTTTATGTCGCCGCTCGGCATTCCATGCCAGGCGCCGCCGTTCGGCACGCTGTCGGCCATCGACCTGAAAACGCAGAAAATCGTCTGGCAGGTGCCGGTCGGCACCGTGCAGGATACCGGCCCGTTCGGGATCAAAATGCGCGCGCCGATGCCGGTGGGCATGCCGACGCTTGGTGGTACGCTGGCGACGCAGGGCGGACTGGTGTTTATCGCCGGTACTCAGGATTACTACTTGCGCGCCTTTGATTCCTCTACCGGTAAAGAGGTGTGGAAAGCGCGTCTGCCGGTCGGCAGCCAGGGCGGCCCGATGAGCTATGTTTCGCCGAAAACCGGCAAACAGTATGTGCTTATCTCCGCAGGCGGCGCTCGCCAGTCTCCGGATCGCGGGGATTACGTGATTGCCTACGCGCTGCCGTAACCGCGCGTAAATATCAAAAGGGCCGCCCCGCGCGGCCTTTTTTATGGGCGCGGCTCAGTCGCGCTGCCAGTAGACCGGCGAGCCGAAAACCTCCACAAAGTAGTCGATTGCCGCGCGCACGTTGAGCGGCGGGTGGCGCGCGTTCGGGTAGATGGCCGCGATGTGCTGCGCCTCGGTATTAATCGCCGCCTCATACTCCGGCAATACTTTCACCAGTTTCCCCTGCGCCAGCCACTCCCCCGTCATCCAGTCCGGGAACAGCACCAGCCCCATGCCGTCGAGCGCGGCAGTCAGCAGCGAGTGGGCGTTGTTTGACACCAGTCGCGCGCTCACCGGGTAATGCACCCACGGCTCGCCGGGTTTGCGCGCCAGCCAGCGGTTCGGCCCCGATGAACCGCTGTAAACCAGACACTGGTGCGCGTGAAATTCCGCCGGCGAGGCGGGCGCGCCGTAGCGCGCCAGATAACGCGGCGCGGCGGCGAAGTAGTAGCGCTGCTCGCAAAACACGCGGGCGTGAAAGCTCGAATCGGTGAGCGTGCCGATACGCACGATAAGATCGGTGGCGTCGCGGTGCGGGTCGACGTAATCGTCGGTCTGGGTTAATGCCAGTTGCAGGCGCGGGTAGCGCTCCGCAAGCCCGGTTAGCCACGGCGCGATATGCCGCTGCCCGAAGAACACCGGCGCGTTGATGCGAAGCAGCCCGGACGGCTCAAGCGAGCGGTCCTGAAGTTCGCGGCGCGCCTCGCTGAACTGCTCGGTAATGCCGCGCGCGTACTGCGCGAACAGCCGCCCCGCTTCGGTCGGGATCACCGCCCGGGTATTGCGGTAGAAAAGCTGCTGACCAAGCGCCTCTTCAAGCTGGCGGACGGTGCGCGAGATCATCGACGCCGACACGCCCTCCCGGCGCGCCACCGCCGAAAAACTCAGCCCGTCGAAGACGCTGATAAAAAGCTGAAGTGCGCGGATATTCACGGCCCCGCTCTCATTCATCTGTGCGATTCCTGCAAAAGTGTTTCGTCGATCGTAGCGTTTTTTAACGCACCGCGCTCCACTACACTGCGCCGCCTGGCATTTTTTTAAGGATTACCATGCAGCTTTTATTAATAGCGCTCGTGATTGCGGGCGGGATGGGGCTTTCGGTTGAGGCGGGCCTGCTGGGGCCGCTTGGCGGCGAAGTCGGCGATTTCTGGGCGGCGTTCAGCATTTTCGGCGTCGGCGCGGCGCTCACGTTTCTGCTGATGCTGTTTTACAGCCCGCGCAACAGCCCGTCGTTTTTCGCCCAGCCCGGCTGGCAGCTGACCGGCGGTCTGCTCGGCGCGGGATATGTGGTCATTCTCACCGTCGCCACGCCGGTTATCGGCATCGCCATGACCATGATTGGCATTCTGGCCGGTCAGGTATTTAAAAGCCTGATTATCGACCATTTCGGGCTGTTCGGCGTTGAGCGCCGCCCGATTGACGCGCTGCGCCTGCTGGCGCTGGTGTTTATTCTCGCCGCCCTGGCGCTGGTCGCCCACAGTTAAGGAACCACAATGACGACAATCATGATTATTCTCGCCATTATCGGCGGCGCACTGCTCAGTATTCAGGCGGCGATCAACGGCCAGCTCGGCGGCAACGTCGGCGTGTTCCGCTGCGCCTTTCTGACGTTCTCCGTGGGGGCGCTGGTCTGCGCGCTGCTGATTTTCTTCTTTGAGCCGCCGCACGCGACATCGCTGCTGGACGTGCCGAAGTGGCAGCTCACCGGCGCGCTGTGCGGCGTGCCTTATATCGTGATTATGGTGCTGGCGGTGCAGCGTATCGGCACGGCGGTCGCGACGGTGGCGGTGATTTTCGGCCAGCTCGCCATGAGTATGCTTATCGATAATTTCGGCTGGCTTGGCAACGCGGCGATCCCGTTCTCCTTAAGCCGTCTTGGCGCGGTGCTGTGTCTCGCCGTCGCGCTGGCGCTGATTTATCTCGGCAACCGGCGCGCCGCTACGCCTCGCGCAGACGGCTGAACAGCGCCATCAGCGTACTGACCGCGGCATCCGGCACGGGAAAATCTTTTTTCACCATCAGATGCAGCGGTGTTGCGCGCCGCGCGCCGTGAGCGAGCGGCAGCGCGCGCAAAAGCCCTTGCGAGAGCGGGCCTGCGATGCGCGCCTCCGGCAGCCAGCCGTAGCCCACCTGATGCATCACCGCTTCGATAGCCGCATCCACCGTTGAGAAGACCCACTGCTCCGGCGCGCCGCCGGGGCTTTGGGTCTGACTGCCCGCCAGCCGGATGCGGGCGAAGCGCCCGAGCGCCTCTTCGCCAATCGGGCCCGGCATCTGCGCCAGCGGATGATCGCGGTGCGCCACCGCCACAAAGTTCACGTTCATCAGCCATTCGCCGCGCCCGAGGCTGTCTTCACGGCGCGAAAGCACCAGCAGATCGGCGCTGGAGTGCGCGGCGATAGCGTCGCTCTGGCTCTCCAGCACTTCGGTCAGCTGCACCTGCGTGGACGGATGCTGGCGCTGAAACTCGCGCAGGATCGCGAACAGCGTCTCGCGCGGGAAAATGTTGTCCACCACCAGATCCAGCCGGGTACGCACGCCGTCGCGAAGCGTCGCGGCATGGGCCTCCACCCAGGTAAAGGCGCTGAGCAGCGGGCGCACCTGCGTCAGCAGCAGTTCGCCCGCGGGCGTCAGCACCGCGCGGCGTCCACGGGTTTCGAGCAGCGCCACGCCAAGCCGCTCCTGAAGCAGCGCGAGGTTGTAACTCACCGAGGACTGGCTGCGGTGCGTGCTTTCCGCCGCCCTGGCGAAGCTGCCCTCCTCCACGACTTTGTCCAGCAAAGCCCACTGTTCGAGCGTCGTCTTATGCATAATTCATCGAATTTTCGAATCAATTTCATGCAAAATTAGCGTTATTCATTAAAAAAATAAAGGCCTAAGCTGTACTCAACGAAACAAAGGAGGCCAACAATGAGTAACTTCGACAAACACGATCTCAGCGGTTTTGTGGGCAAACATCTGGTCTACACCTACGACAACGGCTGGAACTACGAGCTGTATATTAAAAATGAAAACACCATCGACTACCGCATCCACAGCGGCATCGTCGGCAACCGTTGGGTAAAAGATCAGCGTGTTTATATCGTCCGCGTCGGCGAAAACATCTATAAAATCTCCTGGACCGAACCGACCGGTACCGACGTCAGCCTGATTGCCAACCTCGGCGACCGTCTGTTCCACGGCACGATTTTCTTCCCGCGCTGGGTGATGAACGATCCGAAGAAAACCGTCTGCTTCCAGAATGACCATATCGCACAGATGGAAGCCTACCGCGACGCAGGCCCGGCCTACCCGACCGAGGTGATTGACGAATTCGCCACGATCACTTTTGTGCGCGACTGCGCTAAAAATGACGAAAGCGTCATCGCCTGCCCGGCAAGCGAACTCCCCGCGGATTTTCCGAACAATCTGCGTTAATCCTGCCCCTTACGGCCTGCCCCCCGGCGGGCCGTTTTTTCATCTCCCCTTCTCAGGTCAAACTGTGACCGCGCGCTCATGGTCTACGCTTAAAACATTACCGTTTCGTCGCCGGTTTGCGGCGGTTAAGCCTGTAGTGACCAAGAGAAAGGATTATCCCGTCTGTGAAAAATAAGACCTACCGCTCTCCCGCGCGCGAACAGGGCTACGCGGGACTTGGCGATTACGCCGTCATCGGCGAAGGCCGCTCGGTGGCGCTCATCGCGCCGGACGGCGCTATCGACTGGTGGTGCGTGCCGAATCTTGATTCTCCCCCGCTGTTTGACCGCATTCTCGACGCGTCTGAGGGCGGCTATTTCGCGCTGACGCCGGAAGAAGCGTGGGAAATGTCGCGCAGCTACCGCGAGAACAGCAACGTGCTGGAGACGCGCTATAAAACCGCCTCCGGCGAGGTGCTGATTACCGAATCCATTAACAGCACATTCGCTGGCCGCCTGCCGTGGAGCGAAATGGCGCGCCGCGTGGAAGGCATCAAGGGCCATGTGCGTCTGAACGTGGTGTTCAGGCCCGGCACGCGCGCCCGCACCTGTTCGCCGTGGCTGGATCACGTCCAGGAGAAGACGATTTTTCATCTGGACGATTTAATGATCGCCGTGCGCTGTTCCGATGATGTGGACACCGAATATTGCGACGATACGGGCATGCGCGCGACGCTGACCACCTCGCCCGGCTCACGCTCGCTGATAGCGCTGGTGGCGACCGAAAAAGAGCCGCTGGCGGTGCCGCCGCTTGAGAAAATCGACCAGCGCATCGAAACCAGCGACCACGCCTGGCGCGACTGGGCGGAGAATCTCTGCTGGAATGGCCCGTTTGAGCATCACGTGAAGCGCTCGGCGCTGGCGCTCAAATTTCTCTGGTACGCGCCGACCGGGGCGCTGGCGGCCTCCGCCACGACCTCGCTGCCGGAAGGCATCGGCAAAGAGAAAAACTATGACTACCGCTACGCGTGGGTGCGCGACGCCTGCCTGATTATCAAATCGTTCGTCTATCTGGGATCGCTTGAGGATTGTAAGGCGGCGTTTTCCTGGCTCACCTCGACGATTATTCGCCACGACGGTCAGTTGCGCGCCTGCTACACGCTGGAGGGCGGCCGGGTGCCGGAAGAACGCTACCCGCAGCTCGAAGGCTATCAGGGCACGCAGCCGGTGCGGGTCGGCAATAATGCGCGCGATCAGTTTCAGCCGAGCATGTATGGCGATTTGCTCGGCACCGCGCGGCTATTCGTTGAGATGGGGCACGTGCTCGATCTCGCCACCTCGCGCCTGCTCGGGCATCTGGCGAACCGCTGCGCCGACCACTGGCGGCTGCCCGATTCCGGCATCTGGGAGTTGCCCGAGGAGCGTCACTACACGCACTCGAAAATGGCCTGCTGGCTGGCACTCGATCAGGCCGTGGCGCTGGCGGATATCGGTCATATCGAGCCGACATGGAAAGGCCGCTGGGCGCGCGAACGCGACCGCATCAGCGAGTGGATTGAAACGCACTGCTGGAGCGAGAGCCGCCAGGCGTACACCTTCTATGCGGGCAGCGAGACGCTCGATGCGGCCATCAGCCTTACCCACTATTACGGCAGCAAGATCAACCGCAAGCGAATGCTCGCAACGCTCGACGCGATTTATCAGGAGCTTGGCCATAACAGCCCGATGCTCTACCGCTATTCGGGTGTTGAGGTGGAAGAGAGCACTTTTGTGGCCTGCGCCTTCTGGCGCGTCGAGGCGCTGGCGGAGCTGAAAAAGCGCGACCAGGCGCAGGAGGAGATGAAAGAAATTCTCGATACCCTGTGCCAGAGCGGCAACGTGCAAATCTTTAACGAGATGTACGATACCCGCACCGGCGGCTGGCGCGGCAACATGCCGCTCGGCCTGAGTCATCTGTCGCTTATCTGCGCCGCCAACGCGCTGTCCTGCGACAATCCGGGGCACAGGATTTAAGCCCATCAATAATAAAAAAGGGAGCCGAAGCTCCCTTTTTTATTTATACCCAATCAGTTATTCACCGGAATAACCGCGCCTTTATATTTGGTGCGGATCCAGTCCTGAATCTGTTTGGAGTGCAGCACGTTCACCAGCGCCACGATATCTTTTTTCTTCTCGTCGCCTTTATGCACGGTGATGATGTTGGCGTACGGGTTGTTCTCGCCGCTTTCCACCGCGATAGGATCTTTCACCGGGTCAAGGCCCGCGTCGATGGCGTAGTTGGCGTTGATCACCACCGCGTCGCCTTCGTCGTTGTTATACATCTGCGGCAGCAGAGAGCCTTCCACGTTCGGCAGGAAGTTAAGCTTTTTCGGGTTCTCGACGATATCGCTGATGCGCGCGTCCACTTTGTTCACGCCCGGCTTCAGCTTGATGACGCCTTCACGTTCGAAAATAGAGAGGATACGGCCCTCTTCCGCCACGGCGTCACGCATGATGACTTTGCCGCCTTGGGGCAGATCTTTCAGAGATTTGTATTTTTTGGAGTAGATGCCGATAGGCTCGATGTGAATCGCGCCTGCGCTCACGAAATCATAGGTTTTATCGTCGGCGTGATCTTTCAGCACGCTGTTCAGATACGGGATGTGCTGGAAGTAATTCGCGTCGATGTCGCGGCTCGCCAGCGCCGTGTTCGGCAGGATGTAATCCTGGAACGGGCGGATTTCCAGATCGATGCCTTGCTTAGCCAGAATCGGCTTCGCCTGCTCCAGAATTTCCGCGTGCGGCACGTTGGAGGCGCCCACGGTCAGGGTGTCGGCCCAGGCGGAAACGCTCAGGGTGGCGGCGGCAATCAGCGTCAGTACTCTTTTCATGATGTGTGTTCTCTGTTGTTGTTAGCGTTTATCTAAATAAGAGGTTAAGGCGTCACCGATGAACTGAATGATGAAGACGATCACCAGTATCGCGACCGTCGCCACCAGCGTGACGTCGTTGTGGTTACGCTGGAATCCTTCCAGATAAGCGAGATTCCCGAGCCCGCCTGCGCCAATCACCCCGGCCATCGCGCTGTAGCTCACCAGCGCAATCAGGGTGACGGTAATTCCTGAAACCAGCGCCGGGGACGATTCCGGCAGCAGCACGCGGAAAATCAGCGTGCTCATGCGCGCGCCCATCGAGCGAGTGGCTTCAATCACGCCTTTATCGACTTCGCGCAGGCCAATCTCCACCAGACGCGCGTAGAACGGCGCAGCCCCGACAATCAGCGCCGGCAGCGCGGCGTTCGCCCCGAGAATGGTGCCGATAATCGTTTTGGTAAACGGGATCAGCAGCACTATCAAAATGATGAACGGGATGGAACGGAACACGTTCACCACGATGGAGATAACGCTGTAGACCAGACGGTTTTCAAACAGCCCGCCGCGCGCCGTTAAGAACAGCGCCAGCCCCAGCACAATGCCGAGCACAAAGGTGGCGACGCCCGAGAGCGCGGTCATGTAGAGCGTCTCCTGGGTAGCGGCCAGGAGCTGGTCGAGCTTCAGATGGGGAAACAGGGACTCAAGCATGTTTGATAACCTCGCAGTGGATCTCATGCAGGCGTAAATCGGCGAGGATATTCTCAAGCTGTTCCGGCGTCGCCACCACATGCAGCCAGAGCTGGCCAAACACGCCGTGGGCGGTCTGGGTCATTTTGCCGTGCAGAATATTAAAAGGCAGGCCGTAGCGGAGCGTCAGCTCGCCAACGACCGGCTGGTGGGTGCTGTGTCCGACAAACGTCAGTTTAATCACCGCGCCGTTAAGATCGCCCGCCAGCGCCGGATCGAACGCGTCGTCGGCCCCTTCCTGGCTAATCTGGCGCACAAACTGGCGCGTAATCGGCTGCTGCGGGTGGGTGAAGACCTGCAACACGTCGCCCTCTTCCACCACGCGGCCGTTTTCCATCACCGCCACGCGATCGCAAATCTTGCGCACCACATGCATCTCATGGGTGATGAGCACAATGGTGAGACCGAAGCGGCGGTTGATGTCCTGGAGCAGATCGAGAATTTGATCGGTGGTTTGCGGGTCGAGCGCGGAGGTAGCTTCGTCGCACAGCAACACATCCGGGCGGTTGGCGAGCGCGCGGGCGATGCCGACGCGCTGCTTCTGCCCGCCGGACAGGCGCGACGGATACGCGTTTTCACGGCCTTTCAGGCCCACCAGATCGATAAGCTCCGCCACGCGGGTTTTGATTTCCGCTTTCGGCACGCCCGCTATCTGCATCGAAAAGGCGATGTTTTCGCTGACGGTGCGCGACCAGAGCAGATTGAAGTGCTGGAACACCATGCTGATTTTCAGGCGCGCCTGACGCAGCGATTCGCCGCGCGCGGCGGAAATCTCTTTACCCGCCACGGTCACGCTGCCGGACGTCGGTTTTTCGAGGCCGTTTAACAGGCGAATCAGGGTGCTTTTCCCCGCGCCGCTATAGCCGATGATGCCGTAGATTTGTCCCCGCTCGACTTCCAGGTTGACGTCATCTACCGCCGTAATGGTGTCCTTACCCTGATGAAACAGCTTCGAGATGTTCCTTAAAACTATCATAAGGTTTTACTTTCCTTCAGCGGCGCGCGAAGCGCAGGCTTTCTGACTTTCAGTCTTATCCTGGAGGAATATACCGAAAGGCCTGAATGTAAACATGAATAAAAGAGAATGTTATATAACAGATGATTCTAAACCGCACCACAAAGCGGTGAAGGGGGCAGCGCGCGGCCTGACGGGGGTTTCCATAAAAAAACGCAGGCTGACTGCGCCTGCGTTTTTAATGACGGATGAAGCAGAAATCAGGTGCCGATCATGCCGCCGTCGGCTTTAACAATCACCACCGTGGAGGAACGCGGGCGACCGGCTTTCTCGCCGTCAGGCCAGCTTGATACCGCCGTCGGATGCTGCGGATCGCTCAACCCTTCGCCCGGCTCGCCAGGATGCTGGATGTTAATAAACAGCGTCCGGTTATCCGGCGTAAACGCGATGCCGGTGATTTCACAGCCGCGAGGGCCGGTCAGGAAGCGGCGGAACTCGTTGGTGCCCGGGATCGTCGCCACCATCTGGTTGTTGCCCATGCCTTCGTAATCTTTGCGGTTGATGGTCGATGATGACACATCGGTCTGGATCCACAGCACGCCGCGATGATCAAAGCTCAGGCCGTCGGCGCTGCCGAATTCCGCGCCCTTCATGCTGCCTTTGGCTTCCGGTTTGTCGGTATCGGTGCGACCACCCATCACCAGAATATCCCAGGCGAACGCCATCGCGGTCGGGTCGCCGTTCTGCTCCAGCCAGTGCATGATGTGGCCGTAAACGTTTTTGGCGCGCGGGTTTGCCGCATCCACCGGCGCTTTGCCTTCCTTGCCGCGATCGCTGTTGTTGGTGAGCGTGCAGTAGACGCTGCCGGTGTGGTACGGATCGACCGCAATCCACTCCGGGCGGTCCATTTTGGTGGCGCCCACGGCGTCTGCCGCCAGACGGGTTTTGATCAGCAGGTCGCCCTGGTTTTCAAAGCCTTTGCTGGCGTCGAGCCCGTTCTGGCCGAACACCAGCGGCAGCCACTCGCCTTTGCCGTCGTCGTTAAATTTCGCCACATACAGCGTGCCTTTCTCCAGCAGGTGCATATTGGCTTTGCGATCCTGCGGGTTGAATTTGCCTTCTGAGACGAATTTATAGATGTATTCGAATTTCTGGTCATCGCCCATATAAACGACGACGCGGTTATCCGGGGCGAGCGTCACCGCCGCGCCTTCGTGCTTGATGCGGCCAAGCGCGGTGTGCTTGCGCGGCGCGGCATGCGGATCGTACGGGTCGATTTCCACCACCCAACCGAAGCGGTTAGGCTCGTTTGGCGTGGCGTCAACGCTGAAGCGCTTATCCACTTCGTTCCAGCGGTAGGAGTCATCGCTGTCGCTGATGCCGTAGCGTTTTTCCAGCGGGTTCATCCCGGCTTTCTTCACGAAAATATCGGACCAGTTCTCTTCGCACGTCAGGTAGGTGCCCCACGGCGTAAACCCGTTGGCGCAGTTCTGCATGGTACCGAGAATGGTTTCGCCTTTCGGATCGTCAGCCGTTTGCATCAGCGGGTTGTGCAGCGCCGGACCGGTGATTTTCATCGGCGTGTTAACGGTGATGCGGCGCGCGAAGGACGACGGACGCACCACTTCCCAGCCCTGGGACGCTTTTTTCACTTCGATAACCGACACGCCCATCGCGTTCTGGCCTTTCAGCGCTTTGTCGGCGCTCCAGTTGGCGTCGCCATCCTTAAACAGCAGGCCGTTGTCGATGTATTCATGGTTCATGGCGAGCAGGCCGTGATCGGCGCTGTGCCCGCCCTGCGGCAGGCTAAACCACGCCATGCCGTCGTGGTGCATCCCGGCCTGCGCCGCCTGCTCTTCCGTGGTGTTGCTGCCGTCGGTTTTAAAAACCGGCAGATTCCCGGCAAGCCCGGTGGCGTCGCCCCATCTGTAGAACGGCTTCGCGATGTAGCCTTCCGGCACGATAACGGTATCGTCGGTGGAAACCGGCAGACTGGTGAAACCGAGCGTAGTGGCTTTACCGAGATTGCCGCTCGCGTTCGAGACCGCTTTCGCCAGCGCGTTTTCCGGTTTCAGCAGAAACGGGAACGCCGCCGCGGCGCCAGCGACCGCGCCTGCCTGCAACAGGCGGCGGCGCGACAAATAGACTTCCGCCACCTGCGAGAACGCGCGGTTATCGCTCGGGTTGCTGATCTCTTCACTATGCTCACGTTTGAATAAGGTTTTTAACGGTCTGCCCATCGCGGTTTCCTTTCGGGATGTCGTTTTGAAGGGGAATAGTTTTTATGCACGTGAGGCTACGGAAAATGTGTTACAGAATTATAACAATCAGCGGCAAAAAAAAGGGAAGCCGCCCGGCTTCCCCTGATGTGATGCGATAACGTTATGAACGCGCTTTGTCCATCTGCGCCCGGTACGCCTTGCGTTCACGGGCGCGGCGCTGCCCCTCCGGGCTGTTATCCAGCCAGTCATGCAGATAATGTTCAATCTGCTCAAGGCTGCGGTTGCGGGTTTCCGGCACGCATTTGATAACGAACGTCGCCCCGACAATCCCGAACGCCGCGAAAATAAAGAAGGTGCCGGAGAGGCCCACCCAGGCGAGCAGGATCGGGAAGAAAAGCGAGATCATGAAGTTGGCTATCCACATGGAGAATACCGCGCCGCCCATAAAGATGCCGCGCAGGCGGGTCGGGAAAATCTCCGACAGCAACAGCCAGGTGACGGGCGAGAGCGCGCCCTGCTGGAAACAGAGGAACATCAGCATGCCCAGCAGCACCATGTAGCCGCGCAGCGCGTCCGGCTGGCCGTTCACGGTTTCGGGCAGGAGATAACTGACGGCGCCGATAAACACCAGACACGCGGTACAGCCGAACTGGCCAATCATGGTCATGGTGCGACGGCCGATTTTGCCCAGCATCCAGATGCCCACAAACGTCATCAATACGGACACCGCGCCGTTGGCGACCGTCGCCACCAGCGCGGCGTTATCCGACATCCCCACCGCCGTCAGTACGGTCGGCGCGTAATACATAATGGTGTTCACGCCGGTCATTTGCTGAATAACCGCGATGCCGATGCCAATCATAAACAGCTTAAACAGCCACGGCGTCAGCAGTTCGCGCAGGCGCGGTTTGCCCTGGGCGCGCTGGGCTTCCAGCGTCTCTTCAATCTCCATCAACTCCCATTCCACATCCTCCGGGCGACGGGTGCGATCCAGCACGCGGCGCGCCTCGGCAAGACGGCCTTTCATGGCGTACCAGCGCGGAGTGTCAGGCATAAACATCATGCCGAACCACAGCAACACGGCGGGAAGCGTCGCGACCGCCAGCATCCAGCGCCAGGTGGATTCGCCGCCCCACAGTTCGTGGAACGAGGCGTTAGAGATATAGGCCAGCAACTGCCCGGAGACAATCATTAGCTCCTGCAAGGTCACCAGCTGGCCGCGCTTGTTGGCGGGCGCAATTTCCGCGATATAAACCGGTACGGTAGCCGCCGCGCCGCCGACCGCCACGCCGAGCACCAGGCGAAAGAAAATCATCCACGACACGTCCGGGGCCATCGCCGTACCAATCGCGCCAATCGCGAAGATGACCGCCAGATAAATGATGATTTTCTTTCGTCCCGCGGCGTTTGCCATATGGCCCGCGAGCAGCGCGCCAAAGGCGGCGCCGAAAAGCAGAGAGCTGGTGACAAGGCCTGTCGTGAGCGGGGTGAGATGCAGTTCGCTGCCCATAAACAGCAGCGCGCCGGAGATAACGCCGGTGTCGTAACCAAAAAGCAGCCCGCCGAGCGTGGCGATAAGCGCAATCACTTTGACAAACGGCGCCGTCGGCGCGTCGCTGTTAGGCCCTGATGCTCTGTTAAGGGTGAGATATTGTTCTTTAGTCATAAAAGACTCCAGTAACCTGCCGTTCAGGGAAACGAGGCGGCCATTGCCTGTGGCCGGACCCGATTGATGATATATTCACCACATCTAATTTAGATCGAATATTTCATTTATATAAACAATGAAACTTTAATTTTGAGCGACAGGTCATATTTTGTTATGGATTTGTGATAATCAGCACGCCACGGAGCCAAAACCCACTCTGTCTCATGCCTTTATGAAAACAGAAAAATAAGCAATATATTGATATGTAAGAGTAATTATGAAAGAAAAATGGCAGAGAGCGGCACAAGGATAACGCGAGGCGTGTCGGCGCCGTCATGCAGACAGCGCCGACTATAATGAAACATTGTTTTCATAATGGCGAGCAACGAATCAATCTGCCCGTCATAGCGAGACGGCGCATGAACCCCGTCTCACCGCGCGAGTCAGATCCCGGCGGTCTCCCGCAGGTAGCGGCGCGCTTTCACGGCGTATTCAAACGGGTTCGCCCGCGCCGGATCCTGCTCGGCTTCCACCACCATCCAGCCCCGGTAGCCGTGCTCATCCAGCAGCTGGAATACCGGGCGAAAATCGATAGCGCCATCGCCCGGCACCGTAAAGGTGCCTTTCCTGACGCCATCCAGGAAGGAAAGCCCGTCGCGTTTCACCTCATCTATCACTGCCGGGCGCACATCCTTCAGGTGTACGTGGTTGATACGCGGCAGATGTTTTTTAAGGATCGCCAGCATCGCCGCTTCACTGCCTTCAGAGTACCAGGCGTGTCCGGTGTCATAGAGCAGATACACCGACGCATCCACCCGCGACATAAACGTGTCTATCTCCTGCGCGGTCTGAATGCCGGTGCCCATGTGGTGATGCAGACAGACCTGCATGCCCTTTTCGGCGGCGAGTCGCCCGAGCGTGTTGTAGCCTTCCGCCACGCGCGCCCACTCCTCCTCGCTAAAGCAGGGTTTATCTGGCCCCATCACCGGCAGCGTGGTGCACTGGATGCTGCCGCTCTGTTCTGAGCAGCCAATCACTTTCGCCCCCATCGCATGGAGGAAATTCATGTGATTCACAAACTCGTCGAGCGTTTTCTCCCGCTCGCCTGCGGCAAAAAACGTGCTGAACCAGGCGTTGCAAATTTCGATACCGCGGATAGCCAGCATCGGTTTCAGGACGGCCGGATCGCGCGGGTATTTGCTGCCGACTTCGCTGCCGGTAAACCCCGCCAGCGCCATTTCGCTGACGGTCTGCTGGAAGGTATTTTCGCTGCCGAGCTCCGGCATATCGTCATTCGTCCAGCCGATCGGAGCGATGGCGAGCTTCACGTGTTGCTTATTCATAATGCGCCTCTCTGGCAAACCGCGGCGGCTTAACGGCCGAGCAGTTCGCGCTCTATCAGTTCACGGGTTTCCACGGCCTGGTATTTCATCTTCTCCGGGTAGCCGAAGAGCGACGCGGCGACAATCGGCTCGCCGCCCACCTTAAAGCTCTGGCGGGCGAAGCCCATATCGCGCAGCGTGCTGAACAGCGCCTGGAAATCCACCTCGCCTTCACCCACGCCGACATGCTGATGTACCGCGGCATCGACGCCCGGCGGGTTGACGATATAGCGGCAGTGGCGGGTGTGGTTCATGGTGTCGGCAATCAGCACATGCGAGAGATCGTCCCCGGCGTAGCGCAGCATCTTTTCCACCTCCCCTTTGCCTTTGTCGTAAAAGAAGGTGTGCGGCACGCTGTAGACATATTTCACGTTATCGCTGCGAAACGACTTCACGATATCTACGGTTTCGTTGTTCTCTTCGCAGAAATCCCACGGATGCGCCTGGATCTCAACGCGCAGGCCCTCGCGTTCGAAAATCGGCAGCAGCTCTTCCATGGAGCGGTAAAACATCTCTTCGCAGATTTCAGGCTGATTCGGATCGCCGGAGAGTTCGGTGTTGATCACCTGCACATCCATCTCGATGGCGATTTCGATAAGGCGCTTCCAGTTTTTCACCGCCGCCTGACGGCGCAGCTCATCCGGGCCTGACCAGCGGTAGACGCAAATAAAAGAAGAGAGCGCGACGCCGGTGTCGCGCAGCGCCTTTTTATACTCGGCAATGATCTCGCGGCCTGCTTTCGGGTGCTTATAAAACGGGTTGATTTGCGGGTGCGGCGATTGCTCAATGTATTGATAGCCCCACTCCGCCACCTGCTGCACCATGCGGGTGATCCCGAGGTCTTTGATGACGTCGACGTCAAATGCGATTTTCATGTATACCTCCGTCGGATTCGTAACAGGCTGCGGAATTAACGCAGGTAAAACGCCGGACGCTCCGGCAGGCTGATGGTCTCCAGCGCACCGCTCTCCTGCGCTTTCAGGCAGGCGTCCGCCGCCACCGACGCCGCAAAGCCATCCCAGGCCGACGGGCCGCGCAGTTCGCCGGCTTTTACATCGTTAATAAACGCCTGCAATTCGACGTCATAGGCTTTAATAAAACGGTCTTTCCAGTCGGTCAGAATGGTGGTGGCAAGCTTCGCCGTTTTACGCATCTGCACCGACGACGGCTCCGGCAGACGGGCGATGCCGGTCTCCCCGACCACTTCGCACTGGATGTCGTAGCCATAGCGGCAGTTCACGAAAATTTCGACGTCGATAAGCGTCCCGTTGCGGGTTTCCAGCATTACGATTTGCGGATCTTTAAGCCGGGCGTGAGTGTGCGACGTGGCGCGCGGGAAGCGCACCTGCACCGAGGCGTAGTCGTCGTTCAGCAGCCAGCGCAGTACGTCGAGCTCATGGATAAGCGTGCTGGTGATAGCCATGTCGGTGGTGTAGTTGTCGCCGACTTCCGGGTTGCGGTGCGCGCAGTGGAGCATCAGCGGCGCGCCGATTTCGCCGCTGTCGATAACCCCTTTCAGCGCCTGGTAGCCTTCATCGTAAGGACGCATAAAGCCGACCTGCACCAGGCGACGGCCCGCTTTCATCTCGGCATCGACAATGCGGCGGCAGCCTTCGGCGGTCATGGCGAGCGGCTTTTCGCAGAACACCGGCTTGCCCGCTTCAATCGCCCCGAGCGTGAACGCTTCATGCGTCGGATCCCAGGAGGTGACAATCAGCGCGTCCACATCCTGCGCCTTAATGACATCCTGCCCGTCGGCGTACACTTCCGCTTTCAGGCCGAGCGCGCTGACCACGGCGCGCGCGTTATCCAGATTGATGTCCGATACTGCGACGACGGTCGCGCCCTGCAAAACCTGGGTGCAGCGGCGGATATGTTCTTTACCGATGGCGCCTGCGCCAATTACGCCTAATCTGAGCGACATAAGGGTTATCTCCGGAATAATCAGGGTTAAGGTAAGGTGTCTATTTGTGTTAACAGGGTTCAGTAATCCCGCGCCTGCGCGCGTTTTTCATTAATCTGCTGCGCCACCCGCTGGATACGTTCGCTCAGCGCCTGCTGCGCCACGCCGACGTTCCACCAGCTGCCGTATTTGTGCACCATGGTTTTGGGCAGCACTTTGATGTCGATAAGGGTGCTTACCGTCTCGCGCTGCGCCGCCTCCAGCGCGATTTTCAGCTCATCAAGCGTGGTGACGCGCCAGGTTTTGCAGCCGTAGCCCGCCGCGATGGCGGCAAAATCCACTGGCACCAGTCCGCCGTTCAGCTGGCCGTTCTGTGTCGAGCGGAAGCGGAATTCGGTGCCGAAGCTGTCCATGCCGTGCTCCATTTGCAGGTTGTTGATGCAGCCGTTCGCCATGTTGTCGAACAGCAGGACATTCACTTTCGCCCTCTCCTGTATCGAGGTGACCAGTTCCGAATGCAGCATCATGAAGGCGCCGTCGCCGACCATCGCATAGACCTCACGCTGCGGCTCGGCGAGTTTGACGCCAAGCGCCGCGTTCACCTCATAACCCATGCAGGAGTAGCCATATTCGACGTGATACGCGTTAGGCGCGCGGGTGCGCCAGACGCGCTGCAAATCGCCCGGCAGGCTGCCCGCCGCCGCGACGATTACCGCGTCCTGCGGCAGCATGTCGTTAAGAATGCCCAGCACGTTGCTCTGGGTCAGCGTGGAGTCAGTCAGCGCGCGAAACTCCCGGTAGACCGACTCGCGATCGAGATGGTCATCTATCTCCGGGACGAATCCCTTTTCCTGAAACGAGGCCTGATAAACACGATGCGTCTCTTTTATCTGGCGGCTCTGCACGGCGGCAATCTGCTCGCCCCAGCCCGCCTGCCACGAGGAATCGTCAAGCGCGTCGTCCAGCGCCGTCAGCGCCTCGCGGGCGTCGGCCAGCAGCGGGATGCCGTCGAGTTTCCAGGCGTCGAAGTTACTGACGTTAATATTGAGAAAGCGCACGTCGGGATGCTGGAAGATCCATTTCGATGCGGTGGTGAAATCGGTAAAACGGGTGCCGACGCCAATCACCAGATCCGCCTCTTTCGCCAACAGATTGGCCGCGAGGCAGCCCGTTTCGCCGACGCCGCCGACGTTATACGGGTGTGAGGAGAGGAGCGTGCCTTTTCCCGCCTGCGTCTCTGCAAACGGAATACGATAATGTTCAGCGAACTGCGCCAGCGCCTCGCCAGCGCCCGCGTATTTCACGCCGCCGCCGCAGATAATCAGCGGCTTGCGGCTGGCGCGGATGGCCGCGACGGCATCATTAAGCTGCGCCTGGCTTACCGGGCGTCGATCGAGGCGATGCACGCGACGGGCGAAGAACGTCTCGGGGTAATCCCACGCTTCGCCCTGGACATCCTGCGGCAGGGCCAGGGTCACCGCGCCGGTTTCCGCCGGGTCGGTAAGTACGCGCATGGCGTTGATGCAGGCGCTCATCAGTTGTTCCGGGCGCGTAATGCGATCCCAGTATTTGCTGACGGCGCGAAAGGCGTCATTGGTGCTGATGCTGAGATCGTAGCTCTGCTCTATCTGCTGCAATACCGGATCGGGCTGGCGGGTGGCGAAGACATCGCCCGGCAGCAGCAGAAGTGGAATACGGTTGGCCGTCGCCGTCGCGGCGGCGGTGATCATATTGGCGGCGCCCGGCCCGACCGACGAGGTGCAGGCGAGGATCTGGCGGCGCAGCGACTGTCTGGCGAAACCGGTCGCCGCATGCGCCATGCCCTGTTCATTGCGTCCCTGATACAGACGCAACTCGCCGCTGTCCTGCTCCAGCGCCTGGCCCAGCCCCAGCACATTGCCGTGGCCGAAGATGGCGAAAATGCCTTTTACGAATTTGACGGTTTCGCCATCCACTTCCAGGTACTGATTATCAAGAAACTTCACCAGCGCCTGCGCCATTGTCAGTCTCAGCTTGCCCATTTTCGCCTTCCTTTTTCAGCCAGTGTCATGCAGGCTGCTCTGGTGCGCGGTCTTAACGCCTCCAGCCTGCCGGAATCTGTCTGGATTATAGGCAAACATATTTTTCATAAAACCCAAATACAGATGAAATGTTTCATTTTGCGAGAGGGATCAAACTCTGTTTCACCGTGCAGCGTTTTCTGTGGCGGGGATCGCGAAACGGTGACATCCGAAACCAGCCGCTCGACATGATAAGCCCGCACAGGCTATGCGTTTTTTTAGGTTGGCAGGCGGCGCGTAGGCTATCGTATTCAATGCGCCCCTGCCCGCGCCTGACGCTATGCAGAGTGGAATACTGTTCACATTTCTGGTTTTTTAGTTCCAAAGTAATTTGTAAATGAAATATTTATTTCTCATACTACGTTCAACTGTTAACCCTCAGGCTGCTTGCGGGCGCGCCGCCGCCTCTCCGGCCCTCTCGTGAAGCAGGCATGCAAAAGGAAACCGTAGCTATGAATGCAGCAGTTAAGCGGCTCGATGTCATTTGTATTGGCCGTGTTGCCGTGGATCTCTACGCGCAGCAGATCGGCGCCAGGCTTGAAGATGTGGCGACCTTCGCCAAATATCTCGGCGGATCGTCAGGCAATGTCGCGTTCGGCACCGCGATCCAGGGGCTGAGATCGGCGATGCTGGCCCGCGTGGGGGATGAACATAACGGACGCTTCCTGCGTGAAACGCTGACGCGCGCGGGCGTCGATACCGAATACCTGATCACCGATAAACAGCGGCTGACGGCGCTGGTGATGCTCGGTATTAAAGATCAGGAGACGTTCCCGCTCATTTTCTATCGCGACAATTGCGCCGACATGGCGCTCACGCCGCAGGATATCAACGAAGAGTACATCGCCTCCGCCCGCGCGCTGGCGGTGACCGGTACGCACCTCTCGCACCCGGACACCCGCGCCGCCGTGCTGAAAGCGCTGGAATACGCGCGCCGCCACGGCCTGCGTACCGCGCTGGATATCGACTACCGTCCGGTCCTGTGGGGCCTGACCTCCCCCGGCGACGGCGAAACGCGCTACGTGGAGTCAGAGCCGGTGACACGTCAGCTTCAGGAAGTGCTGCATCTGTTCGATCTGGTGGTGGGCACCGAAGAGGAGTTTCATATCGCGGGCGGCAGTACCGATACGCTGACTGCGCTGAAAAACGTCCGCCACGCCACCGGCGCCACGCTGGTCTGCAAGCGCGGGCCGATGGGCTGCGTGGTGCTGGAAGGCGCGGTGCCGGACAGCTGGGACACCATCCCGCTTTATCAGGGCGTGCGGGTGGAGGTGCTGAACGTGCTTGGCGCGGGCGATGCGTTTATGTCCGGGCTGCTGCGCGGCTGGCTGAACGACGAGGGCTGGGAGCAGGCCTGTCGCTACGCCAACGCCTGCGGCGCGCTGGTGGTCTCCCGCCACGGCTGCGCCCCGGCGATGCCGACGCGCGCCGAACTCGATGACTATCTGGCCCGCGCCGAAGCGGTGCCGCGTCCGGATCTCGACGCGCGCTTAAACCATCTGCATCGCGTCACCTCTCGTCGCCAGGCGTGGCCGGAGCTGTGTATTTTCGCCTTCGATCACCGCAAACAGCTCGCCGATCTGGCCCGTGAAACCGGCTGCGATGAAGCGCGCATTCCGGCGCTGAAACAGCTGCTGCTACAGGCGGCGAAAGACGCGGCGCAGGAGGCGGGGCTCGCGGGCCGCAGCGGTATTCTGGCGGACAGCACCTACGGGCAGCGCGCGCTCAATGCCATCACCGGTCAGAACTGGTGGATTGGCCGTCCGATTGAACTGCCGGGCTCGCGTCCGCTGCGCCTTGAGCATGGCGATATCGGCTCGCAGCTCGCGAGCTGGCCGCTGGAACACGTGGTGAAATGTCTGGTGTTTTATCATCCGCACGATCCGGCGGCGCTTCGCGAACAGCAGGACGCGCTGCTGCTGGAGGTGTGGCGCGCCTGTCAGCAGTCGGGCCATGAACTGCTGCTGGAAGTGATTCTGCCGGAAAACGGTCCGGATAAAGACCAACAGCATTACCACACGATGCTGGCGCATTTCTATCAGCTCGGCATTAAGCCGGACTGGTGGAAACTGCCGCCGCTGGCGAGCCGCCACTGGCAGGAAATCAGCGCGCTGATTGCCAGGGAAGATCCTTACTGTCGCGGTATTCTGCTACTCGGGCTCGACGCGCCGCAGGAGCAGTTGCGCGAAGGCTTCGCTGAAGCGGCGACGCATCCCCTCATCAAAGGCTTCGCGGTCGGGCGCACTATTTTCGGCCAGCCCTCGCGCCGCTGGATGCAGGGCGAGCTCAGCGACGAGGCGCTTATCGGCGAAGTGAAAAACAATTACCTGACGCTTATCGGCTTCTGGCGCGAAGCGCGCCGTTAACCTTCCCGCGGAGCGGCCCCGTCGCTCCGCGCTTTCCTGCTTCGTGAAATGAATCGCGTATTTCATCCGGGAAAATGAAAATTTCGCTTCATTTGATACACTGACACAAGCTTTCCTTTTTCCCCCTTTTTTATCAGGCACGATACATGGCAAATAATCCGACCCAGCTCTCCATCCTTCAGGATGAAATTCGTCGCCGGTATGACGATCTCAGCAAACGACTCAAACAGGTGGCGCGCTACATTCTCGATAACAGCAACAGCGTGGCGTTTGATACCGTCGCCTCTATCGCCCAGCAGGCGGATGTGCCGCCATCGACGCTTATCCGTTTCGCCAATGCATTCGGTTTCAGCGGCTTCAATGAAATGAAACAGATGTTCAGACAGCATCTGATGGAAGAAACGGCCAACTATACCGAACGCGCGCGCCTGTTCCGCCAGACCGCCAGCGAAGAGACCAGCGCGCCGGAAACGCCAGCCGAAATCCTCAGCATGTTTACGATGGTGAACTCCCAGGCGCTGCAACAACTGGCGATGCAGATGGCGCCGGAAGATCTGGAGAAAGCCGTCAGGCTGCTGTCCGAGGCGGAGAATATCTACGTGATCGGCCTGCGCCGGTCGTTCAGCGTCGCGTCCTATCTCACCTACGCGCTGCGTCATCTCGACCGTAAAGCGTTTCTGATAGACGGGCTGGGCGGCATGTTTACCGAACAGTTAAGCCTGGTGGGGCCGAAAGACGTGGTGGTGGCGGTGAGCTTCTCGCCGTACTCCCGCGAAGTGGTCGAACTGGTGGAGCTCGGCGCGCAGCGCAAAGCGCGCCAGATTGCGATAACCGACAGCCAGGTGAGTCCGCTTGCCGCTTTCAGCGACGTCTGTTTTGTGGTGCGCGAAGCGCAGGTGGATGGGTTTCGCTCACAGGTAGCCTCGCTCTGTCTCGCCCAGACGCTCGCTGTCTCGCTGGCGCTTAACAACAGCAAGACCACGCAGCAGACGGCCTGACGCCTCGCCACCGCAATAAAAAACGGCCCGGATGGGCCGTTTTTTTATGCAGGCTTAACGCCGCGGATAGTCGTCGCTGTTAATCCAGGCGTGATCCTCTTCCCAGGTAAAAAGCCATTTGCGATCCGGTCCGGCCATCACGTTCAGGTAATAGCTGTCATAGCCCGCGACCGCCGCCACCGGATGATAACCGCGCGGCACCATCACCACATCGTGATTGTAAGGCGCCATGCAGGCATCCAGGTTGCGGTCGTCGGTGTATACCCGCTGGAAGGCGAACCCCTGCGGCGGATCGAAACGGTGGTAGTAGGTCTCTTCAAGCTGCGTCTCTTTCCCCGGCACCGGCGTATCGTGCTTGTGCGCAGGCCAGGAGCTGGTGGCGCCCTCGTCGGTATAGACCTCCACCACCAGCAGACAGTCCGCCTCGCCGCTGTCCGGCAGAATGTTATGCACCAGGCGCTGGTTACGCCCTTTACCGCGATGCTCGACGCCCACCTCTTCAGGCGAAATCACCCTGGCAGGCAGCGTGCCCTTGCCCGGCGCGCTGCACACGGCAAGCTCCAGATCCGAATCGGCGGTCACTTCGACGCGCTCCTGCGGCGGCACGTAGACCGACCACGGCGGCGTGCGCTCAAACGGCGACATTCGCCCGCCGAGGCCCGGAAACTCCGCGTTGCGGGTTTTCACCGAGGCAAAACCCGCCACCAGCACCAGGCACAGCTCCCGGTCGCCGCTCTCAAGCGTGACCGTTTCGCCCTGTTTCAACATCCAGACATCGAAGCCGATATAGCGCCAGCCGGCGCTTTCCGGGGTGATGTGCTGTAAATGGCGCGCGTCGCGCTGCGCCTTTGCAAGTAACGACATGGCTCCTCCTGGAAAAGCTTAACCCAGCGTCGGCATACTGAATTCAGAGACGGTTTGTTGCCCCTGCGGCCAGCGCACCGTAGCGGTTTTCATGCGGGTATAGAACCGCACGCCGTCCGGCCCGTGGACATTCAACGCGCCGAAGACCGAACGCTTCCAGCCGCCGAAACTGTGGAACGCCATCGGCACCGGCACCGGCACGTTGACGCCCACCATCCCCGCCTGGACGTCATGCACGAATTCACGCGCCGTATGCCCGTTGCTGGTGAAAATCGCGCTGCCGTTGCCAAATTCATGGCTGTTGATCAGCGCCAGCGCGCGCTCGTAATCCGGCGCGCGAACAATGCCGAGCACCGGCCCGAAAATCTCTTCGCGCCAGATGACCATTTCCGGCGTTACGTTATCAAACAGCGTGCCGCCGACGTAATAACCCGCTTCATAGCCTGGCAGGCGGAATGTGCGGCCATCGACCACCAGTTTCGCGCCTTCGCTGATGCCCTTTTCAATATAGCCCAGCACTTTTTTCTGGTGAGCGTCGGAAACCACCGGCCCCATTTCATTCTCTTCCGGCCCGCGCATACAGCCCGGCCCGACTTTCAGCGCTTCCACCAGCGGCGTGAGGCGCGCAATCAGTTTATCCGCCGTTTCGTCGCCCACCGCGACCACAATCGGCAGCGCCATGCAGCGCTCGCCCGCCGAACCAAACGCGCCGCCCATGATAGCGTTCACTGTGGCGTCGAGATCGGCATCCGGCATGACGATGGCGTGGTTTTTCGCCGCGCCGAACGCCTGCACGCGTTTACCGTAAGCGCTGGCGGTTTTATAGATATGCTCCGCCACGCCGGATGAGCCGACAAAGCTGACCGCCGCGATACGCGGATCGGTGTAGAGCTGTTCAGCGTCTTCATTACTGCAATGCACCACGTTGAACACGCCGTCCGGCAGCCCGGCTTCTGACAGCAGCTCAGCGAGACGCACCGCGGCGGTCGGCGCCAGCGCAGGCGGTTTCAGCACAAAGCTGTTGCCGCAGGCGAGCGCAATCGGGAACATCCACATCGGCACCATCGCCGGGAAGTTAAACGGCGTGATCCCCGCCACCACGCCGAGCGGCTGCATCAGCGAGTAGCTGTCGACGCGGGTGCCGACATCAGAGGAATACTCCCCTTTAATCAGGTGCGGAATGCCACAAGCGAACTCCACCACTTCCATGCCGCGCGTCAGCTCGCCCATGGCGTCTGACCAGACCTTGCCATGCTCGCTGACGATAATCGCCGCCAGCTCGTCGGCATGTTTCTCAAGCAGCATTTTGAAATGAAACAGCACCCTGGCGCGGCGCAGCGGCGTGGTATTGGCCCAGCCGGTGAACGCCTCATGAGCGACCTGAATCGCCGCCGAGATCTCCTGGGCCGTGGATTGCGTGAGTTCGCGCACCGGTTTGCCCGTCGCCGGATCGAAGACCGGCACCGTCTGGCCGCTGCTGCTGTTGCAGGTTTTTCCGCCGATAAAGTTTCCTGTGATATTCATGCTTAGCCTCGTCGTCTGGAGGGGGTCAATGCGGGAGCCGTGGCGGCTCGCGTAAAAACGTCTGTCCTCATCCTGGCTAAATGAAATGAATATTTCAATAAAAATATAAATGAAATTTAATTTTGGTGACAATGGTCGCATTTTCAGCGATCGCCGCCTGATACCTCGCTCAAACCTTGCTTTTACTCCCTGAAAATTAGGGATATATGACGTATCGACTGGCAATTTCGAGACTCATCAACTATTTTTTGTGAGACTGCTCAAAGAAGCACATTTTCAAATATTGCCAATTATGAAATAAATGTTTTGATTACAAACAGCCAACTGTTTCATTCCATCGCTTTCAGGAGAGCATAATGACTATTGAGATGCACCGCTTCTGCGTTAACCGCAAAATCGCTACCGGTCTGGATATCCCCGCGTTTTTTAAACTGGTCAACCGGCTTGGGCTGAACAAGGTCGAGCTGCGTAACGATATGGCCAGCGGCAAGGTCACCGACGATCTGAGCCCTGAGCAGGTACGCGAACTGGCGGCGCGCTATGACATTGAGATTGTCACCATTAATGCCCTCTACCCGTTTAACCAGCGCACGCCCGCGGTGCGCGAGCTGACCGAGTCGCTGCTGAAAGACGCGCAGGCGGTGGGCGCAGCGGGGCTGGTGATCTGTCCATTAAACGACGGTCGTCAGGTGGAGCCGGCGGAAACCCTGGCGGCCTTGCAGGATCTCGCCCCGCTGTTTGCGGAATATGGTATTGACGGGCTGGTGGAGCCGCTCGGTTATCCGCAAAGTTCGCTGCGTTCGGCGGCCGAAGCGCAGACGTTGATCCGCGACGCCAGCGTGCCGTTTAAGCTGCTGATCGATACGTTCCACCATGCGCTCTATCCGCAGGCGGCGCAGGCGCTTTCGCAGGTGGACGTGTCGATGATGGGGCTGGTGCATCTCTCCGGCGTTAGCGATCCGCGCCCGCTTGAGACGCTGACCGACGATCAGCGCCTGATGCTGATGCCGGGCGACAGGCTGAAGACGGTAGAGCAGATTAAGGCCCTGGAGGCGCGCGGTTATAAAGGCGTTTACTCTTTTGAGCCGTTCTCCTCCGCCATGGCGTCATGGGGCGAAGCGGATATTGAGCGTGAGATAGTTAACAGCATCGCACGGGTGCAAGAGCACGTGGCCTGAGGGCTAAGCGCGCCCGAAAACCGGCGATAAAATCACCTGTGGTCGGGGCGCGGTTTCAGGTATGATGCGAGGCCAGACCCCGCGGCGACAGGCGTCGTCGGGGTTGTCCTTTATTCAGAACCGGGCGCGTCAATGAGAGTCACCCCTGCCAACACCATTGAATCCATTATCTTTTGTCTGCTGTTTATTTTTTTCTTCCTGAATATCCCGCATGTGCTGTTCGCGCTGCTGCATGCCAGCGAGCTACGCGACGTCGCAGCCGTGGTGAACGTGGTGCCTTTCCTTGATGATTTTAACGCCTATTTTATTGAGCTGGCGGTGGTGTCGGTTATCTGTTCACTGATAACGACCGTGGCGGGCAGAACGCTGTGGGCGCGCTGGGGCGGATAAAGTAAACGGCGGGGGAAGAGACGCTGGCGCAGGCGCGCCAGCGTGAAGCCGCATCAGATAGAGGTGCGGCGATAGCTGCGGTATTCCGGCAGCCAGAAGTTATCTTCAATGGCCTGTAACAGCGCCTCGGCGGAGGTTTTCACCGCCACACCCTGCTGCTGCGCCATTTTGCCTACCGCAAAGGCGATATCCTTCGACACTTCCTGAATGTCAGTCAGCGGCGGCAGCACCAGCCCGCTGCCGGTATTGACCAGCGGCGAATGCGAGGCCAGCGCTTCACTCGCCGCCATCATCATTTCATCGGTCACGCGCAGCGCGCCGGACGAAATAATCCCAAGCCCGATGCCGGGGAAGATATAGGCGTTGTTGCACTGCGCAATCGGGTAGGTTTTCTCTTTCACCGTCACCGGCTGGAACGGGCTGCCCGTCGCCACCAGCGCCGCGCCGTCGGTCCAGTTCAGGATGTCGTGCGGCGTCGCCTCAACGCGTGAGGTCGGGTTCGAGAGCGGCATGACAATCGGGCGCGCGCAGTGCTTGTGCATCTCGCGGATGATCTCTTCGGTGAAAAGACCAGTCTGGCCGGACACGCCGATGAGAATATCCGGTTTGGCGTTGCGCACCACGTCCAGCAGCGAAACCGAATCACTCTGCGTATCCCAGCCCTGAAGGCTGTCGCGTTTTTGCACCAGCCTCGACTGGAACGGCAACAGGTTTGGCATGTTGTCGGTCAGCAGGCCGAAACGGTCGACCATATAGACGCGCGCGCGCGCCTGCTCGTCGCTTAAGCCGCCTTCGGTGCGCATCCACGCGATGATCTGCTCGGCGATGCCGCACCCGGCGGAGCCTGCGCCCAGGAAGACGATTTTCTGCTCGCTGAGCTGGCTGCCCGCCGCGCGGCTCGCGGCAATCAGCGTGCCGAGCGTCACCGCCGCGGTGCCCTGAATATCATCGTTAAAGCAGCAGATCTCGTCGCGATAACGCTCAAGCAACGGCATCGCGTTTTTCTGCGCGAAATCTTCAAACTGCAAAAGCACGTTCGGCCAGCGCTGTTTTACCGCCTGGATGAAGTCATCAACGAACGCGTAGTACTCGTCGTCGGTGATACGCGGGTGACGCCAGCCCATGTAGAGCGGGTCGTTCAGCAATTGCTGGTTGTTGGTGCCGGCATCCAGCACGATAGGCAGCGTATACGCCGGGCTGATGCCGCCGCAGGCGGTGTAGAGCGACAACTTGCCGATAGGAATGCCCATGCCGCCGATACCCTGGTCGCCGAGGCCGAGAATACGCTCGCCGTCGGTCACCACGATCACCTTGATGTTATGGATTGGCACGTTCTGCAGAATGTCATCCATGTTGTGGCGGTTCGGCCAGGAGATGAACACCCCGCGGGCGCGGCGGTAGATTTCGGAAAACCGTTCGCAGGCCGAGCCCACCGTCGGGGTGTAGATGATGGGCATCATCACTTCAAGATGGTTTTCCAGCAGGCGATAGAACAGGGTTTCGTTGGTGTCCTGGATGTTGCGCAGGTAAATGTGTTTATCAATATCCGTTTTGAAATCTTCAAACTGTCGCCATGCGCGCTCCGCCTGCTCCTCAATGGTTTCCACCACTTCCGGCAACAGCCCCAGCAGGTTGAAGTTGCTGCGCTCCTCCATGCTGAAGGCGCTGCCTTTATTCAGCAGCGGGAACTCCAGCAGAACGGGACCGGCGTAGGGAATGTAAAGCGAACGGTTTTTTTTGTGTTTGATTTCCATCTGTCTCACTCTTTTTTGCGCGGCAGAAGCCTCACCATTGGCTTTCTGGAGGCCGCGTCGGAACGGGCGGATTACCATAGCGGCACATAGTGTATAAGAAAGCGGCCCGTCACTCTTCCTTAAATGGACAGATTTGTCGCATCAATGCCATGCAATTTATTCATCATGCGGAATATGGGGGAGACGCGCTCCCCCCGTGAACGGTGCGGCCGTCAGGCCAGTGAAGAATCGGGGGATTTTTCAAGCGCCGGGCGCGGGCGGCCCTGCAGCGTAAAGAAGGAAATCACGGTAAAGCCAAGCGTGATAAGCCCAAGCACCAGATAGGTCTGCTGGAAGCCCACGGTGTCATACATCCGGCCCGCCCAGGTGGAGAGCACCACGCCGGAGAGCTGTTTGGAGAGATTAAAGCCCACCAGAAACAGCGTGGCGGAAAGGCGCGGATCAAAAACGGCGGAAATGTATTTAAACGTGCCCACCAGCAGGAACGGCAGTTCAAACATATGCAGCGTTTTCAGGATGATTACCTGCCAGTCGGCGGTGGCGAACGACGAGCCGATAATGCGCACCGACATGATCGCGCCCGCGATAAGCAGCGCGTTTTTGCTGCCGATGCGGTTAATGATAAACGGCGTGAAGAACATCACGGTGGCGTTGAGCAGCTCCCCGCCAGTGGTGACGAAGCCGAAAATCTGGGTGCCGCGCTCGGGGCTTGAGAAAAAGCCTTTAAAGAAGTTGGCGAACTGCTGGTCAAAGACGTCATACACGCTCGCCACGCCCACCACGTAGATGATAAACGCCCAGAAGCTGCGCATTCTGAACAGCTCGCTGACGAGTTTCATCGAGAACGCCTGGCTGGTCTCCTTCGTGCCGGAGATCAGGTTGCCGCTCTCCCCCGCCGGACGCGAGAACCACAGGACGCCCGCCAGGATCAGCGCGCACGCCGACGCCACCCAGAAGATAATATTGGGGTTCACGCCAAACAGCATGCCGGTCATCGAGGCGCACAGCGCCCAGCCCACGCAGCCGGAGACGCGCACTTTGCCATATTCAAAGTTATTGGCGCGGCTGACGCGCTCAATATACGCCTCCACCGCGCCGGAGCCGCTTGAGAAGACAATCCCCAGATAGCAGCCGCCAACCAGCGCCCCGACCCAGATGTTAAAGGCCAGCAGCGGCTTAAGCACGAAGATAAAAAACGGCGCGAACAGCACCAGCAGACCGGTTATCGTCCACAGCAGATGTTTGCGCAGCCCGAGCTTGTCGGAGACCAGGCCAAACACCGGCTGGAAGATAATCGCGAACAGCGAGATACACGAGAACACAATCCCGGTATCCGTTTTACTGAGATGCGCGACATCCGCCAGCCACACCGGGAAGAACGGAAAGTAGGCCGACATAATGAAGTAGTAGAAAAAGAAGAACAGCAAAAAGAATATGAAGTTCTGTTTTTCAACCGGGGTCAGGGCAGGCTTATTCATCTTTCACCTTCTGTGTGGAGGTTGTTTTTGTTGTTAACGCCGGGGCGCGCCCCGGCGGTCATGCCCTGTCAGCCTTGCCGTCTGCGCAGGGTAAAGCGATAGCGGTATTCCCGCGCGGTCAGCAGATATTCCGGGTGCACGCTCGGCGTCCAGGAGTCATCGCCGCCGACGCCCATATGGAAGCCGTCAAGCGTCAGCCAGATACCCGCTTCCGGCTGCAATTTATGCCAGTGGCTGGTCTCCATCAGTTGACGCGTGCCATAAGGGCTTAGCGAGAAATGAAACTCGCCCTCGGCCTGCCAGCCGTTCCAGTTAAGCTCGCGGGTGTTGCAGCGCAGGCCGTTTTCGCCTGGGAAAATATAGGGCGTGGTGAGTTCTGAAAGCGGCAGCGTCCAGCGCGAGAAGCACGCGCTGCTCAGGCGGTCCGGGTAGTTCTCATGCGGGCCGAGGCCAAGCCAGCTTGCCGTCTCTTCGCCGCCGCGTAACTGACAGACCACGCCTGCGCGCGGCAACGGCGGCAGCGCCGGGCTGCGCGCGACGTCAATATCGCAGTGCAGCGCGCCCCGGTTATCCACCACCATACGCCAGTAGCTGAGAATGGCCGGGCCGTCCGCCACGCCTTTTACGAAGTACGCATGCTGCGCGCGCACCTCTACGCCGTCGCGGGTGGTCTGCGCGTCACAGACCAGGCAGCGGTGTTCGGTCTCATACAGTCCGGCGGCTTTCCAGCGCTCCACCCAGGCGTTCGGATCGATGCGTTCCACTTCGCTAACGCCGATATCGTTATCGATAGGCGCACGGATGAACTGATCGGCAAGCGGCGTCAGCATCTGATCCACGCCGTCGTCGCTCCACTGCGTCAGCTGGCCGCTCGCGCGGCTCACGCGCCAGGTCTGACGGCCGTGGCGGATGACAAATTCCGCGTCGGTGATATCAAGCTGCGGCGCGTCGCCTGCCACAAGCGGCTCCGGCAGCGCGAGCGGCGCGGCGAGCGGCCACTGCGCCCAGGCGCTGAGATGCCCTTCCGGCGACCACGGCGTCGCCTGCGGCTGTTCGACGCGCACATGCAGCCAGACGTCCTCGTCGCCCGCGCGGGCGCTAAAGCCCGTGTCGCTGAGCGTCAGCACGCGGGACGCCTGCGGGCCGAGGGAGAGCGTCAGCTCCCCGCTCAGGCGCGTCTCGCCGCGCACCTCGATGCTCCACAGCAGGCGCTCGTTGTCGCTCTCGCGGAACAGGTATTCGCTGGTCACCTCGAGTTGCAGCGGGCTTTCGCTCACCAGACGGAACTGGAAGAACTGCTGCTGATGCTTCGCCTCAAAGAGCGCCGGGTGCGGCGTGCGGTCCGGGAAGACCAGTCCGTTCATGCAGAACTGACGGTCATTCGGCGTGTCGCCGAAATCGCCGCCGTAGGCCCACCAGCGGCTGCCGTCAGGCTCGACGCGCGTGATGGCCTGGTCGGCCCAGTCCCAGATAAAGCCGCCCTGAAGGCGCGGATACTGGCGGAACGCGGCCCAGTAGTCGGCGAAATTCCCCAGGCTGTTGCCCATCGCGTGCGCGTATTCGCAGAGGATCAGCGGGCGGGTTTCGCCTGGCATAGCAATCCACTTTTTGATCGACCACTTCGGCACCCCAGGAATAAGCTGGTCGGTCTCTACGCGCGCGTACATCGGGCAGATGATGTCGGTCGCGCGGGTATCCGCCCCGCCGCCTTCATACTGCACCGGGCGCGTCGGGTCCTGATGCTTGATCCAGTTATAGAGCGCGGTGTGAGTCGCGCCGTTGCCTGACTCATTGCCGAGCGACCAGATAATAATGCTCGGGTGGTTACGGTTGCATTTCACCATCCGGGTGACGCGCTCGCTGTAGGCGCCCAGCCACACCGGATCGTCCGAGAGACGGCTCATCGGCTCCATGCCGTGGGTTTCAAAATTGGCTTCATCCACCACGTACAGCCCGTAGCGGCTGCACAGCTCATACCAGCGCGGCTGGTTGGGGTAGTGCGAACAGCGCACGGCGTTAAAGTTGTTCTGCTTCATCAGCAGAATATCCTGCACCATCGCCGCCTCGTCCACCGCCTGGCCTTTTTCCGGGTGGTGCTCGTGACGGTTAACGCCGCGGATCAGCAGCGGCTGGCCGTTGAGCGTCAGCAGGCCGTTGTGGATTTCCACGCGACGAAAGCCGACGTCGTGCGCCTCAGAGACCAGCGGCATGCCGTCGGCGTCCAGCAGCGTCACCACCGCGCGGTACAGGTGCGGCGCTTCGGCGCTCCACAGCAGCGGGTTGTCAACGTCGAGCGAGAGCGTTACGCGCTCGGCGTAGTTGCCGCGCTCATCAATCGGGGCCGAGCCAAGCGGCAGCGTCTGGCTCGCCACTTCGTTATCACCGCGCCACAGCGCGAGACTGACGCTGAGCCCGCGCGCGGCGGGCGTCACTTCCACCTCGCTGAACAGCGTGGCGTGGCGCAGCGACGGCGCAAGCTCGGTATGCACGCGCACATCGGCCAGCGCCTGCTCCGGGAGATGCAGCAGGCTGACCGGGCGGAAAATGCCGCTCATGCGCCACATATCCTGATCTTCCAGATAAGTGCCGTCCGACCAGCGCAGCACCAGCACGCACAGGCGGTTGCGGCCCGCGTGCAGCACGCCGGTGAGATCGAACTCCGCCGGCAGGCGGCTGTCCTGCGAGTACCCCACCCACTGCCCGTTACACCAGAGATAAAACGCCGAATTCACGCCGCCGAAGACAATGCGCGTGCGGCCCGCCTCCAGCCACGCCTGCGGCACCTCGATATCGCGCGAATAGCAGCCGGTCGGGTTGTCGTCCGGCACAAACGGCGGATTCACCGGGATCGGGTAGCGCACGTTGGTGTAGATCGGCGTGTCGTAGCCTTCCATCTGCCAGTTTGACGGCACCGGCGTGGCGCGGGCGTCGCTGAGATCCGCCGCCAGCCAGACTTCCGGCACCTGGTGAGGGCTGGTGAAAAAGCTGAACTGCCATTCGCCGTCGAGCGACAGCACGGCGTCGGACGGCTCGCCCCGGCGCGCCTGGTCGGCGTCGCGCCAGCCATGCAGCGGCGTATGGGACGGCAGACGGTTAACGCTGGTGATCGCCGGGTTTTGCCAGTCATTGCGGGCAAGGATCGTCGCCAGCGGGCGCGTCTGGAGTTCGTTAAAAGCGGTCGTGGTGGGGTTTTCTGTCATGATGGTTCCCTGGAAATCAAAAAATGTCGTGCGCTAACATAAAGAATCAGCATGGCGGGAAACCGGACAGATCGCGAATGGCGGCGTTGCAGAATGCGATCCTGGATCACATCGCGACGCGCGCAGGATCGTGAATTGCGATCTGCACCACAGTAATGATGTTAGCGCATGACATTTCGCGCCATAAATTGACTTTATCGCGCACCATCGCCGATCATTGCGGCGACGAGAGGCAGAGGAATGGCGATGAAAAAACGACTCAGCACGCTGGATGACGTGGCGCAGAAAGCCGGGGTGTCGCACCAGACGGTGTCGCGCGTGCTTAATAAACCGGAGATGGTCTCGCCCGCGACGCGCCAGCGGGTGCTGGACGCGATGGACGCCTTGCAGTTTGTGCCAAACCGCAGCGCGCAACTGCTGGCCGGGAAAGCCACCCGCACGCTCGGGTTTATCACCGTTTCTCTGGCGCTGCATGCGCCCTCGCAGATTGCCGCCGCCATCAAAAGCCACGCCGCGCGGGCAGACTACAGCGTGGTGATCGCCACGCTGGAAACCGGCACGCTGGAGGAGCTACAACGCTCGCTCAATGAAATGCGCGCGCAAAAAGTGGATGGCGTCATTATCAACCTGCCGCTCGGGGCGGAGGCGGCCGCAAGCCTCGTTAACGACAACAGCGATCTGCTGTGCCTGTTTCTTGATGTGCCCGCCGACAGCGACGTCTTTCACGTGAGCTTTGACCCGCGCGACGGCTCGCGCCAGAGCGTGGAGTTTCTGCTGGGCGGCGGGCATCAGCGCATCGCGCTGCTCGCGGGGCCCGAACACTCGGTGGCATCCGGCATGCGTCTCGCCTGCTGGCAGGACGTGCTGAGCGCGCACGGGCTTACCCCCAGCGCGGTATTACACGGCGACTGGAGTTCGAAAGACGCCTGGCGGCAGACGCTGAGCCTGTTCCGCACCCGGCGCGATATCACGGCGCTGGTGGTGGCGAACGATCAGATGGCGTTCGGCGCCATGAGCGCGCTGGATGAGCTGGGCCTGCGCGTGCCGCAGGATGTCTCGGTGATTGGCTATGACGACACGCCGGACAGTGCCTATTTCATTCCGCCGCTGACCACCGTCGAGCAGGATTTCAACCGGCTCGGCGCAGAGGCGGTGAACCGCATGGTGGCGCGCCTCACGGGCCACGGCGAGAGTGGTTCCACCCTGCTGCCGACCCGCTTTATCGAGCGCCGCTCCACCGCGCCGCTGGGCGACCGCAACGCCTCTCGCGAACGGCTGCTCGATGAAATGACGCGCCTGGTAAAAGCCCTGCGCGAGTGCTGAGCCTCAGCGCGCGTTATCCTCCTGCTTCATTCGCGCGCGAATGCCGCCGTCAATGGTGGTAGTGTCCGCCATCGGCGTATAAATAGCGCCGGTCGTCGGGGCCAGCGGCTGCGCTTTTTCCACCGAGCGGTTAATCACCTTAGCGGAGAGTTTTTCCGTCATATCCGGGAACAGATGGTGCGATAAATTCGACGAGCGCGCCTTCCAGCCCACCGGGATCTCCTCTTGCGGTTTGAAGCAGGCTTTGACCATCGCGTCGATCACTTTCTCCGGCGAATCCATCGCGGCCATGCGCGGCGCGTGGCCGGTATAGTTGGCGGCGTGGGTCCACCACGGCGTATCCACCGCCCACGGCATGATGGTCACTACTTTGATGTCGTGGTAATCGTTAAGCCGCAGCTCCTCGTTAATGGTGCGCCCGAGGCTCAGCACGGCGGCTTTGGTGGCGGCGTAGCTCGACTGAAACGCCAGCGGCACTTCGCTGTCCACCGAGCCGGTGTTGATCAGCACGCCGAAGCCCTGGGCGATAAAATGTTTCATCGCCACGTGCGCGCCGTAAATCACGCCTTTCAGGTTCACATCCACCAGCCGCTCATGATCGGCTATCGGGATCTCCCAGAACCAGCCGAGCGCCCCGATGCCGACGTTATTGATCCAGACGTTAATCGGCCCGAAGCGCGCGATCGCCGCCTGCGCCAGGCGCTCCACCTGATCCGGCTGGCTGACGTCTGTCTCTACCGCCAGCGCGTGGCCGTTGTCAGCGTTTATCTCCTGCGCCAGCGCTTCCAGCGCCTCGCCCCGACGCGCCGCCAGCACGACGTTCGCGCCGCGTTTAGCGAGCGCCAGCGCGGCCCCGCGGCCAAAACCGCTCGACGCCCCGGTGATAACGATAGTGGTGTTGATCATTCGTTCTTCAGACATAGCGGCCCCTCTTTTTATCAGCACATTGCCGCGCCGCTTCAGGCCCGAAGGGCGGCACGGCCCAGCTTTCAGTCTGGACCGGGATGCGTAGAACGCAAAAAGATGGGCTTTTTAACCTGCACGTTAATGATGAAACTGAAACCGATTTGTTTGAGAGGAAGGGGGATACAGGGGGGTTGGTATGAGCGAGGAGCGGAGGCCCGCAATTTTCACTCCACACTGAAATTTTGCTTACATTGCCGCGTATGAGTTAACAGGGAGCCGGTTAATAGCGACAGATACCTCTAATTTAAAAATCAGACTTGTATGAACAGCTTTGTGGAATTATATTTCAGGAGCATATTCATATAATCTTCCTGCCTGTTGAGGTTTTCCTGAAATGAACAACTAATGTGCTATGAACACTTACTGGTTTGCCGGGAGTAAATGCGCATTGTCGTTCATGTCATTTGTCTGCTTGCCGCTAATGTTAATGGCAGCAGATAGCAAAATTTTTGTGCTTTACTGTCGGGCATTGTTTTAACTTGCTCAGGACAGATAATGATGTCGAATCCTTTTTCCCTCAATAATATTTACCATCACAATCAGGCCGTATGGGATCGCATGGCGCGCGAAAATGGTGACTGGTCGCGTCCCGTGACAACGGAAACCATCCAGGCCGCCCGAAAAGGCCAGTGGCGGGTGCAACTTATACCTTCTGAACTCCCGGCTGGATGGCTTGACGACGTGCAAGGTATACGTGTTCTGTGTCTGGCCGCCTCTGGTGGGCAGCAGGCTCCCGTGCTGGCAGCTGCCGGCGCGGAGGTGATTGTACTTGATGCTTCGAAAGAACAACTGGCCTTAGATGAGAGGGTTGCGAAACGCGACAATCTGACCTTAAAAACAGTACTGGGCGATATGCAGGATTTATCAGCCTTTGAGGATGAGTCATTCGACCTGATTTTCCATCCCATCTCTAATCTGTATATACCGAACATACGTAAAGTTTGGGCCGAATGTTTCCGCGTCCTACGCAAAGGCGGGAAGTTACTCAGCGGCTTTTATAATCCGGTAGTCTTTGTTTTTGACCGTTCACCTGATTTAGCCCAGAGTGGTTTGATGAAGCCAGCTTTCATTTTACCTTATGCTGATATAACGGATCTGAGCGCAGAGGAAATTGAAAAAAAGTTAGCCATGAACGAGGCCTTTGTTTTTGGCCATACGTTAGCGGAACAAATTAGCGGCCAGCTGGAAGCCGGTTTGATATTGACGGGTTTCGATGAGGCTTTTCAGCCTGCGCCACGTTTTCTTATTGATAAATATATGCCAACGTTTATAGCAACATGCTCAATTAAACCGATGTAGAAACGCTATAGCTCCGCACGAGCTGCGGGGCTAATAATAGCGGACGTAACGATTCATCCATTCTTTCGGTTTAGCTGACAATACAAGGATGGCGTCAGGCCATCCTTGTTTCATACTCAGGCGCGAAGACCGCCTGCCAGCAGCGTAAACACCTCGATCATTTTCGGCAGCGCTTCTTCCGGTTCCGGGCTTGCGGCCACCCACAGCGCGGCATTGAGCGCCGCGCCGTTCAGCAGCCGCGCGGCGGCGTCGGCATCCACCGGTTTGATTATCCCGCGCGCCATCATGCTGATAACCGTCTCGCGCGTGGCGTCAAGGCAGCTATTCTGGCTCGGCCACTGCGCCGGATCGCCGAGAAACGCCGGGCCATCCAGCAGCACGATGCGCCGCACCTCTTCATCCAGCGCCATCTGAATATAGGCGACGCCTTCGGCGATGAGCGTTTCCCAGGGGTCTTCCACGCCTGCGGCGGCCGCTTTCGCGCGCTGCGCCATCTCGCCGTCCACCTGGGCAACCACGGCGGCGAGCAGCCCTTTTTTATCGCCGAAATTATGATACAGCGCGCCGCGCGTCAGGCCGACGCTGGCGGTGAGTTCATCCATTGAAGCGGCCGCAAACCCTTTCTCAGCAAACGCCTTACGCGCCGCCGCGATGAGCTTCGCGCGGTTTTCTTCCATGGTGTCGATGCGCCGTTTTGCGGCCATAGGATCTCCTTTTCACATACGCGACGTATTTCAATTGACATACGCGGCGTATGTGTAATGATTATTCACATACGCCGCGTATATTAAATCAATTCCCGGCAAGGCGCACCCGGCTTCTTGCCCAACCGTTAACAGGACACCTTATGACCTCTCGTGAACCCGTTTTCCCCGCTAACCGTCATGCGTTGTATGAAGAACACGGCTACTCCGCCGCCATCCGCAGCGGCGATCTGCTGTTTGTTTCAGGCCAGGTCGGCAGCCGCGCCGACGGCACGCCGGAGCCGGATTTTGAAGCGCAGGTGCGGCTTGCGTTTGAGAACCTGCGCGCGACGCTCGCCGCCGCCGGTTGTACCTTTGACGATCTGGTGGATGTCACCACGTTTCATACCGATCCTGAGCGCCAGTTTCCGGCCATTATGGCGGTTAAACAGGCCATTTTCCCGGCGCCGCCGTACCCGAACTGGACCGCCGTCGGCGTCAACTGGCTGGCGGGCTTTGATTTTGAAATCAAAGTGATTGCCCGTATCCCGGACGGGCCGCGCGCATAATAAAAAAGGATGGCTCAGGGCCATCCTTTTTATCAACCACTGCGCCTTACAGGCCGCGGCGCGCCATTAACAGCGCCAGATCCACCAGCCGGTTTGAGAAGCCCCATTCGTTATCATACCAGGCGAGAATTTTGACCATATTGCCGCCAATCACCAGCGTCGAGAGGCCGTCGATAATGGACGAGCGCGGATCGCCGCGGTAGTCGCTGGAGACCAGCGGTTCGTCGCTGTAACCGAGAATGCCTTTCAGCGGCCCTTCCTGGGATGCTTTCAGGAACGCGGCGTTGACCTCTTCCACGGTGACATCGCGGGCGAGCGTGACGGTGAGATCGACAATCGACACTACCGGTACCGGCACGCGCAGCGAGTAACCTGTCATGCGCCCGTCGAGTTCAGGGATCACTTTACCTATAGCCTTCGCCGCCCCGCTGGAGTACGGCACGATGGAGAGCGCCGCCGCGCGCGCGCCGCGCAGATCTTTCTCCGGCTGGTCGTGAAGCGCCTGGCTGTTGGTGTAAGCGTGGGTGGTGTTCATCAGGCCGTGCTGAATGCCGAACTGCTGATGCAGCACCTGGGCTGCGGGCGCGAGGCCGTTAGTGGTGCAGCTGCCGTTGCTGACCACGTGATGCCGCGCCGGATCGTACTGCTCATGGTTAACGCCCATGACGATGGTGAGGTCGTCGTTTTTCGCCGGGGCCGAAATAATGACGCGCTTCGCGCCGCCTTTGGTGATGTGCGCTTCGGCCTGGGCTTTGTCGGTAAAGAAACCGGTGGCTTCGATGACAATTTCCACGCCCACGCTGCTCCACGGAATATTGCCGGGGTCGCGCTCGGAGAAGACGCGGATGGCGCGCCCGTCGAGCTTCAGCTCGCCCTCGCCCGCTTCTATGGTCGCCGGCAGCGTGCCGAGCAGGGAGTCATGTTTCAGCAGATGCGCCAGGGTTTTGCTGTCGGTGAGATCGTTAATCGCCACGACCTGAAACGCCTCATTGCCCAGCGCGGCGCGTAGTACGTTGCGGCCGATACGGCCAAATCCGTTAATGCCTACTTTAACCATGATGAAGCTCCTCTGTTAACGTCTGTAGAGAGTGTGTAACAGAGGGCGAATGGCGTAAATGACGAGATTAGATCACTTTACGCCATCATGCGCGCACAGAAGCGTTCGCGGTAGTCCGACGGCGTGAGATGCAGGTTGCGCTCAAAGACGCGGCGCAGATTAATGGCGTTACCGAAACCGCACTGCGTCGCCACCTGTTCAATACTTTCGCTCCCCTGCTCCAGGCGCTGGCGGGCAGCGTCGAGACGCGCCTCTTCCACATAACGGGCGGGCGGCACGCCGGTTTCGCGCGTAAACACGCGGGTGAAATTGCGCGGGCTCATCGCCACCTGTTCCGCCAGCCGCTCAACGCTGAGATCCTGCGCCAGGTTCTCAAGGATCCAGCCCTGGAGATCGCGGATCGGGCCTGGCGTTTTCGCCTGGGTCAGCAGATAGCGGCTGAACTGCGACTGGCCGCCGGGGCGGCGCAGATACATCACCAGCTCCTGCGCAACGTTACGCGCCAGCTCAAACCCGCCGTCCTCTTCCAACAGCGCCAGCGTCAGGTCAAACCCGGAGGTTACGCCTGCCGAGGTCCAGATATCGCCGTCCTGCACATAAATCGGCCCGCGCTCCACCGTCACCGCCGGGAAGCGCGCGGCGAGCGTATCGAGCAACCGCCAGTGGGTGGTGGCGCGCCGCCCGTCCAGCAGACCGGCCTGCGCCAGCAGTAGCGCCCCGCCGCACACCGAGACCACACGCCGGGCATACGGTGCCGCCTGGGACAGCCACAGCGCCACCTGGTCGCCCTCTTCTTCCGTCAGCCCGCGGCCCGTCACCATAATAGTGTCGAACGGCGTGTGCGGCGCGAGATCGCACAGGCGGTGCTCCGCCAGCAGCTTAAAGCCGGAGGCGCCGTGGATCACGTGGTGCGGCTGGGTGGTGGCAAGCGTCACCTGATAGTGCGGCTCAGGGGCATCCGCAGGCCGTAACTGGTTGGCCCGGGTGAAGATATCGGCGATGCCGGTCGCTTCCAGCAACATGCCCCCTTCCGGGGCGATAATCAGAATAGTTTTCATGTCCTGAAAAATACTCTTTATACAAATTAAGTCAACACGAGCACTTAACAGTACAGCGTTTTCTGATCGTGTGATGGCGTGGCCGGTAGCCCGGATAACGCTTTATGGGATAAGCACAATCGCAGGGAATAAAAGGAAAGCGGGCATGACTGAAGAGGGGAAATATAGCGTACAGATTTGCCACAAGGCTGCGTCATTATTTAAGGAAATTCCCGCCGCTGGCGCAGCGGGGCTGGCGTTACTACCGCGATTGCCAGTCGCGCTCGCAGTGTTCTTTCGCTTCGGCCAGCAAATCGCGCAGCTCCGGCGCGCCGTCGCTGTAGCCGTAATCCATGGTGCTGCTGGCAGCCTGCTGCTCCTGCTGCGCGGCAAAGCGGATCTCATCCTGCTGCGGCTGCCATTCACCGCTATCGTCACGCACAAACCGCGTGGCGTATTGCGGCTGTTTGTCATCCTCGCCGTAGATTTCATATTTACACTCAGGCGCGTTTTCCGGCCCAAATTCCAGGGTATCGATCAGATGCGACTGTGCCATCGTGCCTCCTTCAACAGGTTAAAAATAAAGGGTAGTACAGGGAAGCGGAATGTGCCGGGGCCGTGTAGAATAACCGAAGCGCGGAGCGAGGGATAAATAAGGGAAATCGCCATGCTGAAAAAAGCTATTTTCTTTTTTATTGAGCCGTATTTACCTTACGTCGCCTTTTTCTTTATTGTGCTCGGCGGTGTTATTTTTCATTATGTCGTTCCTGAACACGCGGGCGCATTAACGTTTATGTGGCTGGTTCATGTGCTGTACTGGTTTGTGAAATATGTGCCCTCTTATGCCAAGTTTAAAAAATAAACTGCAAACAGATCATGCCTCTGCGCCACTGGCGCACAGAGGCTAACCATTTAATTACGTTCAAGTAGCGTCAATTTACCGTCAGGGGTTTCGATGTACGTTTTCTTATCGACGCCGTAAAAAACCTTTTCCTTTATATTACCATGTATCATTAAAGCAATATCATTGTAAATACAACGCTCTTTTTCTTTCATATCATCAAAACAATGGTAATCGTCAATAGATCCATCGTTACTGCCCGTTGGCGGGCTTTCATACCTGTCAAAGTTCATTACTATTACATAAAAATTCTCTTCATCTTTAATAAGGTTATACTTCTCCTGAAGGCGCCTTTCATTTTCTTTCCACCACTTAATTTTACCTTTGCTGGTTAATGGTAGGTTTTCAACATATATAGCATTACCATCAACCCTGATAATTTTTGCAGGCGCCATTAACACCCATCCAGCCCAAGAAATGGACAACAGAAATATAATAATTGTTATCTTTTTAAACATTACATTTACCCGTCAACGTTACTTTCGCTTCAAAATTAGTGAAAAACGGCTTAAAAGCAAATCTATTAAAACGCTGCAATACAAACCAAATCCTGAAGAAGGTAAACGCGCTAAATTGAGCTTTACCGATATCATCCGTGTCCAGACCGAAATGGTCCTGTGCTTTAAAATGGACAACGGCACTGTATTTTCCCGAGTTTAAGTCAAGTGAATCTATAGTAATCTTCGTACTATTGACATCGTGGATTGAAATCCCCAGGCCATTAATACAAGATTGCCACCCCATAAATTTTGGCAACCGCCCCCTGGGAGTAAAAGAGGAAAAAGCTTCAGATGTTAATTGATATTTTTTATAGTCGAATCCATTCAACGCCTCTTGAATGACGTTTAGCATACTATCATCGGACTTGTCATTAAGGATCGCTTCTTTATAAGCCTGATTCATCTGCAAATCATAGTAATCCGCACCATCTTTATAATGCATATGGTCAATTAACCTGGTGATAATGCCTTTATATGTGCCGACAAAAGAGAAAGCTTTGGATTGCGTTTTCATATCATTAAAAAGCATTTCAATCACCCTCTCTTTCGTATAAGGCGCAAGGCGGCGCAGCGCCGGGTGATCATAGGGAGAGCGATAGGTGCAATAATCAATGAAGGGTGATACCTGATACAGTTTAAAACGATCCTTAAGCGTTTTTTCATCCAGATCGCCACACTTCATATCATCAGCGTTGCGATCGTTAAAAGGTTTTTGGCTTGTAAAAACAGTTAACGGCTGAGCTAGTCCACTCATTGATATACATCCTTTTAAATCACATGGGTGAGACATCATTATACGACTTTACCAGGCGGCTCAAACGCTTTGTTTTGAAATATGACGCCTCTCAAAAAATAATATCTTTAAATAATTATCAGAAATATATTTCTTTCTTGAAATAGTCTACCCTTATGAATCCATCCATCAGAATTGGCAGCTTCAGCAGCGGCGCTCAACACGCATGAGGATTAATTTTCAATTATTTAACGAACATCAATGTTGATAATCGCTAAGCTCATTGATTTATAAATTTAATGAGGCATATCACTTACTGCCCCCCCCTGGTAAATCTACTACTAACAACAACCCCTTATTGTTATTCCTAAATCAGCGAAGAGCATGCATTTCACGGCAACATAGTCTCAGTAGTAAAGTAATATATCGCCGTTAACTCACGTTATACCATACCAGAGAGCGATTCACGTTAATGCATGATTAAAAAGGAATGCTGATGTGGCGTTTTTCGGTCAATAAAAAGCGCCATTCCGATTTCGCGGTGTTGCGCAATGCATTACTAGCAACGAATAAAGTTGTCACAGAGAAAGGCACCGTGACTTATGGAGAAATTGAAGTGGTGGCGTATGAAAGCGATTGTCCTGTTGGTTGATATTCTCTTTTTCGTTGTGCTTTATTTGATAATTATACCCCTCGTACATTTCTGGCGCCCACTTACCCGACAGGAAACTGACTGGCTGGTTGATAGCGCCGAATGGCCTGGTTTCCTGAATGCCCAGCAATTATGGTGGCTGTTGATGGCAACGGCTGATTTCATCGTCGCGCTCGCAATATTTATTCTGATGAAAATCGTCTGGCGGCGGCTGGTATCACGGTATAACGCTGCGCACGCTAAATAGTATACCCGAGGAGATTCCCCCCATCAGGTTTGTTCATATACCCTCACTCCCCCTCCCCCAAACCGCACCCACGTTTAAGCGGTCGCCCCTCACCCATGCCACAATAAGTTAACCGTTTTTTTACTTCGGAGCGCCGATGCACGCCCTTCTCACTTCTTTCCCACCCGTGTTTGACGGCCATAACGATCTGCTGCTGCGCCTGTGGCTGCGCGCGGAGGCCGAGCCTGTCGGGGCGGTGTTCAGCGGCCTTAAAGGCGGCCATCTGGATTATCCGCGGATGCGCCAGGGTGGCTTTGCTGGCGGGTTGTTCGCGGTGTTCGTGCCGCCGCCGGAGTATGTCGCGCAGATGCGTAATCTGCCGCTGGCGGATGCCGAAACGATGCACGATCCGCTCGCCATTACGCAGGCGCAGATTGAGCTCTTTCACGCTATGGCGCAGGCCTCCGGCGGGAAAATGCGCGTCTGCCGCACGGTGGCGGATATCGAGCAGTGCATGGCGGATGACGCGGTGGCGCTGGTGTTGCATCTCGAAGGCGCGCAGGCGATCGACGCCCAACTCGAGCCGCTCGACGCCCTGCTCGCCCAGGGCGTGCGCAGCATCGGGCCATTCTGGAACACCCCCAACGTTTTTGGCGAAGGGGTCAGCGGGCCGTTTCCTGGCTCGCCGGATACCGGCGCCGGGTTAACGCCTGCCGGTAAAGCGCTCATCCGCGCCTGTCGCGAGCGCCATGTGCTGGTGGATGTCTCGCATATGAATCAGAAGGCGTTTTTCGATACCGCGGCCATCGGCGGCGGGCCGCTGGTGGCGACGCACTCCAACGCCCACGCGCTCTGCGCGCAGCCGCGCAACCTCACCGATGAGCAACTCGCGGCCATTAAGGCGAGCGACGGGCTGGTCGGCGTGAACTTCGGCACCGCCTTTCTGCGCGCCGACGGGCAGCGCAACGGCGACACGCCCTTGTCCGAAATTGTTACGCACGTTGAGTATCTGATTACTAAACTGGGTGAAGACCGGGTGGCGTTCGGATCGGATTTCGACGGCATCAGCCTGCCGGATGCGATGGGCGACGTCACCGGTTTACCGCGTCTGATGCAGGCGCTGGCGGCGGCAGGGTTCGACGCGCCGCTGCTGGAAAAACTCGCCTGGCGCAACTGGTTGCGCGTGCTCAGGCTCGCCTGGGGAGAATCGCAATAAATGGTTAAGCATTTAAGTTGCGATCTGGATCACATTTACGCAACATAAGCGCGCCGGTAATCGGTTTCACCAGGGTGGTGAAAAATCACCCGCTAGATGAGGAGTAAGACTATGACCAAGTGGACTAAACCTGCGTTTGTTGACCTGCGCCTGGGTCTGGAAGTGACCCTGTACATTTCCAACCGTTAATCGCCTGTGCCCGCGGCTTCGCGGGCACCTTTTCTCTTTTCCTTTCCGGTTCTGCACATGCAAATCAAAGTTCTCGGCTCGGCGGCGGGCGGCGGTTTCCCTCAGTGGAACTGCAACTGCGCCAATTGCCAGGGCGTGCGTAACGGCACGATGAAAACCGCCGCGCGCACCCAGTCTTCTATCGCCGTCAGCGATGACGGAAAAAACTGGGTGCTGTGCAACGTCTCGCCCGACATTTGCCACCAGCTTCTCGCCTCACCCGAATTACATAATCCCGGAGTGCTGCGCGGCACCGGCATCGGCGCGATTATTCTCACCGACAGCCAGATAGACCACAGCGCGGGATTACTCAATTTACGTGAAGGCTGCCCGCACCATGTCTGGTGTACGCCGGAAGTGCATGACGATCTCTGCACCGGCTTTCCGGTCTTCCCGATGCTCTCCCACTGGAACGGCGGGCTGATTCATCACCCGATTGCGCCGCTGTCGCGCTTTCAGGTGCGGGTCTGCCCTGGCGTCTGTTTCACCGCCATTCCGCTGTTGAGCAACGCGCCGCCCTACTCGCCGTACCGCGACCGCCCGCTGCCGGGCCATAACGTCGCGCTGTTTATCGAAGAAGAAGGCGGCAAAAGCCTGCTCTACGCGCCGGGCCTGGGCGAGCCGGACGACGCCATTCTGCCATGGCTTGAGCGCGCCGACGTGCTGCTGATTGACGGCACGCTGTGGCGTGACAACGAGCTTGCCGCCACCGGCGTCGGCCATAACACCGGCAAAGCGATGGGCCATCTGGCGCTGTCGGAAGAACAGGGCCTGGCGGCTTTACTGGCGCGCCTGCCCGCAGAGCGCAAGATTCTCATTCATATTAATAATACCAACCCGCTCCTCAACGAGGAGTCCCCGGAGCGCCAGTCCCTGCACCAGCTGGGCATTGAGGTGAGCCACGACGGGATGGTAATCGCGCTATAAGAGGCTTTATGACCGAGCAACGACTGCTGACGCCCGACGAGTTCGACGCGGCGCTGCGCGCGAAAGGCGCGTTCTATCACATTCACCACCCTTATCACATCGCCATGCATAACGGCGAGGCGACCCGCGAGCAGATCCAGGGCTGGGTGGCGAACCGGTTCTATTACCAGACCAGCATTCCCATCAAGGACGCCGCCATTATGGCGAACTGTCCGCACCCGGAAGTGCGCCGCCAGTGGGTGCAGCGCATTCTCGACCACGACGGCTATGACGGCAGCGAAGGCGGTATTGAAGCCTGGCTGCGTCTTGGCGAGGCGGTCGGGCTGTCACGCGAGTCGCTGCTCTCTGAAGAGCGCGTGCTGCCGGGCGTGCGCTTCGCGGTGGACGCCTATGTAAACTTCGCCCGCCGCGCCTGCTGGGAAGAGGCCGCGTGCAGTTCGCTGACCGAGCTGTTCGCCCCGCAGATCCACCAGGCGCGTCTCGACAGCTGGCCGCAGCACTACACCTGGATTGAAGCGGAAGGCTATGACTACTTCCGCAGCCGCTTAAGCCAGGCGCGACGCGATGTGGAGCACGGGCTTTCGCTCGCGCTGGAGTACTGCAACACGATGGAGCGCCAGCAGCGAATGCTGGAGATTTTGCAGTTTAAGCTCGACATCCTCTGGAGCATGCTCGACGCCATGACCATGGCCTATACGCTGGACAGAGCCCCTTATCACACCGTCACCCGCGAGGCGGTGTGGCACAAACGGAGACTGGTCTGATGCAGCCTGAACGCCATCATATTCCGCAATTTCGCCGCGGTTACCGCCTGCAATGGGAAGAGGCGCAGAACACGCATGTGATCCTCTACCCGGAAGGCATGGCAAAACTGAACGAGAGCGCCGCCGCCATTCTGCAACTGGTGGACGGTCAGCAGACCGCGGGCGCGATAATCGACACGCTGGAAGCGCGCTTCCCCGAAGCCGCCCCGCTGACCGACGACGTGCTGGGCTTTCTGGGCCTCGCGTATCAACAAAAATGGGTGATTTTCCGTGAGTGACGCGAAACCGGTGAACCCGCCGCTGTGGCTGCTGGCGGAGCTGACCTATCGCTGCCCGCTGCAATGCCCGTATTGCTCAAACCCGCTCGATTTCGCCGCCCAGGAGAATGAGCTGACGACGGCGCAGTGGATTGACGTCTTTCGCCAGGCGCGCGCCATGGGCGCGGTGCAGCTCGGCTTTTCCGGCGGCGAGCCGCTGGTGCGTAAAGATCTGCCGGAGCTTATCGCCGCCGCGCGCGGCATGGGCTTTTACACCAATCTGATCACGTCCGGCATCGGGCTTACCGAAAAAAAACTCCAGACCTTCGCCGACGCCGGGCTGGATCATATTCAGATAAGCTTCCAGGCGAGCGACGAGACGCTGAACGCGGCGCTGGCGGGCAACGAAAAAGCCTTCCACCAGAAGCTCGCGATGGCGAAAGCGGTGAAAGCGCTCGGTTACCCGATGGTGCTGAACTTCGTGCTGCACCGCCACAACATCGACCAGATCGACCGCATTATCGAGCTTGCCATTCAGCTGGACGCAGACGACGTGGAACTCGCCACCTGCCAGTTTTACGGCTGGGCGCACCTGAACCGCGAAGGGCTGCTGCCGACCCGCGAGCAGATCGCGCGCGCCGAAGAAGTAGTGAAACACTACCGCGAGAAAATGGCCGACACCGGCAATCTCGCTAACCTGCTGTTTGTGACGCCAGATTATTATGAAGAGCGCCCGAAAGGCTGCATGGGCGGCTGGGGCGCGATTTTCCTCTCCGTCACGCCGGAGGGCACCGCGCTGCCGTGCCACAGCGCGCGCCAGCTGCCGGTGAAATTCCCGTCGGTGCTGGAGCAGCCGCTGTCGCACATCTGGTATGAATCGTTCGGGTTTAACCGCTACCGCGGCAATGACTGGATGCCGGAGCCGTGCCGCTCCTGCCCGGAAAAAGAGCAGGATTTCGGCGGCTGCCGCTGCCAGGCATTTATGCTGACCGGCGATGCGGCCAACGCCGACCCGGTATGCAGTAAATCGCCGCATCACGGCACGATCCTCGCCGCGCGCGAGGCGGCCAACCGTACGCAGATGGGCATTGGCGATCTGCGGTTTCGCAACCGCGCCAACTCACAACTCATTTTCAAAACGCCGCAATGATCCAAACGCGCAGGCTTGAAAGCGGTATCACGATCACGCTTATCCACCAGCCGCAGGCCACACAGGCCGCGGCGCTGTGGCGCGTGAACGCGGGCAGCCTGCACGAGCCGGATTCGTGGCCGGGGCTCGCGCATCTGCTGGAGCATATGCTGTTTCGCGAAAGCGAAGGCTACCGGGATGACGAGCGCCTGATGCGCTGGGTGCCGGACCAGGGCGGGCGGCTTAACGCCTCCACCCGGCTGTGCCAGACCGCGTTTTTCTTTGAAGTGCCTGCGCAGGCGCTCGCGCCCGGACTTTCGCGCCTGACTGATATGCTTGCCGCGCCCCGCTTTACGCCAGCGGCGCTGATGCAGGAGGCGCAGGTGATCGACGCCGAATACCGGCTGCTGGCGCAGGACGCCGCCACCCGGCGCGAGGCGGCGCTGCTGGCGTTAATGGCGGGCGATGCGCGTCTCACGCGGCTGCGCATCGGCAATAAGACAGCCTTCGGCGAAGATCCGGCGCGGCTGCGCGCGGCACTGACAGCCTTTCATGAGCGGCACTATCACGCCGGGAACCTGCACCTGTGGCTCTGCGGCCCGCAATCGCTGGAGACGCTGGAGGCGCTTGCCTGCGAGGCCGCCGCGCATATCCGGCCGGGGGTAACCGCGCCGCTCGCGATCGACGCCCGCACGGGCGCATCGGGCGCGCTGGCGCAACCGGGCTTTGCGCAACTGGCGCTGAGCTTTTTGCTGCCCGCCGCCGTGCGACCGGCCCTGCGCCTGCTGGAGCAGTGCCTGCGCAGCGAAGCGCCCGGCGGGCTGATGGCCGCGCTGCGCGCGCAGACGCTCGTCGATGACGCCACGCTTGAGGCCGATGCGCTGGATGACGACACGCTCTGGCTGCGGTTTTCCTTCGCGCTCGCCAGTGACGCCGTGAACCCGGCGCACGTGGAGGCGCTGGCGCGCCAGTGGATAGCGGCGCTTGCCGCGCTGCCGGAGGACGCGCTTTCGCCGCTGCTGCGCCTCGCCGAAGAAGACGTTAAATCACTCGCGCCGATGGATCATCTGCGCGCCTGCGCGTTTGGCCTGCCGCCGGTGGAGGGCACCGCGCTGCGCCCGCTACTGGCGGCACTCCTGGCCCAGCGCCCGACGCGCCTGTGGCTCTCTCCTGAAGTGCACGGCGCGACGGTGACGACCCAGGGGCTGACGCTCACGACGGGCGATTTCCCGGCTGCGCCGGATGACGCGCCGCCTGTGACACCCTTTGCGCCCGCGCCGCACTTTCCCCCGCCGCTCGCCGTGGCGCTGCCGGGCGACAGCGCGTCGCTGGCATGGTGGCCGGAAGCGGAGAGCATTACGCTGACGCTTGAGCCCGCGCCGGGCACGCTGGTCAGCGATCGTCGCGGCATGGAGCTGCTCGCGCGTCTGCGCCCGCTGTGCGACCGGGCGCGCCTGAGCGGCGGCGCGCTGCGCATCGCCCCTGTTGAGGGGCGCTGGCGCATCGCGCTTTGCGGCGACGAGGCGCTGATGATGATGCTGGTGACCGAGATGATGACGTACCTGTGGGAGCCGGATGAGCGCTACAGCGCCGAAGCCGAAAGGCTGGCGGCGCGCGCGCAGGCGCAGGAAGATCAGGCCATCGCGGTACGCCGGTTGCTGGCGCAGCTTCCCCGCGAGCTGATGATGGCGACAGGCGGGCCCAGAGCGCAGGCGTGGCAGGCTACACTCGACGGCGGCGGCCCGCTGCTGCGCGACGCGCTCGCGCGCCGCTTAAGCGATTTCCCCTTCCCGCTCGTCACCCCGAAACCGCCACGCCCGCTGCCCGCGCCGCACCGTTTTACCCTGCCTGCGAACGGCGCCGACAGCGCCCTGCTCCTTTTCGTGCCGCTTGTGGCCTCGCAGCGCGAGGCCGCCACCGCGCTCCAGGCGCCGTTTTTCCAGCATATGCGGGTGGAGAAAAATATCGGTTACGTGGCGCAGTGCCAGTGGCACACCTGCGCAGGCTACGAAGGGCTGCTGGCGCTGTTGCAGTCGCCGCATCTTTCCCCCGATGCGCTGTTGCAGGAAACCACCGCGTTTTTTGAACGCCAGGGTGACGCCTGGCGCGCCGTTACGCAAAAAGCGTGGGTGGGCAGTGCGGCGGGAGAAGGCGGGGAGCGTTAACTTAATATAATTCTGAATAATATATTCCGATTCCCCCCCAAAAAAACTTCGTTGATGACGAATAACCCCCCCTTTTTATTATTCTTTAATCATTGATCTACATCATGAGCTTATTGAATAAAATAATCAAAATAGACCCAGAAAGACTGGGATTAATTCATATAATAAAAACAACATTCAGAATGATTCATTCATCTGCATTGCAAATATTATTCATCAAACACAATCACCATAATTTTATTTTTAAGCTATATAATTCACACAGGAAATAACAATGAGGCATTATCATAAACCACGTACTTTTAGATTAACCGACTCTGTCGGCGCATGTGGTTCAAATAACTTCGAGGATGTTGCAAAGATTCAAAAAAACATTATTGAGGCTGGTTACAGTCGGAACACTGGCCGCAATATAAAGCGTGATGGTAAATGCTCTGCTGACACGATAGAGGCTATCAGATGGTATCAGCGATTTTTGAATATTTCTGTTACTGGCCTGGTTAATCCCACTGATATCTGGTTTCTTGAGGCTATGGAGAATGCTTCTTCTTCGAGACGAAACCATTTAAGCAGTGGCGTCTTATCAGTAAGAGAAGGGCAACTTACGTTTGATTATGAAGGCATAGATTATATTACTGCCGTTGATCCTTTCCGACAGCCAACTCGTATGCCGTGCTTTTCTCGTATATTACATCATCCCAGCATTGGTGCAGGTGTAACGATAGGCCGTGGCTATGATATGAAAAAGAGAAGCGCAGGAGAAATATTATTTACTTTAAGACACGCAGGAATCGAAGAATATAAATCGCAGATTTGTGCTAAAGCCTCTTTTTTATCTGGTGAAAAAGCCTCTTCTTTTATTGAGCTTTATGGACCACTGGTTGGTGAGATAACACATCAACAGCAAATAAGGCTTTTTGAATTATCTTATAAGGAAAAAAAGGATTATGCAAAAAACTTTTATAACCGTAGCGTTGCTGATATAAAAAATGCACTTAGCTGGGAACAGATAGAGTTAAGGATTCGCGACGTATTTGTAGATACCATTTACCAGGGAAACAACACCGCGAATGAAATGGCAATAATTATAGCTAAAGGCCAAAGCAGAAGTGATATTATAGACTATCTTCGCAATGACATTTATCAGAAAAAAGACGCTCAAAGACTGGCCCTAAGGCTGAGGTATCTTCAGTGAAAAGATTCTTATTTTTAATCAGTTTATGCTCGTTATACGTGACAGCCGCTGCGACTCCTCTACATCACCCGGACGTTGAGCGCTGCATAAAACAGTATGGTGAAAATAGTGATGAATGCCTGGGCACGCTAAACGATCGTTCTCAGCGAGCGTTAAACAATGCTTTTGAAGCGAAACTCAGCGAGATTAACGCTTTCGATTTTACCCGATGGTGGAGAGGCACTCAGGCGCAAAAAGACCAGATGATTTCCACGCTTAAGAAGAATCAAGCGGCCTGGCTGTCGTACCGGGATGACTATTGCGGGCTGGTGACAACCGCCGATCAAGGAACCCATGCCTTCAGCGAGAATATGCTGAGTTGCATCCTGAATATGAATAGCGAACGGGAAAAAGCGTTATTGGCGATTCAGCCAGCCCCGGCAGAATAATGGGGCTTTGTTGATTGGGTAAATCTAAAAAGAAAACGTATTTCTAAGGAACGGAAATGAATAAACGCCTCTTTATCGCGTTCGCAGGCCGCGCCAGACGAGTTGCCCGCGCCCGTGCGGGCCGCGGTGCAGTTTAACCAGTGGTACGTTGCGGCGTTAAGCCAGGGCAAAGCGCCGCTGAGCGACTACGCCGGGCTGAGCCGTTATGTCACGTCCGGCACCCTTCAAAAACTTAAAGCGCAGGCGACCTTAGCTCCGAATGAATATGACGTCCCGGACGTGGATATGTTTATTAAGGCGCAGGGCGTGGGCGATGACTGGCAGCAGATAACCGCCGTCGCCAGCGATGTCGATGCGGCCTGCGAGCAGGTCTATATCGCGTTTGGCGAAAAACAGGATCACATGGTGATTGATTGCATGGTCAAAGAAGGGAATGCCTGGAAAGTGCAGTCGGTGGCGAATGTGGCGCTTTCGCGTAATCTCCCCCGCCCGTCGCCATGATAAAACCGCCTCCGCAGAGGCGGTTGCGCAGGCTTATTTCTTAAGATTCACCTGATAAAAAATATGTTTGCCGAACGGATCGACTTCATAACCGGTGACGTTTTTGCGGACCGGCTCGAAGATCGTCGAGTGGGCGATCATCACGGCGGGCATTTGATCGTGCATCATCTGCTGCGCCTCACGATAGAGCGCTTCACGCTTCGGACGATCGCTGGTGGCTTTCGCCTCGCTGATAAGCTTATCGAACGGCGCATAGCACCACTTCGCGGAGTTCGAGCCACCGTTGGCGGACTGGCAGGTAAAGAGCGGGCCGAAGAAGTTATCCGGGTCGCCGGTCGCGGTCGTCCAGCCCATCAGCGCCGCCTGGTGCTCGCCGCCTTTCACGCGTTTTAAATATTCGCCCCACTCATAGGTGACGATGTGCGCCTTGACGCCGATTTTCGCCCAGTCGGCCTGGATCATCTCCGCCATGCGTTTGGCGTTCGGGTTATAGGGCCGCTGCACCGGCATCGCCCAGAGATCGATACTGAAGCCATCCGGCATCCCCGCCGCTTTCAGCAGCGTTTTGGCCTGCTCCGGCGCGTAGTCGTAGTCTTTAAGCCCCTGATCCGCGCTCCAGACGCCCGGCGGCAGAAGGTTTTTCGCGGCCGTCCCGGTGCCCTGGAAAACGGCGTTAATGATCGCGGGCTTGTTGATGGCCATCGCCAGCGCCTGGCGCACTTTGACGTTATCGAGCGGCGGTTTCTGGGTATTGAACGCGAGAAAGCCGGTGTTCAGCCCCGATTTGCTCATCAGCGTGAGATCCGGGTTTTGCTTCATGCGCGGCAGATCCGCCGGGTTGGGGAACGGCATCACCTGGCATTCGTTTTTCTCAAGTTTGGCGTAGCGCACCGAGGCGTCCGGGGTGATGCTGAACACCAGCCGGTCGAGCTTCGCTTTGCCCTGCCAGTACTGGTCAAACGCCGTAAACAGGATGCGTGAATCTTTCTGGTACTGCGCGAGTTTAAACGGCCCGGTGCCGATCGGATCCATGTCCACGCGCTCCGGCGTGCCGGCTTTGAGCATCGCGTCGGCATATTCCGCCGACAGAATAGACGCGAAATACCAGCCGAGATCCGCCACGAACGGCGCCTCCGGGTGGGCCAGCGTAAAGCGCACGGTGTGATCATCTACTTTATCGATAGCCGTGATGAGCTTGCCGAACTCCAGGCTTTCAAAATTGGAGTAGTTGCCGTTCGAGACGTTGTGATACGGGTGTTTCGGATCCTTCTGGCGCATAAACGAGAAGATGACGTCGTCGGCGTTGAAATCGCGCGTCGGTTTGAAATATTTATTGCTCTGGAATTTCACGCCCTTGCGCAGATGGAAGGTGTACGTTTTACCGTCGTCGCTGACCTCCCAGCGCTCCGCCAGGCTCGGCACGAGTTCGGTGGTGCCAGTTTTAAAATCCACCAGGCGGTTATAGACCGGCACGGCGCTGGCATCGACGCTGGTGCCGGAGGTATACAACTGCGGGTTGAAGTTCTCCGGCGAGCCCTCAGAGCAATACACCAGCGTGCTCGCGCCTGCCGCGGCGCTGGTGGTGAGGGCGGCGAGCGCCAGCGCGTGAATCGTGTGCTTGCTAATCATCGTAATTCCTTTATGTTTTTTATTTCGTGCCAAAGGATTCTGATTCTTCGTCACTTCATCAATAACATTAAAATCACAACGCAAACACCTGATAACACAAATAAAGAAGGATCCACCATGCCATCACCGCTCGGCAGTCAATTAACCCGCCGCTTTTTTCGCTACCTGGCAATCACCAGCCAGAGTGATGCGTCCGCCACCACGTTGCCCAGCACGCCGGGCCAGCACGAGATGGCCCGCACCCTCGCCGATGAGCTGCAAACACTGGGTCTCACGCAGATTGTTATTGATGAACACGCGACCGTCACCGCTGTTAAAAAGGGCACGGTGCCGGGCGCGCCGCGCATCGGTTTTATCACGCATATCGATACCGTGGACGTCGGATTGTCACCGGAGATTCATCCACAGATCCTCACGTTTACCGGTGAAGATCTCTGCCTGAACGCCAGAGAAGATATCTGGCTGCGCGTGGCGGAGCGCCCGGAGATAGCCGCTTACCCGAACGAAGAGATTATTTTCAGCGACGGCACCAGCGTGCTGGGCGCGGATAATAAAGCGGCGGTGACGGTGGTGATGACGCTACTGGAGAACCTGACGCCTGAGATGCGCCACGGCGATATCGTGGTGGCGTTTGTGCCGGATGAAGAGATTGGCCTGCGCGGCGCGAAGGCGCTGGATCTCGCGCGCTTTGACGTGGATTTCGCCTATACCATCGACTGCTGCGAGCTGGGCGAAGTGGTCTATGAGAACTTTAACGCGGCGCAGGCTGAGATCCGCTTTACCGGCGTGACGGCGCACCCGATGGCTTCGAAAGGCGTGCTGGTGAACCCGCTGCTGATGGCGACCGATTTTATCAGCCACTTTGACCGCCAGGAGACGCCGGAGCACACCGCCGGGCGCGAAGGCTATGTGTGGTTTAACGGCATGCAGGCGAGCCAGAACAGCGCGACGCTGAACGCCAGCATTCGCGATTTTGACCTCCAGGCCTTTGAGCGCCGTAAACAGCAGCTACATGACGTGGCGGAAAAAATCGCCGCCGCGCACCCGACCGCGAAAGTGGAAATCACCATCAGCGACGTTTACAGCAATATCAGCAACGCGATTGGCGACGATCGCCGCCCGATTGACCTGATTTACCAGGCGCTGGAGGCGCTCGACATTGCGCCGAAAACCATTCCGATGCGCGGCGGCACCGACGGCGCGGCGCTCTCCGCGAAAGGCCTGTTAACGCCGAACTTCTTTACCGGCGCGCATAACTTCCATTCGCGCTTTGAGTTTCTGCCGATGAAATCGTTTGAGGCGTCGTATAACGTGGCGCTGAAGATCTGTTTGCTGGCGGCGGCGTAACCAGGTAAAAGGCCGGGAGACCGGCTTTTTATCGGGATGGGGGTAGATTAACCATAAAGCCAGTGGCCCGCCTTTGCGGATTCAGCAAGCATACGCAACGTTAATGGCGCTGGCGCAACGCGCTTTACGCGCATTGAGGCAGGAAGCAAAACGTTCGGGATCCAGCCCGGCTCGACCGGCCAGTATTTCAGAAGACTGAAACCTGCTTTATCGACATTAAACCGTGAAAAGTAATGCTCCATAATCTCTTCTCCCGTTTCTACCACCCAGGGATGTTCGCCCGAGGTCAGGCACGTGTCTAAATCCAGCTTCCAGGGTTTTCCTGAAATAAAAGATTTCCCGTTCCATGTTTCTCTGTACCAGTCAAGAACGGCCTGTTCGGCCTCTTCTTTATTCATCATTATTCATCTTACAGAGGCTTCATAATATTTATTAAACAAATAACCCGCAGCAAAATGAAACTATAAAAAGCATTCATAAGATGTATAACCGATTCCATTAACAGCATCCACTAATAGCGTTAGCATTGAATGCTGAGCGGTATAATACCCATTTAAAGGATGACAGGAATCATATTTTTATTCACTCCCGCTGCCTAGCATCCCGGACATAAAGGATAGGCAGGCAGGGAGAAAAATATGCCAAAACGTCATTACCCCAACCCGAGGGTATTCAGACTCACAGGTTCGGTTGGCTTCTGCGGAACGAATAATCCGGATGAAGTTAAAACACTGCAAAAACTCATCGCCGATGCGGGTTACAGTCAAACGACGGGGCGATACATTACCGTAAATGGACGCTGTGATTTGCAAACGCAGGAAGCTATTTACTGGTATCAGCGCTTACTGAATATGAAACCATCCGGGCTGATTCATCCGGTTGATTACTGGTTTATGCACGCCCTGCATGAAGCCACGACGCCCCGCTGGCGGCCACGGCATGTCGCCGGGCCATTACATGTTAGAGAAGGCCAGTTTACATTTGACAATGAAGGGGTTGACTACATCACAGCAGTTGAGCCGTTTCGTCAACCTCAGCATATGCCATTTTTCTCACGTATTTTGCACTGGCCACCTAAAGGCTTATCTGGTGTTACTCTAGGCAGAGGTTACGATATGGGTGGCCGTAGCGCTGGTGAAATATTAGCGACTCTACGGTATGCAGGTATTGAAGAATACAAAGCTCAGATTTGCGCAAAAGCAAGCGGCCTGAAAGGCAACAGTGCCAGGCAGTTCGTAAAAGTTTACGGACCATTTGTTGGTGAGATTACACATCAACAGCAAATTCGTTTATTCGAAGCGGTTTACCCTGAATATGTTAAACTCGCGAAATATTATTACAATAGTTACACGAATGGTCGCATCATTATTCCAGACGCAGTACTATGGGGAAGTCTCGATCGTAAAATAAGAGAAGTTTTTATTGATATTACATATCAAGGTGTGGAAGATATTGCAACACTAACAGCCTGCATAGCCAAAAACAGCAGAAGTGAGTTGATATCATTTATCAGGAGCAGTGGATACTATATGCCATTTGAAGAAAACCGGAATAGAATAGGATATTTGAGATGAGATTATTAGCTGCCCTGTTTATCCTCCTGCTTCTTATAACCTCTGGCGCTCAAGCTGTTTCTTTTAAATTTGGTAAAGAATTAGCTCCCTGCTTTTCTCTGCCGGAATATGCAGAAAACGGGAAAAGCCAGTCAGAGTGCAAAGCGCAGGCGAGAGAACGTTCTGATGAGGCGCTCAGTAAAGCCATTGAACGGCTCTATAAAGCGATTGATAACAATTATGACGTTCCCTTCAAATTAAACGATTTGGGAGGCGTGACGATGAGCGCCGTCTTCCGGGAAAGGTTTGCACGCTCACAGGCGCTCTGGCTGCAATCCAGAGAGGCATTCTGTGCGGCGCGCGCTTCTCTTGTCGGGGAATGGGCACCCACGCAGTACGACATTGAGACTCAATGTGTTATCGACATGAATCATGCACGGCAGCATGAAATTGAAAGTCTTTACGGGCTAACTCCCTGATAGTTACGCTCTCTACAGACTGCGTGTAACGCCGGGATAAAGGATAAAAGTAAAGGAATTACCGCAATGAGAAAAACCGTCTTTCTCGTTTCCACGCTTTTGATCAGCCACACGTTAATGGCTGCCGATCAGAAAGATATTACCGCGGATAACGCTGTCGACCAGTGCTTAGATAAGTATTACGAATTCAGTAGCGAGTGTCTGGAAGATCTCAATGAGAAAACCGAAGCCGAACTCACAAAGGCGTATGAGACGAAGCTTAAATCGCTGGAGCGAGTTGATTACACCAAATGGTGGATGGGCGATGAAGACCGTAAAAAAAGGATGATTGAGGCCTTTCGCAAAAGCCAGCATGACTGGCTGACCTACCGGGACGGTTACTGCGACGTAGCGACTACCGCAGCGCAGGGTACTCACTTTCTCGGTGCGGCGTCGGTAGGCTGTAACATTAATATGAACAAACGGCGCATCAAAGAGATACAGTTGACAGAGGTTGAGACGACACGGTGAAGAACCCTGGCTACCCTTGCTAACGCGTCTGGCAGGGTGACAGATTTTTATTATAAAGAGACGCCGGTTAAAGGCGGCTACGCACAGTAGAATGGCGGTATTCAGGGTTCAGGCTCAAGACGAAAAGTAAGGGATTTACTGCAATGAAAAAAATCGTTTTTATCATTTCTGTGCTGCTGGTCAGCTACGCTTCGCTGGCGGCTGAGACAGCAAACGTAATAAGAAACGACGAAGTGAAAGCCTGCGAAGATCAATATGGCGACGAGAACATCGAATGCTTAGCTGACATTGATGATAAATCCACCGGGGCGCTCAATAAGGCTTATGCGGACAAGCTTAAAGAGATGGAGAACTTTGATTACACTAAATGGTGGATGGGCGATGAAGACCGTAAAAAACGGATGATTGAATTATTCAAAAGAAGCCAGGCCGAATGGCTCAAATATCGTGATGATTATTGCGGCGTTGCAGTGACAGAAGCAGCGAGCACGCACTACCTTGGGAATGCCGCCACGGCGTGTAACATCAATATGAACAGACAGCGTATTAAAGAAATACAAATGCTTCACACAACGAGCCTGGAATAAAGGTGTTTAATCTCTTCCTGATTATTACATTGTACTGGCGCACCAGATAAACAAAGGCCGGGAACCCCCGGCCTTTTTGTCAGTTCAGCGACATGACGTGCTGCCCGGCCCAGTCTTCATAGCCCTCCCCGGTGCGCACAAAACAGGGCGCTCTCACAAATTCCACCAGATGATTCACGAGATCAAACAGCAGCCCCGTGAGCGTTTCCGCCATTTCCGGCGGGTGCGCGCGGCTTATTAACGCCATGTTCAGCGCTTTACAGTAGCGGCTCAGCATCTGCGCGTCGCTGCCGATGCAGAACGGCACCTCTGAAGGGAGCGAATCGGCCGTCAGTGAGGCAAACAGATGCGCCGGCACTGGTCTGTCGAGCGCGGCGGCGAGGGATTCCAGCATCAGCGCCAGTCTCCCGGCCAGCGCCAGAAACAGCGTCGCGTCCTTGCACTCAATCAGCTCGCTGACCGTTTCTTCACACAGCGTGGCGAGCGTGAAAAAATCCATTTCCGCCGTGATCGGCCCTTCGCACAGCGTATGCAGGCTCAACATTCTGGAATGCGCCGACGGCGGCATCGGGGTGGCGGGAGCGTTCAGATTGAGATTATGGCCCTCATTTTCAGGGCGTGCGGGTGTGTTACTATTGACGTTAGCCATAGCGTTAGTCCTATTAACGTTTGTGGTCAGAGGCCCGGAAGTGTTGGCGCACTTTCGGGTCTCGCTTATTGAGCGGTAGGCTCAATGACAAACAGAATACGCTATTTGGTTAGGGCACCCAATAAAAAAGGGTGTGTTATTAAAGACGGGATGGATAAATAAGAGAAAGTTTAGAGTGATGTGAGATTGCAGAATGAGCTATTCACTCTATATATACAGAGTGAATTAATTATTTAAAGATAAAATAACAAGAACACTAATAAATCATCTTTTGAGGTTATGAAGATCAGAAAAGCATCCTGTTCTGCCCTCAGCATTAAACATAATAAACAATAAGTAATGCCGGTTTGCTTACATTCATTTTTCCATTTTGCCAGCCCAATGAAACTTCCGCTGACGTCAGATCATTCAGTAAGAAATGAGGCGGAGACTCGTTATAGTCCTGTCATCAGTCGTTAATGATTTTACTGATATGAACGCTATCAGTGAACCCACTCTCATCTAGACACTCATCTCAAAATAGTCCATTAAAGCTTTCGATAAACCCGTTCTAGGCTTACCCATTTAATAATCCGGAGTTCAACGCCATGATCAAGTACTCGCTCGCCCAGCGCCAGGCAAGTAAACTCTGCGATGATCTGTTCTGTTCATTGCTGGATAGCTACGAAAAAACGCAATACTGTCCAGAATACAAGTGGTCTCAATGTCTGATATAACGCAGTCAATAGGATAGTGGAGGTGTTATATGGCAGCATATTTGACCTATATCACGAATAACATGAATTAAAATTTAATCTTTTATCAAATACGAGTAACTTCATATGTGCTTACCTATCAAAGGGCTGAAATGCTATGAAAACAAGGTCTTTTTCTATTTTTTTGCTTAAAGAAGGCTACAACGCACAGAATTCCCTTAAACCCGATCATCAACTTCTCGATGACTTTCAGGCTCAAAATCTTCCTGAAGGTGCAAGTTTATTTATTTCTGACAGATTTAGAACAACTCCGTGGTGGGTGAATTACTTCTCAATTCGCGGAGATTTGGAGCAAGAAAATAAGGGAGCGTTAATCTTTCTTCCAGTTAGAGGTCGATGTTTCGCTCTAACTTTTGGCCACATGTATCATAATCTGCTTGATGTTTCATATGAGTATGATTTTGGTCTTAAAGTAACATTAAACAGCCTTGAACCTAAAGAGTTAAAAAGCGCTGACATAGTGGATCCCGGTGCATCAAGAAGGAAAAGAATGCAAGTTCCTATCATGTCTGACTTAACATATTTGGATTTTGACAGTAATAGTGAGATTTTAAAAAGCTTAACAGGAAAGGTTAAACCGCAATATGAAGAACTATTTAAAAATGCGACCGGTTCTACAAGTTTAAAGGTAGGGTTAAAATTAGAACCGGAGGAGCTTATAGATTTATGTGAGCAGCTATTAGATTTATATTCCAGCAATGAATATTTAGAGTCTTTCCCTAATATACAAAAAATAGTTCCGGAAAAGGACCCCCTACAAATAAAAAGATTAGACGCTTCACTCTTAGAGGCATTTATAAATAAAAGCAGTGAATTATCTTTATCCATTCCGGACATTGTTGATTATAGCGACAACATATATTGCATATTCAAAGGAAGAAAAGGAATATCCCCAATATATACTAACATTAGTCTTGATGATTTTTATGAATATTTAGGAGAGATTGATTTAAATACTTTTGATATAGAAAAAATAAAAAAATTTTCATTAAACCTTTGCAATGAAGAAGGTAGTACAACTAAAACATATAACATCTATAGAGCCTTTATTTATGATATTCACTTTGACGATGAGGGAGTTGTTTATCATCTTTGCGAAGGAGAATGGTATAAGGTTGATAAAGATTATTTAGTGACTTTAAAAAATTATATCGATCATAGATGTGAGAACACCTCACTTCCACCTTATGATCACGATAACATAGCTGCAAACATGAGAAGCTATAGTGAAGAAAACTACAATGAAGATGTTGCGCGTAGTTCTCCAACACATATATGTCTTGATCAAACAGATATCAGCCCTGATGGCTATACGCAAATAGAGCCTTGTGACATAATTAGCTATAACGGAGATACATGCATTTTTCATCATATAAAAATATCCTCACGCTCATCTCAACTTAGTCATCTCTTTAATCAGGGTGTCAACTCCATAGAGTTGTTAATTCTAGAAAAGCAAAGTAAAGATAAATTAAAGATTCTAATTGAAAAAAAAGCTCAACATCGAGATTTAGATAGTTTTAAGCGCGTAGTTGATGGAAATAATTATAAAGTAGTATTTGGTATAATCACAAAAAAACCAGCAGCTTCTAAATCTGAAAATCTTCCTCTTTTTTCTAAAATAAGCCTAATGAGAAGCTTAAGAGCACTCGCTCTTTACCGTACGGAAGGTGTAGTAAGTTTTATAGAAGATAAAAGCCCTCCTAAAGAAAGTTTTAGTAAATATCCACGTATTACAGTAGTCGTATCTCTTAATGCAAGCGGTAAGAATGAGGTTCTTGTAGATAAAAATCAAATTTTTCCACAAGGGAAGAAAGTGATGAGATGCTCTCAAGAAATAACTAATAGCCCTATCGGCTCAAAATATATGATTTATGTAAAAGAAAATAAAAAAGGAGATCTTAGCACAAGTCACGCTTGGGAAAGCGAAAGAATTTAGATAAACAAATAGATATATTAACAGAAACGAAAAAAATAGCCCCGAAATTTAAACGGGGCTTCTTGTGCCAGACTTAAACAAATGAATGTTAACTCGCTAGATGTTATTTATTAACTAGTTTTATTCTAAGATTATCAGCCACCGTAGCTATGCCATCTTCACAAACGAAGGGAGAAAGTTCCGGTAGCCCTAACGTAACGCTCTCAAACACTGCATAAAGAGCCATGTAAATAGACTATTTTTATTTGAATGTTTTTTTGAGATACAGGCCTTGTTATGTTGATGCTGATATTCCTCAGGTATCATATTATTCAGCTATCCGTGCGAGCATACGTTGTCATATTCTGATAGCCATCGCTACTTCATTTCCCGTACTTCAATTAGGGCTCTGGACAGATAAAAAACCATTATTTCAGTACGATACGTTTGGTTAAAACGTTCTATAAAAACACTCTAAGTAGGTTTCCACAGTTTGATAAATTACAGGGTTACAGCATTCAACTCTCCCATCCTGCTAATCTCATAGCGATAAAAATCTGGGCCACTACCCATGCGTAGAATTATCAGATAGATGCTGTTATCTGCTATCCAATCGAGTTCACCTTGGTGGATTGCTTGCCGGAGAAGCTCTAAATATGAATGGCACGATTACACGGGATACTTACACCAGGACAGGCATAAATCAAAGCGATACGGAAACTAATGTCCCAAATATGTCTCATGGATGAAATGAAGAGGAAAGACCAGAGGTTAAGTGCTTGATTTAAGTGGTGCCGATAATAGGAGTCGAACCTACGACCTTCGCATTACGAATGCGCTGCTCTACCAACTGAGCTATATCGGCCCTGAGGAAGGGTGTGCGTGAGCACGGGGTAAGAGGTTATGAAAAAGTGGGTGATGCGTCAATGCCCTTGCGATTCAAGCGGCGATTTTTGCATCACCCGGCCCTCCGTTAAGCACGAATCGTATCGTCGCCGTAGCCGATCCACTTGTAGGTGGTCAGCGCTTCGAGGCCCATCGGGCCGCGGGCGTGAAGCTTCTGCGTGCTGACGGCCACTTCGGCGCCAAGACCAAACTGCCCGCCGTCGGTAAAGCGCGTCGAGGCGTTCACGTACACCGCAGACGAATCCACTTCATTCACAAAACGGTCGGCGTGGCGCAGCGTACGGGTGAGAATGGCGTCTGAATGCTGGGTGCCGTGCTCGCGAATATGCGCGATGGCCTCGTCGATGCCTGCCACCAGCTTCACGTTAAGATCGAGCGACAGCCATTCGTCGTCGAACGCTTCCGGCTTCACCGCCACAGCGGTCGCCGGGCCGCCGGAAAGCAGCGCCAGCGCGCGCTCGTCGGCGTGCAGCGTCACGCCGCGCTCATGCATCGCACGGCTCAGTTCCGGCAGGAAACGTTCTGCAATGGCCTCATGCACCAGCAGCGTCTCCACCGTGTTACAGGTGCTCGGGCGCTGGGTTTTGGCATTGGTGATGATGTTCAGCGCAGGCGCGAATTCCGCCGTTTCATCAATGAAAATATGGCACACGCCGATGCCGCCGGTGATAACCGGAATGGTCGACTGCTCGCGGCAGAGCTTGTGCAGCCCTGCCCCGCCGCGCGGGATCAGCATGTCGATGTATTTGTCCATGCGCAGCATTTCACTGACGAGCGCGCGGTCCGGGCTTTCGATGGCCTGAACGGCCGCAGCGGGCAGGCCGCACTCTTCCAGCGCTTTCTGGATAACGTTGACGGTCGCCGCGTTGGTGCGCCAGGTCTCTTTGCCGCCTCTGAGGATCGCCGCATTGCTGGTTTTCAGGCACAGCGAGGCGACATCCACCGTCACGTTCGGGCGCGCTTCATAAATCACGCCGACCACGCCGAGCGGCACGCGGCGACGCTCGATGCGCAGGCCGCTTTCCAGCAGGCCGCCGTCAATCACCTGTCCTACCGGATCGGCCAGCTGACACACCTGGCGCACGTCGTTCGCAATGGCGTGTAAACGCGGCGGGTTGAGCGCCAGGCGGTCTAATAGCGCCTCGCTCAGCCCGCTGCGGCGCGCCTCCAGCAGATCCTGCTCGTTAGCGAGTAAAATCGCTTCGGCGTTCGCTTCTAAATAGTCGGCGATTTTCTCCAGCACGCGATTTTTCTCGCGCGAGGAGAGCAGCGCCATCTGATATGAGGCGGCTTTAGCCGCCTGGCCCATCTGCTCCAGCATGGCAGGCTCCTTATTGGGTGATCATGTCGTCGCGGTGAACCGCTACCGGGCCATATTCATAGCCGAGAATGGCGTCAATTTGCTGCGAGTGGTGTCCGGCGATGCGGCGCAGCGCGTCGCTGTTATAGCGGGAGACGCCGTGAGCGATGTCGCGCCCTTCCAGATTACGGATGCGAATCACTTCGCCGCGCGAAAAGTTGCCGGTCACGCTTTTAATGCCTTTTGGCAGCAACGAACTGCCGCGCTCCAGAATGGCCGACTGCGCGCCCTCGTCGACGGTGATTTCGCCTGCGGGCGGCGCGCCGAAAATCCAGCGCTTGCGGTTCTCAAGCGGCGTCTGCTGCGGATGGAAGCGCGTGCCGACCGGCAGCCCTTCGATAACATCGTTAATCACGCCCGGCTTGCTGCCCGCCGCAATCACGGTTTCGATACCCGCGCGGCCCGCGACGTCCGCGGCCTGAAGCTTGGTGCCCATGCCGCCGGTGCCAAGCCCGGAGACGCTGTCGCCCGCAATCGCGCGCAGCGTGTCGTCGATGCCGTAAACATCCTGAATCAGCTCGGCCTGCGGGTTGTTGCGCGGGTCGGCGGTGAAGAGGCCCTGCTGGTCGGTCAGCAGCAGCAGTTTATCGGCGCCCGCCAGAATTGCCGCCAGCGCCGAGAGATTATCGTTATCGCCGACTTTGATTTCCGCCGTGGCGACCGCGTCGTTTTCGTTAATCACCGGCACGATGCGGTTGTCCAGCAGCGCGGTGAGCGTGTCGCGCGCGTTCAGGAAGCGCTCGCGATCTTCCATATCCGCGCGAGTCAGCAGCATCTGCCCCACGTGGATGCCGTAAATTGAAAAAAGCTGTTCCCAGAGCTGGATCAGGCGGCTCTGCCCGACGGCCGCCAGCAACTGCTTGGAGGCGATGGTCGCCGGCAGTTCCGGGTAGCCCAGGTGCTCGCGCCCGGCGGCAATCGCCCCGGACGTGACAATCACAATACGATGCCCGGCGGCGTGTTGCTGCGCGCACTGGCGCACCAGTTCGACAATATGGGCGCGATTCAGGCGGCGGGAGCCGCCGGTCAGGACGCTGGTCCCCAGTTTCACCACCAGGGTCTGGCTGTTACTCATGATGTTTTGCCGTATCAACGAAATTGGAAAAATTAAACCCAAAACGACGTTGTAACAGGAGAGCGCGCCCTTGCCAACTCCTGGCCGGAAAAACCGCACGCCGCGCAGGCGAACCGGCAAGCATAGCGGCGGATTTTGATAGTTTTATTACCGTTTACGAAAAATATATCTTTTTAAAATTTATCTTACTTTGTCATATTTTTTTCATATCCGACCGTTAAAACCCATCTTGTTTTTTCACAGGTCTTTGACCCGCGAATTTTAGCGCGTAAATAATGATTGGGATTAATGATGAAAAAGAGCACTCTGGCATTAGTGGTGATGGGTATTGTTGCGTCTTCTGCTGTTCAGGCCGCAGAGGTGTTTAATAAAGACGGAAATAAAGTCAATATTTATGGTCGCGTAAAAGCCATGCATTATATGAGCGACGACGCGAGCAACGACGGCGATAAAACTTACGCGCGTCTGGGCTTCAAAGGCGAAACGCAGGTCAACAGCGACCTGACCGGTTACGGCCAGTGGGAATATGAGATCGCCGGCAACCGCGCCGAAAACGACGGCTCCCAGAAAACGCGTCTGGCGTTCGCGGGTCTGAAAGTAAAAGATTTTGGCTCGCTGGATTACGGCCGCAACCTGGGCGCCCTGTATGACGTGGAAGCCTGGACCGATATGTTCCCGGAATTCGGCGGCGACTCCTCCGCGAAAACCGATAACTTCATGACCAAACGTACCTCCGGCGTCGCGACCTACCGTAACACCGATTTCTTCGGCGCTGTCGACGGCCTGAACATGACCCTGCAATACCAGGGCAAAAACGAGCGCTCTGATTACTCCACCGCGAACGGCGACGGCTTCGGCACCTCGCTGACCTATGACTTCGGCGGCAGCGATTTCGTGCTGGGCGGCGCTTATACCACCTCTGACCGTACTAACGTGCAGGAGCTGAAAGCCCTGGGCGGCGGCGAGCGCGCTGATGCCTGGGCCGCTGGCGCGAAGTATGACGCCAATAACCTGTACCTGGCGGTAATGTATTCTGAAACCCGCAACATGACCCCGATTAAAGGCGCTGTCGCCGCCGATCAGGGCTTTGCCAACAAAACTCAGAACTTCGAAGCCGTGGTCCAGTACCAGTTCGACTTCGGTCTGCGTCCATCCCTCGGCTACGTGATGCAGAAAGGCAAAGATATCGAAAACGGTATCGGCGACCAGGATCTGGTGAATTATGTTGACGTGGGCGCGACCTACTACTTCAACAAAAATATGTCCGCGTTTGTGGATTACAAAATTAACCAGATTGATGAAGACGACGTGACGCGTCGCCTGAAAATTTCTACCGACGACATCGTTGCTGTCGGCCTGAACTATCAGTTCTGATTAATCTCAGGCGTGGAAATACGCCGCGCCTGAATAAAAACTGTGGCTACGAAAAAAATAACCCCGCATCGGCGGGGTTATTTTTTATGCGTTATTTAAGTATTAACTGAAATGCGGCTTATGCAGAAAGCTTCAGATCTTCTGTTACCGGCTCCAGTTTTAAATCCATCGAGGCGAGCAGCGCGCGCAGTCTTTCGTGAAAACCGCGCAGCGTTTGCGCCAGCTTTTCTTTGACCTCGTCCTCTTTGATAGGGACCACTGTCCAGTCGCCCTCTTTATCAAACAGGCCGAACTGCCAGGTGTAGGTGAAATGGTCTTCGTGCGCTTCCAGCTCCATCCACCAGCCCCAGAACTCACGCTTCTCCGGCGCTGGTTTGACGTTGACGCAAACAGCCAGGCAATCAAAGAAGAAGCGGTTGCCTTCACACTGCTCTTCCCGAATATACGGGCCAAGGGCAGTGAATTTCTTAATCATCCTGCTTTTCGGGTGTCCACTCGGTAACGTCATTGCGATCTCCTTTTGTGAAGCCATTGTTTTACCAAACCAATGGAAATTAGCCAATCATTAACGCAATTTATGGTTTACCCACCCGGAAATCTGATGCAGCGCTTTATCAAAGTTGCTGTATACCGGCGAAGTGGGGATCTCCAGCAGTTTACCGTCCACAGATGACGACACGATTAAACGCGCCTCCTCCTCCGGGCTGAAAATGTCGTTTTTCCAGTAGCCTGCGAGCATGGGCGTCGGGCATCGGCGGCCGAGCAGCCCCTGCGTTTTCAGCGAATAGCGGTTGAGCTCGACACGCAGCGCGTTATCCGAGGCGTCATACATGCCAAGACGGCTCGCCAGCACATCCATATACATCTCCGGCACCTGATTCTGACGCGCCGGATCGCTGAAGAGCTGATGCACTATCGGGCCGATGCACGCCACCGCCTTCAGACGCGGCGCCTCCAGATACGCAAGCCGCACCGCCACGTTCGCCCCGAAGCGGAAACCCAACGCCGCCACGCGGGTGTGATCGACCCACGGCAGGTTAGGCAGGGCCTGAAGCACATGCTGATGCAGCAGGCTGGAATCCTGCGTCAGCGTCCATTTGGACGACGCGCCGACCGACGGCATATCAATCGTGAGCATCGCGATGCCGAGCGGCGCGAAGTAACGCTCGAAAAGATTAAAGTAGTCGCTTTGCAGCGCGTCCAGCCCGCCGCAAATCAGAACGGTCGGGAAGGGCCCCTGCCCGCCTTTGGGAAGATGCAGAAAGCCGGTGATGGTCGCGCCGCCGGGGATCGGAAACTCCAGCTCGCGCAGTTCGCCGGAGAGCCGCGTGGCAGCTTCCTCATAAGCGCGGTTCGCCAGCACCTGCGCCTGCTCGGCGAGCGTATCGCCTTTGAGGTGCGGATAGGCGGCAATGCTGTAGAGCGTGGAAGCCATCAGCCAGGCCTTGCCAATGGCCTCTTCGTCGGTTTCCTGTCCGGCGCGCTGCTGCCACGCCATCGCCTGCTTCGACCACTCAAAAATCCAGTTGCCGCCGCGATAGCCGATGACGGTATCGTAATGAGACGGATCGGTGCGTTCAGCGTCGCTCAGTACGATACGCGACTGCACTTCAAGGATTTCCCGCGGATCGACGCCGCGCCAGACCCACATCAGCCGGTTAATCATGCGATACCACTGCGGCACCGTTTTGCCGTCCAGCGTGGACTGAATCACCGGAGGCGGCGCGTGCTGAAGACGACGCACCAGCGTCGAGGTTTCCGGGTATTTAAACCGCGGCTTAAACAGGGTTTCGCTCAGATTGGCCTGCGACATGCTTTCTGCCTCCGTAAAAACAGCACAAAAGATAATTGTACTCGCAGGCGGCGGATAAAAACAAAAACGCCCGGCAGTGCCGGGCGTAAAGATGCGTAAGGACGGGATTAACGGCCGGACAGCGGCGGTACGAAGACCACGCCCATATCCCAGGGCTGCTCGATCCAGGTGTCCTGCGGGATATCGATAACGTAGTCATCCACCAGCGGCTGGCCTGCCGGTTTAGCGAAAATCGTCACGAAGCGGGCTTTCGGGTACATCTCACGGATAGCCACTGCGGTGCCGCCGGTATCCACCAGGTCGTCCACCACGATAAAGCCTTCACCATCGCCTTCTGCGCGCTTGATAACTTTCAGTTCGCGCTGGTTGTCATGGTCGTAGCTGGAGATACAGACGGTATCGACGTGACGGATACCCAGTTCGCGCGCCAGCAGTGCGCCAGGCACCAGACCGCCGCGGCTGACGGCGATAATGCCTTTCCACTGATCGGCAGGCAGCAGGCGGCTCGCCAGCTTGCGCGCGTGGATCTGTAACATATCCCAGGTGACAACGTATTTTTCGCTCATGTGAAGTGTCCCGGCCAGTTTAAAAAACGGCTTAAAAAGTGTTCAGGGGGAAAATAGGTTGCGCGAGATTATAGAGATCTGAGCCGCTAAAAACCAGTGCCACGCGGCATGGGCCGTGGTTTTTACTCGCTTTGGTCTGCACGGCATAAAAGAAAGTGGTATTCTCGGGCTATTGCCCAGGCCCGTCTTGCGGCACATCACAACGATAACCCAGAGGCCCGTACGCCGCGCTGCATCGGGCCCAGTCAAGGAGACTTAACGTGTCTGAACTGTCTCAACTCTCCCCTCAACCGCTGTGGGATATTTTCGCGAAAATCTGCTCCATTCCGCATCCTTCCTACCATGAAGAACAACTCGCCGAACACATCATGGGCTGGGCGAAGGAAAAAGGCCTGTTCGCCGAGCGCGATCGGGTGGGCAACATTTTAATTCGCAAACCGGCCACCGCCGGCATGGAAAACCGCAAGCCGGTCGTGCTGCAGGCGCACCTCGATATGGTGCCGCAGAAAAATAACGACACCGTTCATGATTTCACGAAAGATCCTATCCAGCCGTATATCGATGGCGAATGGGTGAAAGCGCGCGGCACCACGCTTGGCGCGGATAACGGCATCGGTATGGCGTCCGCGCTCGCGGTGCTGGCGGATGACAGCGTCGTACACGGCCCGCTGGAAGTGCTGCTGACCATGACCGAAGAAGCCGGGATGGACGGCGCGTTTGGTTTGCAGGCAGGCTGGCTGCAGGCTGATATCCTCATTAATACCGATTCCGAAGAAGAAGGCGAAATCTACATGGGTTGCGCCGGCGGTATCGATTTTATCTCCACGCTGCCGCTCTCCCGCGAAGCTATCCCGGCCGGTTTTGAGACGTTCAAACTGACGCTCAAAGGCCTGAAAGGCGGCCACTCCGGCGGCGATATTCATCTGGGCCTCGGCAACGCCAACAAACTGCTGGCGCGTTTCCTGTGCGGTCATGCGCAGGAACTGGATCTGCGTCTGGTGGATTTCAACGGCGGCACGCTGCGTAACGCCATCCCGCGTGAAGCGTTCGCGACCGTTGCGGTACCTGCCGCTAACGCAGGCGAGCTGAAAACGCTGGCGAATACCTATCTCGATATCCTGAAAAACGAGCTGTCCGCTAAAGAGAAGAACATCACCGTTGTGCTGGAAGCGGCCGCGACCGATAAAGCCGCGCTGACCGCGCAGAGCCGCGATGCGTTTATCGCGCTGCTGAACGCGATGCCGAACGGGGTGATTCGCAACTCTGACGTAGCGAAAGGCGTGGTGGAAACCTCCCTGAACGTTGGCGTGGTGACCATGACCGACGAGCAGGCGGAAATCATCTGCCTGATCCGCTCGCTTATCGACAGCGGTAAAGATTACGTGGTAGGCATGCTGGAATCGCTCGGCGCGCTGGCTGGCGCGAAAACCGCGGCCAAAGGCAGCTACCCTGGCTGGCAGCCGGACGCCAGCTCGCCGGTGATGGCCCTGGTACGTGAAACCTATCAGCGTCTGTTTAACAAGACGCCGAATATCCAGGTCATCCACGCAGGCCTGGAGTGCGGGCTGTTCAAAAAACCGTACCCGCAGATGGATATGGTGTCTATCGGGCCGACCATTACCGGGCCGCACTCGCCGGATGAGCAGGTACATATCGAAAGCGTGGGCCACTACTGGACGCTGCTGACCGAGCTGCTGAAAGCAATCCCGGCGAAGTAAGCGTTTGATGCAAAAGAAAGGCGGCCCTGGGGCCGCCTTTTTTGTTGTGGTTTTTTTTGCGTGGCGGGAAATGGCGGGTTTAAAAGGTGGGCGCCAACGGCGGGTGCGCTGCGCTTACCCGCCCTACAGGGGTTAACGGTAGCGCCAACCGCGGGTGCGCTACGCTTACCCGCCCTACGCTTCCCGACAGTTATCATCACGTAGGGTGGGTAAGCGTGAGCGCACCCACCTTTAACTCGGCCGCGATCACTTCACCGGCGTAAAACCTTTCCCCGTAAAACACCGCGTGGGATTGCCACGCGCTATCTGATGATGAAACAACCGCCGCTGCGCTTTTTGCCCTGCGCTCTGCGCGTCGCGCTGCGCTTCGAGCTTATGCGCAATCAACAGCGTCGCCAGCCTTTTATTGGCATGCTGGCTGCGCTCTGACTGCACCTTCACGCTGATGCCGCTCGCCACATGCGTGGCGCGTATCGCCGAGTCGGTTTTGTTGACGTGCTGCCCGCCCGGCCCGGACGCGCGCAATGCGTCGAAACGAATGTCACTTTCCGGCATATCACCCACCGGCGTAAACACCGCCGCGCCGATAAACCAGTTTTTACGGGCATGACGCGGGCGATACGGGCTTTCGCATATCCACTGTACTGTCCCGCACCAGCGCTGCGCGAGCGGTTGCGCGTTTTCGCCTTCAAGCGAGACCAGCGCCGAGCGCAGCGTACCGGCGCGGGACCCCGGCTCTTCTTCTATGACCGACAGCGCGACATGCGCCTGCGCCGCCTCTTTGCGCAGCGCCTCCAGCGCCTTGCTGACGGCCAGACAACATTCGTCCGGCCCCTGCGCGGAAGAGAGTTGCAATAAGATCATTCGCTTCGCTCCCCGCTGGTTTTTAAAGTCAGCACCGGTTTCAGGCGCGCAAGCGGCTTCACCAGCCCCGCGCCCGTCAGACACTGCATTACACTCTCTATCGATTTATACGCCTGCGGCGCTTCTTCGTAGATAAGCTGACGGTCGCGGCAAATCACCCTGCTGCCAAAGGCCGTGCGGGAGAGCTGCGCCGGACTGAATTTACCGGAAAGACGGCCTTTGCACTCGGTACGCATCCATTTACGGCCTGCGCCGTGCGCCAGCGAATCGAGCGCCTCGCTGCCGCCCGTCGGCTGCACCAGATAGCTGTAATCGCCGCGCGAGCCAGGGATAACGACCGGGCCGAGACTGGCGGGCGTCGCACCTTTACGATGCAGCCAGCCCTGCGTGTCACCTAAGGTGTAAGGCGCCAGCAGGTTATGATTAACATCAAGCACCGGCTCGCCGGTCTCTTTGATATGCGCCAGCAAACGACGCGCGATAAGCGCACGGTTGGCGACCGCGAAATCGAGCGCCTGCTGATGCTGCGCCAGATACTCGCTGGCCTCTTCGCTGCCCGCGTCCAGCCCGTCGTGGGAGAAGCGCTCAACGTGGGCGCGCAGGATCTGCTGACCAAAACCGCGCGAGCCGCTGTGCGCCAGCAACAGGAGCTGCGCAGGGCGAATGCCGAGCGCCTCAATCGCGTCGTCGTCATAGACGCTGTCGATTTGCTGCAGCTCCGCAAAGTGATTGCCGCCGCCCACCGAGCCAAGCGACGCCGCATACGGATGCGCAGCAAGCGCTGGCGGCAGCGCCGCTTCCAGCCAGTCGGCCGGGGCGATATCGCTGTAGGTTTGCAGGCGCTTTTCGAGTTTATCGAGGTTGAGCTTGCGGGTTAACAGCGAGGTTTGCCACAGCGCCATGCCGCAACCAATGTCATTACCCACCAGCGCCGGGTAAAAACGAGTAACGGAGAAAAAGGCCGCGCCGATGGGGTAACCGCGCCCCGGATGCAGATCCGGCATGCCGACCACGCGGGTCATTCCCGCAAGCCTGGCGGTGGTTAACAGTTGTTGCGTGGCGGCGCTTTCAATCCAGAGATCGTCCGACGCAAGATATGCGACAGCGTCAGACAAGGGACGAATAAAATTGCCCATATACCAATCCATAATGTGGAAAAAAATAAGGATGTGGCAGACGAAAACCCGGGCAATGAAAAAAGCGGAATTAGTCCTGGGTCAGTCTGCAAAGCGTAATCAGCGTGGTGTAAGTCATGATGTGCCTCCTTTGCAGATGAAGAGAATGGGGAAAAACGGCCTGCATCATAACGAGTGCGGTATGCCGGTACAATGATGGACACGGATAACTATTAGTTCAGGTAGGGGTTCGGTGGCGGGTGCGCTGACGCTTACCCGCCCTACGGGGTTTAACGGTGGGCGCTAACCGCGGGTGCGCTCCGCTTACCCGCCCTGTGGGGTTTAATGGTGGGCACCAACCGCGGGTGCGCTGCGCTTACCCGCCCTACGCTTCCCGACAGTTATCATCACGTAGGGTGGGTAAGCGTGAGCGCACCCACCGGGGCCGACGACAAAAAGCTACAGCCCCAGCACCAGCTGCCGCTCGATTTGCGGGTCGAGCAGCGTTACATGCAGCCCCACCAGCCGCACGCCGCGCCCGCTGCGGCGCTCTTCCCAGGTTTTGCGCGCCGTGGCGAGCAGATCCTCTTTGTTAAGCTTCGGCCAGACGTGCTCCTGCGTGGTGAGCTGGAAGTCGTTAAATTTCAGCTTCACGCCCTGGCGGGCGATGCGCAGATCCGGCTGAACGGCGGCGAGGCGGCGTTCAAGCTCCGGGTAAAGCCGCTCCACGATCGCCTCGCACTCCGCCCATTCATGAATATCTTCCGCCAGGGTACGCTCGACGCCGACCGATTTACGCTGCCTGTCGCTGCTGATCTCCCGGTCGTCTATGCCCTGGCTGCGCTCCCACAATACACGCCCGAACTTGCCAAAGCGCTTGAGCAGCGCGGCGAGATCGCTCTTCTGCACATCCTCGCAGGTACGCAGGCCGAGGCTCTCAAGCTTCGCCGCCGTCACCTTGCCGACGCCGGGGATCTTGCCAAGCGGCAGCGTGCGCAAAAACGCCGGCACCTCTTCTGGCGTGATCACATACTGCCCGTTGGGCTTGTTGAGATCGGAGGCGATCTTGGCGAGGAATTTGATCGGCGCGATACCCGCCGACGCGGTGAGCTGGAGTTCGTCGAAAATCGTCTGGCGGATCTCTTTGGCCATCAGCGTGGCCGAGCCATAACAGTGCGGGCTGTGGGAGACATCCAGATAAGCCTCGTCGAGCGAGAGCGGTTCAATCAGCGAGGTATAGCGCGAGAATATTTCCCGGATATGGGCGGACGCTTCTTTATAAGCCTCAAAACGCCCCGGCAACAGCGTGAGATGCGGGCAGAGCTTGAGCGCCATGCCGGTGGGCATGGCGCTGCGCACGCCATATTTACGCGCCGGGTAGTTGGCGGTACTGATAACGCCGCGCCGTTCGCGACTGCCTCCAATCGCCAGCGGAATATCGCGCAGGGCTGGATTATCGCGCATCTCTACCGCCGCGAAAAAGCAGTCCATATCGACATGAATGATTTTGCGCATCGCGAAACCCCGCACTGTATGTCCATACAGTCTGGCAAAAAATGGGCGCGGCGGCAACTGTCCGCCACGGGCTGTCACACAGCTGTGATATCAACATGGCTACTACTGCGTTGAATCACAGGGATTAAGGAGAAAACATGATTCGAGTTTCGCTTACCGCGCTGCTGTTGACCACCGCCACGCTGGCCTGCGCCAGCCCGCAATTGATAGCCCACCGGGGCGGCACCGGCGACGCGCCGGAAAATACCCTGCCCGCCATTGCGCTGGCGCTGCAAAACCGCGCCGACGCGATATGGGTAACGGTGCAGCTCAGCAAAGATGGCGTGCCGGTGCTCTACCGTCCGAGCGACTTAAGCGCGCTGACCAACAGCAGCGGTCCGGTTTCCCGTTTCACGGCGCAAGAGCTGGGCGCCGTGGATGCGGGCTGGAAATGGGGCGACAACACACACCCGTGGCGCGGCAAAGGGGCGGCTATCCCAACGCTTGAGAGCGTGCTGCAAAAATGGCCGCAGACGCCGTTTTACATCGACATTAAATCGCCGGACGCCGCGCCGGACGTCATGGGGCGACAGCTTCTGGCGGTACTGGAGAAAACGCATAGCCTCGGGCGGGTGCGCGTCTACTCCACCGAAGATAAGTATCTCCAGGCGCTGCCCCCCGCCATTGCGCGCTTCGTCACCCGCAGCGAAACCCGCACCCGGCTCGCGAACGTGTCCCTCGCTCATCAGTGCCCGGCGCCGGGCGCCGATGAACCATCACGCTGGTACGGCCTGGAGCTGAACCGCAAAGTGGAAGTGGTGGAGAAATTTACGCTTGGCGAAGGCGTTTCACCGGCCACGCTGACGTGGGATAAAGAGGCGATGGACTGTTTCCGCTCCCACGGCGATGCGCACATTATTTTGTTTGGCGTGAACTCGCCGCAGGATTACCAGAAAGCCGTGGAGCTGAACGCGGACGGCGTGATGGTTGATTCGCCGGCCCAGTTCAGCGCCCGCGCGCGTTAATCGAATAACGCCGCCGTACTGCGGCGGCGACCTTCCTTATTCCACCGTAAGTGAGTAAATTCCGTGGGGCGTGAGGAAGTTAAGCGGAACTTAATTGTAAACGCAGCAGGCAGCGCTTGCGAAAAATAATAGCGGTGCTAATGTGAGCGCTCCTGAACCAGAATAGTCTTATTTTGGATCCCTTCGCCTTTCGGCATCGGTCTTAGCTTTATCAAGGAAACAAGCAGTATGCGTAAAATCGCATTGTTAATTGCGATGCTTCTGGTGTCGTGCTTTTCATGGGCCAGTACAGTCAGTAGCGACAGCGTCACCCCAATAAAAAAAGAATTAAAACAGCAGTTAATGGGTTCCCCGGTTTATATCCAGATCTTTAAGGAAGAGCGCAAGCTTGAGCTGTACGTCAAGATGGGCGAGCAGTATCAGTTACTGGATAGCTATAACATCTGCAACTATTCCGGCGGTCTTGGGCCGAAACGCCGTCAGGGCGATTTCAAAAGCCCGGAAGGCTTCTATAGCGTGCAGCGCAGCCAGCTCAAACCCGACAGCCGTTTTTATAAAGCGATCAATATCGGTTTTCCGAACGCCTTTGACCGCGCTAACGGGTATGAAGGGAAATATCTGATGATTCACGGCGCGTGCGTTTCCGTGGGTTGCTACGCGATGACCGATAAAAATATCGATGAGATTTTCCAGTTCGTCACCGGCGCGCTGGTATTTGGTCAGCCGAACGTGCAGGTCAGCATCTATCCGTTCCGCATGACCGACGCCAATATGGAGCGCCACAAGTACTCGTACTATATCGGCTTCTGGAAACAGCTTAAGCCCGGCTACGATTACTTTATGACGACCCGTCAGCCGCCGGTGGTTTCAGTAGTGAACGGCAGTTACGTGGTCAGCAAGCCGCTCAACAGCAGCGTGGTGCACCCGCAGCTGGCGTCAAACTATACGCTCCCCGAGACAAAATAACGCCCACTCGCCTGGCATGATCTTGTGCCAGGTTTCATTGCCCGTCAGCGGCTGGGTGGCGATCACCGTGACCACATCATTGGGTGTGGTCTCCTCCTGAAAATCAATTTCCACATCCTGATCGAGCAGTTTGGCCACGCCAAACGGCGCGCGGCGCGTTATCCAGAAGAGATTGGTGGAGCAGAACGCCATCACATAGCGCCCGTCGGACAGCAGCATATTGAAAACGCCCTTCTCCCGCAGTTCGCCCGCCAGCTCCGCGATATAGCGAAAGACCGCCGTCATGTTGCCTGGCGTTCGCGGGTAGCGCGTGGTGAGTTTATGCAGCAGCCAGCAGAACGCTTTTTCACTGTCGGTTTCGCCAATCGGGCGAAACGGGCCGGTATCAAGCGCGCGGTAGCCGGTAAGCTGGCCGTTATGGGCGTACGTCCAGTTGCGGCCCCACAGCTCGCGGGTAAACGGGTGCGTGTTTTCCAGCGCCACTTCGCCGCGGTTCGCCTGACGAATATGGGCCACTACGGAACAGGATTTGATCGGGTAATCCTGCACCAGCTTTGCGATGGGCGAGTTGTAGCTCGGTTGCGGATCTTTAAAGGTGCGACAGCCTTTGCCTTCGTAGAAGGTAATGCCCCAGCCGTCTTTATGCGGGCCGGTTCCCCCGCCCCGCTGCACGAGGCCGGTAAAGCTAAAGCAGATATCCGTCGGCACGTTGGCGCTCATCCCGAGCAGTTCGCACATAGATCACCTCATCACACGCCGCCTTCCTGTCGGAAGGCGTCACTGGGGCAAGCCGGTCGTGCGTCGAGCGCGCCCGGCGACAGCGCCTTATCAGGCTTTGACCATCTCTTTTTCGATAAGCTGGATCAGGATGTGGATCACTTTGATGTGAATCTCCTGAATACGGTCAGCATAGCCGAAATGCGGCACGCGAATTTCCACATCCGCCGTTCCCGCCATTTTGCCGCCGTCTTTACCGGTCAGCGTGATGACTTTCATGCCTTTGGCGCGCGCGGCGTCAATCGCTTTGATAACGTTGCCGGAGTTGCCGGAGGTAGAAATGCCGAGCAGGACATCGCCCTCGCGCCCTACCGCTTCGACATAGCGGGAGAAGATGTGGTCGTAACCGAAATCGTTGCCGACGCAGGAGATATGGCTGACGTCGGAAATGGCGATCGCCGGGTAGCCCGGACGGTTTTCACGGTAGCGCCCGGTCAGCTCTTCGGCGAAGTGCATCGCGTCGCAGTGCGAACCGCCGTTGCCGCACGAGAGCACTTTGCCGCCCGCTTTAAAGCTGTCCGCCAGCAATACCGCCGCACGCTGGATAGCGTGAATATTGGCTTCATCTTTCAGAAAGTTAGCCAGCGTTTCGGCCGCTTCGTTCAGCTCGTTACGAATCAGATCCTGGTACATGAGGGATATCCTTCAGCATTAAAAAGTAACCGGATGCAGTGTAGCGGATAGTGCCGGGAGCGAGAAGCGCTACGCCTCGCCGGGCTTACAGGTTTTGCGTTTACGTGCGGCAACAATGTGAGCCAGGTTGTAATTATTTTGTGAACGCATTGCTAAAAAAAGCAACATCCTCTACAACCATATCATCACAAGTGGTCAGACCTCCTACAAGCAAGGGAGCTTTTCTTTATGATGATCTTGAGTATCGTTGCCACCCTCGTTCTTATCGGTGCGCTGTTTTACCATCGCGTCAGCCTGCCACTCAGCAGTCTGATCTTGCTCGCCTGGACCGCCGCCCTGGGCGCCGTCGGCCTGTGGTCGCTGTGGCTGCTGGTGCCGCTGGCGATTATTTTGGTGCCGTTGAATCTTACGCCGGTGCGTAAGTCGCTGATCTCCGCGCCCGTGTTCCGCGGCTTTCGTAAAGTGATGCCGCCAATGTCGCGCACGGAGAAAGAAGCGATCGACGCCGGGACGACCTGGTGGGAAGGCGATCTGTTCCGCGGCAACCCGGACTGGCAGAAGCTGCATAACTACCCGCAGCCGAAGCTGACCGCCGAAGAGCAGGCGTTTATTGACGGCCCGGTGGAAGAAGCGTGCCGCATGGCGAATGACTTCCAGATAACGCATGAAATGGCGGATCTGCCGCCGGAGCTGTGGGCGTTCCTGAAAGAGCATCGCTTCTTTGCGATGATCATCAAAAAAGAGTACGGCGGTCTGGAGTTCTCGGCTTACGCGCAGTCCCGCGTGCTGCAAAAACTCTCCGGCGTCTCCGGCATTCTCGCCATCACCGTCGGCGTGCCAAACTCCCTCGGCCCTGGCGAACTGCTGCAACACTACGGCACCGAAGCGCAGAAGAACCACTACCTGCCGCGCCTGGCGCGTGGCGTGGAAATCCCCTGCTTCGCGCTGACCAGCCCTGAAGCGGGCTCCGATGCGGGCGCCATTCCGGATACCGGCGTGGTCTGTATGGGCGAGTGGCAGGGCGAACAGGTGCTCGGCATGCGCCTCACCTGGAACAAGCGCTACATTACGCTCGCCCCTATCGCCACCGTGCTGGGCCTCGCGTTTAAACTCTCTGACCCGGATCGTCTGCTGGGCGGCGAGCAGGAGCTCGGCATTACCTGTGCGCTGATCCCAACGAACACGCCGGGCGTGGAAATCGGCCGACGCCACTTCCCGCTCAACGTGCCGTTTCAGAACGGCCCGACGCGCGGCAACGATATCTTTGTGCCTATCGATTACATCATTGGCGGCCCGAAAATGGCCGGTCAGGGCTGGCGTATGCTGGTGGAATGCCTCTCGGTGGGCCGCGGCATTACGCTGCCGTCTAACTCGACCGGTAGCCTGAAGTCGATTGCGCTGGCCACCGGCGCCTACGCCCATATTCGCCGTCAGTTCAAAGTCTCGATCGGTAAGATGGAAGGGATTGAAGAGCCGCTGGCGCGCATCGCCGGTAACGCCTATGTGATGGACGCCGCTGCATCGCTTATCACCTACGGCATTATGCTTGGCGAAAAACCGGCGGTCCTGTCGGCGATTGTGAAATATCACTGCACCCACCGCGGTCAACAATCCATTATTGATGCGATGGATATCGCAGGCGGTAAAGGCATTATGCTCGGCGAGGGCAACTTCCTGGCCCGCGCTTATCAGGGCGCGCCTATCGCCATTACCGTGGAAGGCGCGAATATCCTGACCCGCACCATGATGATCTTCGGCCAGGGCGCGATTCGCTGCCATCCGTATGTGCTGGAAGAGATGGCGGCGGCGCAGAATAACGACGTTAACGCCTTCGATAAGCTGCTGTTCCGCCATATCGGCCACGTGGGCAGCAACATGGTGCGCAGCTTCTGGCTTGGCCTGACCAACGGCCTGACCAGCCGCAGCCCGACCCGCGACGCCACGCGCCGCTACTATCAGCATATCAACCGCCTGAGCGCCAGCCTGGCTCTGCTCTCCGACATGTCGATGGCAGTCCTGGGCGGCAGCCTGAAGCGTCGCGAGCGTATCTCGGCGCGTCTGGGCGATGTGCTGAGCCAGCTCTATCTGGCCTCGGCGGTGCTCAAGCGCTATGACGACGAAGGCCGTCAGGAAGCGGATCTCCCGCTGGTGCACTGGGGCGTGCAGGATGCGCTGCATCAGGCCGAACAGGCGATCAGCGATCTGCTGCGTAACTTCCCGAATGGCGCGGTGGCAGGCCTGCTGAGTCTGGCGATTTTCCCGGCGGGCCGCCGTTACGATGCGCCTTCCGATAAGCTTGACCATAAGCTTGCGAAGATCCTGCAAACGCCGTCGGCGACCCGTTCACGCATCGGCCGCGGTCAGTACCTGACGCCAAGCGAACATAACCCGGTCGGGCTGCTGGAGCAGGCGCTGCTGGAGGTAATGGCCGCCGATCCTATCCACCAGCGGATCTGCAAAGAGATGGGCAAAAACCTGCCGTTTACCCGTCTTGATGAGCTGGCGAAACGCGCGCTGAAAGAAGGCCGTATCAATGAAGACGAGGCCGCCATTCTTATCCGCGCTGAAGAGAGCCGTCTGCGCAGCATTAACGTTGACGATTTCGAGCCGGATGCGCTGGCGACACAGCCGGTAAAGCTGCCGGAGACGGTACGTAAAGTTGAAGCCGCCTGATCCAGCCCTGTTAAAAAACCCCGCTCCGGCGGGGTTTTTTATTGCCTCGCATCCTGTTGCGTGCATGATAAAGTGACCTGAGTTGCCAATGACGGGGGAGTCTGAACGTGTCTGGTTTAAAAATTTCGCTGATGCAGCAGCCGCTGAGCTGGATGGACGGTCCCGCTAACCTGCGCCACTTCGACGTGCTGCTGGAAAAGGTGCAGGGACGGGATCTGATTGTGCTGCCGGAGATGTTTACCACGGGCTTTGCGATGGAAGCCGCGCAGTCGTCGCTGCCTGAAGAGACCGTCGTCGCCTGGATGCAGGAAAAAGCCCGCCAGACCGGCGCGATGGTGGCCGGCAGCGCGGCGTTGCAGAGCGAACGCGGGCCAGTGAACCGTTTTTTACTGGTGGAGCCGCAGGGCGCGGTGCATCGCTACGATAAACGGCATCTCTTCCGCATGGCCGATGAGCATCAGCATTATGTGGCGGGCGACGCACGGCTGGTCGTGGAGTGGCGCGGCTGGCGCATTCTGCCGCTGGTCTGTTACGACCTGCGCTTCCCGGTGTGGTCGCGCAACCGCGACGATTATGACCTGGCGCTCTATGTGGCGAACTGGCCCGCTCCGCGCGCCCTGCACTGGCAGGCGCTGCTGACGGCGCGCGCTATCGAAAACCAGGCGTATGTCGCGGCCTGTAATCGCGTCGGCAGCGACGGCAACGGTCATCACTATCGCGGCGACAGCCGCATTATCAACCCGCAGGGCGAAATCATCGCCGCGAGCGAGGCGCATCAGGCGGTACGCGTGGAAGCCGAGCTGTCGCTGGAGTCGCTTAAAGATTATCGTGAGAAATTCCCGGCCTGGCAGGACGCCGACCCGTTTACGCTGGGGTAAACCACCACGGGCCCTTTGCGGCCCGCCGGTTTTCCTGACGCGGAAATGACGAAAGCCCGAATCATTGCTGATTCGGGCTTTCTGAATAGTGGCGGAACGGACGGGACTCGAACCCGCGACCCCCTGCGTGACAGGCAGGTATTCTAACCGACTGAACTACCGCTCCGCGTTGTGTTCCCTGGGGAACGGGGCGAATATTACGGACTGGCCCCTGTGCCGTCAACGCTTTTTCTCACATTTTGAATCGTTTGCTTTAAAAATCGCCCGCGCGGCGAATTTGTCAGCGTTTTCAGTACAATCAGGCGCGCCAGAGGCAGCTGCCGCCCTTTTTCTGCACCAGATCGAGACGCGATTCATGCGCCGCCAGCTCTTCATCGCAGGCCCTGACCACTTTCAGGCGAGAGGCCTGGCGCACCACGCGCTGAATACCGGTATCGTCCCGCTGCTGTTGCCCGTCCCCTTCCATCGCGAACGCAATGGAGGTCTGCCCGCCGGTCATCGCCAGATAGACATCCGCGAGAATCTGGGCATCGAGCAACGCCCCGTGCAGCGTACGCTTGGTGTTGTCTATTTCATAACGCGAGCATAACGCATCGAGGCTGTTGCGCTTGCCCGGGAACATTTTACGGGCCAGCGCCAGGCTGTCGGTGATTTTGCAGAACGTTTCGGTTTTCGGTAGGCCGCGTTTAAGCATACCGAATTCGTAATCCATAAAGCCGATATCGAACGAGGCGTTATGGATGACCAGCTCAGCGCCGCGGATGTAATCGAGAAAATCTTCCACCACATCGCCGAAAACGGGTTTATTCATCAGGAACTCATCGGAGATCCCGTGAACCATAAAGGCTTCCGGGTCCACCAGCCGGTCGGGCTTGAGGTAAACGTGGAAGTTATTGCCGGTCAGGCGGCGGTTGATGACTTCGACCGCACCGATCTCAATAATGCGGTGCCCTTCATAATGGGCGCCTATCTGGTTCATACCGGTGGTTTCGGTATCCAGAACGATCTGTCGTGTAATAGCTGTGCTCATAGCGCTCGTTTATGTCAGACTTGGCTTTTTACTCACAGGAAGTCTACCAGAGATGCGTAAACAGGTAGAAATTTTCACCGATGGATCTTGTCTCGGCAACCCAGGGCCGGGCGGCTATGGCGCTATCCTGCGCTACAAACAGCATGAGCGGACCTTCAGCGCGGGTTATCGCCTGACCACCAATAACCGTATGGAGCTGATGGCGGCGATTGTCTCCCTTGAGGCGCTGCGCGAGCACTGCATTGTGACGCTGAGCACTGACAGCCAGTATGTGCGCCAGGGCATCACGCAGTGGATCCATAACTGGAAAAAACGCGGCTGGAAGACGGCCGAGAAGAAGCCGGTGAAAAACGTCGATTTATGGCAGCGGCTGGATGCGGCGCTGAGCCAGCACGAAATCAAATGGGAATGGGTGAAAGGCCACGCCGGTCACCCGGAAAACGAGCGCTGCGACGAACTGGCCCGCGCCGCCGCCATGGCGCCCACGCTTGAAGATACCGGCTATCAGCCGGAAGCGACGGCCAGCTAAGGTTTACGGTACTGGCGCGTGGCGCCGACCGCCGGGCGCAGATGCGTGCGGGCGCGCGCCTTCATTAACGGGTTCATCGTCAGCGGGATGGTGCGCTTACGCGCCACCATCACCTGTAAACACCCCAGCGCCGGCAGATGTTTGGTCAGCATCTTTCCGCCCTGCCGACACCACGGCAACACCTGGCAGCGGCTGTAATAAAGCAGTTCGAAATTAAGCAGCGACAACCAGTCCATCTGGCGCATCATCGTAAACATCCGGCTATTCACCGGCGCGCGTTTGCGCACGACCGGCAGAAGTTTGGCGGCCCCGAGCAGACTGACCGGGTTGAAGCCCGTCATAATCAGCCAGCCGTCGTCTATCAGCACCCGGTCCGCCTCATTAAGCAGACGGTGCGGATCGGGGCACCAGGGCAGCGTATGCGCCAGCAGGCAGGCATCCACGGATTTCGCGGCAAACGGCAGATGCAGCGGATCGCCCTGCACCTGCAACGCGTCTCCCTGCAGGGCGACATTGACCTGATGCGAAATAGCGCAGGCTTCGGTATTTATCTCCGCGCTGAGATTGCCTATCTTAAGTAAATGAAAGCCATACATTTTCCCAAGCCAGGGCTGGAGTTCCCGCTCAAGCGTAGCGCGGTAATGGTCGCCCCAGGAAAATGCATCCCAGTGGGCCGGTGCGCTGAGTGTCGCGGGTGTCCTTGCCGGTTTCATCACTACCTTCCGTAACGCATAAGAGGTGATTTATGAATCTTAACAGTATTCCTGCTTTCGAGGATAACTACATCTGGGTGTTGAATGATGATGAAGGAAAATGCCTGATTGTCGACCCGGGCGAGGCGGAACCCGTTTTTCGCGCCATTGAGGAAAACCAGTGGCAGCCGGTGGCAATCCTGCTTACGCATCATCATCACGACCATACGGGCGGCGTAAAAGCGTTAGTGGCGCGGTTTCCGGATCTCATCGTGTACGGGCCGGAAGAGACCCGCAGCAAAGGCGCGCAGGTTATAGTCAACGATGGTGAGAAGTTCAACGTTCTGGGTTGTGAATTCCTCGCGTTCTCTACGCCAGGTCACACTTTAGGACATTTCTCATATTTCAGTTTCCCTTATCTTTTCTGCGGTGACACGATGTTCTCGGCCGGCTGTGGGCGCTTGTTTGAAGGCACGCCCACGCAGATGTATCAATCCTTCCAGAAAATAAACGCGCTGCCTGAAAATACCCTCATTTGCTGTGCCCACGAGTACACATTAAGCAATCTTAAGTTTTTAGTGGCTATTTTGCCGGGCGATCCGGTTTTAACCCAATATTATCGAGAAGTTAATGAGTTACGTGCGAAAAATCAAAAAACACTCCCCTCAATTCTTAAAAATGAGCGTCAAATAAATCTTTACCTGCGTCTGGAAGATGATGATTTGATTGATAAAATTAATCCAGATCTGCGGTTGTCAACCCCTGAGGAGAGATTCGCGTGGTTAAGGTCAAAGAAAGATAACTTCTAAAAATTCTTACTTGTATTCGGGAAACTTCGCCGTTATCATTGCTCGTCTTTTAAGCAACTATTGACACACACATGAAGGCAAAAGCGATCTTACTCGCCTCTGTCCTGCTTGTGGGGTGCCAGGCGTCTCAACATGACGGCGGTGTCCAACAGCATGCACAGAGCCTTTCTGCGGCTGGTCAAGGGGAAGCAGGAAAGTTCGCTGGTCGAGCGGCTTCTGCGCGGTGGATGGACGATGGAACGTTCCTCGCGCAAGATCAGGACCTGTGGACTTTCATTGGCGACGAGCTAAAGATGGGGATTCCGGAAAATGACCGGATCCGCGAACAAAAACTGAAATACTTGAGTAATAAGAGCTATCTCCACGATGTAACTTTACGGGCAGAGCCGTATATGTACTGGATAGCCGGGCAGATTAAAAAACGTAATATGCCAATGGAACTGGTACTACTACCCATAGTGGAGAGCGCTTTTAACCCCCACGCGACATCTGGCGCGAATGCCGCAGGCATCTGGCAGATTGTCCCGAGCACGGGGCGGAATTATGGTTTAAAACAGACCCGAAATTACGACGCGCGTCGTGACGTGGTGGCCTCAACCACTGCAGCACTGAATATGATGCAACGTCTGAACCGTATGTTTGACGGCGACTGGCTACTCACTGTCGCGGCTTATAACAGCGGTGAAGGTCGTGTATTGAAGGCAATGAAAGCGAATAAAGCACGTGGCAAACCCACGGATTTTTGGTCGCTCTCACTGCCACAGGAAACCAAAATTTACGTGCCGAAAATGCTGGCGCTGAGTGACATACTCAAAAACAGCAAAAGGTATGGGGTGCGTTTACCGTCAACGGATGAAAGCCGCGCGCTGGCACGCGTGAAGGTCAATAATCCGGTGGAAATGGAACAGCTGGCGGAAATGGCCGGGATTTCAGTGAATAAACTGAAAACCTTTAATGCAGGCGTTAAGGGCTCTACCCTTGGCGTAAGTGGGCCACAGTACGTAATGGTGCCGCAGAAACATGCGCAGCAGTTGCGCACGTCTCTGGCAGCCGGTGAAATCGCCGCGGTTCAGCCGACGCTGGTTGCGGATAATTCGCTGTCTGCGCGGACGTATAAAGTCCGGTCTGGCGATACGCTTTCCGCGATTGCCGCACGGATGAACGTCAGCACCAAAGATTTGCAGCGCTGGAATAATCTGCGCGGCGCGAAGCTGAAACCAGGCCAGACGCTCTCTGTCGGCACGGTTAGCGGCGCGGGTGAACTGGCAAGCAACAATGACAGCATCACCTACAAAGTGCGTAAGGGCGATTCGCTCGCAAGCATCGCTAAGCGTCATGGCGTTAACATCAAGGATGTGTTGCGCTGGAACAGTGATACGGACAATCTGCAACCGGGCGATCAAATCACCCTGTTTGTGAAGAACAGTTCAACGCCTGATTCCTGACGACAAGCCGCATGATCAAGAAAGGCACCGATTCCCCCGGTGCCTTTTTCTTTTATGACGTTACGCCGCCTTGTTTACCTCAACGATGATGGTATCGCTGGTAAAGGAGCCGTCCTCCTGCAGCGCAAAATAGCGTTGCACTTCAGCCGACGCGCTTTGCTGATAAAGCCGTATTGCCTGCGCCAGCACGTCTGGCGTACGCATACGCGCAATCCAGCTGCCAAACTCCAGTTCCAGCCTGTCGGTACGCACCTCTCGGGTGATAAGCCCCGCCTGATTGAACATCTGTAACCATTCGCCGCTGGCATAGTTATGGACATGTGAGGTATCACGCAGCGCCTCGATGGTTTGCAGCCAGATATCCAGCACCGGATGGCCCGGCGACAGAATATCCATCATGATCATCATGCCGCCGGGCTTCAGAACACGCTTCACCTCACGCAACGCCAGCCCGACATCGTGCCAGTGGTGCGCCGAATAACGGCTGATGACAATATCAAAACTCTCCGCCTCAAAAGGCAGCGATTCGGCATAACCCTGACAGGTCGACAGATGGGTAAGCCCGCGTTCACGCGCCGCCTCCTCCACGACCGTAAGCATGGAAGAAGATAAGTCGTAAGCCACCACTTCCCTTACCTGCTCCGCCGCCGTAAAGCTGGCATGCCCTGCGCCACACCCGAGGTCAAGCAGGCGCGCCTGCGGGAATGCCGCCAGCCGTTCGCGCAGATGAACGAGATCGCGCCCTGTAGCATGCACCTGGCTGGTTAAGTAGGCCTTCGCCTGGGAGCCAAACTGCTTTTCGACGTTGTCGTGATGAGATTGTGTTGCCATTGTCATGTCCTTGCGTTGAGTAAAAGAAAGGGCAGGCGCAGGGTCTGCCCAACGGCAGACCTGACACACCTTACTTCTGCTCAGGTTTGCCGGGACTGAATTCGACGAGTAGCGGGTTGTGATCGGAGGCGCGGGTAACCAGAACGGAAGCTTCCTGTACGGCAAGACCGCGATAAAACACGAAATCGAGCGGGCGACCAAACGCGCGGCGGCGCTGGTCATCGGTAAAACGCACTTCACGCAGCGACATTTCACGCGCGAAGCGGTAGAGCGCATTCATCCTCGGGCGGCTCCAGGCGTTGAAATCGCCGGCCATAATCACCGGGCCGCTGTGATGGCCTATCTGATCGCCGATGGGTCCCAGCTGTTTACTGTAGACATCCACTCCGAGACTGAAATTGACTGCATGAATGTTTACCACCATCAGCAAACGACCGTCGGGCAGCGGGTAGACCGTCACCAGTGCCGATTTAGAGAGACGCAGGATAGGCTCACGCTCGCGAAGGGGGCAACAATAGACCGGATGCGCGGCGGAGAGCGTCATCACGCCTGACGGGTGCTGCGGCAGCACAAAGGCAGGAACTTGATCGGCCGCCAGATAATTGGACGTGGCGAATCGCACCAGTTCTGGCGTCGTTTGCGCCTCCTGCAACAATACCAGGTGCGCCTCTTTACCGAAATTTTGCAGGACCGAGAGCCATTCAGCGCGCTGCTGCTTGAAGATATTCCAGACCAGCACCCGGAGCGAACCGTCTCCGGGCAAGGGGGCGCCGGCGGGCAATGCCTTTCCTATACTCGCAAACGATCCTGGCGCCAGAATGCGTTCTGCTGGCTGACCGGCGACATAGCGCATGGCATAAGTATTTTTTCGCACGTTTCGCTGCTAACCCCTGTAGATGTGTTCGCAAGATAAGCGACCTTTACCTGTTATAGGGATTTTAGCTCACAGATGCAATGGGCGGGATGAAAGCCATATGGGTGCTACATGTAAGACGCGACGAGAATTCGCGCCGGTACGCCGCCTTACCGCGTCGTTAATGGCGCGCCGTATGGCGCTGTGGTTAAATGACAAAAAATTCTAAAATCGCCCTGAAATTTTGTCGACGGAGCAATAATGAAAGCCTCTTCTGATGAACTGATTATTTTTGTCGCCGTCGTGGAAAGCGGGAGTTTCAGCCGGGCGGCAGAACAGCTCAACCTCGCGAACTCCGCCGTCAGCCGCGCGGTGAAGAAGCTTGAGATGAAACTTGGGGTGAGCTTGCTGAATCGCACGACGCGTCAGCTGAGCCTGACAGAGGAAGGCGAGCGTTATTTTCGCCGTGTCCAGCAAGTTTTACAGGAGATGGCATCGGCGGAAACCGAACTGATGGAAAGCCGGCAGACGCCGCGCGGGCTGTTGCGGATTGACGCCGCTACGCCGGTGATCCTCCATTTGCTGCTGCCCATGATTAAGCCCTTTCGCGAACGCTACCCTGACGTCACGCTTTCGCTGGTCTCTTCGGAAACCTTTATCAATCTGATAGAGCGCAAAGTGGACGTAGCCATCCGTGCGGGTACGCTGACCGATTCCAGCCTGCGCGCGCGACCACTCTTTATCAGTTATCGGAAAATTGTTGCGTCGCCCGACTATCTGGCGCGCCACGGGGTGCCAGAAACCATCTGCGATCTTAAAGAACATATCTGCCTTGGCTTCACGGAGCCTGTATCCCTGAATACGTGGCCGGTCGCCTGTGAAGACGGCCAGTTACTGGAAATTACGCCGGGAATGACCTCGAACAGTGGCGAAACGCTCAAGCAATTGTGTCTCACCGGCAACGGCATTGCCTGTCTTTCAGATTATATGATTGATAAAGAAATTAAGCGGGGAGACGTGGTGGAGTTACTGGCAGAGTATCGTCTGCCAGTAGAAATGCCCTTCAGCGCGGTCTATTACAGCGATCGTGCCGTCAGCACGCGAATCCGGACATTCATTGATTTTCTGAGCGAGCAGATAAAAAAATAGCCCCAACAGGGGCTATCTTCAATCCCATTCAGGCGCCAGGCCGTCCGGGCTTACCAGGCGCGATAGCTTTTATATCGTCAGCATCAAGCGTGATCGTTAAAGCACCCGGATTACTGTGTAAGTTCTGGCGCTTCGTGGAGGACGGGATCACGGAATAGACCAGAGCTATTGTCCAGCTAAGGATAATCTGCGCTGGCGTGGCATTATGCTTTTGTGCGATTCGGATAAACGTTTCATCCTTAAGCGCGTTGCCATAGGTCAGCGTCATATAAGAAGTAATATGAATACCCTCCACCTGCGCCTATATAACCACCTTACGGTTTTGCTGATATGGGCACAGCTCATGATTTACCTCTCTTCTGAAGAGACGGCGATTATGAGAGGAATAACTGAAGCGGAAAAGCAATAAAAGCAGACTTTTTTGCCAATACAGCAATGATCATTGCACAGACGAAAAAAAGCCCTGAGTAAATACTCAGGGCTTCTTAATAAGTGGCGGAACGGACGGGACTCGAACCCGCGACCCCCTGCGTGACAGGCAGGTATTCTAACCGACTGAACTACCGCTCCACCGAATTTCTTCACACCACCGGATTATTGTTCCGGCTTACTGCTTAATTTGATGCCTGGCAGTTCCCTACTCTCGCATGGGGAGGCCCCACACTACCATCGGCGCTACGGCGTTTCACTTCTGAGTTCGGCATGGGGTCAGGTGGGACCACCGCGCTACAGC
>NZ_CAWPHW010000022.1:2355-4820 GCF_963888145.1 Cronobacter sp. EKM101R | reverse complement strand
CCCCACACTACCATCGGCGCTACGGCGTTTCACTTCTGAGTTCGGCATGGGGTCAGGTGGGACCACCGCGCTACAGCCGCCAGGCAAATTCTGTCACCTGCCGCCTCACGGCCACAGGTCTTATCCGTCACAAGCTGAATAGTCTCTCAACACGCCAGACTTCTTTGGCGTTGTAAGGTTAAGCCTCACGGTTCATTAGTACCGGTTAGCTCAACGCATCGCTGCGCTTACACACCCGGCCTATCAACGTCGTCGTCTTCAACGTTCCTTCAGGAGACTTATAGTCTCAGGGAGAACTCATCTCGGGGCAAGTTTCGTGCTTAGATGCTTTCAGCACTTATCTCTTCCGCATTTAGCTACCGGGCAGTGCCATTGGCATGACAACCCGAACACCAGTGATGCGTCCACTCCGGTCCTCTCGTACTGGGAGCAGCCCCCCTCAATTCTCCAGCGCCCACGGCAGATAGGGACCGAACTGTCTCACGACGTTCTAAACCCAGCTCGCGTACCACTTTAAATGGCGAACAGCCATACCCTTGGGACCTACTTCAGCCCCAGGATGTGATGAGCCGACATCGAGGTGCCAAACACCGCCGTCGATATGAACTCTTGGGCGGTATCAGCCTGTTATCCCCGGAGTACCTTTTATCCGTTGAGCGATGGCCCTTCCATACAGAACCACCGGATCACTATGACCTGCTTTCGCACCTGCTCGAGCCGTCACTCTCGCAGTCAAGCCAGCTTATGCCATTGCACTAACCTCCTGATGTCCGACCAGGATTAGCTGACCTTCGTGCTCCTCCGTTACACTTTGGGAGGAGACCGCCCCAGTCAAACTACCCACCAGACACTGTCCCCACGCCGGATCACGGCGCCAGGTTAGAACATCAAACATTAAAGGGTGGTATTTCAAGGTTGGCTCCACGCAGACTGGCGTCCACGCTTCAAAGCCTCCCACCTATCCTACACATCAAGGCTCAATGTTCAGTGTCAAGCTGTAGTAAAGGTTCACGGGGTCTTTCCGTCTTGCCGCGGGTACACTGCATCTTCACAGCGAGTTCAATTTCACTGAGTCTCGGGTGGAGACAGCCTGGCCATCATTACGCCATTCGTGCAGGTCGGAACTTACCCGACAAGGAATTTCGCTACCTTAGGACCGTTATAGTTACGGCCGCCGTTTACCGGGGCTTCGATCAGGAGCTTCTCTTGCGATAACCCCATCAATTAACCTTCCGGCACCGGGCAGGCGTCACACCGTATACGTCCACTTTCGTGTTTGCACAGTGCTGTGTTTTTAATAAACAGTTGCAGCCAGCTGGTATCTTCGACTGACTTCAGCTCCACCCGCAGGGGCTTCACCTACATGTCAGCGTGCCTTCTCCCGAAGTTACGGCACCATTTTGCCTAGTTCCTTCACCCGAGTTCTCTCAAGCGCCTTGGTATTCTCTACCTGACCACCTGTGTCGGTTTGGGGTACGATTTGATGTTACCTGATGCTTAGAGGCTTTTCCTGGAAGCAGGGCATTTGTTACTTCAGCACCGTAGTGCCTCGTCATCACGCCTCAGCCTTAACTCTCCGGATTTGCCTGGAAAGTCAGCCTACACGCTTAAACCGGGACAACCGTCGCCCGGCTAACATAGCCTTCTCCGTCCCCCCTTCGCAGTAACACCAAGTACAGGAATATTAACCTGTTTCCCATCGACTACGCCTTTCGGCCTCGCCTTAGGGGTCGACTCACCCTGCCCCGATTAACGTTGGACAGGAACCCTTGGTCTTCCGGCGAGCGGGCTTTTCACCCGCTTTATCGTTACTTATGTCAGCATTCGCACTTCTGATACCTCCAGCATGCCTCACAGCACACCTTCGACGGCTTACAGAACGCTCCCCTACCCAACAACACATACGTGTCGCTGCCGCAGCTTCGGTGCATGGTTTAGCCCCGTTACATCTTCCGCGCAGGCCGACTCGACCAGTGAGCTATTACGCTTTCTTTAAATGATGGCTGCTTCTAAGCCAACATCCTGGCTGTCTGGGCCTTCCCACATCGTTTCCCACTTAACCATGACTTTGGGACCTTAGCTGGCGGTCTGGGTTGTTTCCCTCTTCACGACGGACGTTAGCACCCGCCGTGTGTCTCCCGTGATAACATTCTCCGGTATTCGCAGTTTGCATCGGGTTGGTAAGCCGGGATGGCCCCCTAGCCGAAACAGTGCTCTACCCCCGGAGATGAGTTCACGAGGCGCTACCTAAATAGCTTTCGGGGAGAACCAGCTATCTCCCGGTTTGATTGGCCTTTCACCCCCAGCCACAGGTCATCCGCTAATTTTTCAACATTAGTCGGTTCGGTCCTCCAGTTAGTGTTACCCAACCTTCAACCTGCCCATGGCTAGATCACCGGGTTTCGGGTCTATACCCTGCAACTTAACGCCCAATTAAGACTCGGTTTCCCTTCGGCTCCCCTATA
>NZ_CAWPHW010000022.1:0-2257 GCF_963888145.1 Cronobacter sp. EKM101R | reverse complement strand
TTTCCTCGGGGTACTTAGATGTTTCAGTTCCCCCGGTTCGCCTCGTTTGACTATGTATTCATCAAACGATGATGCACCGAAGTGCACCGGGTTTCCCCATTCGGACATCGTCGGTTATAACGGTTCATATCACCTTACCGACGCTTTTCGCAGATTAGCACGTCCTTCATCGCCTCTGACTGCCAGGGCATCCACCGTGTACGCTTGTTCGCTTAACCTCACAACCCGAAGAAGTCTTCGTGCTGCGAGTTTGAGAGACTCTGACACACCGCGCATTCCTTATTACGGAGAAATGCAACAGTATGTCTGTTTCAATTTTCAGCTTGTTCCGGATTGTTAAAGAGCAAATACTTCGCAGTATACTCATCGAGTACACTCTGAAGTGATGGTGGAGCTATGCGGGATCGAACCGCAGACCTCCTGCGTGCAAAGCAGGCGCTCTCCCAGCTGAGCTATAGCCCCATCGTAGTTAAACCTCTTCAACTCCTGCGGAGTTGGTAGGCCTGAGTGGACTTGAACCACCGACCTCACCCTTATCAGGGGTGCGCTCTAACCACCTGAGCTACAAGCCTGTAGAGGTTTTGCTTCTTTACTTTCTATCAGACAATCTGTGTGAGCACGCGAGGTTGTATCTTTCAGGTAAGGAGGTGATCCAACCGCAGGTTCCCCTACGGTTACCTTGTTACGACTTCACCCCAGTCATGAATCACAAAGTGGTAAGCGCCCTCCCGAAGGTTAAGCTACCTACTTCTTTTGCAACCCACTCCCATGGTGTGACGGGCGGTGTGTACAAGGCCCGGGAACGTATTCACCGTGGCATTCTGATCCACGATTACTAGCGATTCCGACTTCATGGAGTCGAGTTGCAGACTCCAATCCGGACTACGACGCACTTTATGAGGTCCGCTTGCTCTCGCGAGTTCGCTTCTCTTTGTATGCGCCATTGTAGCACGTGTGTAGCCCTGGTCGTAAGGGCCATGATGACTTGACGTCATCCCCACCTTCCTCCGGTTTATCACCGGCAGTCTCCTTTGAGTTCCCACCATTATGTGCTGGCAACAAAGGATAAGGGTTGCGCTCGTTGCGGGACTTAACCCAACATTTCACAACACGAGCTGACGACAGCCATGCAGCACCTGTCTCAGAGTTCCCGAAGGCACTCCCGCATCTCTGCAGGATTCTCTGGATGTCAAGACCAGGTAAGGTTCTTCGCGTTGCATCGAATTAAACCACATGCTCCACCGCTTGTGCGGGCCCCCGTCAATTCATTTGAGTTTTAACCTTGCGGCCGTACTCCCCAGGCGGTCGACTTAACGCGTTAGCTCCGGAAGCCACGCCTCAAGGGCACAACCTCCAAGTCGACATCGTTTACGGCGTGGACTACCAGGGTATCTAATCCTGTTTGCTCCCCACGCTTTCGCACCTGAGCGTCAGTCTTCGTCCAGGGGGCCGCCTTCGCCACCGGTATTCCTCCAGATCTCTACGCATTTCACCGCTACACCTGGAATTCTACCCCCCTCTACGAGACTCAAGCTTGCCAGTTTCAAATGCAGTTCCCAGGTTGAGCCCGGGGATTTCACATCTGACTTAACAAACCGCCTGCGTGCGCTTTACGCCCAGTAATTCCGATTAACGCTTGCACCCTCCGTATTACCGCGGCTGCTGGCACGGAGTTAGCCGGTGCTTCTTCTGCGAGTAACGTCAATGACTGCGGTTATTAACCACAATCCCTTCCTCCTCGCTGAAAGTACTTTACAACCCGAAGGCCTTCTTCATACACGCGGCATGGCTGCATCAGGCTTGCGCCCATTGTGCAATATTCCCCACTGCTGCCTCCCGTAGGAGTCTGGACCGTGTCTCAGTTCCAGTGTGGCTGGTCATCCTCTCAGACCAGCTAGGGATCGTCGCCTAGGTGAGCCTTTACCCCACCTACTAGCTAATCCCATCTGGGCACATCTGATGGCATGAGGCCCGAAGGTCCCCCACTTTGGTCCGAAGACGTTATGCGGTATTAGCTACCGTTTCCAGTAGTTATCCCCCTCCATCAGGCAGTTTCCCAGACATTACTCACCCGTCCGCCACTCGTCAGCAGAGCAGCAAGCTGCTCTCTGTTACCGTTCGACTTGCATGTGTTAGGCCTGCCGCCAGCGTTCAATCTGAGCCATGATCAAACTCTTCAATTAAAAGTCTGATGCTCAAAGAATTAAACTGTTAGTTCGTAATGAATTAACTGTTGTTCACTTGAGACTTGATATTC
>NZ_CAWPHW010000021.1:0-5266 GCF_963888145.1 Cronobacter sp. EKM101R | reverse complement strand
TGCGGGCATCGTATAATGGCTATTACCTCAGCCTTCCAAGCTGATGATGCGGGTTCGATTCCCGCTGCCCGCTCCAGTATATTGTAAGTCGCTCTTCTCAGACTGAAGATGAGGGGGGGCAAGTATCTTCCATCATTTCCTCTGAGATGGTTTTAATTATTCTTAACGTGATTTTCCCCGCTTCGGCGGTTTTTTTTATATAAAATCTCAGGCGTAAATCAAATAGCAACGTGGAATATGATGCCACGAATTTTATTGGCATTGCCGTTATTCCTGTAGTCTTCATTAAATCCAGTCAACTGTACAGTACGATACTTTCGACGGTGTCGATTGGCTACGAGATGTCAAACTCATGTACAACCTGGGATAATAAGATATGAATGCGTTAAGCTCGCTTTGCACTAATAACAATTAATACTGTGCATAATGTTTTAAAATAATGTCTTATTATAGTCATTTTTATACTTCTTTTGATACTGGAAATCGCAGAGAGGAAATTTAATTATGTGAGTATTTGAAGCTTTATCGGGATTGCTGTTTTTTATGTGACATTAACATGGTCGAATGTGTGAATATTATCTCTGGAGTGTTTTGCCTTTTGATTGCGGCCTCGTGCGCAATATCTACCAACGTTAAGGCGGATGAACTTTTTAGGGCAGACAGTCGCCCACCCAAGGAAGTAAAAAAATTGGGAGGGTTGTTGGCCAGGGGACAGGATGATGCTTATGAAAGAGGTACTCCACAAAATATTAATTTGTTCGATCATGTAAGAGGGGCTCCTACAGGAAATACGCGATATGATGATGGGTATGTGTCAACGACTCGCACATTAACACAGGCACATAACATAGGGCAAAACATGTTTGGCGGAGTAAGTGGGTACTATATATATGTTATCGCTCCTGCTCCAAACATGTTTGATGTGAATGGCGTTTTAAGACAGTACAGTCCTCACCCCTATGAAAATGAAGTTGCGGCACTGGGTGGAGTGCCGTGGTCACAAATAATTGGATGGTATTATGTTCATTTCGGAGTTATTGAAGGAGGAATGACAAGAAACCCTGGTTACAGAGCTGGTTTATTCAGAGGTCTGGATATTGCAACAAATGAAGATGGATACAGACTTGCTGGTTTTCCGGACGGACATCAGGCCTGGAGGGAAGAACCATGGCGAGCGCATGCCCCATCACAGTGCGCATCAGACTTACGCTCAGTAACGTGTAATGCAATAATTAATGGGCTTTCGAAAAAACGTTTAACAAAGTTTAAACGAAAGTTGCGGTCATTAAATGCAGGTGTTTTTTTAGTAATAAGTGAGTGAAATATGAAGGCCGTAAATTTATTTAAAGCAACTTGTGTCGCTATGGGGTTTGTTTCACTGACGGCTCATGCTGGTGCGAGTAACGAATTCAAAAATGCATGTAAGGCAACCAGTGGCATTTTATTGGAAAACAAAGTGTTAACAAAGTATTCCGCTGATACCAATACCAGACATAAAGGTATGTATATTGTTTCTGAAAATGGAGAGGTGTGGCGCATTCCAAGTGCGCAATATTACCCGGAAAGCGTAATTTCCCATGATGCAAACAACCTGGCTATATTGGCAGTTATTTTAGGGGTTCCTGTCAGTATATGCGCTACTAAAAAAACGACGCCGAATGAAGTATGGTCAATAGAACTGGGTTAAATATAAAAGAATGAGCCAAATGTTTATGTTATATAAGCTAGGCTCCATTTCTTTTTATGGCTTTTTATATGAGTTATTTTTAAAGCAGGCTCGCTCAGGCGAGTCCTTCTACAGCCTGAGCTTTCAGGGGAATATTATTGACATAAAGAGCGCACTCGGCTCTTTATTATTACAGGAGATGCTCATGTCTGAACCCTTATCCGGTTCCGGCACAGTGCAGCGCCAGGTGGAGATCGTGCGCTGGGGGAGGAGGCATTCACCGCCGGGCTGGCAGGAAAACGTATTGCCGCCAAAACCGTGGCCCGTCTGCGTGCGCTGGTATGTGCGGCGCAGGATGTTAAACGCGAGCTGCGCGGCGGGCCCGGCGCAGGCAAAACCTACCAACAAACTGAGCTGGCGGGCGTGACGACTAAGAACTGGTGGAAAGGCTACGCTCACCACTGGGAAGCGGTCCGGGAGATATTCGATCGACTTGATGTGGACGTGCTGCTGAAGGCCAGCAAAAAAACAAAACCAAAAACGTGAAAATTTAACGCCATCGCTTGCAAAAGTAGATTTTTAGCGGCAGAATTGAGCGAAATTTGATATTTTTGCCGAAATTGTAAAAGCCGCACTTGAGCGGTTTTTTCTTTTCTGGTGCCGCTTCCCGCCATTGTTGTTTTTGTTATAAAAAATACAAAAATTTACTCATTTTTAAATTACGGTTATTGAATTGCCATCTTTGTTAAGTATTATTTGCGCTGGTTCTGAGTGATGGTGGCTCCTACCCCGACTGGCTTCTGTCATGAAGAACCATCCCTGCCGATTTAGCTCAGAAGGCAGAGCAACTGACTTGTAATCAGTAGGGCACCAGTTCGACTCCGGTAATCGGCACCATATGCGGGCATCGTATAATGGCTATTACCTCAGCCTTCCAAGCTGATGATGCGGGTTCGATTCCCGCTGCCCGCTCCAGCCACATTGTAAGTCGATATGTTCAGTTGGGAAGGGGGCTGCTTAGCAGGAGCGGTTATCCCCAGAAGCTTTAACTCATAGATAGTCATAATCATACTTAGGGTGATTGCCCCGTTTCGGCGGGGCTTTTTTTATTATTATGTTCGTATGGTCTTTATAAGACACACCAGTTATTCCTGGCCCTGAGATGACTATACTTGTACGGTTTTAATGGCATCATCTGGCTGTGCAGCATATTAATGAGAGCTGATATATTTCATGTGAGAGTGGCTTATGGATGATAATTCTCTGCTAAGAAATTCTTCCGTGTTTGTTGCGTATATGGGGTGTCTGGGCTGGGGAAGCGCGTACTTTTATGGTTGGGGAAGTTCTTTCTACTATGGCTTTCCATGGTGGGTGGTTGGGGCCGGTGTGGATGATGTAGCCAGAAGCCTGTTTTATGCATTTATTGTAATCATGATATTTCTTGTGGGGTGGGGGGCTGGCATTGCTTTTTTCCTCAGTGTAAAGAGAAAGAACAGCATGCGGGACCTGAGTTTTATAAGGCTTTTATTTGCTATCTTGCTCTTATTGATACCGATCGTTATAGAGTTTTCTGTAATCAAGCAATATCCTGCATTAGACTTATTCTTTTTTTCTGGCGCCGCAGCATTAATTATAACGCTGACTATCAGGTGGGTTGGAAGTTTTTTTTCTGTTGCATGTGTCATCAACATGCCTTTTGTTCGCAGCCATCGAATTGAGCTGGCTATGGTTGGCTTTATTATTTATTTTTGGTTGTTTTCATTTGTGGCGGGATGGTATAAACCTCAGATAAAGAAAGAATATGAAATGCTGCATCATAATGGGGGCTGGTATTATGTATTAGCCAGATATGATAAAAGACTGATTTTGTCAAAGACCTTTAGTGCAGATGAGCGACATTTTCTTGTGCTTAATTATGAACAGTCTCAAGATATTGAAATCACTAAAGTGCGAACACGACTTTGAGTATTTCCTGGTCCGCTGAAGCGGGCCTTTTTTATGCGCGCTCATTTTTATTAAATCTTTTGTCTGAATTGAACTTTCTTTAAGTTCAGTCTCGTTACAGGCCGCAGCATTAAGGACATAATAATTTGTCAAAGAGTAATCAGAGTTGATGTTAACTGGAGGGCTGTATGCTAAAAAAATACCTTATGACTTGGCTATGTGTTTTAAGTGTTTTCTTTTCTCCCGGTTTTGTTTTTGCAAGAACGGTTTTACCAGAATGGACGGGATCTCCTGGTACAGGGATGTACTCCAATGTGAAAATTGGTGATGTGCATACGGGAATGATTAATGATGACGCTTACTTCTGTGTGAAGGCAGTTCGATCAGACTTCAGTGCTATTGCCTGTGCCGTACAGAATGAAAGTGTATGGGCACCAAACTTTGATATGTTATACAATCAGGCCATGTACTTTTATTCAACCGGCGAGAATGTTCGACTTTATTTCAAACCGGATGTCTGGAGTCGTCAGGATTTTATCAGCGCCCTTAGTACGAATGCAATTACCGGTTTCTCAACATGTAATTCTGCAATGAGCGAGCATAATGTTTGTTTTGGACCGGATAAAGCAGGGCGAAATTAAAATGAGCATTTCTTTATTTCCAGTTGTGGCATTATTTTGGGGAAGTGTTTTTTTCTCAAATGCATATGCTGTACAGTTTGTCTATCGCGTAGACTCAAGGCCTCCCGATGTCGTTTTCAGGGATGGTTTTCGATCGCATGGCAATAACATGAATCTTCAGCAGCATATTAGAGGAGACTCATGTGCTGCCGGAAGCAGGGATAGTGCTTATATTGCCACCACCAGTGATATTAATGAAACCTATAGCATTGCCAGACAGTACTACTCCAGCTCGACATTTACAGGTACTCTATATCGTTACCGTATCAGAGCTAACAATATATTTTACTCTCTTACCCCATCAGTGAATTATCTTACCGAACATGGGGTGGAGTTTACCCGTTTCGAGCAAATTATGATGCGAGAGCAAAATGAAGTTGTTGCTGTGGGGCATATACCAACTGAAAATATAGCAGAGGCAGTTCAGATAACTTATGACCGATTTACCGGACAGGCATCTGATGGGCCGGGAACCACTAATGCCAGATTTATTGACATACATACAGACTCTAACCCTGGCGTGATCCCTGGCCTTCCGGTGCCTCAGGTAAGCGTTCGTGAAAGAATAAACGCTTTTGGTTCATTATTGACGGCATGCTTTGCATTACGCGGGGTAAAAGATCCCCATGCCAGCAGGGCGTCTTATGTGCCTGACTTAATGCCATTTTATGATGCCAGACCCGTTCTGAGGCAAATCCTGAACAGTTCAACATAACCTTTCGTGAATTCAACTACCGGTCAATATTTTTATCAGATCGGAGTCCGCAAATTTCTTACAGGAGAAGCTCATGTCTGAACCCTTATCCGGGACGGGCGCGGCTGCGGCGCTCGGAGGGGCGACTGCATTCGGGCTGTTTACCAACACGGATTTCGGGATTGTTTTCGGTGCGTTTGCCGGGGCGCTGTTTGTGGCCACGATGCCGCAGGCGCTTTCCGCCTGGCGGGTGGCATCGCACTTTCTGGTGTCGTTTATTGT
>NZ_CAWPHW010000020.1:0-7001 GCF_963888145.1 Cronobacter sp. EKM101R | reverse complement strand
GAGCAAGTCAGGGTAGGAGCCACCATCATTCAGAACCGGCGCAAATAATACTCAACAAAGATGGCAATTCAATAACCACAATTTAAAAATGGGTAAATTTTTGTATTGTTTATAACAAAAACGACTATCGCTGAAAGCGGCAACAGAAAAAGAAAAACCCGCTCAGCGGCGGGTTTAAAATCATTCAACGAAAGATACACAATGCCCATCATTAGGAGAAATCTAGTCCATTTCCGCCAAAAGGTCAATAATGGCCAGTGAGCCTCAGCTGGAATTCACCTTGTCACCCTTTGCAAACAGGCTTCTGCCGAAGCTTCTTGTTTGTGACACTCTGTAATTAATGATTCATACAGAGGCTTAAATGATCTTCTCCAGGTTGTTTCCGGTATATTTAGAACCGCAAGACAAATCGCCTTTCTGACGTTATCAGCTGGTAATCTTGAATATCCGCGCCCAGAGCACCTTTCGCAGGTTTTCATCACAGGAACCCCCTGACGCGCGCTTTCCTCTTTATCAATGACCGTCCCCTTTCCATGGCAGCGACATGCATTGCTGATGACGCCCTTACCTTCACATTTAGCGCAGAGAACACGAACAGCTTCACGCGCCTCCTTCCATTCTTCCCAGTATGACGGGAAGACACCTTTAGTGATTTTCGCCCATTCTGGCGGCTTGCCGTCGGGGTAATAAATTTTGTTGGTGAAAACCTCCGCATCAACAAAACCACTTCCCGCGCAGCAATCACACTGACGAACGCTGGCCGCGCTGCGGCAGTAATCCTGAAAGGCAAAAGTGCACATAATCTCCAGCACTTTAGAGCGAATGGTTTCGTCCAGCCGGGTAAGCGCCCTGCAATTAACCGCAAGTGCTTCCGCGACATCGTAGAGGCCATCAAGTGCCCGCTCTGGTGAGCTGACACCAATCTTTGCCAGATAGAGATCAAACCCGAGGGCGCTTTGAGAACTAACCAGCCCCAGCGCGGCCATGATATCCGTACCAGTAAGCGCACCGGATGCTGTTGCGCGAGATGCATCACTCAGCACTGGAGATTTAGGTGCAAAATATTTTGCTACAGATTCAAGATTCATGTGCTTCTCCGGCGCGGTAAGCGCGTAGGTTTGCCCTGGCTCGCGCCCGTATGGCCGCCAGTTCTTCGCGTGTGTATCGGTGAGTTTCGTTGTTGCTTTCCAGCACCTGCACGCGCTCTTCGCCGATTAATGCCACCAGCGCCGCGCGATAGGCTTCAATATTCCCGGATTTATGGACGTTGCAGGACGGGCACTGGAGCCAGACGTTGTCGTCGGTGAATCGCAGCTGTGGTGCGGCGGCAGTTGTCCGGTAGTGTCCTGCGTGCCACACCGATGCGGCTAACGTGCCGCATGAAATGCAGCCGTGACCTGTGGCAATAAGGTATTCGCGCCGCCAGTCGTTATAAGCCCGCTGCGTTAGTTGCATCCAGTGGCGTAGTGGTTTTACTTCGGCGCGCCGCGTCGCCAGGCGTTTGCGTTCCGCCTTTTCCGATTCATGTCGTGCTTTAATCCGCTTTGCTTCAGCTTTAATCTTCTCTTTTGCCCTCAGCTCCATCGCGTAGATTGCGCCATGCTCCGGACTGCACCAGCGAATATTGCTGTAAGCCGGGTGAAACCATTCCCCGCAGACCTTACACTTCCGGCGTGACTGCTTTGTCATACTTACCCCCACACCCGCTGCTGAAACGTTCTGTCCTGGCGTGGCGGGTATTTGCTCTCCGGCAGGAGCACGCGAACGGTGAATTTACGGCAGTCCGCAGAAAGATAGCGCTCAACTTTTGCCCCGCGCAGGCGATACCGGGATATCAACTCATCAGCTTCTTCGGCGGTGCAATCTGTATGTTCAAACCAGCCCATGCGCATGATTAAGCCTCCTGCCTCTGACGCAACTGCATGTATTCACAGTCGGCCGGAATGGTGAGCTGGCACCCGATACTCAGCGCCCAGGCCTCTACACGCGTGAGGAAGAAGTGCATATCGCCCGTGTCAAGATCGGATGTGTGCCGGAGGGAACGGATCGTGGTTTTCTCGCCGGTGATGACGTCGGTCATCTCGCGTTCTTCGTAGCCGAGGTAGGAATGCTTAAGTGCATCTTTTACCCACTCAGGGGTTGCGAAGGATTTGCCGCGTGAAATGAGGTACTGGCTGATTTGCTCGTACCACATATGGCTAAGGTTATTTTGTGAAAGGCTTCGGGTTTCACGCCAGGGCCGGAGTATCAGCCGATAGCATTCCCCACTGGCGAGCAATGGTTCTATTTGCTTACCGATTGCAGTGAAGTTGGATTTGTGAAGGCGGATGCCGTCTTTTGGAAAGTTCATGCGCCACCTCCGCAGAGGTTAGACGCCGGATACAAAAAATCGCCGGTTCCGGCGGATACCAGAATCAGTAATTGGGATGGGAAATTAATATTTTCAAAATGCGCCATGGTGTCACTCCGTGGCGCAGCAGGTAACGGTTGTTCAGGCCGTTATTTAAATATTATCAGAAGGCGGGGTTACCTGGTAGCCCAGCCTTCTGATAAATCGAATGAAGCCATTCGGCGTAAAAACTTCTTCATCGTCTGTCAGCGGGCGCATAGACATCACGCCATTAACACAGTACAGCAAATGTCGCCTGGACAGCACAAAACTGTGAATTACACGCCCGTCAGAACGTCTGACAAGGTCGCACCACTCGTTTTCTGTTTGCGATGAATTTTTCATATTCTTACTCCCTCCGGGAGACTAACAGCCTAATTAAAAACATCGGCAGCAGCACCAGGGGGAAACAAACACATACTCCAAAGGCGCGCCGCCAGATTTGCTCAGTAAAACCAGTCGTCTGCGCTTTCCCATACCTCCTGAATTAGTGCTTCTATTTTGACCTTATCTTCCTTACCTGCGCCATAAATGTTCAGTCCGTCAGAACCGGCACGGCGGATCACCAGGTGGCAATCCGCATACAGTTTTTCCAGTCGCCCCGACAGCTCTTTTTCCAGTGCTGGTACGACCCCAGTTGGAAGTGATTTATTGCGATCAATGGTGAGTTCAATTTTCATGACATCCTCCACAAGATACTGTATGCATGTACAGTATATGCAGGTGATGGATTTGTTCAACCCCTTAAGAGCACTTTTTGCCACAGCCATTAGATTGAAATCTTTAATGATTTTCTAAAAAAACAAGGTCTGACGTGCTACCGTCAGACCTTCGTGCCACATCCCTTCAAACACTTTCACCAGCAGGTCTCGTCTGATTACATTTCCCTCACTTTTTCGCAGATTCGACAGTATCAGGTCAACCCATCCGATGAATATATCGTCAGCTATTGGCTGAGTATTTACCCTGGGACTGCGTTGAGAAAAGATGAATTTTTGCACCCTTTTGGCGGTCATTCACAAAGGCGAGGGAGATTTATTTTTTAAGATGGTGTGAAAACGTGACGGCATGTTTTCAAAACCAATGGCGTCAGACATAAAAAAACCCGCCTGAGCGGGTTTAGTGTGGGTGCATTGAGGATACCAACACATCAGAGGTGGCGGGGACTCCTCCCCGCCGGTCTCTTACTCCTCAGATTCGTAAGCTGTGAAGACAGCGACCTCCATATGGCCGGTTCGGATTCGTACCTCGCAGAGGTCTTTCCTCGTTACCAGTACCGCCATAACGGCAGTAATACAGATGACGATCAGGGCGATTAGTATCGCCTTTGGCTGCTTCATAGCCTGCTTCTCCTTGACCCGAAGGTCCGTAAGAGGCTAATCTTTATGTGTCGCATATAGATATGGCCTCGGTGAATGTTAAGCGTCTTGCAGGACGCTGAATGTTTCCGGGGCTTTTCTCTATCTGCCTTATAGTACATGCCCGAGGCAGATAGCCTCAAGCACCCGCAGGGATTCTAATTAAATCACTGCCTTGTCGCAAATTTTCAGGCCTTAATGTGGTATGCGGCAGCCCAATCACATCGTTCCGAGAACTTCTGCCAGCAAATCTCTTTTGATAACAATCCACCCGCTTTTTCGCAGTTCAGAAAGTATCTGATCAACCCGACCGATAAATGTATTTTCGTCGACAGGCTGAATCTTTGCTCCGGCATCGCTCAGGGTGAGAATGAAGCGCTGCTCCTTTCTGGTGGAAATCAGTGAAGTATCACGTACGGGCAATTGCGGTCGCAGACTGAAATAGCAGTCCTCCAGTTTTTCGAACACGTCCCATGCCTGATCGGTTTCGAGCATTTTGGCGTGGCGGGCAGCGCCGCGTTCTGTCCAGAGGATGAGGGAGCGGACTTTCGTCGAGATGGGATTTTGTGAGTTACTTAAAGTAACCCGCAAATTTTTTAGCTCATCGCCCGTGACTCTGAAAAAGTGCTTACCCTCAAGAAAGCGATCAGCGTTGCGGGTAAAATTTACTTTGATGTTATTTTTTTCTGTGCCGTAAAGTTGGGCCAGCAGTTCGGTTGTAATGACAGGAATATTTTGATGAACAGTCAGCGAAATTGATTCAACGGAAATTTGAGTGGTCATAGCGACGCCCTCTTGTTGGATAGTTTTTTTATCACCACCAACGACGCCAATCATGGGTGGTGAACTGTGCAGGGTTGGCGTAACCGGTCCAACGTCCGGCGCTTCCAAAGAAGCCCCCACACAGCCCACCATAATTTGAATAAGCTTGTGCTTTACGCATAAAAAAACCGCTAACGCGGTTATGCGCTGTTGGATATCCGGGACGCCAATCCCGGCAGCCGATTTTGCGGCTGCGTGGGGAATATAGCCCCGGAATATTAATGCTGTCAACATCAGGCGTTGCGCCAAACGGTACACCCGTTATAATGATTCGCGTAACGCAACAGGGAACAGCAACGCATGATAAAATCCTGGAAACACAAAGGACTCCAGCAGTTTTTTGAGCACGGTTCCGCCGCTGGAATCAACCCTCAGCACGCAAAACGCCTGCGGGTTCGTCTGAGAGTGATTGACCTGGCTGAAACCATCGACGATATCAACCTCTCAGGTTACCGACTACACCCACTGCACGGGGATCGCGCCGGTATCTGGTCTGTAACCGTATCGGGAAACTGGCGCATTACCTTCGAATTCCGAGACGGCAACGCCTACGTTCTTAACTACGAGGATTACCACTAATGAAAATGCATAACCCGCCGCATCCTGGCGAAATCATTGCCGATATCATGGAAGAACTCGACATCAGCATTAGAGAGCTGGCTCGCGCACTTAACGCCGCACCGTCAACGGTTCAGCGCCTCGTATCCGGCACGGCATCAATCTCGCCGGAGATGGCCATAAAGCTCGCCGCCGTTCTCGGCAGCACGCCAGAAGCATGGCTTCGCTTTCAGTCGGCTTACAGCCTTGAACAGGCGGAGCGCGAAGTTGATGTGTCTCACCTGACTACACTGTATCGCCCCGCACCTGTAAATTTCCGGCCCTGATAAGCGCCGTCAGTGGCCAGAAGCGCATCCACAGCTGTTTTCGTGAAAACCATCAAAAAACCCTGGATTTAACAGCCGGGGTTTGGTAACGCGAGGGACATACCAGTAATGCGCCGTTATTGGGCTCTCATACATTTCTGAGGCTGCACAAAGCGGTAACACCCCTTCCTTCACTTCACAGGCATAGAGCCATGCCATAGTCCTGTCTGTGAATACGCGCTCCCCAACCTTCCATGCAACAGGAAACTGAAAAGGTTGTGTAAGAGCTGCTTTGCGTTCTGCAGCGGATTTAGGCACGATTGGGCCTCCTGCTGGATTCACATATCAAAATGACCACTGAAACAATCACGACCATCAGACCGAAGATTAATCCCCTGGCATCCTGAGCCTGCGGGTTAGAAGTAGCCATAAGAAGCGCGCCAACAACATTCAATGACCAGTGAAGAATTAACATCACCCCTCCTTGCCCGGCGCTGCCGCCACGCAGGCGTCATTAGTCGGGTTGGCGTTTTTCCGGTTAGAGCGGCACACGAGCGCCCAAAAATTCATTTCGCCAATCAGCGCCGCGGTAATTTCAGCACGACGACGAAATCCTAATTTATTGGCCTTCCCAACAGACCGGCGATGCTGGCGCATTACCTTCCTCTTGTGCGCTGCTTGCACTTCCTGCCGTCGCTGCTTTGATGCGTAAACGCCTTTTGCGGGCACTTTACGCGCTTGTTTTTGGTACGCAGTTAACAGGTCATGTACGTATGTAAATTTAGCCATGCTTACTCCCCCCTGTCTCAAGATTGATGCCAGCTGCCAAAACCTTTTCTGCCTGCCGTATATCCGGGTTACCTGCAATCATCACTTCCGGTGCGTCACACTCGCCGCCCAATTCAACAATGCACTCATGCCCTGTTCGCAGGCATGATTTATAACCGCTAACTGCCTGCTTGAGTGCATCTGTAAGCTCTGCGTTCCGCTTTTCTGCGGCCGCTAAGGCACATCTCAAATCAGCGTTTTTCTGCTCCAGCGATTCGATTAGCTTTTGCTGCTGGTTTATATGAACTTCAAGCGCAGATAGTGACTGACTGGCTTTTTCCAGTGACGCTTTCAGCTTTGCTGTGTTCATGCTGCTCTGCTCCTTGATGCTTCAATGCTTTTCTGCTCTTCGATGATTTCCAGCGCTTCGGCAAGCGCCAGACCTTCCATCGTGATTACGCCCTCTTCGCTGATTTGGGCCAGCGCCAGCAGCTCAGCCAGGCGCCGGGCCTTTTTCACGCTCAGTTCTGGCGCGATGAGGCTGCGCGTCACTTTCTTTTTCCCCGCGGCCGCAGCGGCGGCCTTGTCCATTTCCAGCACTTCCCCGGCCTTCTCGCCGTGCTCTTTCACACGGTCAACGGCGACATCAACGGATACCTCGCCGGATTTAACGCTTTGCTGCACGTCATGATTCGCCATCGCCAGCGTTAACAGCTTCTCGATAGTGGCAACCGACTTATGAACCTTCTGCGCAATTTCCTGCTTCGTCAGATTGAACGCTGCCAGCTCTTTCACCACGGC
>NZ_CAWPHW010000019.1:0-7276 GCF_963888145.1 Cronobacter sp. EKM101R | reverse complement strand
GAAAGCGGCGGGATATGTCTGAAATTGTGTGAGGTTTTTTATGGAAACTGTTTTTGACGCACTGAAAGCGATGGGGACAGCCACCTCTGTGGAACTGGCGGCGCGACTTGATATCAGCCGGGAGGAAGTGCTGAGAGAGCTGTGGAATCTGAAAAATGCCGGTTTCGTTGACAAGAGCGCATACACCTGGTGGGTGGCTGACGGCAGCGCTCAGGAAAAGCGGACGGAACTGCCGGAAGAAACAACGATTGCGGCTACGGCGACAAAAATCTCGGAGCAGGATTTAACAGCGATTATCGAAAAAAATGGCCCGCAGTCGGCTGATGAGCTTGCTGCCGTGTTCGGGATAACATCCCGCAAGGTGGCTTCAACGCTGACACATGCCCTCAGCAAGGGGCGTCTGATTCGCGCTAATCAGAACGGTAAATCCCGTTACTGCCTGCCGGTTGCTGATTTACCAGCAGGTGCAGAAAGCAAGCCAGCGACGGAAACGTCTGGTAAATCCGCGCCGCAGATAGCAGAGGCCGCGTTACCTTTGCCGGAAGCGGCGGGAAATGATGCCGGACGCGAAACCATGGCGGACTTCATGCAGTCGATACCGTCTTTCACTGAAAAGCGCCCTGACGACCTGATTTTCCCGTCTCTGCGCGTAGCTAACCGCGAGCTGCGTCGGGCAAAAAGCAACGTTCAGAAGTGGCAACGTGTCTGTGCCGCGCTGCGGGTGCTGAATCAGAACAAGGACATCGTTGCGCAGTTAAATCAGGAGTCCGCCAGATGAGCGAAATTCACAATCCAGTCGTGCTTATCAATAAAACCGGGAACGACACATATTCCGTCGCTGTTACCGACGGCAGCGACAATTACCAGGACGCCAGGCTGATGGCATGCATGGAGCTGGAAATCGCGGGTGATAGCGCTGATGTGTTTAGCTGCGTGGGTTATTACATGGCCGCTGAAATTGAGGCGCTTCGCGAGCGCGTAGCCGAGTTGGAAAACGACGAAGTGCGCCAGCGCCTGGCGAATGCAGAGCATCAGCTTTATCTGGCTGAACTCGCTAAGAACAATCTCCGGGCAAGCCGTAAAGCTCAATTCAAAAAGCGCCTTGTAGCGGAGCGGCGCAACGCAGAGCTTACAGATGCACTTAGGCTGGTAGTTAGCGGTTACAAATCCTGCCTGCGAACAGGGCATGAGTGCATTGTTGAATTGGGCGGCGAGTGTGACGCACCGGAGGTGATGATTGCAGGTAACCCGGATATACGGCAGGCCGAAAGGGTTCTGGCAGCTGGCATCAATCTTGAGACAGGGGGGGAAGCGTGAGCATTCGTTCAGAGCACGGTTTCGGGCCGGTAACAGTTGAAATTGACTGGCTAGATAATTGTCCAAAATGCGGGCACGAGAAAGCGCGGGTGACGGGCTGGTCTACTACTACGCAGCAGTTGTGGGCAGGAGATGAGGTTGCCTGCGCAAAATGCGGACAGAAGGGCGAGGTTGACGCGGACGGCGAGAACTCCTGGGTTGAGTGGGGGGAAGCGTGAGCGAAATAAGCAAACACAGAGAGCCAGTAACGCACTACTTAAAAATCTATCAGCCTGGCTGTTAAGGCGATCCCGACCAAACAGTGCGTTGCCAAACGATGCAATGGACTATTTAAGAGCGAAGGGGTTAATCAGTGCGGAGGATGTGTTGAGGTGACCTTGCGTATAGTGATGCTACTCAATGACCCAGACAACTTTTACCAGTAAGATATGCAATTTTCTTGTACAAAATAGGGAGATGCGCATGTCTTTTGTAGATTCCAACCTTGTGGGAGATGAAAAAGTTCTTTACAGAGGTAAAACCACCCTTTGGGCATTAGCTCCATGGATCTTTTGGGGGATGGTGCTTGCTTATTTCACTCGCGGCTGGGGGTTGTTACTAATAGCGATTGGCTATTTTTGGTTGCTCACTAATGAGTCAGCAATCACAAGTAAAAAGCTCATAGCCAAGACAGGCTTTATCTGGCGTGACACTATTGAAATCCCGCTCAGTAAGGTATCCAGCTTGCGAGTTAAGCAGGGAATTTTCGGTAGGATTTTAGGTTTTGGAACGCTGATCATCAGCGATGCCGGTACAGCCCACGCCCCGATCAAGTATGTTCACAATCCGTTGGCGTTCAGGCGGCGCTTTTTTGAAATTCAGGAAAATGCCGAGGTAAAGCATGAGAAGAAAGAACCATTTATTGATCTCGAAAGCTGTTGAGATTCATTGCTGAATGGCTATGGATTGCCACCAGAAAAAAGCAGTTACTGGAAAGACTTATGCAGCTTTAGTAGAATCCCTGCGGGTGCTTGAGGCTATCTGCCTCGGGCATGAACTATAAGGCAGATAGAGAAAAGCCCCGGAAACATTCAGCGTCCTGCAAGACGCTTAACATTCACCGAGGCCATATCTATATGCGACACATAAAGATTAGCCTCTTACGGACCTTCGGGTCAAGGAGAAGCAGGCTATGAAGCAGCAAAAGGCGATATTAATCGCCCTGATCGTCATCTGTATTACTGCCGTCATGGCGGTACTGGTAACGAGGAAAGACCTCTGCGAGGTACGAATCCGAACCGGCCGTATGGAAGTCGCTGTCTTCACAGCTTACGAATCTGAGGAGTAAGAGACAGGCGGGGAGAAATCCCCGCCACCTCTGATGTGTCAGGTATCCTCAATGCACCCACAAAAAACCCGCTTAGGCGGGTTTTTTGTTATCCGTTTTACTACGAATCATCAACAGTTCTTGATTATGCGAATTATTCAATTTCCGGTGGTTCGTTTTATCCCATTGTTATATTGTGGTTTTTGTTTTTTCGGGAGATTTTTGGCAGCACAGCAATGCTACTAAACGCAAATATTCATTATCGATAGATTGTGATATATCCATTCGTAGGGGATGCTGTCGGGACGCGCGGAGGGAACGGAGGGAGTATCGGAAACGTGCTGGAGTAAATGTTATGTTTGTACCTGACCATTTAATCAAAGGACTTAAAAACAGCACCAGACCAATAGTGCTTTACCGCAACGAGCGCGGCGATGTGACGTTCGGTTTTGTACTATGTCCTGACGAGTTCGTAACAAGCATTCGGCAGTTAGCTGATGCGCGAAAAACTGCGGGGTTACCGTCTATTGATGATACTGACAATCCACTATAATCTATAGGCAGGTCTGAACAGCCTGCGAGAAATCACTGTGTCACCGGAGATAACCGATGGCACATATTCAACTACAAAAGATTGGTCCTGCAATCCTGACCCCGGCTACGCCTGGGGCCTGCGAATTTTTGCAACGTATAAAAGTCGGTGAGTGGATACACGCCGACTTCAAGCGTGTCCGCAACTATCAATTCCACAAGAAATTTTTCAAACTATTACAGCTTGGGTTCGAATACTGGACGCCGACCGGCGGTGCCATTAGGCCTGAAGAGCAAAAGCTGGTTAATGGATTCGTCGATTTCCTCTGTAGTCAGGTGGGGCAACAACACAACACCGCCCTGGCAGATGCTGCTGAATTGTATTTGTCAGATGTTGCTCATATCCGGGTAGCTGATATAGCGCTGCTTAAGTCCTTTGACGCTTATCGCGAGTGGGTAACTATTCGCGCAGGGTATTTCACAGAGCATGTATACCCTGACGGAAGTTACAGCAGGCGGGCGAAGTCAATTTCATTCGCAAATATGGATGATACAGAGTTCGAGCAGCTCTATAAGTCTGTGCTGAATGTGTTATGGAATTTTATTCTGTTTCGACCGTTTTCTTCTCCTGAGGAGGTGGAAAACGTTGCTGCGCAACTGCTGGAGTACGGATCATGATGAGTCCTTACAGCATTGCGCTCACTGAACTGCGCAACCGCCCGTCACATAAGCTGAAGGAGGTCGGCGATCAATGGCGAACGCCTGATGCGATTTGGTGGGGTATAAATGCCAGGTTTGGCCCGTTCTCCCTTGATTTGTTTGCCGACGACGCCAACGCCAAATGTGAGCATTACTACACCGTAGAAGATAATGCGCTAAACCAGGACTGGTCAGCTCGGCTTGCTGACTTGGGGGGCGCTGCATACGCAAACCCTCCGTATAGCCGAGCTACTCAATTCGAAGGTCAGTACATCACCGGCATGATCCCTATCATGCAGCACACGTTCACAATGCGAGAACGCGGTGGACGATATGTTTTCTTCATTAAGGCTGCAACAAGTGAAACCTGGTGGCCTGAAAACGCCGATCACATTGCTTTCGTCCGTGGACGCATCAGCTTCGATCTCCCCGATTGGTATATCCCGGCAGAAGGTGAGCCATCTGAATCCTCTGCAGGATTCGGTATGGCAATCGCTGTCTTCGATAAAACCTGGTCGGGGCCAGCGATTAGTTACATAAGCCGTGACGAGCTTGAAATGATCGGGCGGATGATCATGTCTCAAATTCAGCGAGCTGCCAGGCAGTTAGTAGGAGGCGCCGCTTGAGACGTTCCGTCAATCTGAGAAAAGAAGCCCGTGGGCGTGAATGCACTGTTCGTATTCCAGGTTATTGCACCTTCAATCCTGAAACGAGCGTACTCGCTCATTACCGCCTTGCTGGAACCTGCGGTACCGGCTGTAAACCTGATGATTTACAGGGGGCTATTGCATGTAACGGATGCCACGATGTTATCGATGGCAGAGTTAAGACCAATGAATATACATATGAAGAATTGCGCCTGATGCATGCAGAGGGAGTGCTGCGTACGCTGGCAATTTGGAAAAAAGAGGGTTTTATCTGATGAATCCGCAATTAATTGAATACGCCCGGATTGAGCTCACTCGCGCACTGATGGATAACTCAGGTAAAACGAAAGGGCAGTTACAGGCATTTAGTGAACATCCACCAGCGGAGAAAGACCGCTGCCCGCGCAAACATATCCACATGGTTGAGTTTGATGACGGTAGAAAGGTTAAAGCTGAGAACACTTCACTGTACGTGCTGGAGACGCGCAGCAGACGCAGGCCATTACCACCAATTAATGATTATGAGTTTGCAGGAGCACCCTGGCGTCGTGCAGTTAATTTCTTGCCAGAACACGAGCAGGCTTGGTTAAAGTATTGCTACGGATTCGATCTGACATTCCGTTATCAGACGCTTATATGTGAAGTAATCTGGAACGGCCATCAAAAATATCTGCCGGCAGGCTTGCTGAATAAAACAAAGAAGCGGTTAATTTCGATGATCTGGCTTGCCGCGCAAGATGTTGCAGCAACCAGGAGCAATAAAACCTATAAAGAGTACGCTGGCGCAGCATTAGCCAGGCTGATGAGCATAAACCGCTCGACATGGCTACGCGTCTACGCGCCTCATTGGGCGCATTTTAAACGTGCGTTTGACGAGCTGGATATAAGGGCATTGCAGCACGCTCTTGAACACCATTGTGAGACACCGCAGAAAGAGTTTGAATAAACGGTCTTGCAAAATGCAACAAAATAGGCCATATTTAGCGCCATTCTGATATTTTGCCAGAGCTATAAAAACCCGCCTTTGAGCGGGTTTTTACATATTTGTGGATTAATCATCAAGTTTGCCAGTGGCTAAGCAACGCATCGCTTCACCGCTGGTTTTAGCGTTTTGCTGACAAAACTTTGTTACTTCTGGTGAAGCTTCTGGTACATCACGTAAATACCCAGCAATACTTATAAGACCAGCATTTTCACATGCTTCTGCATAAGCGTATGTTGCCTTTTCTTCAAAGGTGGTCTTTTCTCCAGGATGGGTATTAGTATACGCGTTGAAATATTTAAGTTTCTCAATTGCGAAATTACAGTCTGCTTGCGTAAGTTGTACCGCATTCGCCTGAAAAAGAGGCAGCCCCATCACGACGAGGATAAATACTAATTTTTTCAAACGGATATCTCCCTTATTGTGTTCTGGTGAAAACCTTATTCTAATCAAAGAATTAATGCGATTCATCTTGTGATTTCTTATCGTATCTTCATCAATTTGAGGCTCGCCATGGCGGGCCTTTTTCGTATCTGCGCCACGCCCGGCGCAAACCATCACAGGAGTAACCCATGTCCGAACCCATTTCCGGGGGCGGTGCTGTTGCGTTAACGCTCGGCGGGGCCGGTATATTCGGGCTGCTGACAAACACCGATTTCGGTGTTGTCGTCGGTGCGTTTGCCGGTGCGCTGTTCGTCGTGACGCAGCAGCGCGAAGTGCCCGTTGTTCGTATGTTCGCGCACCTGATTATCTCGTTTATTGTCGGTGTTCTTGGCGCGGGTGTGGCTGCATCGGCCATACGCTGGCTTACGCACTATGACGATAAGCCCATCGACGCACTCTGTGCGGTTGGTGTGTCTGCGCTGTCAATCAAAATCCTGACGTTTCTGTACCAGCAGGAAATCACATCGCTGTTCAGTCTTATCTCGAGACGCAGCGGAGGAGGTCATGATGCTGACGATGGTAAGTAGTGTTGCTGCCGACGTGAATGCTGCCGTCTGTACTGTGATTGTCGTTGCGTTTCTGCTCTACCGGCGCAACGGTGCTGCGCATAAGCCCCGAATAGCGTGGGCGGTATACTGGGTGACGCTCTGCTACTGCATTGTCCCTATTGCCTGGATTTTCAATTTTTACGCAGTGTCGAGCTGGTCCGTTGTCGCCCTGAATGTTGCGTTCTGCGCCATCGTGCTGTACCGGCGCGGGAACATGTCAAAAATTCTCTCACTGCTGAGACACCCTAATGAAAACGAAAGATGAAATTTTTGATGAAATCCTCGGTAAAGAGGGGGGCTACGTTAATCATCCCGACGACCGCGGCGGCGCGACAAAATGGGGCATAACAGAAAAAGTCGCACGCGCCCACGGATACAAAGGCGATATGCGAAACCTGACTCGCGGGCAGGCACTGGAAATTCTGGAAGCGGATTACTGGTACGGGCCTCGCTTTGACCTGGTGGCCAGGCTGTCTCCCGACATTGCAGCAGAGCTCTGTGATACAGGGGTGAACATGGGCCCGTCCGTGGCGGGCAGGATGCTTCAGCGTGCCCTGAACGTGTTCAACATGCGTGGAACGCTCTACCCCGATATGAGCGTCGACGGCCGTATCGGCCCGCGCACGATTAACGCGCTACAGGCTTATCTGAATAAGCGCGGTAAGGATGGCGAGCGTGTGATGCTGGTGGCGCTGAACTGTCAGCAGGGCGAGCGTTATATCGAGCTGGCCGAACAGCGACCGGCGAACGAGTCGTTCGTCTATGGCTGGCTGAAAGAGCGTGTGGCGGTGTAACCCTTTCT
>NZ_CAWPHW010000018.1:0-7422 GCF_963888145.1 Cronobacter sp. EKM101R | reverse complement strand
AAAGGCCCGGCGCCTGGCTGAGCTGCTGGCGCTGGCCCAAATCAGCGAAGAGGGCGTAATCACGATGGAAGGTCTGGTGCTTGCCGAAGCGCTGGAAATCATCGAAGAGCAGAAAAGCATTGAAGCATCAAGGCGTAGAGCAGCATGAACACAGAAAAACTGAAAGCGGCGGGATATGTCTGAAATTGTGTGAGGTTTTTTATGGAAACTGTTTTTGACGCACTGAAAGCGATGGGGAAAGCATCGTCACAGGAAGTTGCAGCACGCCTGGGAATGACGCGCAATGAAGCGATTAACGAACTGTGGATGCTGAAACGCCGTGGGGAGGCTGACAACAACGGTCCGATGTGGTGGCTGACCGAAAAAGCAAAAAATGGCGATATGAGCGTTCAAAATGCTGAAGTGGTGCAAGTGGGTTCCGGCAGCACGGAAAACGCAACACGGGACGATCGCAATCGTTTTCCGTCGACAGAACGGGAGGGTCAGAGCGGATGTCGGGCCGGGGAATTCGTGTCGTCGATACCGTCTTTCACCGAAAAGCGCTCTGACGACCTGATTTTCCCGTCTCTGCGCGTAGCTAACTGCGAGCTGCGTCGGGCAAAAAGCAACGTTCAGAAGTGGCAACGTGTCTGTGCCGCGCTGCGGGTGCTGAATCAGAACAAGGACATCCTTGCGCAGTTAAATCAGGAGTCCGCCAGATGAGCAAAATTCACAATCCAGTCGTGCTTATCAATAAAACCGGGAACGACACATATTCCATCGCTGTTACCGACGGCAGCGACAATTACCAGGACGCCAGGCTGATGGCATGCATGGAGCTGGAAATCGCGGGTGATAACGCTGATGTGTTTAGCCGCGTGGGTTATTACATGGCCGCTGAAATTGAGGCGCTTCGCGAGCGTGTGAGGTGCTATTCGTGCGTAACAGCTCCCCGCCTTGTCGGGCGAGGAGCAGTCACTATTAATCCTGAAGGGTTTCATAAGACTGCCCGCCGTGGAAGACTCCGGCGATAATCACCTTCTCCGCATCGACAGCAAAAGCGATAACGGTTCTGTGTCGAAAGTTCGTTACCCGCAAACCCGGCCTGATGTCGTCACGTTTATTGCCGCGCTCGGGGAAAGTAGAGAAACTATCAAGGTAATCAATCAGGGTATCAATGTACCCATCGGCAACAGCCGGGCTGGCTTGTTCGGAGATGTAACGGTGGAGGCTGACAATCTGCTGCTCCGCCTCCGGGGTGAATATAACCTCGAATTCCATCCGGGGTTATTTCCCGGTACGAACAGCTGCACGAACCTGAGCTGAAGAACGCCCTTTTTCTGGATTTTTTCTGATGGAATCAAGAGCTGGAGCTGCGGTGTTGGCAAGCCATGTTTCAATGGCTTTGTCGCGCTCATGCAATGCCCGCAATCCTTCCCGGATGACTTCGCTTTCAGAGGCATAGGCTCCGGAAGCGACACGGGCGCGAACCATATCAGCCATTTCGTTGGTGAGGGTGATACTGAATTGCTGAGTTGTACGCATGATAAACCTCTGCGAGTAGGATTGAACACTATTCAAGGATAACACACGATGGCCTGTTGACGACAACGGATATCCGGGGCTATATTCTCCGCGCAGCCGAAAAATCGGCTGCCGGGATTGGCGTCCCGGAATTTCACCGCGACAGAGACACGCCGCGAGCGTGTTTTTTATTGTCGTTTGCATACGCGCATCTGAATTATGGTGGGGCGTATGGGGGAGCCGAAAGGCTCGCCGGTCGGTGATCCGGTTACGCCAACCCTGTACGTCTCACCACCCAATCCGATTGGCGTCGGTGGTGGTGATAAAAAAACCTATCACCGGAGGGCGTCATTATGACCACTCAAATCTCTGTCGAAACACTTTCTCCGATCGTCTACAACCAGATCCCCGTTATCACTACCGAACTACTGGCGCAGCTTTATGGAACGGAATCAATTCGTATTCAGCAGAATCATGCCCGCAATACAGAGCGTTTTGTCGAAGGGAAGCATTTCTATAAATTAGTGGGCGATGAACTTCGACACATGAAACACAGACTATCTTTAAGCGAGTCTGTGAAAATCGCCCCGAATGTTCGCTCCCTCATCCTCTGGACAGAACGCGGCGCAGCCCGCCACGCCAAAATGCTCGAAACGGATCAGACTTGACGCATTTATGTTAATGAACTTATGATAGTCATAGGTGCTGAACACACCTCTCATAGCGGTTACCGCACCCGACAGACATGCGGTTTTTTTGCGTCCAGATTTTGTGAATAATGGTCGGGTAGCGTGTATTCCGAACAACAGCTGAAAGGCTAAGGATACAGGCCGTCTATGAGCGGTGTTCAAGTACCTGACCACCCCACTGAACATGGGGACTTGAACAATCTCATAGGACACAAATCATGGAAACTCTTTCCGTAGAATCCCTCACCGTTGTTACCCATTGCAACATTCCCGTCATCACGACTGAGTTACTTGCAAGGCTATACAAAACTGAAGGGAAGCATATACGTCAGAACTTCAAACGTAATGAATGTCGTTTTATTTCAGGAAAACACTTCTTTAAAGTAAGTGGCTTTGAACTTGATGATTTGCGAACCTCTCAAAGAGGTTTACAAATTTCCCCCAAAGTCCGCTCCCTCATCCTCTGGACAGAACGCGGCGCAGCCCGCCACGCCAAAATGCTCGAAACCGATCAGGCGTGGGAGGTTTTCGAAAAACTGGAAGATTGTTACTTCCGGCAGAACGGCTTCGAAACAACCCCGCCTGAGGCCCAGCCAATACCTTCGCAACACGCCATAATTACATACTTCGAAAACGGATTACCTGTATCAAGCATGCCGTTAATGCCGGGCCAGATAGTGATGAACCCCGAGCAATGCTTTGAACATATGATGTGCGCAGGTTTTTTGATAATTCCATGTGACGAGGCCGGTAGTCTTACGCTTGATGATCTGCAGGGGATGATTGAGGTTGCCAGGAAAACACGAGATGACTGGCTGAGGGGTAAACAAATTTCTCTTCGTTAGGCTGAAAATTTGCGACAGGGCAGTGAGTTAAGTAATATTCCTGCGGGTGCTTGAGGCTATCTGCCTCGGGCATGAACACTACAGGCAGATAGAGAAAAGCCCCGGAAACATTCAACGCCCTGCAAGGCGTTCAACATTAACCGAGGCCACATCTAATGCCAGACAACATTAGAGTAGTCTCTTACAGACCTTCGGGTCAAGGAGAAGCAGGCTATGAAGCAGCCAAAGGCGATATTAATCGCCCTGATCGTCATCTGTATTACTGCCGTTATGGCGGTACTGGTAACGAGGAAAGACCTCTGCGAGGTACGAATCCGAACCGGCCATATGGAGGTCGCTGTCTTCACAGCTTACGAATCTGAGGAGTAAGAGACCGGCGGGGAGGAATCCCCGCCACCCCTGATGTGTCAGGTATCCTCAATGCACCCACACTAAACCCGCTTCGGCGGGTTTTTATTATCTTGTTTACAAATGGCCTCATGTGGTTTCTGGTTTTTTTCTTTCATCCAGTATTCATTCTAAAAAGTATTGTTTAAGATGTGTTTGAACATGCGGGGTTGCTAAAGGCAAAGTGCGCATGTCGAAGATTTGGGCATTTCAATGATGAAATGGTATGTGGAGGACTTATGGCTACTAACCCAAGAGAACATGCACGACGTGTACTGGATGCTTTTTGGTGTGGTCGAGGCTTTCCCGTCGATCCAGCAAAGATTGCAAATGAAATGGGGCTTGATGTCTTTATTACATACTTGCCCGCTAAGGTGTCTGGTGCTTTGATAAAACAAAGAGATCAGGATCCGGCCATTTTTTTGAATGGCGATGATAACAAAGTCCGCCAGAGGTTTTCGTGCGGCCATGAGCTTGGACATTACATAGCCCGTCAGGCTGATCAGAGCGATGAGTATGAATATGTAGATCTTAGGGGGGAGGCTGCAAGCAACGGCACTCATCCTGATGAAATTTTTGCTAATCGGTTTTCTGCCGAACTACTTATGCCAGTAGATGAAGTCAAAAAGCTTCATGCTGAAGGTAACCCAAGTTACATAATGGCTCATTATTTTGGCGTGTCTGACGACGCGATGAGGTTTCGCCTAAAGAACTTAGGATTGAGATGAGTCGTTAAAAATGCAGGAAGAAAGGACTCCGGGAGAAGACGGCAAAATTAAGTCAGAGGTTCTGCGTCAGTTAAAAGAAACCCTCAAACAACACAGGCAGATTTCAGAAGATGACGGGCAGCCGGAATCCCAAAAACACCCGGCTTCCACTCCAGTTGTACCGGCTGCGAGGCAAGTAGAAGCTCTGGATCCTGAAAGACGCAAACTAGACAATCAAGATTTCGAAGCCGAAATTAAGTTGAAGAAGACTTACGGCATATGGTTTTTGATCATCTTGGCTTGTCAGTTGTTGATCATGAATGGTGTTTTTATATCTGGCGGAGCTGGGCTATTATCGTTCAAGGATTTGACCCTGCAGCTATACATGGGTGGAACGCTTACAGAGGTATTTGGCCTAGTGTTAGTCGTTACCAAGTACCTCTTCAAACGAAAATGATATTTCAACATAAAAACCCGCTTCGGCGGGTTTTTATGTTGCTGTTACTTCAATAATTGATCTATTTAATAGATTGATTTATTTTTATCTACCACATAAAACGATCATTGACCTTGGTTCTTGTGAGGGTTTTGTGAAAATTGCCCGCAATGTCCGTTTCTGTTTCCTCTGGGCAGTACGCGGCGCAGCCCGCAACGCCAAAATGCTTGAAGCCGCTCAGGCATGGGAGGTTTTTCGGAAGCCGGAGGATTGCTCTTTCAGTCAGAAACAATCCATCACACGCCACTTTCACGTCATCATCTCATTTTTGGAAATTGATTTCCCCGCATTACAGCGTCCATTGTTGATTGATGATTTTTAAGGGGGTTTTGAATCATTTATTGACGCCGCAGTACATATGGGATGGATAGTAATACGGAAATAGCAGTTACTGAATAGATGGACGGGAATATGAGGTCTTTGGCTCTCTCTTTTTGTTGTTCCCACCATAACCCCGAGGTTGTGGTGCGTTCCATTCTTTAATACACGATTATTGTTGTGGTTTTCTAATGATTTGATTGTCTGAATGGCTTCAGTTCCTCTCCTTGCATGGCGCACAGGAAAGTATGGGTGGGACTCCCCGAGTGGAGATGTTTCATTTTCACAGGAATTTTCACCATGAATGAAAAGGAACTGATTGCTGCACTTTCCGTACCGGGATGCTATGAGGTGGTGACACGCGAGGATGGATCATTTGTTGTAATTCCCATTCCACCAGACGTCATACTGATTAGCTGGGAAGCACATACCGAAGCTATCGGGTACTTCTGCTCTAAAAAAGAGTAAGCTATAATTAAGATGTCAGCCTGAACAACTGGCACCTGTCGCACCATTACGAGGTGAGTAGTGGTGCATTTAGAATACACTGAACAACAATGCGTAACCGCACTGCTCCTGCAATTATCAGGTAGTGGTGATATTCTTTGTCCGGCGTCTAACCTCTGCGGAGGTGGCGCATGAACTTTCCAAAAGACGGCATCCGTCTCCATAAATCCAACTTCACTGCAATCGGTAAGCAAATAGAACCATTGCTTGCCAGTGGGGACTGCTTGCGGCTGATACTCCGGCCCTGGCGTGAAACCCGAAGCCTTTCACAAAATAACCTTAGCCACATGTGGTACGAGCAAATCAGCCAGTACCTCATTTCACGCGGCAAATCCTTCGCAACCCCTGAGTGGGTAAAAGATGCACTTAAGCATTCCTACCTCGGCTACGAAGAACGCGAGATGACCGACGTCATCACCGGCGAGAAAACTACGATCCGCTCCCTGCGGCATACCTCCGATCTCGATACCGGCGAAATGCACTTTTTCCTCACGCGGGTAGAGGCCTGGGCGCTGAGTATCGGGTGCCAGCTCACCATTCCGGCCGACTGTGAATACATGCAGTTGCGTCAGAAGCAGGAGGCTTAATCATGCGTATCATGCGTATGGGCTGGTTTGAACATACTGATTGCTCTGCCGAAGAGGCTGATGAGTTGATATCCCGGTATCGTCTGCGCGGGGCAAAAGTTGAGCGCTATCTTTCTGCGGACTGCCGTAAATTCACCGTTCGCGTGCTCCTGCCGGAGAGCAAATACCCGCCACGCCAGGACAGAACTTTTCAGCAGCGGTTGTGGGGGTGACTATGGGGAGTATTTACCTGAGTGCAAAATGGCTGGCCGCTGTGCGCCAGATAGAATGTTGCGTGCTCTGTAATCGCTGGAGGGGACTGGCTGCTTACCGTAACGAGGGTAAGGGCACAGGACTCAAGGTCGATGATAGTCTGACTGCGGCGCTGTGTGTTGACTGCCATCACGCCATTGATAATGGCAGAGAACTGACGAGAGAGGAGCGTCGCGCGCTGATGGATCGCGCCATCGTACTGACGCTTTGTGAGCTAACGAGGCGCGGTCTGGGGGGGCCCAAATGACTCACGCTAATGAATTTATTCGCCAGCAGTTGATAGTCGCATTGGCCAATCTGAGTGGCAGCACAAAGGGCCAGTTGGTGGCGTTCGCAGAGAATGCGCAACTGATTACCAGTCGCCATAAGCGCAAGCCGCTAAAAGTGACAGACCCGGAAACGGGCGAACTTGTGGCCGTCTGGAACGAGCCAGTACCGGGCGTGCAGTCACGCGCGAAAGGCTCGCATATTCCGCTTGTGCTGCCGGTCGAGTATGCCACAGCAAGCTGGAGACGCGCAGTACTGGCGCTGGAATTACATGAAATCGCCTGGTTAATGTGGTGTTATGGCGAAAATACCCGCTACGCCTACCAGATGGAGATCGTGCGCTGGGGATGGGAGGTATTCACCGCCGGGCTGGCAGGAAAACGTATTGCCGCCAAAACCGTGGCCCGTCTGCGCGCGCTGGTATGGCTTGCGGCGCAGGATGTTAAACGCGAGCTGCGCGGCGGGCCCGGCGCAGGCAAAACCTACCAACAAACTGAGCTGGCGGCGCTGGCGGGCGTGACGGCTAAGAACTGGTGGAAAGGCTACGCTCGCCACTGGGAAGCGATCCGGGAGATATTCGATCGACTCGATGTCGACGCGCTGCTGAAGGCCAGCAAAAAACGGCAAAACCAAAAACGTGAAAATTTAATGCCATCGCTTGCAAAAGTAGATTTTTAGCGGCAGAATTAAGCAGAATTTGATATTATTGCCTAAATTATAAAAAGCGCACTCGAGCGGTTTTTTCTTTTCTGGTGTCGCTTCCAGCGATTCTTGTTTTGTTATAAAAAATACAAAAATTTACCCATTTTTAAATTACGGTTATTGAATTGCCATCTTTGTTGAGTATTATTTGCGCCGGTTCTG
>NZ_CAWPHW010000017.1:0-8963 GCF_963888145.1 Cronobacter sp. EKM101R | reverse complement strand
ACAATAAACGACACCAGAAAGTGCGATGCCACCCGCCAGGCGGAAAGCGCCTGCGGCATCGTGGCCACAAACAGCGCACCGGCAAACGCACCGAAAACAATTCCGAAATCCGTGTTGGTAAACAGCCCGAATGCGGTCGCCCCTCCGAGCGCCGCAGCCGCGCCCGTCCCGGATAAGGGTTCAGACATGAGCTTCTCCTGTAAGAAAAAGGGCCACCAGAGCCCTTAAAAACAACACCCTGTCAAAGGCACCCGCAGATGCCTTTTGCATGGTGTTATTCTGTTTTACGCATCAATGGCCAGAGCACGGCGATCACTCCGGCCACCAGCACAGCGTCTGCCAGCACCGACATCAGCCGCCCGGTGAAGTCCACCGCTACTACCAGAAACAGCAGGACGGCAGCCAGCACAATGCGCACACTTTTCACAGGTACTGGTCCAGCGGTAACTGAAGCGCCTGCGCAATTTTCTTGAGCTGTGCTTCTTCCTGCTCTCCGATACCATCCTGATCAGCGATATCAAGGCATAAGCACAGCACATCAACCGCCTCTGCGGTGCCCGCCACATCGGCAAGCTCACGCAGAGCCTGAGCGTTTGCACTGCGCGGGGATGCTTCATAACGGGCGCGAATACTGGCACTCATCTGTGCAATCTCACCGGAGAACGGCGCAAAAGCCGGTAGCGCAGCGATGGTTTTCTCCAGTACCGCAATTTCTTTTGCATCGCAGGTGCCGTCGGCATATGCAATGGAATATGCGCCCCAGACGGTCGCCTCCACTGCATCCCGGTTCTCCATCTTCCTGACTTCGGTAACGACTTTGCGGGTTTTCTTTTTAAAAAGACCAAACATGTGACTTTTCCTTTTAGAGGGTGAGCCTTCGCCCGAGGGTGATCAGCCCACAGAGAAAGTCATACTGACCACCCCGTAGGCTCACCCCTGAAAGGCTCTGTGGTTGACGATGCGCCGGGCGTGGCGCAGTTATGAAAAAGGCCCGCCGAAGCGAGCCTGAGGAAGCGGATAAAAAAAGCCCCGCCGAAGCGGGGCAATCACCCTATGTATGATTGTGACTATCTATAAGCTAAAGCCGCGGGGAAACACCTGCTCCTGCTAAGCAGGTTCCCCTTCCAGACTGAACAGAACGACTTACAATGTGACTGGAGCGGACAGCGGGAATCGAACCCGCATCATCAGCTTGGAAGGCTGAGGTAATAGCCATTATACGATACCCGCATATGGTGCCGATTACCGGAATCGAACTGGTGACCTACTGATTACAAGTCAGTTGCTCTGCCTGCTGAGCTAAATCGGCATGGATGGTTCTTCATGACAGGAGCAAGTCAGGGTAGGAGCCACCATCATTCAGAACCGGCGCAAATAATACTCAACAAAGATGGCAATTCAATAACCGTAATTTAAAAATGGGTAAATTTTTGTATTGTTTATAACAAAAACAACTATCGCTGAAAGCGGCAACAGAAAAAGAAAAACCCGCTCAGCGGCGGGTTTAAGGTGTGTAGCGAAGTAACCACTCTTAACAGCATATTTGTTTTTTTACGATTGTAAAATGTTTATCAACATAATTTCTATAGAATTCATGTCAGCAAAATGCAAAAATCCTCAATGAGCCTCGTGTCTCATCGCAGTATTATTGCCAGTATGGAATGTAACTTTAGACATTACTACACAGGGATTATCTTATGTCTCTTCGCTTCAGACAAACTTTTACCATTTTCCCCGGAGTTCACCTTAACATCGGTAAACATGGGGTAAGCGCAAGTTTTGGTGTCCCCGGAGCCACAGTTAATGTTAGCCCAAAAGGAATTAAATCAACTGTAGGGTTACCCGGTCCTAGTTTATCGTATACATCACCTCATTTACCATACAAAGATAAACCATCCACAACCATTCCGCTAAATCCGTCGTCTGTAGAATCTCCTATTGATACACCTGAGTTAATTTCAGGCAACACCCCATCAAATGCAAAAATGTACATGCCCAAAGCAGGCATGAATGAAATCTCTAGTGCCTCAGTAGAGGCCTTGACAAGTGCATCTCTTTTACCTTTACGAGACTTGATCGTTAAAGCACGAGAACAGAGAACGGAAATAGCAACGGACTTACAAGAGGCTCTTGCAGAAGAATCAAGACAAAAGAGCGAATTGACTCGACGTAAGTCAAGCCTGTTTCGATGGTTTTATAAACGTCGCATTGCAGAACTTGAAGCAACGCTACTACAAACACAAGCAGAAGTATCTCGTCTTGTATCCTGGGAAGATAACACTAAAATCGTCATTGATTTCGAAAATAGCGATTCCTCACAACGGGCTTATGCTGCAACGATTCGTGCTTTCGATATTTTAAAATCAAGTATAAAAAAATGGGATATTACCGCAGATAAAGCTACAGATCAGTTTGCAGAAAGGACGTTAGCTACACGAGCAGTTGATCGTCATCCAGTCGTATTTGATTTCGCTTCAACAGCTCTAATTCGTTTTGCTGGACGAGCAATGCGATTTGAAAACGCCAATGGCGACGATATATTACTTTATCCCGGCATTGCTGTAATTCCTCGCCCCGATGGGGCATTTGCCCTGATTGACTTACGGGAATTACAAATTAATGCGCAGCGTCAAGGGTTCCATGAAGAGGATGGTGTTCCGAGTGATGCCTGCATCGCTGGACATACATGGGCAAAAACAAATAAAGATGGCTCACCAGACCGACGATTTAAAGATAACTATCAAATTCCAATTTGCATTTATGGAAAGTTATATTTCCAGTCCAAAACAGGCATAACTGAAGAATACATGGTATCAAATGCTGATGCAGCTCTAGCTTTCGCAGAGGCATTTAAGCGCTATCAGGATTCACTTAGCATGGAGTAAGTGTTAATATAGAACCCATCTTCATATTTTATACCATTTGAATAATTACCTTAATAGAAGAAACCATTCAACAACTTAATACTGCCAGACAAAAAGGCAGCTAAAATATTCTAGTTTAGGGGCGTTATTCGCCCCTCATAAAGAAAAAAAATCCCATGTGAATTAAATTAACATTCCATCTCTAGTTTAACATCCAACATCATTAACATACCAGCCACGTTCCCCTCTGCTTTTTGCAACAAACGACCAACCCAGCAATCTGAACGTCCATGTTTCCTTGCAAGCGCCATAAAAGTCATTCCCCCAACATAATAATCCACGAGCAGATCATGCAAGTCACTGTTGTTCTTTTTCAGACGAGCCATGCAGCCACAGATAACCATTGCGTCATCATCACAACATTGCGGACGTGATTTAACCTTTGACGGAATCACCCCCTTAAATCCGGCAGCAATGGACGGCCAGGTAACATCTTCGTGGTTATTTGCCACCCATGCCCCCCAACACTCAAGAATCATCTGAATATCACGCATAAAAATCACCTCTGTACTCAAAAATCACTTGGGCATAATCAAACCGCGTCTTGTTAGCTCCCTGAGCGTCAAAACGATGGCGCGATCCATTAATGCGCGACGCTCCTCTCTTGTCAGTTCTCTGCCGTTATCAATCGCATGGTGGCAGTCAACACACAGCGCTGCCGTCAGACTATCATCGACCTTGAGTCCTGTGCCCTTACCCTCGTTACGGTGAGCAGCCTGTACGCCCCAGCGATTACAGAGCACGCAACATTCTATCTGGCGCACAGCGGCCAGCCATTTTGCACTCCGGTAAATACTCCCCATAGTCACCCCCACACCCGCTGCTGAAACGTTCTGTCCTGGCGTGGCGGGTATTTGCTCTCCGGCAGGAGCACGCGAACGGTGAATTTACGGCAGTCCGCAGAAAGATAGCGCTCAACTTTTGCCCCGCGCAGGCGATACCGGGATATCAACTCATCAGCTTCTTCGGCAGAGCAATCACTATGTTCAAACCAGCCCATACGCATGATTAAGCCTCCTGCTTCTGACGCAACTGCATGTATTCACAGTCGGCCGGAATGGTGAGCGGGCACCCGATACTCAGCGCCCAGGCCTCTACGCGCGTGAGGAAGAAGTGCATATCGCCCGTGTCGAGATCGGATGTGTGCCGGAGGGAGCGGATCGTGGTTTTCTCGCCGGTGATGACGTCGGTCATCTCGCGTTCTTCGTAGCCGAGGTAGGAATGCTTAAGTGCATCTTTTACCCACTCAGGGGTTGCGAAGGATTTGCCGCGCTTAATCAGATACGCGCTGATTTCGTTAAACCACATGTGCGCGAGCGCATTCTGTGAGAGGCTGCGAGACTCGCGCCACGGTTTGACGATCAAGCGGAAGCAGTCGCCGCCTGCCAGTAGCGGCTCTAACTGCTTGCCGACCGCTGAAAAATTGGATTTGTGCAAACGCACGCCGTCTTTAGGGAAGCTCAAGCCGCACCTCCTGAGAGGCCGAACGCCGAACACAGAAAAACCCCGCTTACGGGTAAAGCCGAAAGCAGGGCAAAATCGGGGAGTTTTAGAATTTGCATCTGCGCCATTAATTCCATTGAATGGCCCAGTATTACTTAGCGAGCTGTTCAGGCTCGGGGGGTATTTTAACTAAAACCAATTGCCTTTTGCATCACTGCGTGCCACAGAAGATGAAATTTCCTTGAAGGTTTTCAGTGAACACACAAATTCATCTTTTCTTAGTGCCGCTGACTTCCAGCGGGTTTTATCGAAGCGCGTAAACAGCACTCGTTCTGGTATCTTCGGCTTCCCGCTGCGAGTCTTTACCTCATCAATTTTCCCGACGACCTTGCCACTTTTGCAGTCGATCAGAATTAACCCGCTCTCCGGCAACGATAAGTTGATTACTTTCACAGTATAAACCCTTCACATACGATAACAATTGACAAAGAAAGTAATCAGGCCTGATTCAATTCAGGCGCGATTATTAGGACTCCCCCAAAACACCGCAACAGTAATTTAATCAAAAATTAACTATTCAATGACATTAATGAAACGCATAGCGAATACACTTTCGGAAAATTGATATATATCAAGTTAAGTCTTTTTTGGTAAAAATCACATTTTTGATCTGGGTGCTAGAACCCCTCGAAACAGCTTTCAGTGTATGTGAGAACTAATACTCACCTCAAACTCACCAGCTCATCCATAAGCTTAGAATAGAGAATAAGGGCCAAATCAGCCCACTGAGTCGTTAAAAACCGATGAGGCAGGGATAACCCCATAAAAACAAAGAACGCGCCTCATAGCCGCGCTCATGCGGCATTCATCAAAAACCACGTTTACGCTTTCGGCTTTCTCATCCACTAGCAGGCTGTGTGCGAGCCTTTGCCAGCCACGCGCAACCTGCCTAGTGGTGAAGCTGGTGGCCTCCGGCAGTGGTTGTTTAAGGGTTTTGCTCGGTGTCATAGTTTTACCTCATGAAATGCTCTTGCCTGATTTCTTCAAAATGTCGCGCCGTAATCTGGCGATGATTTCTAAGCCCCGCTCGCGGGAAACGGGCTGCGGCCTGGGCTGTTCGATCATCGGCACAGGGTCAGGGATGGTTTCGCCGTTGGCGATACGCCGGGCCATTTTTACCAGCTCGGCCTTTGCATGCTCCGCCAACTCCTGCTCTGTCCAGCTGTTCAGGCGCATTCCGCTATACAGGCCCGTAACCAGCCAGTAATGAGCCGCCTGCTGCCACGGGTAATCCTCCGGGGAGGCGTAAAGCCCACGACAGGCGCAGTAGGTGCGCACCATTGCCAGCAGTTCGGCCACTGCCGGAAGCCCGGCCTGCTCGAACTCCCCTTCACGGCACCAGTCGATAAACTGCCCCGGCGACGGCCAGAACGGGGAAAGGCTGGCGCGTGCTCGCTTCATGCCTGCGGCCAGTTGTTCACGGCGGGTGATGCCGTTCTCGGCGAAAGCGATGATCCACTGCTGCTTTGCTGCGGCCTCGTCAGCCTCGGTGCGCAGGCTGGTGGCGTTTGCCGCAGGGAATACCTGCTTGAGCTGGCGAAACAGCGCATCAACCAGACGCTCAGCCTCGGTGTTTACTACGCCCTGTTCGGGGCGCTCCGGCGCCGGATGGTATTTACCTGCCAGCCGGGAGATCGTGCGGTTGTCGCATTGTGCGATGGCCTGAATCAGTTGCTGGCTCAAAACACGTCCTCCCACGCTTCCGGGCTGTTCCAGTGCGGAACGTGACCAGCGTTAACCGGGGCTACGGCGCGTCCGGGCGCTTTGACGCGGAATAAACCCTGCCAGCCGTTGGCGATGGACTGGTTAATCACTTCCGCCGGATTATCGCCAGCATCCCGGTACTGGCTCAGCAGCTTGATGGCCTTCGTCACGGTAAGCATGGACTTGATCGGTTTTTTGCTCTCGGCGCGGTACTGAACCCATTCACGCCAGACAGCCGGATCGAGCCAGTCAGGCAGATCGACCTCAAGCGGGTTAAATTTCGCCTTTCCCCCCTGGGGGGTTAGGGGGGTTATATATATTTTATTTTTATTTCTTTTGTGTTTAGCCGAGTTGGCTAATGTTTTATTAGCCGAGTCAGCTAATGTTTTATTAGCCAAGTTGGCTAATCTTTCATTGCTTTTGGTATTAGCTGATTCAGCTAAACTTTTATTAGCCGTTTTGGCTAATGTTTTGCTGTTTTGGCTAATGCCTGTTTTCCAGTCAGATACGACTTTATTAATGCCCAATTGGTTACCCGATGAAACAAGAACGTTCATCGCGATAAGCTCATTTTTTGCCTTGCAGATGTGGGTATGATGAATCCCAGTTTCCTCCGCAATCTGCACATTAGAAATGCGATCCAGCGCCCTGCCGAACCCGTAAGTTTTGCGCATTACCGCCAGCACAACTTTCAACTGTCGCGCCGTCAAATCGGCAACAATAATAGCCTCAAGTAGCTCATTTGCGATTCGGGTAAACCCGTTATCTAAGTCAGCCACACGTTCACAGACCTCCCGTTTTTCAGGGTATAGCTGAACAACTTCACCCAACCGGGAAGTGCCAGCGTTTACAGGTTTCAAAGCTCCTGGCATAATTACCTCGCAAATGTACGATTTATTTGCACTCAGAAGCCCCGGAACTGTTGCCGCAGTCCGGGGTTTCGCCTTTTAAATGCTCCAGCATTGAGATCAGCGCTTTCGCTACCTCTGCTGTTTGCTCGCCTTTGATGATTACTGTCTCTTCACGATCATCGAATCCAATAACCGCCAGCAACCTGGCAGCACGCTCAACAAAACAATTTTTTCCGGTCTGCATCCGGCTAATTTGTGAGTGATGCACACCCATTTTTTTTGCAACCTGCGCCACGCCCAGGGCGGCTATGCCGCTCCTGATCCGGGTTTCAATCTGTAATTCCTTGCTGGTTGTGCTTTTTTGTGTGGTATTCATCTTTAATAATTCTTTCATCCAGTGATTTAAAAACTTGTCTTGCAATGATTACGAATCATTCAGTTTTGTTTCGTTTGTTAATGCGCTTTTGATTCCGCTCTGATTTAAGCTGCTTATAAAATTCCGTATCAAACATCAGCTTGCCTTGTGTAGCATTGCTTAGTACGGCAGCCGATCCTTTCGGAATGAATCCGGCATTGACCCAACGAGATACAGCCGACTGGGTAACACCAGCAGCAATGGCTAATTTGGTTTTATTACCGAAGAATTTTATTGCTTCTTCTGTAAGCACGTTCATCCCTCCTTACTTTTTTGCAAGAGGTTATTGCTTTACTTAACGCAAGTCAACTTGATTTATATTAAGTCCATGAAACCTATGTCACTACATGAGCGCATCGCAGCGCGTCGTAAAGAACTGGGCCTGGCCCAGCAGAAGCTGGCCGATATGGTCGGTAGATCTCACGTTACCGTTTATCGCTGGGAGACTGGAGACGCAGAGCCTAAAGGCAAAAACCTTTTTGCATTAAGCACTGCATTGAGATGTTCGCCTGCATGGTTACTTTTCGGTGATGAAGATAAGCAACCCGAACCGCCTAATGAGGCGGCCTCTGTTCTTGATGAACAACAGCAGAGGATGCTGCAACTTTTCGATGCCTTACCTGATTCAGAAAAGGAGTCAATAATCAATGAGTTAGAAGTAAGGGTTGATAACTTCAATCGGCTCTTTGACGAATTATTGAAAGTCCGCAAAAAGCAAAACTCCCTTAAAAAGTAGCCTTTTCAATAGGTTACTTTTTTTTCATGCCTCAACTTACTTTTTTGCAAGAAAAACCCTTGCGAATAAACTTTATTTTAGTTAAGTTTATCCCATCGACAGCAATCACGGCTCAGTGATACTTAGCAAAACGTTCCGCCAACCCGGCGTTAAGAGGGTAATGAGGTAAGCATGGATAACAGCACGATCATGGAAAAGGCATACGAAGATTACTTTGAAAGCCTTGCTGAAGGTGAAGAAGCCCTTAGCTTCAACGAGTTCAATCAGGCGCTATCCAGCAAGACAAAAGCAAACGACTGATGAGGTTTACGATGGGCGAGACAAAACTGAAACATGTTATTGCGCTGCTACTGGAAGACGCAAAACGCCTCCAGCAGGTGGAACCAAACGCAGGCACCGAGGCCCGCATTTGGATTGCCCGGAGGGCACTGGCAGAGCATCAGGAAAAAAGAATCGCCGATGACCTGTGCTCGCACATTCAGCGTTTAAAAGATGTGATTGGACATCTTGAAACAGCAACAGAAGCTACCGAAGCCCGGGAAAGACTTCTTGCGGAGCTAAAACTTATCCAGACCGAGCTGAAATGAGTCCTTAATCTCATAAACCACGATTCGTGGATTAGGCCGGATTTGTTGAGCAATATTTTTGGCGAGATGGCCAACGTAAGAGACTGATTCGGTGCCACTTACGTTATAAAACACATATTCAGCATCAGGTAGACTGAAGAAGTCATCGCTACCAGGAAATCTGGTGAATTGATAAAAACCATGTGCTTTCATTTTTTCATGTAAAGCGGTGTAGTCTGCGGTTTCAGAATTACGTAATTCTAC
>NZ_CAWPHW010000016.1:0-10160 GCF_963888145.1 Cronobacter sp. EKM101R | reverse complement strand
CCGTGGCCCAGAACCTACGGCCCGCAGACGGCGAAGGTGGTCGGCCCGCAGGGCGAGAGCATCTGGACCGACAAATACGGCCGGGTGAAGGTGAAGTTCCACTGGGACCGTCTGGGCAAGGGCGACGACACCAGTTCAGGCTGGGTGCGTGTGTCGAGCGCCTGGGCGGGCCAGGGCTTCGGCGGGGTGCAGATACCGCGCGTGGGCGACGAAGTGGTGGTGGACTTCATCAACGGCGACCCGGACCGTCCGCTGATTACCGGTCGCGTGTATAACGAGGCCAGCATGCCGCCGTGGGAATTACCCGGTGATGCCACGCGTATGGGCTTTATGACCCGCAGTAAAGACGGGCATCGCGATAACGCCAGCTATCTTTTCTTTGAAGATAAGATGGGCGATGAGTTAATGGATATGCATGCCGAGAAAAATATGAATATCTCGGTAGAAAACGACAAGACAGTCACGATTGACGGCAGTCGCACCACCACTATCGGACGTGAGCAAAAAGACGAAGTGACGGGTGATGCTTCGTTTTACTATAAGCAGAAGCGTACGACGGTAGTCGATAACGTTGAGCTCAAAGATTTTAATAATAGCGAAGTTATTAATATCAAAGAAGGTCGCAAACTTACCATCTCTAGTGGCGGTGAGTTAAATAACATTACCGGGAGCCAGACAACGACCATTGAGAAAGGTGACCAACACACTACGATCAAGGATGGAAAGCAAGAAACCATTATTAGCACTGGCGGGCGTAATACAGAAATTAAAAATGGTGATCGTTTAATAGTCAGTAGTGGTGGTCAACATAATGAAATAAAAGGTGGCGTAAAAACAGTCATTAATGGTGGTTGGACGCAGACTATAAAAACCGGTGAAACTTTGATTACATCGCCTAATAAGATCACTATTAAGAGTGAAACAGAGGTTAATGTAGATACTCCTTGGGCTATTGAGTGGAAAGGTGTCCAGGTTGGATTTACCGCTGCTTCAGTTTCCACTACTGGCACTTCGGTTTCTAATACAGGTGTAAACGTTGGCATAACAGGAACAAAAATTGAGAATAATCCAATAAGTGTGTATTATAATAATGGGTTTAAACTAAGAGTAGGCTCGATTGAGTGTGATAGTCTAACTGCGGCATTAAGAAACGCCCGCCTCCACATGTTTAATTAGGATAATATATGTTTGATTCATCTTCTTTTGCCAAAGGATATGCGATTATAATTCTTTCTATGGTTGCGATAATAATATTAAGTGTTATTGTTAAGGATATAAAAAATAAAAAAGCCAAAGATGATATTCGTCGTAATGGTATTCATGCCTTGGCTGAAATTATTAACGTAGAAAGCTATACTGGAAAAATTTCGCAGTATACAAACATTAAATTATACTATCGATATAAAACAGAACAAGGACGCGATATTTTAAATGATGGTACTGCAGTAATCTTTACTTCTGATTTGAAAAAATATAGCCCCGGCGAGACTTTTCCTATTACATATAGCAAAAATAATCCAGAGTTGGTCATAATTGAAATTGAAAATGCCTCGTTAAAAGATAAGTAATCTTGTTTTTTATAAAAGCGTAAAAGATAGCTATTACATTATTTTTCATTAATGAATAAAAAAATAATTTAAGGTTTGGTTTCTTGTATCATTTTTTTTATTTTTTACCTGAATTACAGAGGGCGATTTTGAAATCATCTTTGTCTATAATATAAAGCAGAGGCTGTATGTTTAACTCGTTTGAAAGCACCATAATCGTTATGGTCGCCATAATGGTTGGTATTTTCTTTTATTGTTATAAGACAAGCCTTTCTTATGAGAAATTTAAAAAAGAAGGTGTTCGCACAGAAGCTAAAGTACTCAGCATGGAGAAAATCGGTGCTAGTGGAACAGGTAATACAAAGATGAAAATGAAGCTTCAGTTTGAATCAGAACAAGGTCCCGTCACGGTGACAGCGAAAGAGTATATATCTCCACAAAACCTTATAAAAGTAATGCGGAATAACACAATACTTATATATTACATGCCAAAAGATCCTAAGCAAGTTTTCTTGGTTCCTTTTGAAATGGAATGATTCTCTACAAATGGAGAAGTTTTGAATGGATGTTACAGAGTATTTGGGGTGGTTAATCGGCGCAGGAATACTATGTTTTATGATATTCCTTGTGGTTAACACAGGGCGAGAGCATGATGATTTTAAAAAGAACGGTATCAGAACGGTGGCAACCGTCACTAAGATAAAGCAAATTGGCTCTTCTGGTGCGGGCTCGCCAAAATGTGTGATCTCTTTAACTTTTCAGAGCCAAGATGGTGAAAAGATCACAACCGAGAAAACAGAGGTTATTAGTGTACTAAATCTTATGCCGATAGAACGAGACCGCGAGGTTGATATTTATTATAAAAAAGAGAAGCCTCAAAAAGTATGGCTTATATTGCAAAGCCAAAAAGATAGAGAAGGTTTGTAATTTTTTATTTATTTGTAGACTGGTTAAATATCAGCGTGATTAGGCCAGATTTTGGAGTTAATATGACAATGGATGTTATTGTCGCACTGTTGATGATTGGGGTTCCGGTTTATATTGTTGGGAAGTCCTTTTATGACAATGCATTGATTGAAAAAAAAGGCACTACTGTTACAGCGATGGTTTTAAAATCGGAGCAGTTAAGCAGTAACGAAACCGGAAGTATAAACGGAGCCTTTATTGTAAAATTTAATGATGCCGAAAAAGGGCCGACGATAGTAGGATTTGAATCGACGATCCCCCAGCTATATGCGCCTCGTGTTCAGCCAGGGTGTGAAATACAAGTGAGGTATCTGGGGGACGGCGACATAGTGAAAGCTTACTTCATTTTTGAATAAGGGACGAAAGTAAAGAATGGACATTAAAGGCAGCGTAGGTAGGCATCTTGGGAGCCTCGATTAATAGTCCGAAGGTTGAGTACAGAACCACCGCAATGAAATGCATAGGTGGTAAATTTGAAGTGCATATGCGAGGTACAGAAAAAAATCCGCACTTGCACACAAGATGTTTCTGCTTTAACCAGTTTTAGTTAATCGAGGGATTATGAATACTTTATCTTATATCATGCCGAAATTAGCGTGGATCATACCTTTGGTAGCAATGTTTTTCGTTGCTTATGTTATATTAAAAAACAAGCAATCTGATAAAATCGATGCATCTATCAAAGAAAATGGCGTTGATGTTGATGCTGTTATGGTGGAGATAATTCCAGATAAATACCAAGGAGTTAATAATAAAATAGTTGCTGTAATTACAGTGCAGTATGAGTTTGAACGGAAAAGCATAACCTCTAAACGTGGCCTTAGTTTTTATATTACGGACAAAGATAACTTTGAAGTTGGCAATAAGATAAAAATAAGGATAAACCCTGACAATCCGACACAATTTTACTACCCTGATTACAGGACTTATTAAATATAACAATAATCACTATTATAAATGCTGGAGTATTTTTTTGTGATTTGGTGGCTTAATGGATCGATAGAAAAAAGGCACTATTTTCACAGCATTAGTTTTAACGTCGGAGCAGTTAAGCAGTAACGAAACCGGAATTATAAACGGAGCCTTTATTGTAAAATTTAATGATGCTGAAAAAGGGCCGACGATAGTAGGATTTGAATCGACGATTCCCCAGCGATACGCACCTCGTGTTCAGCCTGATTGTGAAATACAATTAAGATATCTGGGGGACGGCGACATAGTGAAAGCCAGTTTCATTTTTGAATAAGGGACGAAAGTAAAAAGTGCACTGGATTTTGTATGTTGTTTATAGCATTCCAATTGGGTTGTTTAGTTTGCTGATTGGTTATTTATTGATTCGGGACCGGAAAAATAATCGTATCAAGCAGAACATCCAGCGCAATGGTGTTGATACCACAGCGGTCATCACCAAAGCCTGGAGCCGTTCAGGGGGGGCGGGGTGTCTCAACATTACGCTTGAAATTACTTACCGTACCGAAACAGGAGAAAAGGTTCGTAACCGGGTCGATGCAGTAATTAATGCTATGAATACGGCAAATTACCGGCCAGGAAAGACCGTTGCGTTGCGCTATCTGAAAAGCGATCCGTTAAAGGTAATTTTGGATATCCCTCATCCCTTGCGCCGTTGATTTACCATTGCCGCCAGCGCGTACGGAGGCTGAGAAAGACCTCATCCTCTGGTTAACGCATTCATAAAAATAAGGCGTCAGTCATTTTCCTTCAGGGCCGTTGGGCTCTGTCTCTGCTTTCTTTGTCGTTCATAAAGGACACATGGCATGAAAATCGTTAAGCCCCTGCGCCTGAGCGTACTTAACCGGCCTTTTCGCTGGGAGGGGAAAAACTATCTGGGCGTATCGGTTATTGCGCTCGCGGACATGGGGCCTAGCCCAAAACTGCGGCCAGAGGTTGAGCTCTGGCAGCTGGCGGCGAGCGAGCTGCAAACCAGCGGTGGGGTTATCGACATGGCGATCCCAAAAGTGCGCGCCGAGTTTCTGGCGACCGGCCATGCCTACACCCACCATCAGCAGGAAAAAACCGCCTGCGCGGTGCGTATTGATGTAGAGAACCTCAGTAAATCGCTGGCTGTCTTCGGCGATCGCTACTGGGCTGGCAGCAAGATGACGCTGCCCCGGCCTTTTGATGAGATGCGCCTCGACTGGAGCCGCGCCTACGGCGGCGAAGGTTATGAAGAAAACCCGCACGGTGTGGGGTTTCGGCCAGAAATTCACCAGGGACATGAGTTTCGTCGTCTGCCGAATATCGAGCCTTTCGAAGGGCGCATGATATCGCCGAAACAGAAGCCGGAGCCTGCGAGCTTCGGGCCGCTGGATATTCTCTGGCCGCGCCGGTTCAGCCGCATGGGCAAAAAGTATGACGCCAGTTGGCTACAGAACGATTTCCCCGGCTTTGCGAAAGACATCGACTGGAAAGTATTTAACGCCGCAAGCCCTGATCAGTGGTGGCAGGATCGCGATACGCTGCCGCCGCAGGCGAAATGGCGTATCTGGAATATGCACCCTGAAAAACCGCTCCAGGAGGGTACGCTGCCGCCGTGGCAGGCACGTTGCTTTATCAATCGCCAGCGCGGCGACGACACCCTGTTTGAGGAAGTGGCGCTACGGGCCACCACCGTCTGGTTCTTCCCGCATCTCGAACAGATGATGCTGATCTGGCAGGGCCATATCCGTATTAATGAAGATGATGCGGCTGACGTGCTGCAACTTCTGCCAGCGATGGAAAAAGTGGGCGCGCCTCGTTCGGTGAATCACTACCGCAAGGTGCTGGCGCAGCGCATGGATAAAGAGAAAGGGGCGCTGTTCGCCTTTCGCGAGAAGGATCTGGTGCCAGAGGATGCTATCGGCCCCTGGATCGACAGCGAAGTGGAGGAGTCCGCCAGCCCGATGCGCGACAACATGAATAATCGCGCCAATCAGCTTCGCGAGCAGCACCGCGCCCGGATTGAAGCCAGCGGCGGCGATGTAAACGATCTGCTGGGAGATATTGAAGAGCCGGAAATGCCGAAGCTGGATGAACTCCCCGAGTTTATCGAAAAGATGGAAAAGCAGGCGGCAGAGATGCAGGCGAAAGCTGAGGCGCGTAAGCGTGAAATGGAAGCGCGTTTTCCGCAGGGAAATAACGAAGATAACCAGCCGCGCGGACCGGAAGCGATGCACCGTATGCAGGAAATGCTGTATCGCAACCGCGACAGCCTCGGTGAGAAGAAGCTGGCGCAAAGTCGCGACGCGCTGCATCAGATGTACCTGATGTCCGTTCAGCATCAGCCGCCAGCACGGCGCCTGAAAGGCGATCTGGCGCAGATTATCCGCCAGCGCGCCGAACGCACACTGGCGCAGGGTGGTGATTTTAGCGGTATGGATCTGACGGGCGTTGATTTCTCCGGTATGGATTTGCGCGGCGCGGATTTCAGTAAGGCGCTGCTGGAGTGCGCCGATCTCAGCCATTGCCAGTTGGATGGCGTGAACTTCCGCGGCGCTATGCTGGCGCGCGCTGAGCTGCACCACACGTCGCTTCGCGATTGTAATTTTGAAGGCGCGAGCCTGTCGCTGGCCCAGTGCTGCCACAGCGATTTCAGCGGCGCACGTTTTAAAGACACGCAGTTGCAGGAGACGCTGCTGGATGACTGCACATTCGATGATGCCACGCTGGAAGGGCTTCTGTTCCGGGAAACCTGGTTTACCCATTGCCGCTTCCACCGCGCGACGCTTGATGGCTGCGTCTTCCTTGAGTTGACCCTGCCGGGTCTCGATTTCCGTCATGCGCGGCTGAATAAAACGACATTTGTGAAATCCACATTAGAAGCAGCGGACTTCAGCGATGCGACGCTCGACAGTTGCTCCTTTGTAGAAACGCACGCCGACGAGGCGCGCTTTATCAACGCGACCTGGATAACCTGCGCGGCAGCGTCGGAAAGCACGCTTAACCGGGCTGATTTCACCCATGCGACGCTCCGCCAGAGCAATCTGCGGCAGACGGCGCTGTGTGGCGCGCGTTTTGAACTGGCAAAACTTGAGAATACTGATCTCAGCGAAGCCGACTGCCGTGGCGCCAGCTTTCAGCGCGCCTGCCTGGTGGGCAGCCTGTTTATACGTACGGATTTCCGTGAGGTGAATTTTACCGACGCCAATCTGATGGGGGCGTTGCTGCAAAAAAGTCAGCTGGGCGGTGCGGATTTCAACGGCGCTAATCTGTTCCGCGCGGATCTGTCCCAGTCGTTTACGAATGACGAAACCCGCATGAACGGCGCGTTTACCAAACGCGTAAAAACGCTGCCTAAGCGTGATGGAGAAGTGGTATGACAACGCTCAGCGCAGCAGAGCTACAACAGAAAATCAAAAACGGCGAAGCTATCAGCGAACTCACGTTGGATGGGCTCGATTTACAGGGCTGCGATCTGTCTGGCGGTATTTTTCAGGAAGTATCGCTCACTGGCGCTAACCTTCGCGGTGCAAAGCTGCATGAAACGCTCTTTACTGAATGTGCATTGAGTCAGGCGAATCTCAGCGGGGCGCATCTGGAGCAGACGGTCTTCAACCAGTGCGAGCTTGATAATGTCCACGTGCGAGAGACAACGCTTAAAGAGTGTGTGTTCAACCAGTGCGCGCTCAGCGGCAGCGATTTTTCACACAGCGCGCTGTTAAGCACGCAGTTTATGAACTGTACGCTAAACGACAGTCACTTCACGCAGGTGCAACTCGACCGCAGCGTCTTTTTTGAATCACCACTGGAAAATGCCGTACTTAGCGGCTGCCAGAGCCTGATGGCCACGTTTTATGGCATCGATTTGCGTACCACGTCGCTGGATAACGGCACGTTTGAGCGAACCGTCTTTTTTAACTGCGATCAGCGCGGCAAAAACTATTCTCAACAGCAGTTTGTGGGCTGCCAGTTTACGGATTGTCAGCTGGCAGGCGCGCGATTTGAAGGCGCGCAACTGCCGCAGTGCAATTTTAAAGGCGCAACGCTTAAAGGTGCGCAGCTTCAGCGCGTTAACGCCAGCCAGGCGCTGTTCATGGAGGCGGACCTGAGCGAGGCCCAGTGCCAGAATAGTGTGTTTGATCAGGCGATCTTTGTAGGGGCGACGTTGCAACAGGCAGACTTCAGCCACAGCCGGTTGTTCCAGTGCATTTTCCAGCAGGCGAATGCGACGGGTGCCCGGTTTATCCAGAGTGATCTGACCTACGGCGATTTTTCCGGCGCCGATCTGCGTCTTGCCGATTTACGCGGCGCCACCTTTTCCCGCACTCGTCTGCACCGGGCGCGCCAGGACAATGCCCTTTTTTCTGGTCGGCAGGGCATTCTGGAATATGACGAAGAATTATTGACGGCTGAAGCCTGGAGCGCGCAGCGCCAGAGCCGTATCTAAGGAGAGAACATGAGCAATATTAACCATAAACTGGCCCAGACTATGACTCCGCCGGTTCAGGCGTCGGGCACGGTCACCCATTGTTTCGCTGACGGTAGCCTGATGGTAGAGAGCGAGGGCCGCGGCTGGCACTGCCGCCGCGCGGCCAGCTGCGTTATCGCGCCGCAAACCGGCGACACGGCGCTGATTGCCAGCGTAGATAATCAGCTCTGGCTGCTGGCGGTACTTGAGCGCGCCAATTCCCAAAGCGCGGAACTTAGCGTACCGGGCGATCTGCATATCTGCAGCGCAGGCGAACTTAGCCTGAGCGGCGAGGCGCTGCGCGTCAGCGCGCAGCAGGGCGATTGTCATATCAGCGAAATGAAATACAGCGGCGATAAGCTTTCCGCGTGGGTAAGCCTTTCACGCATCGTCGGCAAGCGCGCGGAATCGGTCTGGCAGACCGTGACCCAGATAAGCCATAACCTGCTGCGCACCACGCGTCAGACTGAACAGGTACGCGCAGGCCAGTTGGATATGAAAGCTGAAGATTACGCACGACTGCACGCGCACAATACGGTGATCACCTCCAAAGCGATCACAAAAGTCGATTCTGAACAGATCCACATGGGGTAACCACTATGTTCGCTAACTGCCAGCTGTTTGGCATGGACCTGGCGTTTCCGGATGTCTGCCTGACGCCGATGCCCGCACCAACGCCGATTCCTTACCCTGATATCGCGCTCGGCCCAACGGCCATTCCGAACGCGCTGAATATTCTGTTTATGGGAATGCCTGCGCATAACATGGCGACGGTCACGCCTCTTACTAATGGCGATAACCCAGGCGTGGCGACGGGTGTCGCCTCGGGTACGGTAATGGGGCCGTCGCGCCACCTGACCGGCGCGTTTACCGTGTTGCTGAAAGGCACGCCCGCGACGCGCCTGACCAGCGTCAGCCTGCAAAACTCAACTAACGCGGTGGGGATGCGTATTGTCCCAAGCCAGTTCAAGGTGTTAATGCTGGCGCCGTGATCGCCACGTTTACAGGCAGACAAAAGTACCCGGAGCCGGGCTTTTGCCACAGGCAAGGGCCCGGTTTTTTACAGTAACCACCGTTAATACGGTGTGTTTTACGGCAACGCAACGGTTGAGCAGGGCCACGCACCCGTAATGTCAGTGCGTGACAGTATAATTTCTTTGAGGCAATGGAATGTTTTTCGTGGGATTTGTTTTTTTCCTGGCGTGCGCGCTGTATATCATCTGGAAAGGTAAAACGTCTTTTACTCGCAGGCAGTGGCTTTTCTTTGGTCTTAAGCTTGTCAGCATTTTTATTATTTTCGAGGTCGTCTCTTTCGTTTTTCTCGCGATGGCGCTCGTCTGGAATATCTTCTCTCCTGCCGCAGCTGAACATTATTCATGCATCCTGCTTCTGTCAGCCATTGTGCTGTGGGGATTGCAGTTTGCTTCTGTGGGCATAAACACGCAGTTTTTTCTTATTATGAAATTCCATGAGAATTTCAATCAGGATAATTATCAGACAGTACAGTCAGCCGTTAAAAATGTCCGCCCGGTAGTGCCATTAGTACTCAGGGCGGCGCTTTCGCTGGGCGCCGCGCTGATTTATTACGGGATATGGCTCGACCCGTTTCATTTGCAATGACAGGAAGTTAAATGGAAATTTCAACACTCATCTTAAAAAGTCTGCACTTTCTCCTGCCAGCAGGATTTGTGGCGATTATTATTCATATTATTATCAAAGATAAAAAGGCAGAGAAAAAGAAGAAAGCTATCCTGAATGACCCTCTGTATATAGATGCTGAACTCCTGAACGTGATACCGGGCACGCCCTCGCAGGATGGTATCGTGAATATTAGATTAAAATATCAGTATCCCCTGCCGAATGGCGAGATGATGGTCCAGGATAATGTGCTGACGGCAATTGAAACCATGGACCTGTTTAAATTTCAGAAGGGTGTCAGCATCCCGATAATCTGTCTTAAATCCGATCCGCGCCAGAATATGTTGAAGATGCGAAATATCCTGGAGGTCAGGCTGGAGAATCACAGGTGGCCGTGGCAAAAGAAAAAGCAATAAAGGCAACCTTAAGAAAATGAATCGATAGGTTATCTTAGACTTTAACTTATCCGCACTGCGTTTATTCGCAAGAAAGATAACCGTTCTGTAATATTCCTCAGCGATATGGACTGAAGTTATGTTTAACCGAATCACCGTTCAGCTCCCGGTCGAGGGGCTGCTTTTCTGGAAACTCTCCGGGCGCGAGGC
>NZ_CAWPHW010000015.1:0-18224 GCF_963888145.1 Cronobacter sp. EKM101R | reverse complement strand
CCGATGCATCGCGACCGTAACCTGCGTATCTTCCAGGGCCAGACGGTGCCGCAGATAGTGAAAACGCTGCTCGGCGAGAGCCGGGTGAATATGGAAGAGCGGCTGTCGGGCAGCTACCGCGTCTGGGAATACTGCGTGCAGTACCAGGAGAGCAGCCTCGACTTCATCAGCCGCCTGCTGGAGCTGGAGGGCATCACCTACCACTTCCGCCACGAGCAGGACCGCCACACGCTTATCCTCACTGACGCCCCCGGCCAGTACGAGCCGTTCCCCGGCTACGAGACCATTCCGTATCACGTCACGCCTTCAGGCGGCAGCACAGACGAAGAGGGCATCAGCCAGTGGGCGCTGGAAGACAGCGTGACGCCGGGCATTTACAGCCTCGATGACTACGACTTCCGCAAGCCCAACGCGTGGCTGTTCCAGGCGCGGCAGAACCCGCTGTCGCCGCAGCCGGGCAGCATTGACGTTTACGACTGGCCGGGCCGCTTTGTGGAGCACGGTCACGGCGAGTTCTACGCCCGTATCCGCCAGGAGCGCTGGCAGGTGGAGCACCGCCAGACCCAGGGCTCCGGCACCGCGCTGGGCATCGCGCCGGGCCACACCTTCGTGCTGCGCAACGCGCCGTTCTTCGGGGATAACGGCGAGTACCTGACCACGGTCGCCCACTACCGCTTTGAGGAAAACCGCTACGCCAGCGGCCCGGACAGCAATACCCTCCACGAAATCCGTTTCGAGGTGATACCGGCGGACGTGCCGTACCGCCCGTCGCAGAAGACGCCGTGGCCCAGAACCTACGGCCCGCAGACGGCGAAGGTGGTCGGCCCGCAGGGCGAGAGCATCTGGACCGACAAATATGGCCGCGTGAAGGTGAAGTTCCACTGGGACCGCCTCGGCAAGGGCGATGACACCAGCTCCAGCTGGGTGCGTGTGTCGAGCGCGTGGGCGGGCCAGGGCTTTGGCGGGGTGCAGATACCGCGCGTGGGCGATGAAGTGGTGGTGGACTTCATCAACGGCGACCCGGACCGCCCGCTGATTACCGGGCGCGTGTACAACGAAGCCAGCATGCCGCCGTGGGCGCTGCCGGCGGCGGCGACGCAGATGGGCTTTTTAAGCCGCTCGAAGGACGGCTCGCCGGACAACGCCAACGCGCTGCGCTTTGAGGACAAGGCGGGCGAGGAGCAGGTGTGGCTGCATGCTGAAAAGAATATGGATACCGACATCGAGAACGATGAAACGCATTCGGTAGGCAGCAACCGCACCAAAACCATTGGCGCCAATGAAACCACGACGGTGAAGAAAAACCGCACGGAAACGGTCGTGGAAAATGAAACGATCACGGTGCATCAGAACCGCACAGAGACGGTGGATGGCAACGAAACCATCACCATTCATTCCAACCGTAACGAGACGGTCGATCAGAATGAAGAGGTGCGTATCGGCCAAAACCAGAGCGTGACCGTTAACGGCGCCCAGACGCTGCGCGTCGATAAGACCAAAACCGAGACCATCGCGCTCGCCTCCATGCTGAATGTCGGCCTCGCGCAAAACACCAATATTGGCGCGGCGTATGTGCTGAACGTCGGCGCGGGCTGGATGACCAACGTCGGCGCGATGCAGATGCATAACGTGGCGCTCAAATATTCGGTGAACTCCGGCAAAGATCTCAGCCTGTCTGCGGGCACCACGGCGGATTTCAGGGCGGAAGACAAAATCACGCTGGTCTGCGGGGAGTCGATGATTGTGCTGGAACAGAACGGCACCATTACGCTTAGCGCCAATAAGATCAAGATGGTCGGCGAGAAGGTCATCGACATCGACGGTACGGAAATCAATATCAACTGATATGGAAAACTTCACTAATCTCAGCGCTTTCCCGGCCATGCTGTTTGATTCGTTCGACCAGAACGATCACGGCTTCAGCACCGTTGTCGCAAGAGTCAGTTACGATCTCGATATCGCCACGGGCGCGCTGACGCTGTGCGACGATCAGGGCGAACTCGTGGAGCAGGATATCTGTTACGGCGAGCCGGGTTACAGCAGCGTCCGGTTTGAAAGCGATCTGGCGCCCTATAAACCCTGGATGGATGTCGTTATTAACGCCAGCGCCTGGGCGCCGCAGGATAAACCCGCGCGCAGCTTTACCGTTGGCGCGCAGATTGGCGAGACGACCCGTCTGTTACGTATTCACGGGCCGCGCGAGTGGTGGAACGTGATGGCAGGCTGGCGGCTGACCGATCCTGAACCCCTGCAGACGCTTGAGCTGCGCTACGAATATGCGGCGGGCGGGATGTATACGTTGCCGGACGATCAGGTGGTCGCCGCCCAGGAAAACACGGTCGGGATGGGCTGGTACCCGCGCGAGGTCAGAAAGCACCTGAAAAAAGACCGGTTGCCCGCCCCGCAGATTGAGTGGGTTACCCAGCCGGTGAAAAAGATAGACGAAGCGGGCCTGGCAGCCGGGTTTGGTTTCTATGGCCGCGGCTGGCAGGGGCGCATTGAGCACGCCGGTACCTATGACGAAAACTGGAAGCAAAACCGCCATCCTTTTTTGCCGAAGGACTTTCGTTTTGACTACTGGTGCGGCGCGCATCCGCTGTTGCAGTTCCCGCTACCTGCGCCCTTAAGCGCGGTTCCTGTGACGCTGAAATATCTCATCTCCGCGCGTGACAAAGCCGATCAGGAGATTCGCTTTCAGGTGCCGGTTGAAAGCCTGTTTGTTTTTATCATGACGCAGAAAGGCGCCGGGGTCGCGCAGGACATGACGCTCGATACGCTGGTGGTGGATGTGCCCGCGCGTAAAGTGCATTGCAGCTATCGTACGGTAATCTCTGAACTGATGGAGCCGGTGATGACCGAGCTGCGCTTTATCGCGCGTGAAGAACGACACGCGCAGGTCGCGCGCGCGCGTCAGCGGCTTACCGATCGCGAATCGGCAGACTTTTTGCCGCTGCCCCCGTCGCTATTAAACCTGAAGGAAAAAAGAGGCGCGCATGGCTGAGAACTTTGCCGCCCGTAAAAACGGGAAATATAAACTGGTCTGCCTGGCGCCGGATATGTGCTTTACGCCAGGGATCCAGCCGCCGGTGCCCTATCCGGTGACCGCCACGCTGGAGCCCTCAAAAAGTACTGTTGATTCGGTGAATTTTGGCCGCAACCCCGCTTTTGTCTACAACCAGAGCTTTGTGCCAACCACCATTGGTGATGCGGCGGGGCGCAATAAAGGCGTGGTCAGCGGTACGGTGGAGGGCGACTGCTGGTCTATTGAACACAGCCCGGATACCAACGTCGGCGGGCGTCCGCTCAACCGCGTACAGGATACGTTCGCCATGAACGGTAAAGCTAACGGCGGCCGTGGCGGGAACTTCACCAAGAAAGAGACCTGGGAGCGGCGTAAGGCGCTTATCGCGAAGGGTAAACAGAGCAGCGACCCCAAAGCCCAGGCGGCGGCACAGCGGCTTGAGCAGAATAACGTGGCGGTGGAAAAGGCGCGTCTGGCGGATTATGTGTATGAGCCCCGCGATCCGTCGAAACCCACCCCGGAGATCCCGGCAGGGTGGAAAGATATCTCTAACGATCCGCAAGCGCTCGCAAAATATAACCTGACCCCTAACGACTTCCAGGTGAACGGCGCGCCGCAGTTTCGCGCGCGGATGTACGCGCCAGACGAAGCGGTATTCGGCAAAGATATGACGCCCTCCGTCGTGTTCCGCGGCACGCAGTCGGGGCCGGACTGGGGCGTCAATGCCAAACAGGCGTTTGGTGTCGAAAACCCTTACTACAAACGCGCAGTCAGGATAGGCACGGCGCTGGAGCAAAGTAACGCGCCTGTCGACTGCGTCGGACATTCGCTGGGCGGCGGGCTCGCCTCCGCCTGCTCGCGCGCCAGCAGCAAGCCTGGCTGGACATTCAACGCGGCGGGCCTTAACAGCGGAACGGTCGAGAAGTATGGCGGCAAAGTGCTTGAGAAGAGCGTGACGTCAGAGAACATCAATGCCTACCGCGTTAAAGGCGAAGTGTTAACCGGCCTGCAGGAGCCTGGCGTGCTGGGCACGATAGGTGTGGTCGGGGCGCTTGGCGCGCTGGGCGCAAAACTCGGCGGCGTGTTTGGCGGCATTATTGGCGCGGGCCTTGGCGTCGTTATCGCCGCGCTGCCATCCGCCGTGGGCAAAAAGCATGATATGGCGGGCGGCCAGGGCAACCCGGTAAACCGCCATTTTATGAGCCAGGTCATTCCCTGTATCGAGGCAGAAAAAGCAGAGGATGAGGCTATACTGATGGCTTTATAAGGAGCGCAGCATGAAATCATTACGAAGGCTAATTTGCAGTCTCTTCGCCGGGCTGGCACTCTTCTCCGTAGTAATAACTGGTCATGGAAGTACGAATATGAAACAAGCAGCGCCGGAAGTTTATTTTAGCGGTACGCAATTACAGCTTGCTCAGGCTATTGCCGAGCACAATCTTTCCGAAGTTAATGCATTAGCGAAAAGCACGAATTTAAATAAACCCGGCAGTCAGGAAATGACCTTGCTGATGTATGCGCTGTTAGAAGCCACCAATGGCGATGCGAAATCGCTGGATATTGTGACCGATCTGGTGAAAGCGGGCGCGGATCCGCTACAGGAGATCCCGGATTTCGGCAGCCCGGCGGCCGTGATGGCAAGCTCCAACAACCCGGCCTACATTAAGGCTCTGATCGAGGGCGGCCTCAGCCCGAACGCCATGACCAACTACCAGCCTTTAATATTTAACTCGGCAACGGAGAATTCCTTTTCGGTTTTAAAATATCTGTTATCCGCAGGCGCGGATATCAATAAAACCGACAGCGCAGGGAAAACGGTGCTTATGGTGGCGCTCGCCGATATGGAGCTGGATCAGGTGGAGTATCTGTTAAATCATGGCGCAAATCCCAATGTCGTCACCCCGGCGGGCATGAGTTTTAGCTCAATGCTGCAGAGCGTCATGAAGCGCGAGAGCGACAGCGGCAGCCGAACCGTCAATAAGCTTGAGGAAATTCGCAGGCTGGCAATCAGTAAAGGGATGAAATAACTTACCGTTCTTTTATATTCCCCGATAAATTTTCACTCTATCCGCGTCGCGTTCAGAAATGAGCGTGGCGCGTATTATTTAAATCATCCTTACGTTAATTTTTCGGTTTATTGCGCAAAGCAATAAACCTGACGACTTTTATTCAGAACACGCAATCCATCGCAGGGAATTTACATGGCGACAGGAAATACTATTGGTAAATTACAATATGCGCCAGCACCGAAAGGCAAGGTTGCGGCTGGCAGCGCTAACCCGCCTAAAAAGAAAAGCTGGTGGGGCGACTGGGGCGATATTGTACACACCGGGCTGGATGTCTTAGGGGCCGTGCCGGTGCTGGGCGTGGTGGCGGATGGCGCTAACGCGGCGATTTATGCCGCCGAAGGCGACTACGGCAACGCGGCGTTATCTGCGGCGTCAGCGGCGGCGAACTTCGTACCGGGCGGCGGCGCGGCGTTTAAAGCCGGTAAAATGGCGGCGAAAGCTGGTAAAGCGATAGAGGCGGCCAGCGCGACGAAAGGGCTGGTAAAAGAAACCGCGAAACTCGCCGAAAAATCCGCGTTTAAAGCGGAAAAAGCGGCAGCCAAAGCCGAAGGAAAAGCCGCCAAAGAAGGCGCAGAGGAAACGGTAAAAGCGAAGAAAGCGGGCAGCGAGAAAGGCGGCAGCGATAAAGGCAAAGCGAAAAAAGAGACCGAGCCGTGCAAAATCCCGAATACCGCCGCGGTCGAGCCGCTGGTCGGCAGTCCGGTTAACGCCATTCTGGGCATCAAAGTGCTGTTCGGTAACGAAGATAACGATTTTGCCTTCCCGGCATCCGTGTCGCTTAACTGGCAGCGGTATTACTTTTCCGATGAAATCGGCAACGGCTGGCTCGGGCAGGGGTGGTTTTTACCGCTGTCGCTGGAGGTTCGCGCGCAGGATGACATCCTGCTGTTTATCGACGAGCAAGGGCGTGAAATCGAGTTCCCGTGGCCAGAGCCGGGCCATCCGCCCAGGCTGCACCGCTATGAACAGCTCTCGCTGTCGCAGCCACAGCCGGGCGAGTTTCGTATTTTTACCGCCGATGAAGCGCGCTGCTGGCATTTTACGCACCAGGCGCAGCCGGGTCGCTGGCTGCTCACGGCGATAAGCGACCGGCACGACAACCGCCTGACGCTGCACTACAACGCGCATCATCAGCCTGAACAGATAACCGACAGCGCCGGACGGCGGTTTATCGTCCATTTTGCAAAGCTTACGCTTGCGGATAACGACACGGCTGAACGTATCGTCGGCGTCAGCGTCTGCCATCCCTCCGATCCGCTTCACGCCGAAAGCCTCTGCCGCTACGACTACTCGCCGCAGGGCGATCTCATCGCCGTCAGAAATGGCCAGGGCGAGGTGCTGCGCGAATTCCGTTACCGCAACCACATCATGGTGGCGCACCGCCGCGCGGGCGAAATGGAGTGTTTCTACCACTACGATAAACACGAACCGTCCGGGAAAGTGCTGGCGCATCGCGACAGCCTGGGCGGCGAATGGCGCTTTGAATATGGCGCGGCCAGCACCACGGTGACCGATGCGTCAGGACGCGTGACGCGTTACGAGTATGACGACAACCATGAGCTGCTGGGCTATCAGGACGCCGCTGGCGGCTATACCCGGTTCCGTCGCAACGTTCGCGGGCAAATGACGCAACTGACCGACCCGGCAGGCCGCGTCACGCGCTACCGTTACGATGAGCGCGGCAACTGTACCGCCGTGACCGAGCCGGACGGGCAGATGACGCGCATCGACTACCACGAGCGCTGGAATCTGCCGGTGCGTGTCACCGATATGCAGGGCGGTACACGCGAATATGCGTATGACGTCGCCGGCAATCTGATTCGTTTTATGGATGAACTGGGCCGTATCACGGAATATAACCACGACGATCGCGGCAACCTGGTGCGCATTCGCGATGCGGCGTCGGGTATTCAGCGTCTCTCCTGGAACAGCGCGGATTTTCTTATCAGCCACACCGATTGTTCGGGGCGTACCACCACCTTCGGCTATGACAAATATGGCTGGCTCAAAGAGCAGATCGACGCGGCGGGCAACCGCACGCTGATTAACAACCGGCAGGATGGCCTGCCGCGGAGTATTGTTCACCCGGATGGCGCGACGGAGACCTTTGAGTTTGACCGCTGGCAGCGCCTTACCGCCTGGCGCGACGCGCAGGGGCAGCTCACGCAATGGAAACTGGCGCCGGATGGCCTGCCGCTGGCGCGTACCGATGCGCTCGGGCATCAGGTGAAATATGAATATGATCTGGCGCGTCGCCTGATCACGCTGATAAATGAAAACGGCGCGCGTTATGAGATGGAATATGACCTGCGCGACAATCTTATCCGCGAGACCGGGTTTGACGGCTGCACCACCCGTTACCGCTATGACGCGGGCGGTTTCCCGACGGTGCGCGAGGAGGAAGGCAACGGAGACGGCACCGTCATCCGCACGCATTACCAGCGTGACGAGGCCGGGAGGTTGCTGGAAAAACTGGTCGCGCGCAGCGGCGAGGACCAGTGGCAGCGCACGCGTTACCGGTATGATTCCCTTGGGCGGCTGATTGCGGGCATCAACCACGGCGGCCGCGTGGAGCTGGAGTGGGACGCCGCCGGACAGCTGACGCTCGAACGTAACCTTATTCGCGGCGTCAGCCATGAATTACGTCATCAGTATGACGAGCTCGGCAACCGCACCGTCACTACCCTGCCGGATGGCCGCGAGCTGAAAAACTTCTACTACGGCAGCGGCCACCGTATTCAGGTGAACCTTGGCAGCCGGGTTATCAGCGAAAGCGAGCGCGATGTGCTGCACCGGGAAGTTCGCCGCACGCAGGGCACCATCAGCAGCGAGTATGTCCATGATGAAATGGGGCGGCTGGTCAGCCAGCGCGCGGGGCGTAACGGGAAAATCGCGGTCGCGCGTGATTACGCCTGGCGGCGCGACGGCCAGCTGTTGCAGATGGTGGATAAATACACGGGCGAGCATCGCTACGACTACGATGCGCTGGGCCGCCTGACCCGCGCCCGCGAAGAACATTTCGCCTTCGACCCGGCCCATAACCTCCTGAGCGACACCGGCGCGCCGCCGCTGCACGACAACCGCCTGCGCGTGTATGAGGACAAACGCTGGGATTACGATAATTTCGGCAACGTCACCGCCAAACATATCGCCCGGCACACCATGCAGCAGTTCCGGTGGAACGCGGAGCATCAGCTGGCGGAATCCGTTACGGTGCGTAACGGCGCGGAGCAGCGCACCACCTACGGTTATGACGCCTTCGGCAGACGCAGCTGGAAGCAGGACGCGTTCGGCGTGACGACCTTTGTGTGGGACGGCAACCGCCTGCTGAGCGAATCACGCGGCGGGCGCAGCCACCTGTGGATTTACGAAGACGACAGCTTCACGCCGCTGGCGCAAATCAGTCTTTGTAAGGGCGACACCGAACACGACGCAGAGGTGTACTGGTATCACAACGATGTGTCGGGGATGCCGCGCGAGCTGACCGGCGCGGGCGGCGACATCGCCTGGCGGGCCGAATACCGCGCCTGGGGCAACACGCTTCGCGTGGAACACATTGAGACACGCGCCGGTGAGCCGGTGTATCAGCCGTTGCGCTACCAGGGGCAGTATTTTGATGCCGAGACGGGTTTGCACTATAACCGCTTCCGCTACTATGATCCGGATGCGGGGCGCTTTATCAGCCAGGACCCGATAGGGCTCGCGGGCGGGATAAACCTTTACCAGTATGCGCCGAACCCGCTGGTGTGGGTGGATCCGCTGGGGTTGACTCGAAGTAGGGCTGGTAAACAGGCTCGTCTAAGGGCTTTAGCTGATGATCCTAAACAACCTAGTCATATCAGGGGATGGGTCAAACAAGACATTAATATGATAGCAGAAGGGCGTCGTAAGACTATTCGTAATCCACCTGGATACGATTTAGCCCACTGGCGAGGTTATGAATCAGCAAAAGGTTTTAGTTATGAATACTCTGAGCCTCAGATAAGAGAGCAGCACCGGGCGCAACATCGCTATGATAATGGTGGTAGAAAAAATAAGATCCGTGTTAGTAAAAAATGCAAGCAGGGCTCTGCTGACAATGAAGGGTAATGTATAATGAACATATCGAGTCAAGAAATTGATGTCATGTTTAAAAAGAATGCAAAGGAGCGTTATGTTTACTTTGTGAAAAAAATCGCAGACTGGGAATGTGCATGGGCATTGGGAGACGACACTGGATATATTACTACAGAAGACGGAGATGGGAACTTGTCCTTACCACTTTGGCCTGCTAAAGAATATGCCCAAAAGTGTGCTGTAAATGAATGGACAAATCTTTCCGTTAAAGAGGTTTCACTGGATGAGCTTTTAGATGAATTGCTTCCTGAGCTAATAGAAGATGAAATCGATGTCGTTGCATTTATGGCCCCTGACGAAACAGGACTGCCAACTTTATCAGCAGCAAATGTTTTAAAAGATTTGTTAGCTGAATGTGAAAAATATGAATGATTTTTATTTTTAGGTGATATCTTTCTAACGTTGGATCTGCGTTTATTTAGTATAATTGCGGATCCATTTCTTTACTTATTATTGATAGTGGTGAAAATGCCCGTTAATTAACCCTTGCGTCAGATTAGCAATGAGGAATCTATCCTGAATAATTCAGCGTTTGATTCCCAATATATAAAAGCTACATACCATCTGAACCAAGACGATGATGGTTACGAGTTAGATAACATTCCATTTTTTGTATATGGTGTAAGTAAAGGAGATGTTTTAGCCTTTCAAAAAAACAAAGATGAGTTTGTCGCAAGCAGTGTTTTAAAAAATAACGGGCACTCTACTATGCGTATGTATATGAATGTTGAACATCGAAAAAATGCTGTCATTTATGCATTACAACTTTTAGGCGGGTTTACCAATTCAGCTGTCACTTCACCATTATTTAGTCTGGATATTCCTCCAGAGATATCTTTTGCAGCTATTGATCGCTTTTTAAAAGAAAAGATGAATGAGGGAATACTTGATTATGAAGACGCTTGTCTTCAGCATGCGGGCATAGATGCCGAAAGAATCAAGCAGTGTAAAGCACTTATAAATATAAAATATTTTAATCATTAATAGTATGAATTATCGTAATATGTAATTTATTTTGCAATAATATATTGCGACAACGAGTTACATTTCTTGCGCCAGGGCAATTCTTTAACAAGGTGAAAGGCATGAATGCTATTCAGTATAAAAAAGAGTTATTGTACAGGAGAGCAAGGGGTAAAATAATTTACGAATCGTATAAAATTAAAATAGCCTCCCTTTTTAAAATGGAACCGGATTGTTTGACTTTTTTAGATTTGGAGACAACAGATAATATACTTTCTAAATCTAATGCATTTGATACGAGACAAACTAAAAAAAGATTAGATATAAAAGATTTGAACCCTTATATATTGGATATAAAGAAATTTCGCGGACCATATTATGTTTTTCTGGATGACGACTGGAGCTATTGTGGTGCGGTTACTGCCCCTTCGCTCCAGGAATTGAATGAAAATTTCCTGTTCGGTAAGGAAGTATTAGATGATGTTCTCTTTATTTCAGAGGATTTAAGGCAATCAATAAGTCTGGATTATTATGAAGTCAATGATGTTTACTATATTGATGTTACTGCTAAATCTGCCATTTCAAATAAATAAAGCAAATTTATCAATGATTCCCGATGGCTCAATATTTCCAAATGAAGTAAATTCAGTATAATTTAGTGTGTATTATTTATTAAATAAAAACTCCATCCCTGCCATACCGCGCATTCAAGAGCTGATATAATGCTTTCAACACACTTGCTGCTTGATTCTAAAAAACTCTTACCTTTTCTGGCTCTCTGTAGCCTGGGTGCGCTCGCTAATGAAAGGTTTTCCGGCCAGTGGGAAGGCGAGAATGAGGCAGGATCTGTGCTAACGCTGAACCTGAAGCAAAACGCGCAGGTGATAAACGGCACTTACTGTTACATCACGCAGCGTGGCAACCGTATCGACTGTGCTGCGCCCGGGGAGAACAATCTGCACGGCATCATTGCGGGCAATCGGGCCGATGTAGTGTTTGATTCCTCTTTCGGCGGCGTTAACGGGCAGGCGAGCCTTGAGGTTGAAAGCGACAGGATGACGTGGCAGCTCATCAAGGTTCCTGTTAAAGGCAGCTATTATGCGCCGCAAACAATTACCCTGACTCGCAACCGTGCTGGTAACGCAATGCAGGCGACGATATTACCTCAGTAAACCGATAATGTGGTGTCTGGCCGCCATCTATAAAATGATGCATTGTAGGTAAATGGAATCCCCACGTCAGACAAATTAACAACCCTCCCTTAAGGATACTATGTTTTTCATTCGTCATACCGGAAAGGTGATTACCGCTGCGTTAATAACAATGTTAATGATTAGCGGGGCTTCAGCTAATACGCCCTCCGCCAGCCTCTGGACGTTTATTGCGGCGATGCGGTCATCCTTAACAGATATCACGGTCGCCACGCTTAACCACGCGCCTTTAAAATTTCATCTGGATTCTCAGAACGAATACATCAACTTTTACCGGGCGGAAGATGTCGCGTTTACTGCCGCAGGGAAGCTGACCGACATTGAATTACGGTTGAGCAGAGATCCGCATGAGAAAACGCTGCTGTTTATCTCTCACTGGCGGGGGCGGTGCCTGACGCTTAACGAGATTAAACAGCATTACCCGGTGTTGACGATAACCGACACCCCACGCGGTCATTCGGAAAACGAAGTGACCAGTTACACTACGCCTGCCGGTGCGTCTGGCGAAGCCGTCACGTTCAGCTTTACCGCGAAAGCGCCAGATTGCTTAAATGACGTCATTATTAGCCGGGAGAAGTAACGCCCGGCACGCAGCCTGAGCGATGAGGCCGGTACGACGAGGCGCCCTGCGCTCGCCAGTGAATTTCCAAAGCCGTACGCCGCAGAGGCACATATCCCCCACATCACGCAGAGCAATTCCCCATGCGCCGGGGTAAATAATCTGTTATTTGCTCTACCCACCATTATTAGTGGTTCCCTTAAGCTAAATATTATCCTTTCATATAAAAAGCCTTTCTCAGCGCGGTCAGTAAAAGAAAATCCTCTTTCTTTCATGAATATTTCAGCGCGTGATTAGTGACGTCCTCCATAAAAACAACCTGCTGTCCCCCGGAATTTATGCCAGCTATCAACCTCTACCCGTACTGGAATCAGAATAGTCTGTATATTCAGAATAATGGCGGTTTTTCGATGAGTCACTTGTTGGTATATTTACACAGCGCACGTGCGTCGTTTGTATATGGCCTTTATAGCCGCTTCGTTACCTGACATTTCCTGATATGGCTTAACCTCGATCGAGGCTATGGCAGCGGTAGCCGTATTATGAAATTTCATGTCGCCTGCAATATGAAATTAACTAAAACTGCAAAGTGTTTCTGGCAGAGTGTCTGCTGCGCGGCCAGAAGCCTGAAAGGTATGCGTCATTTGCTGCTGTGCTGTGATTTACGGGCATAGCCAGGTGGGTGTCTCCGGCTCTGGTATGCACCGCATATACACATAGGGATGGAAGTTATGTTTAACCGAATCACCGTTCAGCTCCCGGTCGAGGGGCTGCTTTTCTGGAAACTCTCCGGGCGCGAGGCGCTGTCGGAGCCGTTCATGTTCACCCTGACGCTGCTCGGCACCGACGCGCGGGCCGACCGCAGCGCGCTGCTGGGCCAGCCGGTGACGGTGACCATCCCGACCCAGGCGCTGATGACGCCGCGCTACCTCAACGGCAAGGTGACCCGCGTGGCAGTGACCGCCGTGGAGCTCTCCGGCACCCGCTACGCGGCCTACGAGCTGACGGTGGAGCCGGACCTGTGGCCGATGCATCGCGACCGCAACCTGCGTATCTTCCAGGGCCAGACGGTGCCGCAGATAGTGAAAACGCTGCTCGGCGAAAGCCGGGTGAATATGGAAGAGCGTCTCTCCGGGAGCTACCGCGTCTGGGAATACTGCGTGCAGTACCAGGAGAGCAGCCTCGATTTCATCAGCCGCCTGCTGGAGCTGGAAGGCATCACCTACCACTTCCGCCACGAGCAGGACCGCCACACGCTTATCCTCACCGATGCCCCCGGCCAGTACGAGCCGTTCCCCGGCTACGAGACCATTCCGTATCATGTGACCCCTTCAGGCGGTTCAACCGACGAAGAGGGCATCAGCCAGTGGGCGCTGGAGGACAGCGTGACGCCGGGCATCTACAGCCTCGACGACTACGACTTCCGCAAGCCGAACGCGTGGCTGTTCCAGGCAAGGCAGAACCCGCTGTCGCCGCAGCCGGGGAGCATTGACGTCTACGACTGGCCGGGCCGCTTTGTGGAGCACGGCCACGGCGAGTTCTACGCCCGTATCCGCCAGGAGCGCTGGCAGGTGGAGCACCGCCAGACGCAGGGCTCCGGCACCGCGCTGGGCATTGCGCCGGGTCACACCTTCGTGCTGCGTAACGCCCCGTTCTTCGGCGATAACGGCGAGTACCTGACCACGGTCGCCCACTACCGCTTTGAAGAGAACCGCTACGCCAGCGGCCCGGACAGCAACACCCTCCACGAAATCCGTTTCGAGGTGATACCGGCGGACGTGCCGTACCGCCCGTCGCAGAAGACGCCGTGGCCGCGTACTTACGGCCCGCAGACGGCGAAGGTGGTCGGCCCGCAGGGCGAAAGCATCTGGACCGACAAATATGGCCGCGTGAAGGTGAAGTTCCACTGGGACCGCCTCGGCAAGGGCGACGACACCAGCTCCGGCTGGGTGCGTGTGTCGAGCGCGTGGGCGGGCCAGGGTTTTGGCGGGGTGCAGATACCGCGCGTGGGCGATGAAGTGGTGGTGGACTTCATCAACGGCGACCCGGACCGCCCGCTGATTACCGGGCGCGTGTACAACGAAGCGAGCATGCCGCCGTGGGCGCTGCCGGCGGCGGCCACGCAGATGGGCTTTTTAAGCCGCTCGAAGGACGGCTCGCCGGACAACGCCAACGCGCTGCGCTTTGAGGACAAGGCGGGTGAGGAGCAGGTGTGGCTGCAGGCCGAGCGCAACCTCGATACCAAAGTGAAAAAAGATGAAACCCACAGCGTCGGCGGCTCGCGGGTGGTTGCTATCAAGCAGGACTACACCGGTAAAGTTGAAGGCAAGCAAGAGCACGCCATTCAGATGAGCCGCAATGAGCTGGTCGGCGGGCAGTACGACATCAAAGGCCAGGGTACGGTGACCATTTCTTCTGCGACCGGCATCCGCCTGGTCACGGGCGATTCGGTACTGGAGATGGGGGCGAACGGCGAGGTCAATCTTTACTGTACAAAATTCGCGATTAACGCCAGCGGCACAGGGCAAATCAATACCGGCGGCACGCTCGATCTGAACCTCAAGACGCAACCGGACAAAGCGGCAAGCGTCGCGCCGACGCCTGCGGATATCCAGAACGAAGTGGCAAAAACTTTTAATTCCGACGGAGAAGGGCAGGCATGAGCCAGGTGAAATATACGTTATCAGAAGGGACGCTGACGCTGCCGGAAGCCGTGCAGGATCGCAGCATGACGATATTGTCACTGCCGAAAGCGGGGGCCTCTCTGGTGCTGACGCGCGCCTGGGACGTCAAGCCCGGCGAAGAAGAGACTTACCTGAAAAGTCAGGTCGCCAAAATCAAACGCGACATGAAAAAGTTCACCGGCTGCGACGTGACTGACACCCGGATGGGCGGCAGGCCCGCGCAGGAAGTCACGATGCGTTTTGAAAACCACGGCGTGACGGTTTATGAACAGCTGGCGACCACGATGCTTGAGGATCACCTGCTGGTCATGGCGATGAGCCGCACCGCGCCGTTTGATGAAGACGCGCTGGCGATATGGGAATCCATTAAAGCGGGTCTGGAATTTACGCCTGGAGAGGGAGCATAAGCGTGTCTGAACCGTTAGCTGCCCGTTATCAGGATCCGCTCATCCACAGCTCTCTGCTCGCCGATGTCGTCAGCGGTGTGGTCGAAGGCGCCATTTGTCTTGCTGCGTTTACGGCGGGTGCGGCGATGATGACAACGGGGCTTGGCACGGTCGCAGGCGTTGTACTGATTGCCGCTGTTTTCGGCAGCGGCATCGCGGAAGAGGCAGGCGATCTGGTCGGCCAGGGTGTTGATGCCGTGCTGGATTTCTTCGGCTGGCGTGGGCCACCGGATGCCTTTATTACCAGTGGCTCGCACAACGTTCATATCATGGATCTCCCTGCCGCCCGTGCGGCGGGTACGGTCGATCATGATTATCTCAATACGCCTATCCCGGCAGAGAGCTTTGCCGATAAGGCGAAGGCGTTCGCGATAAACACGGCGGTTACCATTCTCGAAGTGGCGCAGTTTACGCTGCACCCGTTTGATAATCTGGCTGCGGGAGCCGACGCGATTGCGAGCAGCGGCTGGCAGGGCGTGAAAAATTTCGCGGGCAGCGTCTGGGATAACTTAACCCAGCCGGTCGTGGCGGGGGCCAGCCCTTTTGCTAAAGAAGCGCCGCTGGATACTGTCGAGTGCACCAAAGGCCATACGATCACCGGCGGTAACTTCCTGGCGGAAGGTTCGAAAAAAGTGCTGATCAACGGTCAGCCCGCGTGCCGTGATGGCGATCGCAGCACCTGCGAAGCAAAGATAAAAGTTAAAGAAAACACGCGTGTGCGCATCGGCGGCGAGAGCATTGTGGTGCGCGATATCCGCAGCGGTAAAAATTTCTGGGCGCGGCTTATCGGTAACGCCATCGGCAGCCTTGGACCGGGAATATTGCGCAATCTCAGTAAAGGGATGTTAAAGGCGATATTCAGCCGCCAGATCCTGAAAACCTTTTGCTGTCAGCTCGCCGCCGATCTCGGCATGGGATTAACCACGTTCGGGCTGATTCAGGCGGGGAAAGTGGGCAGCGAAGCGCGCCACACGCAGCACCCGGTGGATATCGCCAGCGGCGCGAAAATCCTCGCGGGCGGCGAAGACCGCGATTTCACGCTGGAAGACCGCATTCCGCTCATCTGGCAGCGTATCTACAACAGCCGCAATCTGGCGACCGGTATGCTCGGCACCGGCTGGCTGCTGCCGTTTGAGACCCGCTTCTTCCGCCTTGAGGACAATACGTTTATCTGGCGCGATATGTCGGGCCGCGAACTGGGCTTCGGCGAGCTGACCCCCGGCGACGTGGTGGATTATCTCGAAGACGGCGTCACGCTCTATTACACCGTCAGCGGCACGCTGATGCTCCAGATGACGAGCGGCGAATACCACGTCTACGAACCGGACCCGACGCGTCCGGGCGAGTGGCGCCTGTTCCGCATCTACGATCGTCACGAGAACTGTCAGTACTACAGCTGGGATGAACACGGCAGGCTGGCGCGCATTTCCGGCGACAACGAAGCGCTGGATGTCGAACTTGCCTACGAGAAATCGCATGGCCGCCTCGCCAGCGTGCATCAGGTATGCAACGGCGAACGCCGCCTGCTGGTGACTTACGGCTATAACGAAAACGGCCAGTTGATCGAGGTCACCGACGCGGACGGCATCGTCACGCGCCGCTTCGGCTGGGATCGCGCCAGCGACATGATGGGCTGGCACAGCTACTCCACCAACCTCAGCGTGCATTATCAGTGGCAACCCGCCGCCGATGCGCCCAACTGGCGCGTGTGCAGTTATCAGGTGCTGGACGACCAGGACAACGTGTTGGAACGCTGGCGCATCGACGCCGACGAGGCGAAACGCTGCGCCACGGTAAGCTGCGACGCAGGCTTCTCGACGCGCCACTGCTGGGATTTCCTCTATCGCATCACGGAATACACCGACCGCCACGGCGGCGTGTGGCGCTACGAGTGGGCAGATTATGCCGAGCTGCTGAAAGCGGCCACCACGCCGGACGGCAGCCGCTGGGTGTATGGCTACGACGAGCACGGCAACCTGACGGAAGTGCGCGATCCGCTCGGCAACAGCACGTTCACCACGTGGCACCCGGTGTTCGCGTTCCCGGTGAAGGAAGTGCTGCCGGACGGCGCCACCTGGCAGTACGAATACAACCCGCGCGGCGATGTGGTGGCGCTCACCGACCCGAAAGGCGGCGTGACGCGCTTTGAGTGGAACGAGCAGGGCGACCTGGTTCAGCAGACCGACGCGCTGAACAACACGCACCGTTTCTGGTGGAACGAGCGCGGGCAGCTGGTGCGCGACGAGGACTGCTCCGGCAACCAGAGCCAGCGGCTTTACGACGACGCGGGGCGGCCGCTCAGCGCCAGCGACGCCGAAGGCAACACCGACCGCTGGGCGCTGACCGCGGCGGGACGTCTGCGCACGTGGCGACGGGCGGATGGCCGCGAAACGCACTACGAATATGACAACGCCGGGCTGCTCTGCGGGCAGGACGACGACGGGCTGCGCGAGCGCAAGGTAACGCGCAACGCGCGCGGGCAGGTGGTGAGCGCCGCCGACCCGGCAGGCCATCTGACGCGCCTGCGCTACGACCGCTTCGGCCGCCTGACGACGCTGGTGAACCCGAACCGCGAAAGCTGGCGGTTTGAGTATGACGCAGCAGGCCGCCTGACGGGCCAGCGCGACAACGCGGGCCGCCTGACGGAATACCGCCACGATGCGCTGGGCCAGGTGACGGAGGTGATCCGCCATCCGCTGCCGGGCAGCCCGGATGCGCCGCTGGTCACCGCGTTTGAATATGACGTGCTGGGCCGCCTGACCGCGCGGGAAACCGCAGAGCACCGCACCGAGTACCGCCACGACACGCTGTCGCTGGAAATCCGCCGCGCCACGCGCGCCGAATGGCGGCAGGCGCTGCTGGAAGAGCGTGAACCGGCGTGGGACGCCGTACTCATCTTCACCCGCAACGCCGCGGGCGAGCTGGTGAGCGAGGAGAACCACGGCGGGAAGTTTGAATACGAGTACGACGCGCTCGGTAATCTCAGCAGTACAACGTTCCCGGATGGCCGGGAGCTGGCCACTCTGCGCTACGGCACCGGGCACCTGCTGGAGATGCAGCTGCGCCACGGCGGCGCGACGCACACGCTGGCGGCCTATGGCCGCGACCGCCTGCACCGGGAAATCTCCCGCAGCCAGGGCGTGCTCTCGCAGGA
>NZ_CAWPHW010000014.1:0-23034 GCF_963888145.1 Cronobacter sp. EKM101R | reverse complement strand
ATATTTGATACAGGAAATGTCTACTTCACCCACGGAGACGACACAATGAAACGTAAGTTATTATTAGTTGGTTTAACTACTCTGCTTACCTTCTCATCCTTCAGCCAGGCTTCAGACAACAAAGAGCAGGCCCATAAGAAACCGGTAAGTACATGGACATGTGAGGATTTCTTGGCTCTCGACGCTAGCTTTCAGCCCACAGCGGTTAGTTTCGTCGAAGATATCTATAAAGACGATAAACCAGAATCGGCTGTACTTGATGTCGATGGGATTACTAAAGTTACCCCCATGGTGATTGAAGCTTGCAAACAAGCGCCTAAAGAATCTTTCCGGGATAAGGTCAAATCAGAATGGGAAAAAGTTAAAAAGGATGTTTAAGTAATGGCATTCATTTCAGGCCCCATGAAAGCCCCGGTCTGGGGCTTTTAATAAGGTGTCCCAGGCACTTTCGCCTGAAATATTTTCTCCTGTAGTAGTTGCTTAACTGAATTATCCAGCGTAATTGAGATGTTATTTGCGGTAAACCTCCAAATGATTTACCGCTTTTTTGTTCACTTCCCCTTATCAATATTATTTTTTCTTTTTCAGCTCGTGCTGGCACTCCCGGCAGCCATCAAACTGGCAAGCGCAGCTTTCAACTCAGCCAGTTCAGATTTACAGGCATCAAGCTCGGCCTTAACTTCTTTGAAAGCCTCAACATACAATGCTGACAACGCGTTATAGTCGAGCGCAAGCGGGCTCTCAATCGTTCGGCATTCCTTGTCGATCGTCGTCTTGTCAGCCAAGCATTCCGTCACGGCCTCCGGCAGTACCTTTTGTACATCCTGGGCTATAAGGCCAGCGTTTCGCACCGTATTCTGAATTGTAGTGTGCATGGAATAGGTAACGCCATTAAGCTGGCATATCTTATCAAGCGCGCCCGTCACAGGCTTAACCCAGAATTTAGCCCGCTCATCAGATGTGTTTGTGAACTTAACCGCACGCACCTCACCTGTATTCCCATTTAGCGACATATCCTTGCCTGCCGCACCAGTACCTTCAATATCAGCCCTGAAATAAATAAAGCTGCCACTTGCTGGGTTTGGTGAATAAATGATCCCGCGACGCCGTCCTGATGCCCCATAAAAATTAAAATGACTACCTGAAACGTCAGTTGGTGCCGTTGAGCTTATGTGACCTGAGACAGACTCAACTGTTTGCGCATACCAGTTTTTATTACATCCTGCACGGCTTGCCTGCATAACAATATTTGTTCCGTGCTTATAGTTATAAAGTCCGGTGTCATTGTTTGCGCCAGGCTTGCCCACCAGCATAATGTTAGAACCATCATTATCACGGATAAGCATGTAAGTTGCCTGGCTTGCTGCTGCAGGCCGAAGCGTTAAAACCTCGCCATTGTGCTTAAGGTCGGCACCATAACCTGACATTATTCGCCCGGATGGCTCAACCTCCCCATTCTGCTTAATCGTGAAGAATCGCGGCCCTGTCGGGTTACGGTTGACAATCGAAACGCCGCCTGTTGATGTATCGCACCAGAACTCAGCTTGCGACCTCACAGTTCCATCTGTTCCGACTATGTTCGTATAGATCGCATTGCTCCGGACAGAATCGTCGGTTACCTTTGATGCTCTGATGTCGCTGTAGGATCTTACCGCAGCGAATTCCACGCTACTGTTTCGACCAACGCCTAAGTTGTCCCGTGCTGTAGCAGGATTCGAAACATCAGCGAGGTTCTGATCTTTTTTCAGCACCTTTGTAACGTCAAATGAATCAGCAAGCTGTTGCGCACGATCTGCCTGACTGCGAGCATCGGTTGCAGACTGGGTCGCTGAATTCGCTGAAGTTGTGGCAGCGCTGGCGCTGGTAGCCGCATCAGAGGCGCTCTTTGTTGCGGCAGATTTGGCGTTTTCCGCGGCCTTCTGCGCTGCCGCTGCGCTGCTGGCCGCGCCCTCTGCACCAGTCCGGGCTGTTTCTGCTGCCTTACGATCAGCGCTTACGCTGACTTCCGCCTGCTTCACCTCCTGGAGTATTTTTTCCAGGTTGTCCGGGTCAATCTCTTCCAGAAGATTCACAATAAACGGCCAGCTCGGCCCTTTAAACTCGCTACCGTCAGGTAGCGTAACAGTGACGTTGTTGCTCCCGGAAAATACCTGCTGCCAGTTCGCTTTGTCATGGTTCAGGCCGCGCAAAGCCTCCGTGACCTGATTCACCACTTCCATCGTGATCTGGCACATGGTGCTGCGCGGCACCGCCGACCATGCCAGTCCGTCAGCGTCCGGGCCGGTGTAGGGTTTGGTTAGCGTCAGCGCCGTGTCGCTGTCCACTGACTTAATCGCCTGCGTATAGACAACCTGCCCCGCCGTGAAAACGATATAATCACCGGCGGCCAGCTCGGTGGTAAATGGGGTTCCGGTGCCTGTAATGGCGGTTGCGCCATTGGCGATGCTGATAGTGCCTTTTGCCATTCAGTTAACTCCTGAAAACAAAAAACCCGCCGAAGCGGGTTTTGCAGTGATTAAACGTTCAATACATACTGTCGAGCAGCAACACGTTCATGCCTGTTGACTTGTTCACGTCCAGCGAATAATTAGCCGTCCAGATCGAAGCAACATATCCACGCCCCACCCGCACCGAATTCCCCGACCGCACCAGCCCCTGATATTTCGCATAACACCAGCCACCAGCCACATCGGTCTGCGCCCCATACCGGCCCAGCATGATGTACCGGTTGCCGATATCCGTTGCGGTGCCGGAGGGCTTGTAGAATTTATTGCTGAAAATGAACGGGCGTTTAGTGGTTGAAAACGTGCATTGCCCTTTACTGTTAAAGAAATTAAGCCCCGGGCCCGCCACTGGCGCAACGCCGGTCGCAAAGATAACCACGTCCATTGTCACGGTGGCGTTGACGTTAGCCCCGTTGCGCTCTGCTAAGGCTCTTACTACCTTGCCGTCATACTCCACCACGACACCGGACGCACTCCACTTTGCGAAAACCATATAAGATTGCCGCGTATAGCTGGTCGATGGCGGAGACCAGGAGCCAGTAAACGTCACCCGACCACGATACACGCACTGCCCCACGGTGGCGGCATCGGTAATCGCGGTAAAGTCAGTACTGTCAGAGATGTACAGTCCACGGTTCCCCGACTGACTGGCCGGCAGGATTTGCCATACCGTGCCGGGATAAATTGCGCCATCCATTTTGTAGTTCGACCAGGCAGTAAAGGTCAGTGTGTTCCCGCTCTGCGAGACGCTGGTCAGAATATCCATATCAGGGATCAGGCTGGTACTCCCGTTGGGATAAATCCCCGCAGTGACATGCGGGGCAAATAACGCGGTTGCGCCGCTCACATAGCCGGGAATGGTGTATTTAAAACCATGCCCCGAGGTGTAGCCGCAATAAGACGGACACCGAAGCCCGGCAGTGATTGCCATCGCCGGGCCGCCATCTTTCAGGTCAATATATAATCCGCCAGGCATTGTTACCACGTTCCCAGAATAATACGGCCACCGTTAGCCAGATTGACGGTCACGCCATTACCGTTAATAACCACAGTGTTACCGGCGCCCGTCATGGAAAAACGTCCTTCCGTGGCGACGATGGTTCCGCGCACCGTCACGTTGTTAAATTCAGCGGCGCCCGACTTGTTAATCATCCAGCCGGTTTTACCCGCGGCATAATTGTTCGCCTGAATTACCGCGCCAATTTTGGCGTTTGTAATTGTGCCATCCTGAATAAAGGTGCTGTTCATGAATACCTGGCCGTTACTCACCGCAAACGGTGAATAACGGTTGTCGCCGCTGCCGCTCATCACCACAAACTGGTTGGCATTAACAGCGAAACGGGTATCAACCTGCGCACCGTTGATGGTGACAGCCACCGACATTCCGGCATCGTAATACTTCCCTTTGTACTGCACGCCGGTTTTCATGGTGTAGATGGCCGAGCCGCCACTGGCGTCAACATACGCATCCATTTTGCCTTCAACCGCAGCGGCCACCTCGCCGAACTTTGCCACCACAGTGTCGTTTATCTCACTGATGGCTGAGGTGTTGTCTGCCGTGGCTTGCTCCAGTCGGGAGGCGGTGGCCTCGAAACCCTCAAATTTCGCGTTTACGGTAGTTTCAAGCGCCGCTACGGACTTGTTTGCATCAGCAGCCAGCGTCTGCGCCTGCATGATGCCCGCGCGGTTTTTGCCGTACTGCTTCCACTGCTGTTTAACCGTGTCATGACTGCTCAGGGCGTTCTGCAGGATGGCTTCCGGGTCGAGGGTTATCTGGCTCACCAGCGCCTCGCCGTCCTCTTTCGTCAGGAAATCGTCGGCAATATCTTCCAGGTAATCACTCGCCTGGTCGTTAGCCATCCCGTCGATCCAGTCCGTCCAGCCCGATTCGTTGCCGGTTCTGTCCACCAGCTGCGCCCGGTACATAAACCGCGCCCCGGCTTTCAGGCCGAGCTGTGAATAATCGCGCTGCGGATAGGGCACATCAGCCAGCAACAGCGGGTTTTCGGTGTCACCGTTAACCGCGTACTGGATCTCGGTTTTGAGCGTGTCGCTGGTGTCAGCGGGAAAACCCCAGCTCAGACGCACGCCCCAGTTCAGCGACTCGGCAGAGAAATTAACCGGCTTCGGCGGGTTCCCCTGCTTGCCGGTCAGCGCCGTTAACTCTGAATGCCCCCAGACGCTGGAAACTTCCACGGCGTTAATCGCGCGCACGCGCACCATATAATTTCCGGCATAAATGCCGTCGATATCGAAGCCGCAGACCGAGGCGCGTGGAATGTTCACCCAGTTGTTGTTATCGCGCCGCCACTGCGCCTCATAAGCGACAGCCCCGTCCACCGCATCCCAGGTGGCGTGGAGGGTCTGGATCGCCATGCCCTGATTAATCACCGTGAAGCTTTCAATCCTGACGTTTTGCGGCGCGGCGACATGCCCCGGCGGCACAACACTTACCGGGCGTTTGTCGATAATTGCGCCGGTATCAATCCGCGCGTATTTGTCCGGGTCATGCCAGGCGGCACTGATGGTAAAGGTGCCGTCGCCGTTATCCGTCACGCTGGTAACGCGGTACTGCTGCGCGTAAAGGTCGTCGCTCTCCACCATCCAGCACGCCCCGGCGTCGGGCGTCGTATCCCAGGCGGCGGTGACCGTCACCACGTTACCGGACACAGCAGCAATGGTGCGGGCCTGCACGGTGCCGTCAGGCAGGTTTACCAGCAACCGATCGTCTTTTTTCGCCGCTGGCGCTCGGTCGAGGGTTATCGTCCGGCCATTCACGGCGCTGACTCTCCCGCCCATTACGCGCCCGGAAAGCATTTCATCGGCCACAGCGATGATATAACCCGGCAGCGGGATATTGCCGTCCAGCCCCACGGCGAACGTCACAATGCGGTCGCGGTTGTTCGTCAGGATACCCCAGCGCCCCTTCCGGTTGGCCTCGCTCTGCCGGGTGCAACCGATGGCGGTGATCTCCAGCTGGTTCACGCCGTAGCGGTTAACCAGATCCGGCTCGAATACCGGCTCCATCGCGTCGGCGTACTGGTTATCGGGATCAGACCAGCTCACCAGCGCGGTTGAATAGCGCGCTTTTGTCGTGCTGCTGGCGTAGGTAAAACGCCCGTCCACCACGTTCGCGCGCGTGTAGACGTAATCCACATCGCGCGGCATGTCTGCCAGGGTAACGAGCTGATCGCCGCCCCAGTAAGTCATGCCCCGGAAGATGGCCGCAAAGTCGCGCAGCACCGTATATGCATCCGCCCGGTTCTGCACATAAACGTTGCACACATAGCGCGGCTCTTTGCCGTCGCCGCCCCTGCCGTCCGGCACCAGCTGATCGCAGTATTGCGCCACCTGATAGAGCGTCCACTTGTCCACGTTGTCGGCATCCAACCGGTCGCCCAGCCCGAAACGGTCATTCAGCACAAGGTCGTAAAATATCCAGGCGGGGTTATCCGTCCACGCCCATTTAAACGTCCCCTCCCAGGTGCCGCTGTAGGTGCGTGTTTCGGGATCATAGTTGTCCGGCACGCGGATCACGCGCCCGCGCGGCTCGCAGGAAATCTGCGGGATAGAGCCGTTAAACTGGCTCGAATCAAATTCCATATAGAGCAAAGCGGTGTTCGGATAGCGCAGCTTCGCGTCAATGATGGTCGTGTAGCTTTCCAGCATCATGGTGTCGCCGATGCGTGCGCTGTTCGCGTTGGCGGTCAGCCTGCGCAGGCGCAGGTTCCACGTTTTACCGGCGGGTAAATCAATGCGGTGGCTCCGCTCGTAGCCGCTGGTGGTCTTGCCGGACACCGCTGTTTTCAGCACCTGCTGCCAGCTTCCACCATCCACCTGCATTTCAATCACGTATTCCAGCGTGTAGCCCACCATGTCACCGTTATCTTTCTGCTCAAAGAGCTGCGGCCATTTGATGCGCAGGCGAACGGCGGAAAGCGTGGCGTCGTCGAAGGTTCGCGTCCAGCTCTTGTCCGTGGTGATCTGCATATTCGTCAGCGGGAATTCGTTTTCAGCACCGGGAATGCCCTGAATGTATTCCTGCGCCTGTGTGCCGGGGCGAAACTCCCATTTCACGCCGGGAAAATTCTCGCTCCCGTCGGCGTTCACCAGCGGCGTGCCGTCCAGGAAGATGGATTTGCCATCAAGCTGGCCGTCGAACTCCCCCTCACCCAGCGCCACCAGCACTTTGGCTTTGGCGACGGAAAGCAGGTTATCTTCCTGCTCTTTCGGTGTGTGTTGCTTCCCGCCACCGCCTTTAGCGCCATGAATTGTTTTTTCTGTCATATCGCACCCACAAAAAAGCCGCCCGCAGGCGGCCAGTCATCAGGTCAAACTCACTGCTGATCCTCGGCATAAATACCAGCCGAGATAATCGCACCGCCGATCCGGCGCTTACCGTAGAGAAGCGGCACCGGGTAGCCCTGCGAGGCCGTATTGGTCACGCCGCCGAACGCATAGGAGGCCCGGTTGTCGGCGTCCTGCTTACTGGCGAGGCCGGTCATCTGCGGGGATAACATCTGCACGATGCCACCAATCGCCATTGAGGCACCCAGCGCACCGATATTCCAGGCCGCAGTGCCGGAAATCGCGCCCCACCCCGCAGGCCCGGCCAGCACCGCCACGGTGACAATCACTGCGCCTAAAATGGCCTGAAACAGCCCGGAGTCCTTACTGCCGATCACCACGGGAACGATACGGATCACATCGCCGTTCACGGGAAACCCCAGTTCATTAAGGCCGAGATTTTTCCTGCCCCGGAATACGTGATAAGCCAGCCCGCGCTGTTTGCTGGTGTTCAGGAACTTCTCAAAGCCCGGTATCGTGCAACAGAGCGCCCGCACCGCTTCTGCCGTGGTTTTGACAGCCCGGTGGTGGGTTTTGCCAAACTGGCGCGCCAGCGCACCGCCAAGCTCGATTCTCGTTAATGTCTGTGTCATGCCTCCCCCATCAGATCTTTGTGTCGCACAATTTTCACGGTTCTTTCCCGCCAGTACCCGCCGTAAGGCGTTCGCCCGGACTGGTGGCCGTACAGGTGGTGCAACAGCATGTTGCCCTCCAGCAGAATGCCGCCGTGATTCCACTTCGGTGACTGCACCTGCATAATGACCAGATCCCCCGGCTGCGGCGGCCCGGTAAACTCACGGAAACCACATTCATACCAGCAGTCGTGATACAGGTTTTCGGGGTGCTCTGGTGTCCACCATTCATAACTGAGCCGCTTGTCGGGGATCTCTATCCCGTGCTCCTGCCGGTAGTAGGACATAACCAGCCCGTAACAGTCATAAACGCCCAGCACAAACGGGCGGCCAATCAGCGGCAGCTCGCCGCGCGGGTAAATGGTGCGAAAATCCCCCTCCGGCCAGCTCACGATATGCCAGGGCAGTTCCGTAACGTCACACTGCGCCCTGTCCAGCTCGCTGGGCTGGCTGGTGGCGTCCGGGTGACTGTGAACGATGCCCACCACGTCACCCAGGTCTTCGGCGCTGGCGTAATCCTCCGGCGCGATACGGAAATGCTCCGCCGGGTTGCCTGCGGTGTTTCTGCAGGGGAAATAGCGCCGCTGGCCGTTCTGCAGGATGATGAGGCCGCAGCACTCCTGCGGGTAGCTCTGCGCCGCGTGCCGCTTAATCTCATGAATCAGTTTTTCGTCCACGGTTATTAACTCCTGATGAGACTGGTGCCGGGGAATCCGCCAAAGTCAAGCGGCTGCGCATCACCGAATCGCAGTTTGCAGGCCGTCAGCGTGCCGTTGCAGACGTCCAGCGCCGGATCGTCAACGGGGTTGTTCAGCCGGTCAAAGTAGCGCGTGTCTGCATAACTACAGCCGTCGCCGCTGCGGTATTTGCCGTTAATGCACCAGGTGCACAGGGAATGCAGCTGGCGGCGCGGCAGCTGTAACCCTTCCAGATCCATCGGACTTGCCAGCGTAAACTCCACGGTCTCGTTCGTTTCGCTGGATTTGCTGTTGATGTAGTAAACGCGCCGGATCTCCTGCGCCGGGTCTGCCGTGGAGTTCCCGTCCGGGAAGTTGCGCGCATCAAGATACTGCGCCAGCGTGTCGCGGATGGTCACCTTCGCTTTAAGCAGGTCGTCATAGGCGAGGCAGAGCGCGGTGATCGAGGCGTCCAGGTTCGCAACCGTCAGCTTCGGTTGTGCGCCGCTGCCGTCGGTGGAGGCCTCGATGCCGTCTATCTGGCACGGCCAGGCGGAATATTCTTCGCCCTGCCACCAGATGGATTTGGCCGCCAGCTTGCTCTCATCGCCACCCGCTGCGGCGATTTCGTCGGCGGTGTGCGGCAGGTTGTAGGCATGGAAGCGCAGCACGTCGGGCATACCGAACGACTCACCGCTCACTTCAAAAAGCCGGATCGTGTTGCCCGGCTCCAGTTGCTGATAATCACGGTAAAGTTTTACGGGGCGGTCAGTGGTACTCATGGTGCGTATGCCTGTGTGAATGTGGCGTTGATGGTCATCACGTTGCTGGAAAGCGGCGCGGAACGGATGGAATCAGGATCAACGCGCCAGAGGCTCGTTTCACCGTTCGGTGCCGTCCAGATAAAGGATTTCACGACGTGGCGGCGCACAAAGGCCAGCACAGCCAGCATCTCGCTTCGGGTGCCGGTCATCACAACAGGCCAGCGCTGAAACTCCGGGTTGATGCCGTCGGCGGCCACCTGCTCGTAACCGTCACCAAACTTTGCACGGCGCACCGTCGTGGTGTATTCGCCCTGCATTCCCGACTGGATCTGCGTCGGCCAGCTGAAGGTTTCTATTGCCATTCAGTTTCCTCCGGGCAATAAAAACCCGCCTCGGTGGGCGGGTAATTTTTATATTGCAAGTAAATTGAAGCGACCAGAAAAACCTCAATAACTATCTTTGTCGGCCTACAATCATTCCTCTCGCATTAATTCATTATAACAATCCAGAAAAGAGCTTCTAACTGCTGGCGGCATACCCTTTGCGAGTGTGTCAATACGTTGCTGGTATTTTTCAATTATCTCTTTGCGCTGCATATTGCTATTTGCGGACAATAAATAACAAACCAAATCAGCAACAGCTCCGCGATTAACAGATGTCTCCCCCCAGGCTGAGGAAAAATACAGATAAGGTATCCACAGGTCTCCTTTTTCGCCCTGTGTCGGCATTAAGTCACTACCACAGTGTTTGCACTTAACGGCCTCTGACTTTACCAGTTCCGCACAGAATGGACATTTAACCAATGGGCCTGAATCATCCTTTCTGCCGCCAAATATAGCCATCAGAAGGCCACAAAGAGTGATAAAGGCACCAATGATAATGTGATTCTGACGCGCTGCCATCAGACCAATGTTGTTTACCCTGGTGCCATAGCCAGTCTCAACGCTAACATCCATGTTCAGGGCCACAACCGCCCATAGCACACCAACCAGCAACACTGTCCAACCAAGATACTTCATGCATTTCCCTCAGAAAAAAAAGAAAAGCGTAGCGGTGGAGAAACCCAAAACTTTGATCAAAATCAATTTAACGTGATTTTGTCGCGTTCCAGATGATGCCACCAGGACGGGTTTCTTTCAGGATACCCTCCCGAATAGACTTGTCGATGGTCTGTTGATACGCCCTTTTCATAGCGTCAGAACTCCCTGTTTCGCCAGCTTGCGGGGTCTGATTACCGGTCGTGACAGACACGGAGGTGTTGATGCTGATATTACCACCAGCACCGCCATTACCTGTTAACCCGACCATTGGCGCTTTACCCACATATCCGCCATTGGCATAACCCTGAGCGCTACGCATCAGTGCGTAGAGATTGTTCACCCCAAGAGCTTTTGTGGCCTCTTTTGTAAACACAAACTCCCCGCCATGCACAATCCCTTTTGGCTCGTATTTGCCACCATCACCCGTATAACCCCCCTCAGCGTGGCCGACAAAGAAATCGCCAATACTCTTAATCCATCCCACCCCGGAGCCAGACATAGATTTGGCTGCGCCCTGAATAGCACTGAACACAACCAGCTGATTTATCATCTGCACAATCCCTTTCAGGAACGTGTTCAGAAAATCAGTAAAGCTGGCTTTGCCGGTAGTGAAGAAGTCGGTCATGGTGGAGGCCATTCCGGTGAAAGTCTGTTTGCTAATGTCCTGCATCTGTGAATAGACGTCCGTTGCAGTTTCACCGTATTCATTCCATCCCCGCCTGGCACCCGCAAGCCAGTTTTGCTGTAGTTGCGCTTCCTTGTTCCACGTTTCCTCTTGTTTAGCCAGCATCCGCTGGCCTTCCTCGCCCTTACCGTATTGCTCCGTAATTCGCTGTCGGGATGCGTCATGCAGAGCCTCTTCTGGCGTTTTTCCTTGAGCAAGGGCATCTATTTCTGCCTGTCTGGCGTTCTGTTGTTTAATAAAGGTGTTTGCCTGCTGGTGAAGCTGGTTAAGCTTCTTCTGCTGCTCCACCTTATCCCCCAGAGCGGCAAGTTGCTGGCGATAAGCAAGTATTGCCTTATCTACCGCCAGCGTGATCTGCTCCTGCTGGCTTAACCCTTCCTCCCGCGCTTTTTTGGTGAGAATGGCGATTTCGGATTCGGTTTTCCAGAGGTTGCGCCGCTGCTGACTGATAACGTCATTCGCCTGGCGATGCTTTTGCAGCACATCCAGCTCGGCTTGCAGTGCCAGCAGGTCGCGTTGGGCATTATCAGAAGAACGTTCAACCGAGCCGCTTCCTATCGGCTTTTTCTCCTTCTCGGCGTAGCGCTTATTGATAACCTCAACGGCAGTCTGGCGCGCTTCCTTGCTCCATGCGTCTGGCGCTGCCGCGACCTGCTTCCACAGCTCGATCAGATCCCGCGTGCGCTTCTGCGCATTGGTTAAGCCCTCATCCATCAGGCGGTTTCGTTCGCTGATTGACTTTAATCTGGCTTCGTCGGCATCACGCGCCTTTTTCTGCCCTTCTGTCATGTCATTATGGAGCTGTAACGCCTGCTCCAGAAGGCCAATGTGGAGCTTGTCCTGCTCTATCGCAGCCAGTTGGTTTTTGCGCTGCTGGTCATATTCCTGGCTGGCGGCGCTGCTGTCGTAGCTGTAACCATAACCCATGCGCTGGCGCTCAGGCTTAAGCGCCTTCTGCCGTTCTTCCAGGTCGGCTTTGAGTTTGTTTAGCTTGTCTTCCACTGACTCCGGGCGGCCAATGTTTAACAGCTGATCCCACATATCCTTTGCGGCGCTGGTAACCGCATTTGCGGCACGCTCGATGTAGCCGAGGCTTTCGGCGATCTGTTTGCCCTGCCGTTCCATTGCCTCAGAGTAAAGCCTTACGGCCTCTGCTGCCGCGCCTTCCTTATCGCCCCGGCGTTCCAGCGATGAAATATAGTCATACTGGGCAGAGGTCAGATAATGCAGGCGCTGATTCAGTTCTTCGGATTCCTGCGAAGGGGCATTTTTCAGCTTTTCAAAATTGCTGATCGTGGCCTCGACTGACTGGCCCACGGCGCGCTCCATCGCCAGCGCGGCCTTTGTCACCTGCTCCAGTTCTTCGCCGCTGAACTTGCCGCTTCCCACCACCTTCGCCAGTACACCCGCCGCGGCTCCCTGCGTGGAACCACTCTTCGAGATAGCGCGTGCCAGGTCATTGAGTTGACCGGCAGTTTTGCCAGCATAGTTCCCCGTCAGGATAAGCTGCTTGTTAAATTCTTCTGCTTCCTTACAGCCCTGATACCAGGCCGTAACAAGCAAACCAGCACCCCCAATCAAGCCGCCGAACGCCAGCCGCGCCGGGGAGAGCAAGCTCATAACCGCTTTTAACGCATTACCAACACCGCCGAATGAGTCCTTAATCTGGCCACCCTGCTGGATGGCAACCATCCAGACCGGCATTCCTGACGCAAGGGAAGTCACCACATCGGTGATCTGCATCGGCAACATGCGCATCGCCTGCTGATACTGGCCCGCGCTTATCACGCCTTTCTTCCAGGCTTCGTCCTGCTCGCGCAAACGGGCGATCAGTGGTGCGGTCTGCTGGGAAACGCCAAGCTGCGCCGCTTTCAGCTCCAGCAGTTCGGTACGGTTTTTACCGATGGCATTCACCTGTTCCTCTAACGAGGCAACGAAGGCCTGCGCCGTCGCGGCGGCTCGCTGCGCCGCCCTGGCCTGTTCCAGTCGCGCGCGGCCTTCTGCGGTTTCCGCCTCCTGCGTTTCCAGCAATTTAGTGCGCGTGGTTTCTAAAATCTCGTTGTAGCGCTTATACTGCTCGAGGCTCAACAGGGATTTGCCACGAAAACTGGCAAGGCTCTGCTGGATAGTGTCCAGCTCATCCAGCGCCCTGTTTACCGGACTGATTTTATTCAGCAGTGCCTGTAATTCCTGCTTTTGCTCGCGCAGGCTGGCCGCATTTTTTTTCAGGCTCCCGGCGCCAGCCCGGAAACTGAAATTAAGATCGTCGGCCCCTTTTGCGGCGCTGCCAGCCGCCTGCTGAAATTCATCAAGCGCCCTGTTCCCCCGCTCCAGCTCGCCGGTATTGACGCGCAGGTTAATGGTGGCGATATCGTTACTCATTCCGCCCTCTCTTTATGCATGATTTTCAGTGCGGTTCGTTCCATCACGCTGATATCCGAAAGCGCGGTTGCCTCGTCTTTAATATTGTGAAGGCGCATTACCCAGGGCAGGACGTTATAGTCGAGACCGGATGCGCCCCCCATGCCTGTGCGCCACTGCGTGCCGATCGCCCGGAAAACACAGAAGGCAGGCCAGACATCCGGCCATACCTCCACCGTTTCATCTTCGTAATCATCCGGGGTCAGGCCATACAGGGCGAGATCAGCCGCCGATGGCTCAGGCGTATATAAAGCCGAAGCAACCGCTATCAGTTTTTTTCGCGATTCCCCAGCAGTTCGCGATAGTAAGTTTCGGTGATGGCTTTCAGTGCGCCTGGGTAGTTGTTCATGAGAGTTTCCAGATTCTCGCGGCTGAATTCATCCGGCAGCGCCCAGGCGACAGCGATGTCAGCCACAAAATCGAGTACCGTCTTTTCGTCAAGATTTTCCATCTTCGCGAGCTGATCGAGCGAGTAATGTTTAAACGTGAACGTCAGAACACCATCTTCATCACCCGCACGCGGGATTTTCACATCGGCTTTGAAGGTGGGTTTTGGCTGGAGGGTAAATCTGGTGGTCATAGAGACTCCTGAAATGAATAGCCCCCTGACGGGGGCTTACTGTTATACCTCTGCGGTAACGGTGATGGCAGTGCCCTCAGGCTTTGCCTACTCAACCTTGTAGAACGTCATGGCCTGAGACTGGAGGTTGAGCACCACACTCACCGTTTCGACTTCGTTCACCGCCGTTGACGGGGTGTCATCGAAAGACGCCGTGGCGGCCCAGTAACGATTTTCTTTCGCCTTTGGCACGTACATGTACGCGGCCACCGTCTCTTCACCCTCATCAAGCTGGCGCAGGAGCGCGTATACCGGCAGCGTCGAGTCGTGAGCAATCGAATAGGTTTGCGAAACGGCAGATTTATAGGTGTTCAGGTTGCGCTGGCGGTCATCGCTCAGGAACTGAATTTGAGTGGTGTTCTGGTCACCCCCCGATTTTGATACCTCAACGATCTGCGGCAGCTCAGTCCATTCCTGCACCTTTCGGATGGAGCCGCTGCCGCCGCCCGCAGCGTATTTGTTGGTATTGGTGGTGTTGATATTACGCAGCGTGACGGCGTTGTCGTTGATCGCGTCGATTTTCGCAATGACGTTATCAATGCCTGACCAGTTGCAGTTAACGTGAACAATATCGCCAGCTTTCAGTTCGCTGGCATCTTCCACAGTGAGCACGACGTTCTCGGCGTTCGTCGCGTTATTGAATGAAACCGACGTACCATAGGCCGACGCCAGATAAACGTGGGCACCATTTGGCAATGCAAAACCCATGAATGTCTCCTTCAGAAATAAAAAAACCGGCGCGGTGGCCGGGGTTAGCTGGAAATGTCAGCGCGGTAAGGAATGCTTACCGGGATTGAGTAGCGGGTGTTTCGTGGATTAAGCACGCCCGCGTAGATGGCAGGCCGGGCGCTAATCCAGCAGGTAAAGCCGTCGCCCTGCACGCTCTGCCCCTCGGGGAACAGGGCCGCCACCTGGCGCGCCAGCGCGCGACCAGCGCTTGTTCCGCTGCCGACCGGCACCACAACGTTCACCTGAAAAATACCGGGGTAAACGTGGCAGGTCTGGCCGAGATCGAGCGTCTGCGGCGTGGCGGGCATGTCGAACGATTCAAGAAAGAGGCCAGCAGGCTTGTCTGCCTGGCAGTTCTCAATGATGAGCGGGATTTGCTGGCCGTCAGCCCATGCACCCAGCCGGGCATTCATGGCGGCGGCGATATCGGGGATCACTTCCGCACCTCCTTCACTGCGGCATCAAAGAAGCGCTGAAACTCTGCCGCAGTGACGCGCACCATGCCCGCCGGAGCCTTCTGCGAATGCCCCATTTCCAGCGCGTAGGCGTAGGGCAGGTTGTTGGTGAAGTAAACCGATTTCATGCCCACCTTAAACCGCTCAATTACCAGCGCGCCGCGCGCTATCGTTTCGGTACCCGTTTTGTCGTACACATCAAGCGTACCTTCCGGCAGGCTGTCTAATCCAATCTGCCAGTTGCCACGAAAGCGCCCGGTTAACACAGGTGACATCATCACCAGCCGGGTGTGGATGCTCAGAAATGCCTTCCTGATCACCTGTTCCTGGTTGGCCTTAGCCCTGTCCACAAAGGCATTGATGGAAGCCATAAAAGCGGCGTTTTCACTCATGTCATGCCCTCAGTTGTGCGCGGTAACACAACACCAGATCGGCAGGCTTAACCGGGTTCGGGTTAACGATGCGGTATTGCGTGTCGTCGATATCCACCAGATCGCCCACCAGCAGCGCCTGATCGGCGGTAAAGACGATCCGCACGTCGCCACCGATGATTAGGGTGCCGTCCACCTCTGCGGGCTTGTAATCACTGCGAACGCCGACGGCGTCGAAGCGGATTTCTGGCCGGGCGTGCTCCACTCCGGCGATCACCTCAACCCCGCCTGGCCGTGTGATCTTCCATGTGGTGCCGTTGCCGGTCAGCAGCTTTTTAGCCGTGGCCCTCATTCGCGGGTAACTGATCGGCATGGCTCAATCCCTCATCACGCGAAAGTTAACGGACGATGCCCCCGTCCCCAGCAGTTCACCCAGCAGCTGGCGCAGCCAGGGAAAATAAACCTCCGATCCCAGCGTCTGCTCGCTGTACTTGATGGAAACCGCGCCGCTCACAGTTTCCTCAAGCGCCTGCGCGCCGCCATGGCCTGGCATCAGGTCTATTTCCTGCGCTGAAACAGCGAGCCGGTATTGCGCCTGGATGAGCGCCTGCGGGATTTCATCGTCGGGGAAAGGCTCACCCCCTACCGTCACGCCAGAACGCGGCCACGGTAGCGGCTGGCTCCGTTTAGCTGGCTTTCCCGCCCACGGTTGCAGGTTCAGGTAGTCGAGCGCCTGAAACAGCAGCATTTCGGCGGATTCCTCCGGCACGTCATAACCACGCGACGAAGCAAAAGCCATCAGGCCCGCCACGTTGCCATAGCTGTTAAACGTCGGGGACGTCGGGTCGTTATTGATCATGGGGATCTCCACGAAAAAAGGGGCCGAAGCCCCTTAACTATTACTACGCTGACGTTGGCCACCTTTTTTACCAAACGTGACCAGCACGCCAGCCGTTTCTTTATCGCTCGTGCGTATTTTCTTCCAGTTTTGAGTGGTGGTCAGTTGCTCATCAGTCGGTGACTTAATGGTGCTGTCCGTCCACTGATAGCCTTTGAGGCCCACAGTGTAATCGTATTCGCCCTGCATCAGCGCTTTGAGGTTTTCTTTACCCAGTACCGGCTGCGCCAGCATGTTTAGCGGAGAAGTCTGCACCGCAGCAGCGCCAGCGGTCAGGCCGAGAACGTGCTGAAGGTCGCCGTCTGCCAGCGCCGGAATATCGGAGATAACGAAGCGACGGCCCAGCCCATCCTGCATGATGTTAACGTTGCCGATCTGGAAAAGGCGGTTGGCGTTGGTCAGCGACTCGTCGATGAAATCGTTGTAGGTCGCCCCATCCATCACCCACGCCACCAGACGCGAGAACGCATCCCCCATGGGGCGCGCGCCTTTGTTCAGGCCCGCCAGTGATGGCTTCACGCCCTCAGCGCTGGAAAGGTCGGTGATCATGCTGGCGTTGCCTTTGATGGCCGCCAGCAGCGCGCCGCAGGTGGAGTTAAGGTAATCCTGAAGCATCGCTGCGGTAGCCTGCGCGGCCACAATGGCAGACGCCTCATCCACGCTTTTGCCGAGACGCTTCATCATAGTCGGCGTGATCGAAATCGGGCCAATACGGCCATCAACTTTTACCATGCGATCCAGAATCTGGCCCAGCTCCTGCGCGGTCAGGTCGCCATCCTGGTATGCATTTCGGCGCTGCGCCAGGCCGCCGATAAGCTGCCAGCTGGTGCGCTCGATGTAATCACCGATGTGATCGCCAGATCCCATCACCAGCGCGCCGCCGGAAGCCTCATTGAATCGCTGCACCTGCTGGGCCACCAGTTCGGTGGCGGCGGTAGATACTTGAGCTTCGAAGATGTGGAGAGTCATTATTCAGTTCCCATATTTTTAATAATTTTCGCGGCTTCGCTCACAAGGTCGTTGCCGCCCAGCCCGTCAGCGCTGCCGACAGGGTTCGAAGGGTCACCAGCGCCGCCGGTGCCGCTTGCTTTTGATCCGATGATCACGCCCGCAAAGGCTTTGTTGCTGCTGAACTCCGCGCCCAGCTCGTCAACAGTCAGCGCCGACGGCTTTCCGCTGGCATCAAGCACGCGAGTAACCGGCTTGCCGTCCTGCATTTCCACCACCAGGCGGCTCCTGATGTGCGGCAGCATGACCGGCGCGGCTTCGCCTGCTAATTTGGTGGCGAGGCTCTGCGCCACGTTGTCCACCAGCAGCGTGTTCAGCGAGCCGTTCAGGCTCTCGATCTGGCTCTGATAGCGCGCTTCCGTGTCGGACAGCTTCTGTTTCCAGCTGTTTTCGAGGGCAGTAACGTCGCCTTCTTTGCGGGCTTTTTCCTCTTCCGCTTCGCGTGCTGCCTTCTCGGCAGCTTCGCGTTTGGCCTTCTCAGCCTTTTTCTCGCCCAGCAGTTCGTTCACTTTGGCTTCCAGGCCGGATACGTCCGGCAGCCCCTCAATAGCCATCTGATAACCGTCTCCGGCTTCCTGGTACATGGCCTTGTGTTCGTCCGGCAGCGCGTCAAAGGCGGCTTTATCAATCTTGAATTTGAACATCATCAACTCCGTCGGGATGGTCGCGGCCTCTGGCCGCAGGAAAGAAAAAGGGCCGCCGCTGGCAGCCCCTGGGGATTAGTCGAAAGCGCGCGGCTCAAGCCGTCGCAGCTGATCGAGGGTGAGAAATTCCCCCCGGTCGTTAAAGAAGTCCGGCACCTTAAGTTTCCCGGCCCTCAGCAGGTCGGCGCGCTCCTTACCCAGCACGGCTTTTTGTCGGTCGTAGGGCTGGCGCTGTAGCCATTCTGAATAGGTGGTATCGCCCGGTGTCTGCCCGTCCATGCTTGAGCGGGTGCCTGCGTCCATCTCGTCAATGTCGATCCCCAGCTCCCGCCAGGATTTGAGGATCAGCGTCTCGGTAGAACGGCAGCAGAAATGCGCCCTGCCCGGCCCGCGCAGGTATGGCACGTTATGGCCGATGGGTTTCCCGTCCAGCGTGTATTTCAGCCGGTCGCGGGCAATGCAGATCGTGGTGGTGCGCGTGTCGAGCGTTGAAAGCCACTGTTTGCCCTTCACCAGATCGCTGTTCGCGCTGGCGAATGACTGCCGGGCGGTGCTGGCAACGTGGGCTATGGCCGTTCGGGTCACTGCCGCCAGGTTGCGCCGGTTCTCCTGAATAGCCCCGTCCTCGCGGCTGGCCGCTCTGGTGCCGACCACGCGCAGGGTAATCGCCTCGGTGGTTTCGCCCAGCAGGTAACCCATGCGCACCGCGTTGGTGATTTTTGTCAGCCGGTCGGCTTCCAGTTTGTTGGCCCATTCGGACAGCAGCCGCCCCTGAAACGGTCGCGAAACGGCGGCGGCATACACCTGATCGGGTGTAATGGCCTGTAGTTCGACGTGGTTTAACACTGCCTCCGGCAGTAGCTGATTAAACAGGTCAAACTGATAGCCCGCCTCATGCTCCGCAAACGCCTCCAGCTCGCTTTTCAGCGCCTCGGTGACGGGCTGATATGCCTTCCGATTAAGACGGCGCACAGACGCCAGCAGGGAGGCCAGACGGCGCTCGCTCCACGTAGCCGCGTCCACGCCATCCAGCACATTCAGCAGTTCGGCAGAAAGCAGCGCGTCGGCCTCGTTGAGTAACCGGATCATCTTGCGGGCAGCGCCGTTGCCATAGCGCGCCACGTAGAGCGCATGGCTGATCGCCTCATCGCGTAACTGGTCGTTAATCGTCGCCGCCATCGTTCAGGCTCCCGGCCAGGTCGTTCTGCGCCCTCAGGGCGGTTTCCACTTCCTCCGGGCTTACCGTCGGATCGACCAGGCCAATTGACTGCATATAACGGATGAAATCCACCAGCAGCATTTTCCCGGACTGCACCGCAGCCAGCAGGGCCGTAATGGCTTGAGAGTCGAGCTGTGCGACTTCGTAGCGCTTATTGATGGTAATCGTGCCGCTACCGCCAGCAAACGCAGCAGCGAACGCGAGAGCGCGATTTATGGCGGCTTCCACGTTCCCCACGCAGAGAGACAGGATGGAGTTATCGGTCTGCGCCTCATCAGCGGCCTGCGTGGCAGTTCTGGCTGCGGTGCCGCGCTCTACCAGCTTCGCGCCGAGCATCGCCATCTGTTTCTCGCGACGTTCGGCAACGACAATAGGCAGATTGCGATCCTCAGCCTGGACAATTTCGAGCTTCCCACCAGCAGGCAGGAGCACGCCGGTAGTGGAGCCGATGCGAATCCCATCTTTAAGGTATTTATCCGCCCATTCCATCGAAAGCCCGGCAGCGGTGGGCGTCGGGTTTCCGCAAAGGTGAGCGATCTCTGCGATATCCGCTTCTGCCTGATAGTGCTTGATGTTCATCGAGGCGATATCCGCCAGCGGCGGCGCATCCGGCGTGTGGTCGTTGTTGTTGGCCCCAATCCATGACCACGGCAGATCGGTTAGCGCTTTGCCCGCCTTGTCGCGAATCGGTGCCAGGTTGGTAGCCTTCACGCCTTCCTCAGCGGATTGCTTCCAGATGCGCACATGGGCTTTTCCATCAATCAGGCGAAGCTCTGTCCATTTCAGGCGCAGCTCAAGCCGGAACTCGTCAGGGAGATCCACCGCCTCCCACTCTTTCAGCACAACCAGGGAGGTCTTGCCGTTGGTCACACGCCAGTTGATGATCTGCGCGGCCTTGTAGAGTTTCAGCAGCGGGCGTCCGGTACGCGCCAGCGGTTGCTCGCCGCTGCCGGTGTAGTCAGTCAGGATACCGGCCCGACCTTTTTGCAGGCTCTGCGATACCGCATCACGCGCCAACTGATCGAGTGATAAGCCCTGGCCGTCAACGTCGCCCGCCAGCACCTCCAGCGCGCCGGTCAGCTCAATCTTTAAGGGTTTGGCAAACGCGATGCCCAGCAGCCCCTGTAAGGTGCGCCCGGTGGCATTCAGAAACGGCGCGCGTTTAAGGTAAGCATCATAACGGATGCACTCTGGATCGCTGGTCTGCCAGTCGCTGGACGGGTGCGGCAGGTACACCATCCGGCGCTTGCCTTTGCGCTTAACGGCGCGCTCACCGTCCACGCAGTCGGTCACCATCTGCCACTCGTCGGCGAACTCTGACCAGGCGGGGTGGTGAAAATCGATATTCAGGTCTGCCATCAGTAGCTAATTCCCATCTTGATGTTTGTCGCCGGTTTAGTGCGGCTCATTGCTACAGCGAAGTAGCGGAAGCTGTCCGAGGCGTGTGAAGTGAAGTCGTGCAAAGGGTTGTCTTTCCAGCAGCCGCGTTTGGCGTCCCACTCTTTGCGGTAGGCTTCCAGGTGGCTTATCCCTTCCTCGCATTTCACGCTGTCAAAGGCGCAGCGGGGCAGGATTTCGCGCACCAGCTCAATCCCTTCATGCACGCCGAGCTTCGGCACCACACTGAACGAGATGGAATAGATTTCGCCGTCAACCTCGTAGCCCTCGCGCGCCAGCTGGCGGCGGGATTTGCCATCGTTCGCAAACTCGCGGTTGTCGATATCGTGTGGCGCCCAGTGTTCGGCGTAGGTGTAGCCCTTTTCCTTGAGGATCTTCATGTAGTGGCGAAGCCCTTCGCCGCTGTTCTCGTAGAAGTCCACGACGTGGAACTCATCCCCCACCACGCGCACAAACCAGATCGCCGTGGAGTCACCCACGCCGATATCCCAGAACGTGTAAACAGGAAGGTGATCGTTATCCGGCAGTTCACCGATGCGGCGCTGTGCGTAGAGAACAGCGAACTGTTTCGCGTAATAAGCACCTTCAACGGACTGCTGGAACGCCTCTGCGGGGATCGACGGGTATTCCCGCTTCATGTAGTCGCCGAGGGTGGTTTCTTTTGCCTGATACCACGCTTTCTGGCGGTCGTTGAGCGTAAGGCGGTGCTTCGCCTCCAGTTCATAGAAATAATCGCGCAGGCGCTGCGATAGCGGCTCTACGGGGTCGATTGCATACTGGGGGTTCATCCACCAGCTGAAAAAGAAGAATTTCCAGCTTAGTTGAGAGAGGGGAGCACCAGATAGCGCCGCTTTTTCCGCAAGCTGGCAATAATCGAAGAAATAGCCCGCACGGCCTTCTGCTGTGCTTTCAATCGTCGTGAAACAGTCAGCTGAAACAGCCTCAAAAGCACCCGTGACAATTTCGCGCGCCTTGTCCGGGTACTTCGCGCAGATCTTCCCGAACTCGGAAACGTGAAGATAGCGCAGCGTGCCGCCACGAAAAGACGTCGAAACGTAGAGCGAGCCGCCCTTCTTAAAAACCAGCTCACCAGCGGCATCATTAGACGCAGGATTAGCCGCCCGTATTTCGGCAGGCAGTCGCTCCCAGGCATATTTGATTTTCTCTCGGAAAAGTCGTTTTGCGTCGTTGAGGGTGTGAGCGATAAGCGCGCACTTTGCACCCTCGAACAGCGCGGCATCGAGCTGAATGATGCACACCAGCGTTGTAAAACCGAGCTGGCGCGCTTTCAGGATGATGTTTCGTGTGTGCATCCCCTCGAAGTAGGCCAACTGCTCCGGGGTCATTTTGAAGCGTACCGGCTTACCGCGCTTGTCGGTGATCCAGTAAAGATGGTTAAGCCGCCAGAACTTATCCCTAAGCCTGGCGAGATGTTCAGGTCTAAGCGCCATCAGGCCCCCCCTGAAAGCTCATCCATCAGATCAGACAGCTTTTGAGTAGTATCGTCGGCGGTGGTGCTACCAATGTCATAAGCCTGGCGCTCAAGACCGATGAGGTTCTTTAACGCCTCAGAAAGCGCCTTAGCCGACTTCACGCGCTCAGGCATCGAAATGATCGAGTGATACAGCTCGTTCAGTTTGTCGCGCCCCTTGTCGTCAGGACAGCACATCATCTCGCCGAGCTTTTCCAGTGCGTCAACGTCGGTACATTCAGCCGCCAGCTCATCAAAGAGCATGTTGGTGATCTCACGCGCCCGGCGGATATCACCTCTGTGTTCCATCCGAACGTTAGCTATTACCTCGGCTGTCGCCTCAATCAGTACGCGTTCGGTCAGTGCGTTCTCGCTGCGTACCTTCTTGCGTACCTCTGCTTTGCGTACCAGGTCGTCGGCGCGTTCCTTAACTTTGGCGTTAAGGTCACGTGACCAGTCATCACGCTTTGCGCGCTTTCTAATGGCCCCTTCACTGATACCGTGTTGTGATGCGATTTCGCGGAGAGACAGCAAGCCAGCCCGGTAGGCTGACTCGATGGCCTCCCAGTCTGGTTTTGCCATAATTTTCTCTTTTTCAGGCATAAAAAAACCGCCCGGAGGCGGTGTTGAACAATCAGGTATTAGTACCCCTCTTTGTGGAACAACTCATTAAGTTGTCCTATTCCCCGGGTTCAACAATTACCAGGACAGTTCCAGGAATACATGCTCTTGCCCAGATAACCGACGGAGGACAGATATTGGCCTCCATTATGTTGATTGACGGGTAATCATCTGCTGGCCGAGTCTGGCTCTCACAAATCGCCACTTTTCCGTATCGGGACTGAATAAAAACAGACTCCGAGCCCGTGGTGATCTGCTGCCACTCATCCGTTAAGGTGATTTTTTTGGTCGCCATCGCACTTACTCACTTACTGTTCGGGAGAAATTTCCACTGGCCGCCACCCACGTCTGGCCTTCAACACCTGACTGAACCAGCTGACCACTGCCGGTAAGCATGAACGCAGATGGCAGAGCATCGCTGTTACCAGGCACCTTCAACAACACGTTGTTATTTGCAGGTTTCACCATTACCGGCGCACCGCTGTTCACAATGTCTATGGTGTTTCCTGCGCTTATCGCTGCATCAGGCAA
>NZ_CAWPHW010000013.1:0-26297 GCF_963888145.1 Cronobacter sp. EKM101R | reverse complement strand
ATGCCGGGCGACAACATCAAAATGGTTGTCACCCTGATCCACCCGATCGCGATGGACGACGGTCTGCGTTTCGCAATTCGCGAAGGCGGCCGTACCGTTGGCGCGGGCGTGGTTGCTAAAGTTCTGGGCTAATTGCTTCAGAATTGAAAAGGGCGCTTCGGCGCCCTTTTTGTTTTATAAAGGAAAATAGTCTGGATACTATTTTTCCGTTCATCAAACGCTTCTTGCCAGATAAAAGTCTATTCAAGCCTGGTTGTAATCATAACCATTCTCATTTAAAATCTGTGCATAAACTGAACGGGAGTTATCATGTACGTTTGTTTGTGTAATGGTATCAGCGATAAAAAAATACGGCAGGCGGTACGCCAGCACCATCCCCAGTCCTTCCAGCAGTTGCGTAAATTTATGCCTGTCGGTAACCAGTGCGGTAAGTGTGTCCGTGCTGCGCGTGAAATTATGCAAGACGAACTGATGCAGATCCCGGAATATCAGGAAATTGCATAACCTGAGATTTTGACTTCCTCGCCAGCCCATCTACGCTTCATGTAGTGGAAGCGGAGGGAAGCAAAATGAAAGGTGATATCAAGATAATAAATTATCTCAATAAATTATTGGGAAACGAGCTAGTCGCAATCAATCAGTACTTTCTCCATGCGAGAATGTTCAAAAACTGGGGCCTGATGCGCCTCAACGATGTTGAGTATCATGAATCCATTGATGAGATGAAGCACGCCGATATCTATATCGAGCGCATTCTCTTTCTTGAAGGTATCCCCAACCTGCAGGACCTGGGCAAGTTACATATAGGCGAAGACGTAGAAGAAATGCTGCGCTCCGATCTCACGCTTGAGATGGAAGGGGCGAAAGATCTACGTGAAGCGATCGCCTATGCTGATTCTATTCATGACTACGTCAGCAGGGATATCATGATTAAAATTCTTGAAGACGAAGAACATCACATCGACTGGCTGGAAACCGAACTGGATCTTATCGGGAAAATTGGCTTGCAGAATTACATTCAGTCCCAGATTAAAGAGCAGAGCTAACGTTCACAGAGTCATTATGTGGAATGTAGTGCCGCTGCATATTAACCCTGCTACCGCCATAAACGGCCCAAAAGGTAGCGGGGTTTTACATAAAAGAGCCCGCCCTTTTAGCCGGTAAAACATAAATACGGCAATGAGTCCTAATACAGATGCGATAACGAGCAGCAGACCAAGCATTTGCCATCCATGCCAGGCGCCCAGCGCACCCAAAAATTTTACATCGCCATAGCCCAGCCCTTCATACCTGCGCAGACAACGGTAGGCCCAGTACAACAACCATAACGAAAGGTAACCGACCAATGCGCCAGTGACAGCATCCGCCAGAGATTGTGGCTGAAAGATAAGATGATAAGAAAGCCCCAGCCAGAGCAGGGGGCAAGTGAGGCTGTCAGGGAGCAGACCTTCACGTAGATCCTTTGCTACAAGCATGGCATTGAGCAAAACATAACCAGATATCCATATCGTTATCATTTTTCATTCCTGAAGCACTCCTGACGGACTGGCAAAATACGCTTTCCATGAGGCATCAAAAACAACCTTCTTTCACTAATGCGAACTTCTTTCCAGTAAAGCAGCTATGTGTACAAAGCCTTTACAAAGGAATGCGAGGCAGCGCGAAAGGATGTTGAATTTCTAATCACTGCTTGCGTCGCCGTCAGATTTACGTATAATGCGCGGGCTTGTCATTAATGACGGCAGGTTCGATATGAACCCTGATAGTTGCTGTTTGACTATCAAACAATGCTCCCAATCGGGGAGCTACGTAAGAACGATTACACTCTCCCATCAATCGTAATGGGTTCGAGGAGTAATCATTTTCGTCTATAAAATAATTGGAGCTCTGGTCTCATGCAGAACCAAAGAATCCGTATCCGCCTGAAAGCGTTTGATCATCGTCTGATCGATCAATCAACCGCGGAAATCGTCGAGACTGCTAAGCGCACTGGTGCGCAAGTCCGTGGTCCGATCCCGCTGCCGACCCGCAAAGAGCGCTTTACCGTTCTGATCTCTCCGCACGTTAACAAAGACGCGCGCGATCAGTACGAAATCCGCACTCACAAGCGTCTGGTTGACATCGTTGAGCCAACCGAGAAAACCGTTGATGCTCTGATGCGTCTGGATCTGGCTGCCGGTGTAGACGTGCAGATCAGCCTGGGTTAATCAGGTCATTGAGCGATTGAGAGGTTGAAACAATGATTGGTTTAGTCGGTAAAAAAGTGGGTATGACCCGCATCTTCACTGAAGAAGGCGTTTCTATCCCAGTAACCGTAATCGAAGTTGAAGCAAACCGCGTTACTCAGGTTAAAGACCTGGCTAACGACGGCTACCGCGCTGTGCAGGTTACCACCGGTGCTAAAAAAGCTAACCGCGTAACTAAGCCGGAAGCGGGTCACTTCGCTAAAGCTGGCGTAGAAGCTGGCCGTGGTCTGTGGGAATTCCGTCTCGCTGATGGCGAAGAATTCACTGTAGGTCAGAGCATTAGCGTTGAGCTGTTTGCTGAAGTTAAAAAAGTCGACGTAACTGGCACCTCTAAAGGTAAAGGTTTCGCCGGTACCGTTAAGCGCTGGAACTTCCGTACCCAGGACGCTACCCACGGTAACTCCTTGTCTCACCGCGTTCCGGGTTCTATCGGTCAGAACCAGACTCCGGGCAAAGTGTTCAAAGGCAAGAAAATGGCAGGTCAGCTGGGTAACGAACGTGTAACTGTTCAGAGCCTGGACGTAGTACGTGTTGACGCTGAGCGCAACCTGCTGCTGGTTAAAGGTGCTGTCCCGGGTGCAACCGGTAGCGACCTGATCGTTAAACCAGCTGTGAAGGCGTGAGGAGATAGCAATGGAATTAGTACTGAAAGACGCGCAGAGCGCGCTGACTGTTTCCGAAACTACCTTCGGTCGTGATTTCAACGAAGCGCTGGTACACCAGGTTGTAGTTGCTTACGCAGCTGGTGCTCGTCAGGGTACTCGTGCTCAGAAGACCCGTGCTGAAGTAACTGGCTCCGGTAAAAAACCGTGGCGCCAGAAAGGTACCGGTCGTGCGCGTTCTGGTTCCATCAAGAGCCCGATTTGGCGCTCTGGTGGCGTGACCTTCGCTGCGCGTCCGCAGGACCACAGTCAAAAAGTTAACAAAAAGATGTACCGCGGCGCGCTGAAAAGCATCCTGTCCGAACTGGTACGTCAGGATCGTCTGATCGTTGTCGAGAAGTTCTCTGTAGAAGCGCCGAAAACCAAGCTGCTGGCACAGAAACTGAAAGACATGGCTCTGGAAGATGTGCTGATCATCACCGGTGAGCTGGACGAGAACCTGTTCCTGGCCGCACGTAACCTGCACAAGGTTGACGTACGTGATGCTACAGGTATCGACCCGGTTAGCCTGATCGCCTTCGACAAAGTCGTAATGACTGCTGATGCTGTTAAGCAAGTTGAGGAGATGCTGGCATGATTCGTGAAGAACGTCTGCTGAAGGTGCTGCGCGCACCGCACGTTTCTGAAAAAGCGTCTACTGCGATGGAAAAAACCAACACCATCGTTCTCAAAGTTGCTAAAGACGCGACTAAAGCAGAAATCAAAGCTGCTGTGCAGAAACTGTTTGAAGTCGAAGTCGAAGTCGTTAACACCCTGGTAGTTAAAGGGAAAGTTAAACGTCACGGACAGCGTATCGGTCGTCGTAGCGACTGGAAAAAAGCTTACGTCACCCTGAAAGAAGGCCAGAATCTGGACTTCATCGGCGGCGCTGAGTAAGTCGGAGGAGTAATACAATGGCAGTTGTTAAATGTAAACCGACATCTCCGGGTCGTCGCCACGTTGTTAAAGTGGTTAACCCTGAGCTGCACAAGGGCAAACCTTTTGCTCCGTTGCTGGAAAAAAACAGCAAATCCGGTGGTCGTAACAACAATGGCCGTATCACCACTCGTCACATCGGTGGTGGTCACAAACAGGCCTACCGTATTGTTGACTTCAAACGCAACAAAGACGGTATCCCGGCAGTTGTTGAACGTCTTGAGTACGATCCGAACCGCTCTGCGAACATCGCACTGGTTCTGTACAAAGATGGCGAACGCCGTTACATCCTGGCCCCGAAAGGCCTGAAAGCTGGCGACCAGATTCAGTCTGGCGTTGATGCTGCTATCAAACCAGGTAACACCCTGCCGATGCGCAACATCCCGGTTGGTTCTACTGTTCACAACGTAGAAATGAAACCAGGTAAAGGCGGTCAGCTGGCACGTTCTGCTGGTACCTATGTTCAGATCGTTGCTCGTGACGGTGCTTATGTCACCCTGCGTCTGCGTTCTGGCGAAATGCGTAAAGTGGAAGCTGACTGCCGCGCGACTCTGGGCGAAGTTGGTAACGCTGAGCATATGCTGCGCGTTCTGGGTAAAGCAGGTGCTGCACGCTGGCGTGGTGTTCGTCCTACCGTTCGCGGTACGGCGATGAACCCGGTAGATCACCCACATGGTGGTGGTGAAGGTCGTAACTTTGGTAAGCACCCGGTAACTCCGTGGGGCGTTCAGACCAAAGGTAAGAAGACCCGCAGCAACAAGCGTACTGATAAATTCATCGTACGTCGCCGTAGCAAATAATTTTAGAGGATAAGCCATGCCACGTTCTCTCAAGAAAGGTCCTTTTATTGACCTGCACTTGCTGAAGAAGGTAGAGAAAGCGGTGGAAAGCGGTGACAAGAAGCCCCTGCGCACTTGGTCCCGTCGTTCAACGATCTTTCCAAACATGATCGGTTTGACCATCGCTGTCCATAATGGTCGTCAGCACGTTCCAGTCTTTGTTTCCGATGAAATGGTCGGTCACAAACTGGGTGAATTCGCACCGACCCGTACTTATCGCGGTCACGCGGCTGATAAAAAAGCCAAGAAGAAATAAGTAGGAGGAAGAGATGGAAACTATCGCTAAACATCGCCATGCTCGTTCTTCTGCTCAGAAGGTTCGCCTCGTGGCTGACCTGATTCGCGGTAAGAAAGTGTCGCAGGCTCTGGATATTCTGACCTACACCAATAAGAAAGCGGCTGTATTGGTTAAGAAAGTCCTGGAATCTGCCATTGCTAACGCTGAACACAACGATGGCGCTGACATTGACGATCTGAAAGTCACGAAAATTTTCGTAGACGAAGGCCCGAGCATGAAACGCATTATGCCGCGTGCGAAAGGTCGTGCAGATCGCATTCTGAAGCGCACCAGCCACATCACTGTGGTTGTGTCCGATCGCTGAGACTCTGGAGACTAGCAATGGGTCAGAAAGTACATCCTAATGGTATTCGCCTGGGTATTGTCAAACCATGGAACTCTACCTGGTTCGCGAACACCAAAGAATTCGCTGACAACCTGGACAGCGACTTTAAAGTTCGTCAGTACCTGAACAAGGAACTGGCTAAAGCGTCTGTATCTCGTATCGTTATCGAGCGTCCGGCTAAAAGCATCCGTGTGACTATTCACACTGCTCGCCCGGGTATCGTTATCGGTAAAAAAGGTGAAGACGTTGAAAAACTGCGTAAGGGCGTAGCGGACATCGCTGGCGTGCCTGCACAGATCAATATCGCCGAAGTTCGTAAACCTGAACTGGACGCAAAACTGGTTGCTGACAGCATCACTTCTCAGCTGGAACGTCGTGTTATGTTCCGTCGTGCTATGAAGCGTGCTGTTCAGAACGCCATGCGTCTGGGCGCTAAAGGTATCAAAGTTGAAGTTAGCGGCCGTCTGGGCGGCGCTGAGATCGCACGTACCGAATGGTACCGTGAGGGTCGCGTTCCGCTGCACACTCTGCGCGCTGACATTGACTACAACACCTCCGAAGCGCACACCACTTACGGTGTAATCGGCGTTAAAGTGTGGATCTTCAAAGGTGAGATCCTTGGTGGTATGGCTGCTGTTGAACAACCGGAAAAACCGGCTGCTCAACCTAAAAAGCAGCAGCGTAAAGGCCGTAAATAAGGAGCGTCGCTGATGTTACAACCAAAGCGTACAAAATTCCGTAAAGTGCACAAAGGCCGCAACCGTGGTCTGGCGCAGGGTACGGATGTTAGCTTCGGCACTTACGGTCTTAAAGCTGTTGGCCGTGGTCGTCTGACTGCCCGTCAGATCGAAGCAGCACGTCGTGCAATGACCCGTGCAGTTAAGCGTCAGGGTAAGATCTGGATCCGTGTATTCCCGGACAAACCGATCACCGAAAAGCCGCTGGAAGTGCGTATGGGTAAAGGTAAAGGTAACGTGGAGTATTGGGTTGCCTTGATTCAGCCGGGTAAAGTCCTGTACGAAATGGACGGTGTGCCGGAAGAGCTGGCCCGTGAAGCATTCAAGCTGGCAGCAGCGAAACTGCCGATTAAAACCACCTTTGTAACTAAGACGGTGATGTAATGAAAGCAAAAGAGCTGCGTGAGAAGAGTGTTGAAGAGCTGAACACCGAGCTGCTTAACCTGCTGCGCGAGCAGTTCAACCTGCGTATGCAGGCTGCAAGTGGCCAGCTGCAACAGACTCACCTGTTGAAGCAAGTGCGTCGTGATGTCGCACGCGTTAAGACTTTACTGACTGAGAAGGCGGGTGCGTAATGACCGATAAAATCCGTACTCTGCAAGGTCGCGTTGTTAGCGACAAAATGGAGAAATCCATTGTTGTTGCCATCGAGCGTTTTGTGAAACACCCGATCTACGGTAAATTCATTAAGCGTACGACCAAACTGCACGTACATGACGAGAACAACGAATGCGGTATCGGTGACGTGGTTGAAATCCGCGAATGCCGTCCGCTGTCCAAGACCAAGTCCTGGACGCTGGTTCGCGTTGTAGAGAAAGCGGTTCTGTAATAGAGTAGCGCTCTCTAACAGAATAAACGGCTCAGCGATGAGCCGTTTATTTTTTCTACCCATATCCTGTGAGCGGTGTTATAATGCCGCGCCCTCGATTATGGGGATTTTTAACGACCTGAAAGTTAGGTCCCGAAGTAGTAGTTGACATTAGCGGAGCACTGAAATGATCCAAGAACAGACTATGCTGAACGTCGCCGACAACTCCGGCGCGCGTCGCGTAATGTGTATCAAGGTTCTGGGTGGCTCGCACCGTCGCTACGCAGGCGTCGGCGACATCATCAAAATTACCATCAAGGAAGCAATTCCGCGCGGTAAAGTTAAGAAAGGTGATGTGCTGAAGGCGGTAGTGGTGCGCACCAAGAAGGGTGTTCGTCGCCCTGACGGTTCTGTCGTTCGCTTCGATGGCAATGCTTGTGTTCTTCTGAACAACAACAGCGAGCAGCCTATCGGTACGCGTATTTTTGGGCCGGTAACTCGTGAACTTCGTTCTGAGAAGTTTATGAAAATCATCTCTCTGGCACCAGAAGTACTCTAAGGAGCGAATCATGGCAGCGAAAATCCGTCGTGATGACGAAGTTATCGTGTTAACCGGTAAAGATAAAGGTAAACGCGGTAAAGTAAAAAATGTCCTGTCTTCCGGCAAGATCATTGTTGAAGGTATCAACCTGGTTAAGAAACATCAGAAGCCGGTTCCGGCCCTGAACCAACCGGGTGGCATCGTTGAAAAAGAAGCTGCTATTCAGGTTTCTAACGTTGCAATCTTCAATGCGGCAACCGGCAAGGCTGACCGTGTAGGCTTTAGATTCGAAGACGGCAAAAAAGTCCGTTTCTTCAAGTCTAACAGCGAAACTATCAAGTAATTTGGAGTAGTACGATGGCGAAACTGCATGATTACTACAAAGACGAAGTAGTTAACAAACTCATGACTGAGTTTAACTACAATTCTGTCATGCAAGTCCCTCGGGTCGAGAAGATCACCCTGAACATGGGTGTTGGTGAAGCGATCGCTGACAAGAAACTGCTGGATAACGCAGCAGCTGACCTGGCAGCAATCTCCGGTCAAAAACCGCTGATCACCAAAGCACGCAAATCTGTTGCAGGCTTCAAAATCCGTCAGGGCTATCCGATCGGCTGTAAAGTAACTCTGCGTGGCGAACGCATGTGGGAGTTCTTTGAGCGCCTGATCACTATTGCTGTACCGCGTATTCGTGACTTCCGCGGCCTGTCCGCTAAGTCTTTCGACGGTCGTGGCAATTACAGCATGGGTGTCCGTGAGCAGATCATCTTCCCGGAAATCGACTATGACAAAGTCGATCGCGTTCGTGGTTTGGATATTACCATTACCACTACTGCGAAATCTGATGAAGAAGGCCGTGCTCTGCTGGCTGCCTTTGACTTCCCGTTCCGCAAGTAAGGTAGGGTTACTTCATGGCTAAGCAATCAATGAAAGCACGCGAAGTAAAGCGCGTAGCTTTAGCTGAAAAATACTTCGCTAAACGCGCTGAACTGAAAGCGATCATTTCTGATGTGAACGCTTCCGACGAAGATCGTTGGAACGCTGTTCTGAAGCTGCAGACTCTGCCGCGTGATTCCAGCCCGTCTCGTCAGCGTAACCGCTGCCGTCAAACTGGTCGTCCGCACGCTTTCCTGCGGAAGTTCGGGTTGAGCCGTATCAAGGTCCGTGAAGCCGCTATGCGCGGTGAAATCCCGGGTCTGAAAAAGGCTAGCTGGTAATTGTCACCAATTGAATCACGGGAGTAAAGACAGATGAGCATGCAAGATCCGATCGCGGATATGCTGACCCGTATCCGTAACGGTCAGGCCGCGAACAAAGCTGCGGTCACCATGCCTTCCTCCAAGCTGAAAGTGGCAATCGCCAACGTGCTGAAGGAAGAAGGTTTTATTGAAGATTTTAAAGTTGAAGGCGACACCAAGCCGGAACTGGAAGTAACTCTTAAATACTTCCAGGGTAAAGCTGTTGTAGAAAGCATTCAGCGTGTCAGCCGCCCAGGTCTGCGCATCTATAAGAAAAAAGATGAGCTGCCGAAAGTTATGGCCGGCCTGGGTATCGCGGTTATTTCTACCTCTAAAGGTGTTATGACTGATCGTGCAGCGCGCCAGGCTGGTCTTGGTGGCGAAATTATCTGCTACGTAGCCTAATCGGAGGAAACAATGTCTCGTGTTGCTAAAGCACCGGTCGTTATTCCTGCCGGCGTTGATGTAAAACTCAACGGTCAGGTTATCACGATCAAAGGTAAAAACGGCGAGCTGACTCGTACTCTCAACGATGCTGTTGAAGTTAAACATGCAGATAATGCTCTGACCTTCGGTCCGCGTGATGGTTACGCAGACGGTTGGGCTCAGGCTGGTACCGCGCGTGCCCTGCTGAATTCAATGGTTATCGGTGTTACCGAAGGCTTCACTAAGAAGCTGCAGCTGGTTGGTGTAGGTTATCGTGCAGCGATCAAAGGGAATGTAGTAAACCTGTCTCTGGGTTTCTCTCACCCTGTTGATCATCAGCTGCCTGCGGGTATCACTGCAGAATGTCCGTCTCAGACTGAAATCGTGCTGAAAGGCGCGGATAAACAGCTGATCGGCCAGGTTGCTGCTGACCTGCGCGCCTACCGTCGTCCTGAGCCTTATAAAGGCAAGGGTGTTCGTTACGCCGACGAAGTCGTGCGTACCAAAGAGGCTAAGAAGAAGTAAGGTAACACTATGGATAAGAAATCTGCTCGTATCCGTCGTGCGACCCGCGCACGTCGCAAGCTCAAAGAGCTTGGTGCGACCCGCCTGGTGGTACATCGTACCCCGCGTCATATTTACGCACAGGTAATCGCCCCGAACGGTTCTGAAGTTCTGGTAGCTGCTTCTACTGTAGAAAAAGCTATCGCTGAGCAACTGAAGTACACTGGAAACAAAGACGCCGCTGCTGCAGTTGGTAAAGCTGTTGCTGAGCGCGCGCTGGAAAAAGGCATCAAAGATGTTTCCTTTGACCGCTCTGGTTTCCAATATCATGGTCGTGTCCAGGCACTGGCAGATGCTGCCCGTGAAGCTGGCCTTCAGTTCTAAGGTAGAGGTGTAAGATGGCTCACATCGAAAAACAAGCTGGCGAACTGCAGGAAAAGCTGATCGCGGTAAACCGCGTATCTAAAACCGTAAAAGGTGGTCGTATTTTTAGCTTCACCGCTCTGACTGTAGTTGGTGATGGCAACGGCCGCGTTGGTTTTGGTTACGGTAAAGCACGCGAAGTTCCGGCAGCGATCCAGAAAGCGATGGAAAAAGCTCGTCGCAATATGATTAACGTCGCGCTGAACCACGGCACCCTGCAGCACCCGGTTAAAGGTGCTCACACGGGTTCTCGTGTATTCATGCAGCCGGCTTCCGAAGGTACCGGTATCATCGCCGGTGGTGCAATGCGCGCCGTTCTGGAAGTCGCTGGGGTTCATAACGTACTGGCTAAAGCCTATGGTTCCACCAACCCGATTAACGTGGTTCGTGCGACTATTGATGGCCTGGCCAATATGAAATCCCCGGAAATGGTCGCTGCCAAGCGTGGTAAATCCGTTGAAGAAATTCTGGGGTAATTGACCATGGCAAAGACTATTAAAATCACTCAAACCCGCAGTGCAATCGGTCGTCTGCCGAAACACAAGGCAACGCTGCTTGGCCTGGGTCTGCGTCGTATTGGTCACACCGTTGAGCGCGAGGATACTCCTGCTGTTCGCGGTATGGTCAACGCGGTTTCCTTCATGGTTAAAGTTGAGGAGTAAGAGATGCGTTTAAATACTCTGTCTCCGGCCGAAGGCTCCAAAAAGGCGGGTAAACGCCTGGGTCGTGGTATCGGTTCTGGCCTCGGTAAAACCGGTGGTCGTGGTCACAAAGGTCAGAAATCTCGTTCTGGCGGTGGCGTACGTCGCGGTTTCGAGGGTGGTCAGATGCCTCTGTACCGTCGTCTGCCGAAATTCGGTTTTACTTCTCGTAAAGCAATGATCACCGCAGAAGTTCGTCTGTCTGATCTGGCTAAAGTAGAAGGCGACGTAGTTGACCTGAACACGCTGAAAGCGGCAAACATTATCGGCATCCAGATCGAATTCGCGAAAGTGATTCTGGCTGGTGAAGTTACTCGTCCGGTAACTGTTCGTGGCCTGCGTGTGACTAAAGGCGCTCGTGCTGCTATCGAAGCTGCTGGCGGTAAAATCGAGGAATAAGTAGCAGATGGCTAAACAACCGGGATTAGATTTTCAAAGTGCCAAAGGTGGCCTTGGCGAACTGAAACGCAGACTGCTGTTTGTTATCGGTGCGCTGATTGTGTTCCGAATTGGCTCTTTTATTCCGATCCCTGGTATTGATGCCGCTGTACTTGCCAAACTGCTTGAGCAACAGCGTGGCACCATCATTGAAATGTTCAACATGTTCTCTGGTGGTGCTCTTAGCCGTGCTTCTATCTTCGCTCTGGGTATTATGCCGTATATTTCGGCTTCTATTATTATCCAGCTGTTGACCGTCGTTCATCCGACGCTGGCAGAAATGAAGAAAGAAGGGGAGTCTGGTCGTCGTAAGATCAGCCAGTACACCCGCTACGGTACTCTGGTGCTGGCAATATTTCAGTCGATCGGTATTGCTACCGGTCTGCCGAATATGCCTGGTATGCAAGGCCTGGTAATTAATCCGGGCTTTGCATTCTATTTCACCGCTGTTGTGAGTCTGGTTACCGGGACAATGTTCCTGATGTGGCTGGGCGAACAGATTACTGAACGTGGTATCGGCAACGGTATCTCAATCATAATCTTCGCTGGTATCGTTGCGGGGCTTCCGCCGGCCATTGGCCATACCATCGAGCAAGCGCGGCAAGGCGACCTGCACTTCCTCCTGTTGCTGTTGGTTGCAGTATTAGTATTCGCAGTGACTTTCTTTGTTGTCTTTGTTGAGCGTGGTCAGCGCCGTATCGTCGTGAACTATGCAAAACGTCAGCAAGGTCGTCGTGTCTATGCTGCACAGAGCACACATTTGCCGCTGAAAGTGAACATGGCTGGGGTTATTCCGGCGATTTTCGCTTCCAGTATTATTCTGTTCCCGGCGACCATCGCGTCATGGTTCGGGGGCGGTACTGGTTGGAACTGGCTGACAACAATTTCGCTGTATTTGCAGCCTGGGCAACCGCTTTATGTGTTACTCTATGCGTCTGCAATCATCTTCTTCTGTTTCTTCTACACGGCGTTGGTTTTCAACCCGCGTGAGACAGCAGATAACCTGAAGAAGTCCGGTGCATTTGTACCAGGAATTCGTCCGGGAGAACAAACGGCGAAGTATATCGATAAAGTAATGACACGCCTGACTCTCGTTGGCGCGCTGTATATTACTTTCATTTGCCTGATCCCGGAGTTCATGCGTGACGCAATGAAAGTCCCGTTCTATTTCGGTGGAACGTCGTTACTCATCGTTGTTGTTGTGATCATGGACTTTATGGCTCAAGTGCAAACTCTGATGATGTCTAGTCAGTATGAGTCTGCATTGAAGAAAGCGAACCTCAAAGGCTATGGCCGTTAATGGTCGCTTGAGAAGTTACGGAGAGTAAAAATGAAAGTTCGTGCTTCCGTCAAGAAATTATGCCGTAACTGCAAAATCGTTAAGCGTGATGGCGTCATCCGTGTGATTTGCAGTGCCGAGCCGAAGCATAAACAGCGTCAAGGCTGATTATCTCGCATATTTTTCTTGCAAAGTTGGGTTGAGCTGGCTAGATTAGCCAGCCAATCTTTTGTATGTCTGTGCGTTTCCATTTGAGTATCCTGAAAACGGGCTTTTCAGCATGGGACGCATAATCAATATAGTAGGAGTGCATAGTGGCCCGTATAGCAGGCATTAACATTCCTGATCATAAGCATGCCGTAATCGCATTAACCTCGATCTACGGTATCGGCAAAACCCGTTCTAAAGCTATCCTGGCTGCAGTGGGTTTCGCTGAAGATGTTAAGATCAGTGAGCTGTCTGAAGAACAAATCGACACGCTGCGTGACGAAGTTGCCAAATTTGTCGTTGAAGGTGATCTGCGCCGTGAAGTGAGTATGAGCATCAAGCGCCTGATGGATCTTGGTTGCTATCGCGGTTTGCGTCATCGTCGTGGTCTCCCGGTTCGCGGTCAGCGTACCAAGACCAACGCACGTACCCGTAAGGGTCCGCGCAAACCGATCAAGAAATAATCGGGGTGATTGAATAATGGCAAAGGCACCAGTTCGTGCACGTAAACGTGTAAGAAAACAAGTCTCTGACGGCGTGGCTCATATCCATGCTTCTTTCAACAACACCATCGTTACTATTACTGATCGTCAAGGTAACGCTTTGGGTTGGGCAACTGCCGGTGGTTCCGGTTTCCGTGGTTCTCGCAAATCCACTCCGTTCGCAGCTCAGGTTGCAGCAGAGCGTTGCGCAGAAGCCGTGAAAGAATACGGTATCAAGAACCTGGAAGTTATGGTTAAGGGACCGGGTCCGGGCCGCGAATCTACTATTCGTGCTCTGAACGCCGCTGGTTTCCGCATCACTAATATTACTGATGTGACTCCGATCCCTCACAACGGTTGTCGTCCGCCGAAAAAACGTCGCGTATAACGCCCGTTTTTAGGAATGTTGGAGAAAGAAAATGGCAAGATATTTGGGTCCTAAGCTCAAGCTGAGCCGTCGCGAGGGCACAGACCTGTTCCTTAAGTCTGGCGTTCGCGCGATCGATACCAAGTGTAAAATTGAACAAGCTCCTGGCCAGCACGGTGCGCGTAAACCGCGTCTGTCTGACTATGGTGTGCAGTTGCGTGAAAAGCAAAAAGTTCGCCGTATCTACGGTGTGCTGGAGCGTCAGTTCCGTAACTACTATAAAGAAGCCGCGCGTCTGAAAGGCAACACCGGTGAAAACCTGTTGGCTCTGCTGGAAGGTCGTCTGGACAACGTTGTATACCGTATGGGCTTCGGCGCCACTCGTGCAGAAGCACGTCAGCTGGTTAGCCACAAAGCTATTATGGTAAACGGTCGTGTTGTTAACATCGCTTCTTACCAGGTTAGTCCGAACGACGTAGTCAGCGTTCGTGAGAAAGCGAAAAAGCAGTCTCGCGTGAAAGCCGCTCTGGAGCTGGCTGAGCAGCGTGAAAAGCCAACCTGGCTGGAAGTTGATGCTGGCAAGATGGAAGGTACCTTCAAGCGTAAGCCTGAGCGCACCGATCTGTCTGCGGACATTAACGAACACCTGATCGTCGAGCTTTACTCCAAGTAAAGCTTAGTACCAAAGAGAGGACACAATGCAGGGTTCTGTGACAGAGTTTCTAAAACCGCGCCTGGTAGATATCGAGCAAGTGAGTTCGACGCACGCCAAGGTGACCCTTGAGCCTTTAGAGCGTGGCTTTGGCCATACTCTGGGTAACGCACTGCGCCGTATTCTGCTTTCTTCGATGCCGGGTTGCGCGGTGACCGAGGTTGAGATTGATGGTGTACTGCACGAGTACAGCACCAAAGAAGGCGTTCAGGAAGATATCCTGGAAATCCTGCTCAACCTGAAAGGGCTGGCGGTAAGAGTTCAGGGTAAAGATGAAGTCGTACTTACTCTGAATAAATCTGGCATTGGCCCTGTAACCGCAGCCGACATCACCCACGACGGTGATGTCGAAATCGTCAAGCCGCAGCACGTGATCTGCCACCTGACCGATGAAAACGCATCTATCAGCATGCGTATCAAAGTTCAGCGCGGTCGTGGTTATGTGCCGGCGTCTGCCCGAATTCATTCGGAAGAAGATGAGCGCCCAATCGGCCGTCTGCTGGTCGACGCTTGCTACAGCCCTGTAGAACGTATTGCCTACAATGTTGAAGCAGCGCGTGTAGAACAGCGTACCGACCTGGACAAGCTGGTCATCGAAATGGAAACCAATGGCACAATCGATCCTGAAGAGGCGATTCGTCGTGCGGCGACCATCCTGGCAGAACAACTTGAAGCTTTCGTTGACTTACGTGATGTACGTCAGCCGGAAGTTAAAGAAGAGAAACCAGAATTCGATCCGATCCTGCTGCGCCCTGTTGACGATCTGGAATTGACTGTCCGCTCTGCTAACTGCCTTAAGGCAGAAGCTATCCACTATATCGGTGATCTGGTACAGCGTACCGAGGTTGAGTTGCTGAAAACGCCTAACCTTGGTAAAAAATCTCTTACTGAGATTAAAGACGTGCTGGCCTCCCGTGGTCTTTCTCTGGGCATGCGCCTGGAAAACTGGCCACCGGCAAGCATTGCTGACGAGTAACCGGATCACAGGTTAAGGTTTTACTGAGAAGGATAAGGTCATGCGCCATCGTAAGAGTGGTCGTCAACTGAACCGCAACAGCAGCCATCGCCAGGCTATGTTCCGCAACATGGCAGGTTCTCTGGTTCGTCATGAGATCATCAAGACGACCCTGCCTAAAGCGAAAGAGCTGCGTCGCGTAGTTGAGCCGCTGATTACTCTTGCCAAGACTGATAGCGTAGCTAATCGTCGTCTGGCATTCGCCCGCACTCGTGATAACGAGATCGTGGCAAAACTGTTTAACGAGCTGGGTCCGCGTTTTGCGGCCCGTGCCGGTGGTTACACTCGCATTCTGAAGTGTGGCTTCCGTGCTGGTGACAACGCTCCGATGGCATACATCGAGCTGGTTGATCGCGCCGAGCCGCAAGCAGAAGCAGCTGCAGAGTAATTTGCAGTGTAGTGAAAAAACCCGCCTCGGCGGGTTTTTTTATATCTGTCGTTCTCGGCGCCAATCGCCTATGCTTCACTTCTGTTCTTCTTTCTCATTCCCTTCCAGGAGGCCGCGATGTGGTTAATGGATCAGTGGGCTGAGCGTCATATTCTCGAAGCCCAACAAAAAGGCGAATTCGATAATCTGCCAGGGTCTGGCGAACCTCTTACGCTGGATGATGATTCTCATCTGGATCCTGAACTACGAGTGGGTTACCGGTTACTGAAAAATGCAGGGTATCTTCCGCCTGAACTGGAAGCTCGTAAAGAAGCGTTGATGCTTAACGATCTGTTACAGGGCATCAATCAGCAGCACCCCGATTATCAACGAGTCTGTAAAAGACTGGCCCTCCTGGAGCTGAAATTAAAACAAGCCGGTCTGAGCACTGATTTTTTGCATGGCAGCTATGCACGCGCTGTCGCCAGTAAACTGGAGGAGTAACAATGTACCGTATCGGAGAACTTGCCCGTCTGGCTGATGTTACGCCTGACACCGTGCGTTACTATGAGAAACAGAAGATGATGGAGCATGAAATCCGTACAGAAGGCGGTTTCCGGCTCTATACTGAAAACGATTTGCGGCGCCTGCGCTTCATCCGACATGCCCGGCAGTTAGGCTTCACGCTTGAGGCGATAAGAGAACTGTTATCGATCCGCATTGATCCCGAGCATCACACCTGCCAGGAATCTAAAGGCATTGTGCAAGCACGATTGAATGAAGTGGACAGCCGAATACAGGAGTTGCAAAACATGCGCGTTTCGCTGCAAAAGCTAAACGATGCGTGCTGCGGGACGGCGCACAGCAGCGTTTACTGCTCGATTCTTGAGACGCTGGAACAAGGTGCGAACGGAGAGAATGGACGACATTGATCTTTTGCATTCGCAGGCCTACACTTGCCGCGAATTAATCACAGGAGCATTTATGAACCGCTATAAACATACGAAGGGGCAAATTCAGGACAACGCCATTGAAGCCCTGTTACATGATCCACTGTTTCGGCAGCGCGTTGAAAAAAATCTGAAGGGGAAAGGCAGCTACCAGCGTAAAGCGAAACACGGCAAAGGTGGTAACTGGGAGGCCAGTGGCAAACAAGCAAAATGCTTTTTTACCACTGGCCTTCTGCTTTTAAGGGCTGTTAAGGGCGCTGATTGTTTTGCTCTTTCAGCAAATCACGGATTTCGGTAAGCAGTACCTGCTCTTTGCTTGGACCCGCCGCTTCCTTCGGTTTTTTCTGGTGTAATCTGTTAATCACCTTAATAGCCAGGAAAATAGCGAAAGCGACAATAATAAAATCAAATACGTTCTGAATGAAAACGCCATAATGCATAATGACAGCTGGCGTATCTCCAACCGCAGGGCGCAGCGTCAGAGCGAACTGTTTAAAGTCGATACCCCCGATCAGTAAACCCAGCGGCGGCATAATAATATCGGCAACCAGTGACGAGACAATCTTACCGAAAGCCGCACCGATAATGACACCTACTGCCAAATCCACCACATTTCCGCGCATCGCGAACTCACGAAACTCTTTAAAAAAGCTCATTTTCTACTCCCTGGATTTCAAAGCCTACCTAAGTCTAACAAAGGAAATATGATTTTCCATTTTCGCGGCATAATGCAAATTACTTTTTAGCCCCGTAAATAATGCGGATAATATCGCGCGAAAATAATAATGGCGGCCGCAGCCGCCAGATAATCATAAAAAGAACGGGCTCGGCTGGAATAGTCGCTCGACGTCGGTGACGAATTTTTTATCGGTCAGGAACATGATTACATGGTCGCCCTGCTCAATACGTAAATTGTCATTGGCGATCATGACATCATTACCCCGCACTACGGCGCCAATAATCGTACCCGGCGGAAGCTTGATGTCATCGATGACACGTCCTACTACTCTGGATGTTGTTTCGTCGCCGTGTGCGACAGCTTCGATTGCTTCAGCCACTCCGCGGCGTAACGAGGAGACGCTCACGATATCTGCTTTACGCACATGCCCAAGTAGCGCAGAAATGGTGGCTTGCTGCGGAGAGATAGCAATGTCGATCACGCTTCCCTGAACCAGATCCACATAAGCGCGACGCTGGATCAACACCATGACTTTTTTGGCGCCCATCCGTTTGGCGAGCATCGCGGACATGATATTCGCTTCGTCATCGTTGGTGACGGCGATAAACAGATCCACCTGATCGATATGCTCTTCCGCGAGAAGTTCCTGATCCGACGCATCGCCATAAAAAACAATCGTATGCTGGAGTTTTTCAGCAAGCTCCGCCGCGCGCTGTTGATCGCGCTCGATAAGCTTTACGCTGTAATCTTTTTCCAGCCGATGCGCGAGGCCTGCGCCGATATTACCGCCGCCGACCAGCATGATGCGTTTATAGGGTTTTTCGAGACGCTGAAGTTCGCTCATCACGGCGCGGATATGCTGCGACGCCGCGATAAAGAAGACTTCATCGCCCGCTTCCACAATGGTGGATCCTTGCGGCCTGATAGGCCTGTCATGGCGGAAAATGGCGGCCACGCGTGTGTCGATATGCGGCATATGTTCGCGCATGGTCGACAGCGCATTTCCAACCAGCGGCCCGCCATAATAGGCTTTCACGACCGCGAGGCTGACTTTACCTTCGGCGAAGTTCACCACCTGCAGCGCGCCCGGATATTCAATCAGCCGGTAGATGTTATCAATGACCAACTGTTCTGGCGCGATCAGGTGATCGATAGGTACCGCTTCAGGGGTGAACAGGCGCTCGGCATCACGGACATAATCCGGCGCGCGGATGCGTGCGATGCGGTTCGGCGTATTGAACAGCGAATACGCCACCTGGCAGGCAATCATGTTTGTTTCATCGGAGCTGGTCACCGCAACCAGCATATCCGCATCATCTGCGCCGGCTTCGCGCAGAACACGCGGATGGGAGCCGTGTCCCTGTACGACGCGTAGATCAAACTTATCCTGAAGTACGCGAAGGCGATCGCTGTTGGTATCGACAACCGTTATGTCGTTGTTTTCACCCACCAGGTTTTCCGCCAGGGTGCCGCCCACCTGACCTGCACCCAGAATGATTATCTTCATCGTTATGCTTCACCCATCCGGGGCCGCTTGCGGGGCCCGATCACTTTTTGATTAGCTTAGCGTAAAAGAAGCCATCGCCTTCGGTCGCGCCGGGAAGATTCTGTATGCCGGGCGTTTGCGCCGAGCCCGTACCGTCCAGCTGCGCATTCGGCGTTCGGGTTAAAAACGCCCGAATCTGTTCGCTGTTTTCTTCCGGCAAAATGGAGCAGGTCGCATACAGCAATGTACCGCCCGGTTTCAGGTGCGGCCAGATAGCGTCGAGAATATCAGACTGCAACTGCGCCAGCTCACTGATATCAGAATCACGGCGCAGCCACTTAATATCCGGGTGACGGCGAATAACGCCAGTCGCGGAGCAGGGCGCATCAAGCAGGATCCTGTCAAACTGCGTATCGCCACACCAGGTTGCCGGGAAGCGGCCATCGCCCACCTTAACCTCTGCCCGCATCTTCAGACGCTTCAGGTTTTCATAAACGCGAGAGATGCGCTGAGCGTCAACGTCAACGGCCAGTACGTTAGCCTGCGGCGCGGCTTCAAGGATATGTGTGGTTTTTCCGCCAGGTGCGGCGCATAAATCGAGGATGGACTCGCCGTTTTGCGGCGCTAATAGTTCGACGCAGCCCTGTGCCGAGGCGTCCTGCACCGTTACCCAGCCCTGCTCAAAGCCAGGGAGCGCGCTGACCGGCACCGGCGCTTCAAGGCGTACGGCGTCCGGGTAACGCGGGTGGATATGACCCGTCATCCCGTTTTCTTCCAGCAGCGTAAGCCACTCGTCGCGGGAATGATGCTGACGGTTGACGCGCAGCCACATTGGCGGGCGCTCGTTGTTGGCTTGCACCACGGCTTGCCACTCTTGTGGCCAGGCGGTCTGAAGCCGCTTTAACAGCCACATCGGATGTAACCAGCGCGCATCCTGACCTGCAAATTCGGCCAGTAACTCATCCTGCTGGCGCTGAAACTGGCGCAATACGCCGTTAATCAGCCCCTTAAACTGCATGCGCTTGATCGCCACCGCGCCTTCCACGGTTTCAGCCAGCGCTGCGTGCGGCGGAATACGCGTATACAGCAGCTGATATAAGCCCACCATAATCAGGTAATGAATGGTGCGCTGTTTACCTGTCATCGGGCGCGACATCAGCTTATTGATAAGCCATTCCTGCTGCGAGAGCGTGCGCAGAACGCCGAAGCAAAGTTCCTGTAACAGCGCTTTGTCTTTATCAGAGACTTTATGCTGGAGGGGCGGCAGAACGGTACTGAGGGACTGGCCTTTTTCGACTACCTGTTCGATAGCTTGCGCCGCCAGGCTGCGGAGATTAATGGATTTTTTCATAGCCACGGGCAGGTTAACCTGCATCTGAAATAAAAAGGCCCGGAAAACCGGGCTGTTAATGCCGTCGCTCAGGCGAGAATCGCGCCTGGCGTAAACCACTCCCGGCGGGAGTTTAAAAGATCCTGCGCTGACATCGGTTTTTTACCCGCAGGCTGGAGTTCTTCCAGATTGAGGATGCCATCCGCCGTCGCTATCTGGATACCCTGTTTACCCGCATCAAGCACGGTGCCAGGAGACGCGTTACTCTGCTGATGGATAACCGACGCTTTCCAGACTTTCACAGGCTGATCGTCAATCATGAAAAAGCTAACAGGCCAGGGGTTAAACGCGCGGATACAGCGTTCAAGCTGCGCGGCGGAAAGCGTCCAGTCGAGGCGGGCCTCTTCTTTACTAAGCTTGTCTGCATACGTTGCCTGTGCGTCATCCTGTTTTTCAGGAACCGCGCGGTCCGTTGCCAGATCCTCAAGCGTGGCGAGCAGCCCCTGCGGGCCAAGCTGTGCCAGCTTGTCATACAGCGAGGCGCTGGTGTCGTCGGCAGTAATCGGGCAGGAGAGCTTACGCAACATGTCGCCGGTATCGAGCCCTTTGTCCATCTGCATGATAGTCACGCCGGTTTCAGAATCGCCCGCCCACAGCGAACGCTGAATAGGCGCCGCGCCGCGCCAGCGCGGAAGCAGCGAGCCGTGTACGTTAATACAGCCCAGGCGAGGCATCGCCAGCACCGCTTCAGGAAGAATCAAACCGTAAGCGACTACCACCATGACATCAGCATTCAGCGCAGACACGAGCGCCTGATTTTCCGCTGGGCGCAGAGATTTCGGCTGAAAGACCGGGATGTCATTTTCTTGCGCCAGTACTTTTACCGGCCCTGGCATCAGCTTTTTACCGCGGCCCGCCGGACGGTCTGGCTGAGTGAATACGCCAACGACCTGATGGGAAGAGGACAACAACGCGTCGAGATGACGCGCTGCGAAATCCGGCGTACCGGCGAAAATAATGCGAAGTGACTCGGACACGTTATTCCCTGTCTTTATTTAACCTGCGGCTTTCGCCTTCATGCGATCCAGTTTTTCAACTTTCTGGCGAATACGCTGACGCTTCATTGGCGACAGATAATCGATAAATAATTTACCGACCAGGTGATCCATTTCATGCTGGATACAAATGGCCAGCAGACCGTCAGCTTCCAGTTCAAACGTTTTCCCGTTGCGGTCAAGCGCGCGGATTTTCACTTTCTCGGCGCGCGGCACAAAGGCGCGTTGTTCCGGAATAGAGAGGCAGCCCTCTTCAATGCCGGTTTCGCCGGACTGTTCCAGCATCTCCGGGTTGATAAGCACCAGGCGCTCATCGCGATTTTCAGAAACATCAATCACGATAATACGCTGATGAATATCTACCTGGGTTGCGGCAAGCCCAATGCCTTCTTCGGCGTACATCGTGTCGAACATATCATCAACGATACGCTGAATATCTGCATTAACTTCTTTAACCGGTTCAGCGACGATGCGAAGCCGCTCGTCGGGAATATGTAATACCTGCAAAACTGACATAAATTTCCAGAGCTGTATTCAAGAGTTGAAAGGATCTTAACCTCTATTCTAGACAAATCCCCCTTTGATTGACAGCATCAGCAACGAATCACAGGGATTAGAGAACGGCGTCTGGCGGGGGATAGCGCGATGTCATCAATGGAGATTTGGTTACGCCTGATGGCGGTGTATAGCCTGAGCGGCGAAATAATGGTTCGGGCTTTTCAGCGGCTGCAAAATATGCCCGGCGATCCCGCCGAGGCATTACGGCTGGCGGGGCTTAACATAAAGCAACGGGCGCTTTTCTTCGGTTATCCGCAGGCGAAGCTTGAGGCTGCTCTGCGCTGGCTTGAAATGCCTGAGCATCATTTACTTACTGCACGCTCTGCGCATTATCCCGTTTCTTTACGTGCAATCGAATGGTTCCCCGGCGCGTTGCTGGTGGCGGGCGATCCCCGGGCATTGACCCGGCCGCAGTTAGCTGTCGTCGGTAGCCGCCATCATTCGTGGTATGGCGAGCAGTGGGGCAGCAAATTCTGTTATGCGCTGGCGGAAAGCGGCCTGACCTTAACCAGCGGGCTGGCGCTGGGGATAGACGCTATCGCGCACCGCAGCGCGCTTAAGGCGCAGGGGAAAACTATCGCGGTGTTGGGTAACGGCCTCGCCCAGGTGTATCCGGCGCGTCATCGCAAACTGGCGGAGGAGATAATTGAGCAAGGCGGAGCGGTGGTGTCAGAGTTTCCTTTTGAGGCGCAGCCCCGCCCGGCGCACTTCCCAAGGCGTAATCGTATCATCAGCGGATTGAGCGTTGGCGTGCTGGTGGTCGAGGCTGCGTTACGCAGCGGTTCACTGGTCACTGCGCGGTGCGCCATTGAGCAAGGGCGCGAAGTTTTCGCGCTGCCGGGCCCTGTCGGTAATCCCGGTTGTGAAGGGCCGCACTGGCTGATTCAACAAGGCGCTATCGCCGTTACTCATCCTCAGGACATTATCGATTATTTACAAAACGAGCTGCCCTGGCTCAAGACTGTGAATTATTCACCGGATCAAGAGGAAGGTGCATTGCCATTTCCCGAGCTGTTGGCTAACGTAGGAGATGAGGTTACACCTGTTGACGTCGTCGCTGAACGTGCCGGCCAACCTGTGCCATTGACGGTAGCCCAGCTACTCGAACTGGAGTTAGCAGGATGGATCGCAGCTGTACCCGGCGGCTATGTCCGAGTGAGGAGGGCAGGCCATGTTCGACGTACTAATGTATTTGTTTGAAACCTATATCCATAACGAAGCTGAGATGCGCGTTGACCAGGATAAGCTGACGCGGGACCTGACGGATGCGGGTTTTGATCAGGAAGATATCTTTAATGCGCTGTTATGGCTGGAAAAGCTGGCGGATTATCAGGATGGTCTTTCCGCGCCGATGCAACTGGCGTCGGATCCACTCTCAATGCGTATTTACACCGCAGAAGAGTGCCAGCGGCTGGACGCCAGCTGTCGGGGGTTCCTGCTGTTTCTGGAACAAATTCAGGTGCTGAATCTCGAAACTCGTGAAATGGTTATTGAGCGCGTCATGGCGCTGGATACCGCCGAGTTTGATTTAGAAGATCTTAAGTGGGTCATCCTGATGGTGCTTTTTAACATTCCCGGATGTGAAAATGCCTATCAACAAATGGAAGAACTGCTCTTTGAGGTGAATGACGGTATGCTGCACTGATATTTTCAGCGCAGTGGTGAATTATGGCAAGGTCAGCACTCTTTTCAGTGCCCAAACACGAGCCCTGCCCAAAATGCGGGGCTGAACTCCTTATACGTTCCGGGAAGCATGGTCCTTTCCTGGGATGTTCGCATTACCCCGAATGTGATTACGTTCGCCCGCTGAAAGGCCAGGCGGACGGTCACATCGTCAAAGTACTCGAAGGCCAGCAATGCCCGGTATGTGACGCGACGCTTGTGCTAAGGCAGGGGCGTTTCGGCATGTTTATCGGCTGCAGCCGTTATCCTGAGTGCGAACACACTGAACAGATCGACAAACCTGACGAAACCGCATTGCACTGTCCTCAGTGTAGCGATGGCCATCTGGTTCAGCGTCGGTCGCGCTTTGGCAAAACCTTTTATTCCTGCGATCGCTATCCGGACTGCCAGTTTGTGATTAATGCCAGACCGGTGGCAGGCGAATGCCCGGAATGCCATTATCCCCTCCTTATAGAAAAGAAAACCGCGCAGGGCATGAAACGCTTTTGCGCCAGTAAACAATGTGGAAAGCCGGTAACGGCGGAATAAGACCGTGAAGAATAATCAGCCTGCGGACGCGATATCCTCTATCGTCGACGTCCTTAAAAAAGAACATGTCATCGCTTATCCAACAGAAGCGGTATTCGGTGTGGGGTGTGATCCCGACAGCGAAACCGCCGTAAAACGACTGCTGGAATTAAAACAGCGGCCCATGGAAAAAGGGCTCATCCTGATTGCGGCAAACTTTGAGCAACTCAAGCCCTATATAGATGACGCTGCGCTGACGCCGGAACAGCGTGAAGCGGTGTTTGCCTGCTGGCCTGGGCCAGTGACGTTTGTTTTCCCGGCAAAGGCATCAACGCCCCGCTGGCTGACTGGCCGTTTTAACTCGCTGGCGGTTCGCGTCACGAATCATCCGCAGGTCATTGCGCTGTGTGAAGCCTTCGGCAAACCGCTGGTATCGACCAGCGCCAATCTTTCCGGGCTTGAGCCATGCCGTACGGCGCTGGAAGTACTGGCACAGTTCGGTGAAAATTTCCCGGTACTGCATGGCGCAACGGGCGGTCGACAAAACCCCTCCGAGATCCGTGATGCGCTGACGGGTGCACTTTTCCGACAAGGGTAACGCATGGAAACCTACGCTGTTTTTGGTAATCCTGTCTCGCACAGCAAATCGCCATTTATTCATCAGCAATTTGCGCAGCAGTTACAGATTGCGCATCCGTACGGACGCGTACAGGCGCCGCTTGATAACTTTGTGAAGACGCTGGAAGCCTTCTTCAGCGCGGGTGGAAAGGGCGCAAACGTGACGGTGCCTTTTAAAGAACAGGCTTTTGCTCGTGCCGATGAACTGACGGAAAGAGCAGCGCTTGCCGGTGCGGTCAATACGCTGAAGCGGCTTGAAGATGGGCGTTTACTGGGCGACAACACAGATGGTATTGGTCTTTTAAGCGATCTTGAGCGCCTCGGCATGATCCAGCCGCGTTACCGGATCCTGCTGGTGGGCGCAGGCGGGGCAGCGCGGGGCGTCTTGTTGCCTCTGCTGTCGCTGGATTGCGCGGTAACTATTACTAACCGCACCTTTGCCCGCGCGCAGGAACTGGCGACGCTCTTTAGTCATACCGGCAGCGTGAATGCCGTCGCGCTTGCGGATCTGGTTGGTCATGAGTTCGATCTCATTATTAATGCCACTTCCAGCGGAATTCATGGCGAGATTCCGGCGCTTCCGGCGGCACTGATTGCGGGAAAAACGGCTTGCTATGACATGTTCTATCAGAAAGGCCTGACGCCGTTCCTGTCATGGTGTCAGACACAGGGCGCAACGCATCTCGCGGACGGGCTGGGTATGCTGGTGGGCCAGGCGGCGCACGCGGTTCTGCTCTGGCATGGCGTCCTGCCGGAAGTTGTGCCGGTGATTGAGAAGCTCAAGCAGGAGCTGGCGCAATGAATCAGGCGATTCAGTTCCCGGATCGTGAGCACTGGGATGAACAGCGGCAGGCCGTGTGTTTTCCGGCGTTGGTCAATGGACTGGTCCTTACCTGTGCGATTCCGCAGTCTGTGCTGGCGGCCCGTTTTGCTGGCGAGTCGCCCGATGAATGGATCGCGGCATTCCGACAGCACCGTTGGGATCTTGAAGAAGAAGCTGAGCAGCTTATCGCTGCTCAGGAAGAGGATAATCAGGGCTGGGTGTGGCTCTCCTGAGCCAGATACTCATCTTTCCACTTCACATAGTTATTCGCCGAGTAGCGCAGCCCTTCGCGCTCTGCGTCTTTTAACGGGCGAATCTGCTTTACCGGGCTGCCGAGATACAGGTAGCCGCTTTCCAGACGCTTATTCTGCGGCACCAGGCTTCCGGCACCTATCATCACGTCATCTTCTATAATGGCGCCGTCAAGTACGATCGATCCCATGCCGACCAGCACGCGATTGCCAATGGTGCAGCCATGCAGCATGACCTTATGCCCAACCGTAACGTCTTCGCCAATGATGAGCGGATTACCCTCAGGGTTATAAGAAGATTTATGCGTGACGTGCAAGACGCTGCCATCCTGAATATTTGTACGCGCGCCAACGGCGACATAATTGACGTCTCCGCGGATCACCACCAGGGGCCAGACGCCCACATCGTCAGCCAGCCTGACATCGCCAATCACTACGCTTGAGCTATCCACCATCACGCGCTGGCCTGTGCCGGGAAAGGTATTTTTATAAGGACGTAATACAGAAGAAGACATAATCGCCTCGGTTTCTTATCAAGAGTAAGAAGACTTTGGTTGGATTTGGGGCAGTGTGCAAGGGTAAATGCGCCTGTTCGTTGAGCAGATCGCGCGGGATCGCAGCAATAAGCATGAAAAAACAGCAGTTGAAAGAAAAGATCGAAAAAAGGGTTGTGCTGAAAACTGAGATCCCTATAATGCGCCTCCATCGAGACGGCAATGTGAAGCACTTCACGAAATGGCCGGCGCGATGAGAGAAAAATCCTGAAATTAAGGGTTGACTCTGAAAGAGGAAAGCGTAATATACGCCACCTCGCGACAGCAGGCCGA